>NZ_JBFBHH010000002.1:0-795482 GCF_040685155.1 Microbacterium sp. NPDC089188 | reverse complement strand
TCTCAAGAACAGATGTTGGGGGTGGTTCGCTACTTGAGGGGCTGCGGGGCCTTCCGGCCGCTCCGCTCTCCCCTGTGGGGCGAACAAGTAATAAGTTACGCCCGAACGACCACCCCGTCGAATCGAGCACACACCCCGGGCGTGTCGCGATCGTGATGCCGCGGAAACAGGCCCGAAACGCGGGATGGCCCGGCCGACGCGTCGTCGACCGGGCCATCCGGGAATCCCTCGGCGGACCGTGACCGTTCAGGCGTTCGCGGCCTCGGCGCTCTTCTGCGCCGGAGCGGGCCAGAGCGCATCGAGCAGCTGCCGCACCCAGGCGATGAGGTTCGCGTCGTCGGCATCCTGAGGAAGGGGGACGACCATGGCATCCCCTCCCGCCACCAGCTTCGCCTTCGGGTAGAGGCGCTGGAGACGCACGCGCATGGAGTCGGGGAGGTCGGCGGGGGCGATACGCAGGTTGGACCCCATCGCCACGACGTCGGCGAGTCCGGCCTGGGCGGCACGGCGACGAAGACGCGCCACGGCGACGAGACCCTCGACCTCCGCCGGGGGCTCACCGTAGCGGTCGCGGAGCTCTTCGACGACGAGGTCGATGGCATCGTCCTTCGCCGTGGCGGATGCCGCGGCCGACAGCTTCTGGTACGCCTCGAGGCGCAGCCGCTCGCTGTCGATGTAGAACTCGGGCAGACGCGCATCGACCGGCAGCTCGAGGCGCAGCTCGGTCGGGCCGTCGACGTCTTCACCGCGGAATGTCGACACCGCCTCGCCGATCATGCGCAGGTACAGGTCGAATCCGACGCCGGCGATGTGACCCGCCTGCTCCGCTCCCAGCAGGTTGCCGGCTCCGCGCAGCTCGAGGTCTTTCAACGCCACCTGCATTCCGGAACCGAGGTCGTTGTTGACCGCGATGGTCTCGAGGCGGTCGGCCGCGGTCTCGGACAGCGGCTTCATGTCGTCGAAGAGGAAGTACGCGTAGGCCCGGTCGCGGCCGCGCCCCACACGCCCGCGCAGCTGGTGCAGCTGCGACAGGCCGTACTTGTCGGCACGGTCGATGATGATCGTGTTCGCGTTCGAGATGTCAAGACCGGTCTCGATGATCGTGGTCGACACGAGCACGTCGGCCCGGCGCTCCCAGAAGTCGTCGACGACCTGCTCGAGGGCGTGCTCACCCATCTGCCCGTGGGCGACGACGATGCGCGCCTCGGGTACGAGCTCGGCGAGGTGCGCGGCGACCCGCTGGATCGACGACACGCGGTTGTGCACGTAGAACACCTGGCCTTCGCGCAGCAGTTCACGGCGGATGGCCGCGGCGATCTGCTTGTCGTTGCGCGGGCCGACATACGACAGGATCGGATGCCGGTCCTCCGGCGGGGTGGCCAGGGTCGACATCTCGCGAATCCCGGTGACCGCCATCTCGAGCGTGCGCGGAATGGGTGTCGCGCTCATCGCCAGGATGTCGACGTTGGTCTTCAGCTTCTTCAGTTGGTCCTTGTGCTCGACGCCGAAGCGCTGCTCCTCATCGATGATCATGAGCCCGAGGTCCTTGAAGACGACCTTCTCGGTGAGGATGCGGTGCGTTCCGATGACCATGTCGACCGTGCCGTCGGTGAGGCCCGCGAGCGTCGCTTTCGCCTCTTTGTCGGTCTGGAAGCGAGAGAGCGGGCGAACGGTGACGGGGAACCCGGCGAAACGCTCGGCGAACGTCTCGAGGTGCTGCTTCACCAGCAGGGTCGTCGGCACGAGCATCGCGACCTGTTTGCCGTCCTGGATGGCCTTGAACGCGGCGCGCACCGCGACCTCGGTCTTGCCGAAGCCCACGTCGCCGGAGAGCAGGCGATCCATCGGGATCGGCTTCTCCATGTCGGCCTTGATCTCGTCGATCGTCTGCAGCTGATCCTGCGTCTCGGCGAAGGGGAACGCCTCCTCCAGCTCGCGCTGCCACGGGGTGTCGGGCCCGAAGGCGTAGCCCTTGGACGCCATGCGCGCCGAGTACAGCTTCACCAGCTCGACCGCGATGTCGCGCACGGCCTTGCGGGCACGGCCCTTGGCGGCCGCCCAGTCGCTGCCGCCCATCTTCGACAGCGTCGGCGCCTCGCCGCCGACGTACTTCGACAGCAGGTCGAGCTGGTCGGTGGGGACGAACAGCTTGTCGCCGGGATAGCCGCGCTTGGCCGGCGCATACTCTAGGACGAGGTATTCCTTCGTCGTCTTCACCGCGTTGCGGCCACCGCTGGAGACCTCGCGCTGCGTCAGCTCGAGGAACTTGCCGATGCCGTGCGTGGCGTGCACGACGACGTCGCCGGGCTTGAGCTGCAGAGGATCGACGACGTTGCGCCGACGGGATGCGAGCTTCTTCGCGCCGCGGTTGTCGGAACCCACCGACCGGCCGTAGAACTCGGTCTCGGTGATCACGGCGAACCGCGCCTCGACGAGCTGGAAGCCCCGTTCCATCGGCGCGCACACGACGTGGGCCACCCCGGGCTCGGGCGGGAGGCGCAGATCGTCGACCCGTCGGGCCGCGATGCCGCGCTCCGCGAGGACGTCTCGGGCGCGATCCACCATCCCCGGTCCGGATGCCGTGACCACGACGGACCAGCCGTCGGCGAGCAGCTGACCGACGTGCGCGGTGGCTCCCTCGACGTTGCCCTGGAACGACGGCACCGCGTCGGCCTTGACGCGCTGAGCGGAGTCGTCGCCGATCACGAGGCCCTCGTCCTCGGCATCCGCCGCTCCGGAATCGAAAGCGCTGAGCTGCCACCACACGCCTCCGCGACCGCTCGCGCGCTCGTGCAGGTCGTCGAGCGTCACGAAGTCGCCGGAGTCGAGATCGACGGGGGTGTCGGCCCCCGCGGTCGCCGCCGACCAGGCGGCCTCGAGGAACTCGCGGTTGGTGTCGCCGAGGGTCGTCGCGCGGGCGAGAGAACGCTCTGGATCGACGAGGGCGACGGCGCTGCCGCCCGGCAGGTAGTCGACGAGGGTGACGAGATCGTCGACGAGCACGGGGATGAGGGACTCCATGCCCTCGGCGGGAATTCCCTCGGCCATCTTCTCCAGGAGCTGACGCAGGCCCGGGTACCCGTCGCGCAGCGCGGCCGCTCGGGCGCGCACCTCCGAGGTGAGGAGGAGTTCGCGGCTGGGGACGAGGGTGACCTCGGTGACCTCGCCGGGCAGCGATCGCTGGTCGGCGACCGAGAAGGCGCGGATCTGATCGACCTCATCGCCGAAGAACTCCACGCGATAGGGGTGGTCGGCCACCGGAGGGAAGACGTCGAGGATGCCGCCGCGCACGGCGAACTCGCCGCGCCGGGACACCATGTCGACCCGGTGGTACGCCAATTCGACGAGGCGGGTGGTGACGCTCTCGAGCTCGTGCCCGCGTCCGCCGACCACGAGTTCGACGGGCTCGACGTCGCCGAGCCCGGGCGCGAGGGGCTGGAGGGCGCTGCGGACGGACGCCGTGACGACCAGGGGCGACTCGCCGTTCCACGCGGCGATGCGCCGGAGGACGTCGAGGCGGCGCCCGACCGTCTCGGGGCTGGGGCTCAACCGCTCGTGCGGCAGCGTCTCCCAGGCGGGGAAGTGCAGCACCTGGGCGCCGGGGAGCACGGCATCCAGTGCCGGACCGAGCGACTCGGCCCGACGACCCGTCGGCGCGATCACCAGAACGGCGCCCGGGTCGCCCGAGGCGCGACGACGCTCGATCAGGCCCGCGATGACGGGCGCGTCGAGGCCGTCGACGAGGGAGAGAGACAGGTCGGCGGAGGCCGCGGACGCGGCCTCGCGGTACGACTCAGCCTGCTCGAGGGCGCGGACGATCCCGGGAACTGTCACTCGGGAAAGTCTACGCGGGGCCACCGACACCGGGCGGGGCTGGACGAACACGGGCACGGTCATTCGTACGGTGTCGACCGGTGACGTCGACGGGTTCAGCCACCTCCGCGTGAAGCGAAGCCACCCGGGACGGGGCTCGACGGGCTGAGCCACCCCGGAGGGAGGGTGCTGCGTAGAGTGGCGGCATGTCCTCCCCCAGCGCTCCGGACGGACCGGTCTTCACGGCGCCCCACGTCGCGCCGCCGGTCGGGACCCTGCTCGCTCCCGTGCCGACGAAGCGCCGCGGGCGGCCGCTGGGAACGTGGGCTCTGCTGCTGGCGCTGATCGCGGGGGTGCTGGCATCCGCCGTCGCCGGCTTCGTCGCGTTCCGCATCGCGCGGGGTGCCGGGCCCGGTCTCCTCGCCGCCGGCCCCTCGACCATCGATCTCCGGGTGCTCTCACCCGTCCGCGATCTGGTGCTGGTCGGCGAGATCACCTTCTGGACGGCGACGGTCATCGGCGTCGCCGCGGTCGCGATGGGCATCGTGGCGACGGTGCGCGGCTCCGCACGCGGGGCGGGCGTTGCGGCGATCGTGATCGGCGTGCTCGGACCTGTGCTCTTCGGGATCTTCGTCGCCCTCGCGCTCGTCGGCGGGATCGCGACCTTGCCGGGTGGAACCGGCGTCGCGGTCTGACCCCGCTACCGGTCGGCGCGCCCGCCGTCCACCCGGTGAGCGGCGACGGCGGATTTCCTAGGCTGGGGTCCGGGCAACGGCCCGTCGACCCATCCGAGGAGGATCCCGTGAGCAGCACCACTCCCCCGCCCTACGATCGCGCGAACGCCTACCCCGACGCCGGCCGGGCGCCCTCGGCACCGGTGTACGACGGCGGTCGGCGATCGACGACCCTCGGGCTGATCGCGTTCCTCGCCGCGGCCGCGGGCGTCGTCGTGGGCATCATCCTCGCCGTCATCGCCGGCGTGCAGGCCGGCGGGTTGCAGCAGTACGCCGGGCTGGACGGTCAGAACGACCCGACGACCTTCCCGCCGGACGCCTCGCAGAAGGCCATCGCCGCCAGTGTGCTCGGCATCGCCGCGTTCGCCGTCTACGGGATCTTCGCGCTCTGGGGATTCATCCAGGGCATCGTCGCCGCGGTCAAGAACCGCGGGCGCGGATGGGGCTTCGCCGCCGTCGCCATCTCGGTCCTCGGCGGCATCGCCGTCATCGTCGCGTTCGTGAGCGGCATCGGGATCGGCGTCGGCTCCGGCATGTGACCCCCTCACCGCCACGACGGCCCCGGTCCTCACGGACCGGGGCCGTCGTGCGTACGGGGCGTCGGCTCAGCGCCGCTCAGGCGCGCGGGGCGTGGAATCGCTGCTGCGCGGCGACGAGTCCCTCCTCGACCAGGAGCTCCACGGCATCCGCGGCATCCGAGACGAGGATCGGCAGCGTCGTGCGCTCGGTGGCGCCGAAGGGGTCGAGCACCCAGTCGGCGGGATCCTGGCGACCCGCCGGTCGGCCGATGCCCACCCGCACACGCGGGAAGTCCGCCGTGCCGAGCGCCTTCGCGACGTCGCGGACGCCGTTGTGCCCGCCGTGACCGCCGCCGGTCTTGAGCTTGAGCGTGTCGAAGGGGATGTCGAGCTCATCGTGGACGACGACGACGCGATCGGGGTCGATGCCGTAGAAACGCGCGAGACCCGCCGCGGGGCCGCCCGAGACGTTCATGAAGCTGTTCGGCTTGGCGAGGATGAGCTTCGCCGCGCCCGGGCGCACCCAGGTCTCGGCCACGCGCGCGTTCGCCTTGTGCGCACGGAACGCCTCACGCCGGCGGGCGGCGAGCTCGTCGACAACCATCTGGCCGATGTTGTGGCGCGTGGCCTCGTATCGCGGTCCGGGATTGCCGAGACCGATGATGAGCCAGGTGTCAGCCATGGCATCCATCCTTCCGGATCCGCGCGCGGACCCCGTGGAAACGACCGAGGGGACGCGAATCCGCGTCCCCTCGTCGTGTGCGGGTCTCGGAGGACCCGCGCAGGATCAGTTCTCGTCGCCCTCTTCGGCGGCCGTCTCGGCCTCCTCCGACTGCTCCTCGGCGACCTCGGCGTCGGCCTCGGCGATCTCCTCGTCGGCGGCGATGGTGTCGAGCGGAACCGAGACGCCCACGACGAGGGTCTCGGGCTCGGTGACCAGCGAGGCGCCGGCGGGGAGCGTCAGGTCGGCGGCGGTGATCTGGGTGCCGTCCTCGGCGCCCTCGACGTCGACCTCGATGTTCTGCGGGATGTGGGTGGCCTCGACCTCGAGCGACACCGAGGTGGCGTCGAGCATCGCGATGGTGCCGGGGAAGGGCTCACCGGTGACGACGACGGGCACGTCGACCTGGACCTTCTCGCCCTTCTTCACGACGATGAGGTCGATGTGCTCGATGATCTGACGCACGGGGTCCTTCTGCACGTCCTTCACCAGGACGAGCTGGCTCTTGCCCGCGATGTCGAGGTCGAGCAGCGCGTTGGCGCGACGGATGAGCAGCGCGGTCTGGTGACCGGGCAGCGCGACGTGCTGGGGCTCGGTGCCGTGACCGTAGATGACGGCCGGGATCTTGCCCGCGGCGCGGAGGCGACGGGCGAAGCCCTTGCCGAAGTTCTCGCGGAGCTCCGTGACGACCTTGTTGTCTTCCGACATGTTGTTCTCCTCGCGGGCTCATGTCCCGCAGCTTGTGAGCGGACGGTGTCCGCACCTGTGTGGTCTGGATTCGACTCGAACGCGAGCGCGTGAGGAAAGCCGGGAGCCTGCATCACCGCGTCGATCACGGATGCCGGGTGCTCCCTGCGGGCGCACGGCGATGGCATCCCTCGCCGAAGTACCCCGGAAGTCTACCAGCGACGGCCCGCGCTCTCGACCCCCGCGATGCGGGGGCGGACGGGAGCACGCGACGGCGACGGTAGGATCGAGGGGCCACACCGACCCGGAGGATCATCATGGACAGCGGCTTCTTCTCTCACGTCGTGATCTGGGTCGTCGGCGGCCTGGCCGCGATCGGCGGCGTCGCCGCGATCGGCGCGCTCTTCTCGCTCGGCCGCAACGCCTCGTACAAGAAGCACTGACGCCCACCCGGGCTGCTCCTCGAGCCCCGGTCTCGCGTCGAGGTGTCCGCGCGGGGGTCGTCCCCGGCGCGCGCCCCGGCTCCTTCCGACGGATTCGACGCGCCGAGCCCGTAGACCATCGTCGACGCGACCTGACGGCGTCCGCGCGCGCATTCACGACACATCCCGGCCGGCCCGGGCCCATCGGACGCTCGAACGCCCCGGTCACCGTCCTCGCGGGCGGCGACCGGGGCGTTCTCGTCGGTCAGAGCGCGAAGACGACCTTGCCCGAGCGCTGCGAGTCGCGCGCCGCGGCGAAGGCCTGCTCGGCATCCGTCACCGCGAACTCGTGCGTGAGCGCGCTCTCGATACCGGGCGTGGACGCGAGCAGCTGCACCGCGCGGTCGATCTCGTCGAGGAATCGGAACGCGCCGAGGTAGCGGACCTCCTTCGAGATGAAGGGGGCGAGGTTCACCGGGCGCGGGTCATCCGGCAGCATGCCGACCTGCACGACGGTGCCTCCGGGGCGTACGGCCTTCAGCGCCGTCGAGATGGAGACGGGCACGCCCGAGCATTCGAGCACCACGGCGTACGCGTTCGGCTCGACCTGCTCGCTCGACACGTCGATGGTCGCCGCAGCGCCCAGGTCCGCGGCACGCTCGAGGGGCCCGGTCAACACGTCCGTCGCCGTGACGCGCGCTCCCGCCGCCGCCGCGGCGGCCACGGCCATCAGGCCGATGGGTCCCGAGCCGGTGACGAGGACGTCGAGTCCCGCGACGTCTCCCGCCTTGCCGAGCGCGTGCAGCGCCACGGCCAGAGGCTCGGCCAGCACCGCCCGGCGCACCGGCAGCTCCTCCGGCAGCACGCGCACCATGCCGGCCTCGACGATCAGGTACTCGGATGCCGCGCCCTGGGTGT
Source organism: Microbacterium sp. NPDC089188 (assembly GCF_040685155.1). Taxonomy (NCBI): domain Bacteria; kingdom Bacillati; phylum Actinomycetota; class Actinomycetes; order Micrococcales; family Microbacteriaceae; genus Microbacterium; species Microbacterium sp. NPDC089188. Next base: position 787,669 of record NZ_JBFBHH010000002.1, on the reverse strand, counting down.
GCGGCCATGTCGAGGCGCTGCCCAGGTACGACCCGCCCGGCCACAGGTGCGGGGCGTGCTCGATGCCCTCTCGCGGCGTGCCGAAGCGGGCGGGGTGCACGGTGACCGGCGTCCCCTCTGCCAGAACACCGGAGGGATCGAGGTCGACGCGCCCCGAGAGCTCGTGCCCCGGGACCAACGGCTCGCGCACGACAAAGGCGCCGTTGGCCCCCTCGTAGTAGTAGTGCAGGTCGGATCCGCAGATGCCGACGTATTCCACGCGAAGGCGCACCTGCCCCTCCCCGGGCTCGGGAACGGCGACGTCCTGCACCTGGGCGGTGAGCGCCTTCTCGATCAGCAGCGACTTCATCAGTCTTCCTCTCCGCGGTCAGACGACCGCCGTCATCCCGCCATCGACGAAGATGTTCTGCCCCGAGACGAAGCTCGACGCGTCGGACGCGAGGAACAGCAGAGCCCCGCGAAGCTCGTCGAAGTCGCCCCATCGGGCGGCGGGCGTGCGCTGGGTCAACCAGCGCGTGAACTCGGGATCGTCGACCAGGGCGCGGTTCATCTCCGTCGCGAAGTACCCCGGACTCAGGGCGTTCACCTGGATGCCGAACCGCGCGAGGTCGGCGGCCATGCCGGCCGTGAGCTGCGCGACGCCGCCCTTCGTGGCCGAGTACGGCGCGATCGTCTGCCGCGCCAGGCGCGATTGCACCGACGCGACGTTGACGACCTTGCCCGATCCGCGCGCGACCATCGCGGGGGTGACGAACCGCGAGACGTAGAAGACGCCCGAGAGGTTCGCCGCGACGATGTCGTCCCAGTCGGCGACCGCGAACTCGTGGATCGGCGCCCGGCGCTGCACGCCGGCGTTGTTGACGAGGATGTCGGGAACCCCGACCTCCTCGAGCAGGCCGGTCACGCTCGTCTCGACCGCGGTGGCATCGGTGACGTCGAACACCACCGCGTGGGCGGGGCGCCCCGACAGCTCCTCGGCCTCGGCGCGGGTCCGCGCCACGGCATCCGCGTCACGACCGTGCACGATGACGCGGGCGCCGCCGCGGGCGAGGGTGAGGGCCAGCGCGCGGCCGAGGCCCCGCGATGAGCCGGTGACGAGCGCGAGCCGGTCGGAGACGTCGAACAGGTCGGCGTTCGAGCCGGTCACAGCAGCGCGCCGATGCCGAAGACGAGGAGCGCCGCGAGGAAGCCGAGCACCGACTCGATGGCCTGCTGCACCGTCCACGTCTTCAGGGTGGTCTTGACGTCCATACCCATCAGGCGTCCGACCAGCCAGAAGCCGGAGTCGTTGACGTGACCGGCGAACACGGAGCCGGCGGCCGTGGCGAGGGTGATGGCGACCACCTGCAGCGGCGAGAAGTCGCCCGCCATGACGGCCGGGGCCGCCAGGCCCGCGGCGGTGACGAGGGCGACGGTCGCCGAGCCCTGCGCGAGACGGAGGATGACGGCGATGACGTAAGCGGCGACGATGACCGGCAGACCGAGGTCGCCCAGGCTGTCGGCCAGCGCGTCGCCGATGCCCGAGGCGCGCAGGACGGCGCCGAACATGCCACCGGCGCCGGTGATGAGGATGACCGAGCACACCGGTCCGAGCGCCGAGTCGACGACCTTCTCGAGGGCGGTGCCGTTCTCGCCGCGGCGGAAGCCGAAGACGACGGTCGCGACGAGCACGGTGATGAGCAGCGCGACGGGCGAGTTGCCGAGCAGGATGAGCACCTGGACGACCGTGTTGTCCGTCGGCACGACGCCGGCGGCGCCCAGGGTGGTCAGACCCGTGTTGAGGAAGATGAGCAGCATCGGCAGCAACAGGACGGCGATGACCGTGAGCGGCTTGGGCGGGTTGGCCGGCTGATCGGCGTCGACGTCGCCGAAGAGGGCGGGCACGGGCAGCACGATGCGGCGCGCGATGAACTTGCCCCACAGGTAGCCCGAGAGGTACCAGATCGGGAACGCGATGATCAGGCCGACGATGAGCACGAGGCCGAGGTTCGCGCCGTAGAGGCCGCTCGCCGTGACCGGGCCCGGGTGCGGCGGCAGGAAGACGTGCATCACGGAGAAGGCGGCGGCGGCCGGCAGACCGAACAGCAGCACGTTGTTGCCCGAGACGCGGCGCGCGATCGCGAAGATGATCGGCAGCATCATGACGAGCCCGGCGTCGAAGAACATCGGGAATCCGAGGATGAGCGAGACGATGCCGAGGGCGAACGGCGCCCGCTTCTCGCCGAAGATGCGCACGAAGGTCTCGGCGAGCGACTGCGCACCGCCGGAGTGCTCGATGAGCCTGCCGAGCATCGCGCCGAGGGCGACCAGGAGGGCGACCGTGCCGAGTGTCCCTCCGAACCCTCCCGTCAAGGTGGTCACGATGGTCGACACCGGGATTCCGGCGACGAACGCCGTCACCAGCGACACGATGATGAGCGCGAGGAACGCGTGCACCTTCAGCCAGATGATGAGCACCAGGATGAGCGCGATCGCGCCCGCGGCGATGGCGAGCAAGGGCGCCGTGCCGAGTGTTTGGGTCCAGTCGTCCACGAGATCTCCGTTGATTCAGGGGGGCGCGGCATCGGGCAAGCTGTGTGTGACCCGCACCCACGGGTGAGTGAAGGCATTTTCACATAAAGATCGTATCTTTGACAAGATAAGGTCGTATCAAACGACCTGAGGAGGGGTCATGGCCCGCGCATCGCACGGATCGTTGCTGGACGCCCTCGGCATGCGCATCGTCGACGGGGACCTGCCCACGGGCCACGTTCTGACCCTTGCCGCGCTCGAGGCCGAGTACGGCGTCTCGCGCACCGTCGTGCGCGAAGCCGTCCGCGTGCTCGAGGCCATGGGCATGCTCGCTCAGCGTCGTCGCGTCGGCATCACCGTGCGGCCCGCCTCCGACTGGAGCGCTCTGGACACCCGGCTCATCGGCTGGCAGCTCGCCGGCAAGCGCCGCGACCAGCTCATCGCGAACACCACGGAGCTGCGCGCCGCGGTCGAACCCGTCGCCGCGCGACTGAGCGCGCGTCGGGCGACCGACCTGCAACGCGGGGAGATCCTGCGCCTGGCCGAGGAGCTCGAGCGCCTCGGCGCCGCCGGTCTCGGCAACTCGCCCGAGTACCTCGCAGCCGACATCGCCTTCCACGACCTGATCCTCGTCTCCAGCGGCAACCTCATGCTCGCCGCCGCGCGCGCCCCCATCGCCGCCGCGATCGAGGGACGCTCGATGCACGGCCTGACCCCCGGCATCCCGAACCCCGACGCGCTCGACAATCACGTCGCCACCGCCGCCGCCATCGCCCGGGCCGACGCCGACGCGGCGGAGGAGCACACGCGGCTGTACGTCGCCGCCGTGCTCACCGAAGTGCGCCGCTCCATCTGACCCCTTCCCCCGACGAAGAGAGAAGCCATGACCGTCCCCGTCCTCGTATTCATGGGCCCCGCCGGCACCGGCAAGTCCACCGTCGCCGGCATGCTCGCCGGCCGTCTGGGGTGGGATTTCCAGGAGGGCGACGACCTGCACCCCGCGGAGAACGTCTCGAAGATGGCATCCGGTCACGCCCTCACCGACGACGACCGCTGGCCGTGGCTCGACCGGGTCGCCGGATGGATCGACGGTCAGATCTCCGCCGGACGGCCCGGCGTCATCACGTGCTCGGCACTCAAGCGCAGCTACCGCGACGTGCTGCGCCGCGACGACGTGACCTTCGTGCTGCTGATGGGCGACCCGAAGCTCGTGCTCGATCGTCTGCTGCGCCGCCAGGGGCATTACATGCCGCCGTCGCTGTTGACCTCGCAGTTCGAGACGTTGGAGATGCCGGATGCCGACGAGCGGGCGATCCGCGTCGACCTCGACCTGACCCCCGGCGAACAGGTGCAGGAGGTCGTCGACCGCCTCAGCCTCTCCCCCGCCTGAAACACGCGGGAGTCGAGCCGATAAAGTGGCATCGGCAACCCCATGTGCGCCCGAAACCCCTTCTCGCAGCCGATTTACGGAGCAACGAATGACGTCGACCCCCTCCCCGACCGGACCCTCGACCGACCAGGATCAGGCCCCTCACGAGGCCGCACAGGTGCACGAGGGTGCGCCCGGTATCGAAGAGGTGGACCGCCCCACCGCCGAGGCCGACTCGCGCCCCGAGGGCGACGGCGACGGCCGCGCCAACATCGGCGTCGTGGGTCTGGCCGTGATGGGCTCGAACCTCGCCCGCAACCTCGCCAGCCGCGAGGGCAACACGGTCGCGATCTTCAACCGGAGCAAGGACAAGACCGAGCACGTTCTCGAGCAGCACCCCGAGGCGAATTTCGTCGCCTCGTTCTCGTACGAAGACTTCGCCGCGTCGCTGTCGAAGCCCCGCACCGCGATCATCATGGTCAAGGCCGGCCGCCCCACCGACTTCGTCATCGACGAGCTGGTGAAGGTGTTCGAGCCCGGCGACATCATCGTCGACGGCGGCAATGCCCTGTTCACCGACACCATCCGCCGCGAGAAGGCCGTGCGCGAGACCGGCATCAACTTCGTCGGCATGGGCGTCTCGGGCGGCGAAGAGGGCGCGCTGCGCGGCCCCTCGATCATGCCGGGGGGCTCCGACGAGGCCTGGGCCACGCTCGGCCCCATCCTGAAGTCCATCGCCGCGGTCGCCGAGGGCGAGCCGTGCGTCACGCACGTCGGCCACGACGGCGCGGGCCACTTCGTCAAGATGGTGCACAACGGCATCGAGTACGCCGACATGCAGCTCATCGCCGAGGCCTACGACCTCATCCGCCGCGCCACGGGCAAGTCGCCGGCCGAGATCGCCGACGTCTTCGCCGAGTGGAACCGCGGCGAGCTGGAGTCCTACCTCATCGAGATCACCGCCGAGGTGCTGCGCCAGACCGACGCCGACACCGGCAAGCCGCTCGTCGACGTCATCCTCGACCAGGCCGGGGCCAAGGGCACCGGCGCGTGGACCGTTCAGACGGCTCTCGACCTGGGCGTGCCGGTCTCGGGCATCGCCGAGGCGACCTTCGCCCGCTCGCTGTCGAGCCACCCCGAGCAGCGCGAGGTCTCGCGCGAGCTCCCCGGCCCCTCGGGCACCGACGTGCTGTCGGGCGAGGATGCCGACGCGTTCATCGAGCAGGTTCGCCTCGCGTTGTACGCCTCGAAGATCGTGGCCTACTCGCAGGGCTTCGACGAGATCCGCGCCGGCGCCGCGCAGTACGACTGGAACATCGACCTGGGCGCGGTGTCGAAGATCTGGCGCGGCGGCTGCATCATCCGCGCGCAGTTCCTCAACCGCATCGCCGAGGCGTACGACGCCGAGGCCACCCTCCCCGTACTGCTGACCGCCCCGTACTTCGTCGAGGCGCTCGGTCGCGCCCAGGACGCCTGGCGCCACATCGTCTCGCTGTCGGCGGCGAGCGGCATCCCGGCCCCCGCCTTCAGCTCGTCGCTGGCGTACTACGACGGCCTGCGCGCCGAGCGTCTGCCCGCAGCGCTCATCCAGGGTCAGCGCGACTTCTTCGGGGCGCACACCTACCGCCGCATCGACAAGGAGGGCACCTTCCACACCCTCTGGTCGGGCGACCGCACCGAGATCGAGGCGGAAGACACCCACTGACCATCGGTCGGGCGAGGCGGCGACGGGCACTGCTCGTCGCCGCCTCGTGCGTCTACGCCGCAGCGGTGTGGTGGATGACGCTGCGCCCCTCGATCTACGACGACCGGGTGGGCGGCATCCTGCACCGGGTGTTCCGCGCGCTGGCGTCGTGGCCCGGCACGGCGTGGATCACCTTCGACCTGGTGGAGTTCAGCGCGAACGTGCTGCTGTTCGTCCCCCTGGGCGTGCTCGTCGTCGCGTGGCGTCGACGGTGGTGGCAGGGGATCCTCCTCGGCCTGGTGCTGAGCGCCGCGATCGAGATCACTCAGCTGGCGTTCCTGCCGACCCGGGTCGCCGACCCGCGAGACGTCATCGCGAACACGCTCGGGGCGGCCGTCGGCGTGGGGGTCGCGATCGTCCTCAGCCGCCGGATCGTTCGCTCTCAGGAATCCCATAAGCCGCGCCATAGAAAGCTCATAGATAGGGGCGCACAATGAGTTCCATGACCGCGACCGCCGCCGCCCCCGCCTTCACCCGCCCCGACGGGAGCGCGCTGCGCGTGCTCGTCGTCGACGATGAGCAGATGCTCACCGACCTCCTCTCGATGGCTCTGCGCATGGAGGGCTGGGAGGTCAAGACCGCCGGCTCCGGATTCGATGCGCTGTCCGCCGCCCGTGACTTCGAACCGGATGCCATGGTGCTCGACATCATGATGCCCGACCTCGACGGCATGGCCGTGCTGCAGCGCCTGCGCCACTCGGGCAACGACGTGCCCGTGCTGTTCCTCACCGCAAAGGACGCCGTCGCCGACCGCGTCGCCGGTCTCACCGCCGGCGGAGACGACTACGTCACCAAGCCCTTCAGCCTCGAGGAGGTGGTGGCGCGCCTGCGCGGCCTGATGCGGCGGGCCGGGACCGCGCTGACGCGCGACTCCGAGCCCATCCTGCGGGTCGGCGACCTGTCGCTCAACGAGGACAGCCACGAGGTCGTGCGCGGCGACAAGGAGATCGAGCTCACCGCCACCGAGTTCGAGCTGCTGCGCTTCCTGATGCGCAACCAGCGCCGCGTGGTCTCGAAGGCGCAGATCCTCGACCGCGTCTGGAACTACGACTTCGGTGGTCGCTCGAGCGTCGTCGAGCTGTACATCTCGTACCTGCGCAAGAAGATCGACGCCGGCAACGAGCCGCTCATCCACACCGTCCGCGGCGTCGGCTACATGATCAAAGCCCCCCAGTGACCCCGCCTCCGCGGCCGGCTCCCCCGGTCCCCCCACGCGCATCCGCGACCGAGACCCGGTTCCAGCGGCTGCGGCGGCGACCCTGGACGCTTCAGGCGCGCCTCATGACGGCGGTCATCGGCATGGTCGCTTTCATCCTCGTGATGATCGGCATCTCCACCAGCGCGATCCTCAGCGGCGTTCTCTACGTCAACCTGGGGGCGCAGGTCGACGAGGCCGCGGCCTCGATCCAGCCGCGCGCGGCGTTCCAGAGCTCGGCGGAGGAAGTGCTGGCATCCGGGTTCTTCGATCCGGGCACGCTGCTCGTCATGAACTCCCGCGGTACGGGCATCACCGGCGCCGTGGTGGGCGACGAGGGCGCCCGCGCCCTGTCGACGGACGACCTCAGTCGCATCGCCGACAGCCTGCAAGCGGCGGCGGACTCGAACGCTCAGACCGTCGAACTCCCCAATCTCGGCGAGTATCTGGTCCGCACGTTCCAGTCCCCGGGCAGCGACAGCCTCTTCCTCGTCGGTCTGCCCCTCTCGAGCGTCACGAGCACGATCGGAGCGATCCTCACCACCGTCGCCCTCGTCACCACCGGCGGTCTGCTGCTGCTGGGCGCGATCATCGCGATCGTGATCCGCCTCGGTCTGCGTCCGCTCCGTTCGGTCGCCGAGACCGCCACCCGGGTGGCCTCGCTGCGCATGGACCAGGGCGATGTGTCGATCACCGAGCGCGTCCCCGCCGACCAGGTCGACGACCATACCGAGATCGGACAGGTCGGCCTGGCGTTGAACACCCTGCTCGACCGCGTCGACGCCTCGCTGTCGGCCCGCCAGCGCAACGAGGAACTCATGCGCCGGTTCGTCGCCGACGCCAGTCACGAGTTGCGCACCCCCTTGGCATCCATCCGAGGATTCTCGGAACTGTCGCTGCGCGCCATGCGGCAGGCCCAGGATGACGAGAGCCGCCAGCGCACCGCTCTCGCGGTCGAGACCACCGAACAGTCGCTCGAGCGCATCCAGGCGCAGTCGCTGCGCATGACCACCCTCGTCGAGGATCTGCTGCTGCTCGCGCGGCTCGACGAGGGGCAGGAGCTCGTCTACGGATCGGTCGATCTCACGCAGCTCGCGGTCGAGGCGGTCGGAGACGCCCGCCCGGCCGGCCCCGACCACTCGTGGAGCATCGAGGTCCCCGACCAGCCGGTCGAGCTGGCCGGCGACGCGTCACGGCTGCACCAGGTGATCGCGAATCTCCTCGCCAACGCGCGCACCCATACGCCCGCCGGCAGCACCGTGACCGTGTCGGTCGCGCACGAGGGCACCGAGGCCGTGCTGCGCGTCCACGACGACGGCCCCGGCATCGACCCCTCCGTCGCCTCGCAACTGTTCGAGCGCTTCGCCCGCGCCGATCGCTCGCGCGACCGCAAGACCGGCGGCACGGGACTCGGCCTCTCGATCGCGCGCGCGATCGTGGACGCCCACAACGGCACCATCACCGTGCGCAGCGCTCCCGGCGACACGACATTCGAGGTGCGTCTGCCCGCGAAACCGGCCGACCCGGCGTGAGCCGGACGGTCTGAGCCCACCCGGTGCGAGCCGGACGGTCTGGGCGACCGGGTGGGAGCGTTCGGCGCGGGTCGACACGGTCCGCGCTGCGTCGGCCGGCCCGGGCCGTCAGGTGCAGCGGGCGCGCAGCTCGGCGCGGGCCCGTTCGATGTCGCTCGGGACGCTGCCGGGCGGCGCGACGACATCGGGCTCGAGGGGGCCGTCGTAGACGGTGCCCGTGCGGTCGACGTCGTACGAGGTGGTCAACACCAGCCTTGCGCCGTCGCTGAGCTCGCGCACCTCGTTGCCGGTGGTCAACCCCGCCGTGCGCGCGCCGACGCGCACGGTGTCGGCCTGACCCGCGAAGGCGATCGCCACGATCTCGGCGGCGCTTGCGGTGGTCGTCGACGTTAGCAGAGCGACGGGGGCGTCGATCGTGAAGCCGCCCGGCGTCTCGGTGCCGGCGTCTCCGGGGGTCGACACGACGCCGCCGCCCTCGACGCGCGCCCACGCCAGCTCGCCCTCCCGCGAGCGCAGACCCACGACGTCGCCGTCGTCGAGCAGCGGGGCTGCCACGGCGAGCATCGGCCACGCGTTGCCGCCGCCGTTCGTGCGCAGGTCCACGATCCACCCGCACGTGGTGGCGTCCGCCGCCCGCTTCATCGCCGTGAGCCCGGCGGATCGGTACCGCTCCTCGGCCTCCGCGGACTGCCCGTTGAACGACGGCAGCGACACGGTCGAGATTCCCTCGAACGTCGACACCGACGGCACCGGGAACGTCGCGCCCGGCTGATCCACCGACCGCGCTGCAATAGCCTCCGCGGGGGTGAGGAAGAACGAATGGATGCCGCCCGCCGCCACCACCAGTTCGCCGAGACCGGCGTGCGCGTCGCTGATCGTCTCCCGCGCTTTCAGCTCGCCCTCCGCCGCGGTCACGGCATCCTGGAACTCGGCGGTGTCGGCATGGATGCCGTCGCGCATCTCGGCGACGGCGCGGTCGACGTAGGCGGCCACGTCGTCGTCGGCCGCCGTGCACCCCGGCAGGGACAGCGCGCCCAGGAGCGCGACGCCGATGACGACGCGGAGGCGGGACGTCACCGCCCGCCGCCCTCGAACCGCGTCGCACCCGGCGTGAGAGCAGCGCGCACCCGCGCCGCCATCTCGGCGTCGAGCACCTCGTCGACGCGCGAGACGTCGTACCACCCGAGGTCGGTCATCTCGCCGTCGACCGGCGTCGGCTCCCCCGACAGCCACCGGCACGCGAAGACCAGATCGAGGTAGTCGGCACGATCGCCGTTGGCGTAGGTCACGCGCGGGATCTGATGCACCCAGGCGAGGCGGTCGACGCCGATTCCGACACCCGCCTCTTCCAGCGCCTCGCGCGCCGCGGCGTCGGCGGGCTCCTCCCCCGGGTCGACGATGCCCGTGAGGGGAGTCAGCCGGCCGTTGTCGCTGCGGCGCCCCAGCAACACCTCGTCGCCGCGGCGGATGACGGCGGTCACCCCCACGAGGGGGAGCGGAACCGTACCGACGTGTCGACGCAGCTCGAGAACGAAGTCCGGTGTGGGCACCGGCTCACTGTAACCGGTGCTCAGTACCCCGCGAAGGCGTCGGTCGTGAGCGACTTCGCCTTCGCGAGCGCCGGCGCGAGGGCGGCGATCAGCCGCGGCGGACCGGAGACGTACGCCGCGCGCTGCGCGATGTCGGGCACCGCGCGCAGCAGCGCACCGGCATCCACGCGATCCGGCCCCGCCCACGTCCAGCCCGCCGGGAGGTCGCCCGGTTCATCGCGCGAGAACACCAGCACGGGGATGCCGCTGGCCGCGATGTCGTCACGGAAGGCCAGCTCCGCCGCCTCCGACACCACGTACACCAGCACCGCGTCGCGCTCCTGGCCGGTGGCGACGAGGTGACGCAGCTGCGCGACGAAGGGGGTGACCCCGATGCCGGCCGCGACCATGAGCACCGGGGCGGTCGGACGCGCCGGGAGGACGAAATCGCCCCACACGCCCGTGACCGCGAGGGTGGAGCCGTGCGCGACGGCGGCGAGGGCGCGCTTGTACGACGACTGCGACCCGTCCTTGAAAGCGATGCGCACCTCGGGCAGGTCTTCGGGTGCCGAAGCGATCGAGAACTCACGGCGCGTACCGCGGCGGTCGGGCCGACGGTGCGGCACGTCGAGTTCCAGGTACTGGCCCGGGGCGAACGAGAAGGGACGCGCCGCGCGGAAGGTGAGCTCGCGCACGGTGGGGGTCAGATCGCGCCGCTCCTCGACGCGCAACCGCACGGCCGCACGCAGGCAGAACAGGAACGCCACGAGGTTGCCCACGAGCAGCGCCCGCTCCTGGCCGAGGGTGATCCCCCCGACCGCGAGCGGCCACCCGGCCAGCACGCCCACGACGATGGCGACGAGGAGCTGCTGAGCGCGGCGCGGCGGCAGCGTGAGCGGCTCCGAGAGCATGAACGCCCCGAGGAAGAGGAACGGCGACGAGAAGGCCACCTGCACCAGCACGCTCGGCACGTCGACCGGGAACCCCGCGGAGGTGAACTGAACGGTCGTGCGGACGAACGCGACCGTCATGGCCACGACCCAGAACGTCGCGACGACGGGCAGCTTGTCGGTGCGCAGCAGCAACAGCACTCCCAGCACCAGAACCGGCGCCGCGAGCCACGGCGAACCCACCCACCACGCCGACGACCCCAGATCGGGCGCCCAGATGCTCACGATCGTCAGAACCGTCGCACCGGCCGCCGCGGGGTTGAAGATGTGGCGCCCCCGCCACGCCAGCACGTACTTCGACGCGGATGCCACGACCCCGGCCAGTACGAGACCCGCGATGCCCAGCGGTTCGACGCTCGGGCGCAGCACGAACAGCAGGATCGCGGCAGTTATGAGCGAGGACTCCAGGCGGCGCGGCATCCGGAGCACGCTCTGCGCGACGAGATCGGTCACCGCGCACGCCGCGACCAGGACGACGGCGCTGACGACGAGCTCGAGCGGCTCCGGCACGACCAGACCGGCGAACGACAGCACGAGCGAGAGAATCGCGAGCAGTCCGAGCGACGACAGGACCAGGCGGTACATCGAGACACGGCCGATGAGACCGCGCACGCGGGTGGAGCCGGCGGTGAGCGTGGTGCTCATGACAGGGGTCCCTTCCGAGGGGTGAAGAGGGTCAGGCGAAGATCTCACCGGAGAAACCGGGCGACCACTCGACCCGGCCGTCGGTGCGCATGCGCACCCACTGCGCATCCCAGGATGCCGCGAGCTCGGGCCCGCCGTCGAAGAACAGCGCCGTCGCCAGGGCGTCGGCGCGCATCGCGGTGTCGGCGAGCGCCCACGTCGCCGCATACGCGCGGACGGGAGCGCCGGTGCGCGCGTCGAGAACGTGATGGAGGCCGTCGCCCCACGCGCGGCGATTGATGGCCGAGGCGCAGAGGGCGGCATCCTCCACCGTGACGACGCCGATCACCCGCGTGGGGTCGTAGGGGTGCTCGAGGCCGACCCGCACGGGGGCCCCGCGAGCGGCGAGGTCGCCGGAGGCGTCGACGATCAGGTCGCCGCCGACGTGCGGGGAGAGGGCCTCGACGACGAGGTCGACGAGACGCCCCTTCCCGAGCGCCCCCACGTCGATCGTGGCGGGACGCGCGAGCCGCAGCCTCCCGTCGGACCACGACAGGTCCCGGCGCCAGTCGGGTGCCGCGACAGGCGCGCCCTGCGGCGCGAGGGAGAGGCGCGCGTCGTAGCCGAGCCGGGCGAGGGCGTCGCCGATCAGCGGATTGACGGCGCCCCCGGTCGCCCGATCGAGTTCGTCGTAGAGCGAGAGCATGGCATCCGCGTCACCGGGAAGGTCGACGGATGCCGCACGCCCGTCCGCGAGGGCCGACACCACCGAGTCGTCGCGGAAGCGCGACCACTCGCGGTCGAACCGCTCGACGACGGCGGTCACTGCATCGCGGGCGACCGGCGGCACGGGTGCGGCCGAGTCGATCGCCCACGACGTGCCGATCGCGTCGAAGGCCCACGTCGAGCCCGTCGCGGTCGGAGTGCTCATCTCGGTCAGGCCTTCGCCTCGGTCTTGATGGTCTCGACGGCCGTGTTGAAGCCGCCGCTGGTGAGGGAGGATCCGGCGACCTTGCTCACCGAGATCTCGTCGAGCTTCTTGCCGACGACCTCGTCCTGGATGCCGCCGATGAACTCGCTCTGGTACCGCTTGGACTCCGCGGCCTGCGGGTCGCCGGTCACCTCGACGGCCGTGACGGTGTCGCCCGCGATCGTGAGGGTGACGTCGATCGTCTCGACGCTCTCGGGGGTCGCGTACTGCCCCGTGGCCTCGTAGGTGCCGTCGGCGTAGGTGCCCGAGGTCGCGGAGCCGGTGGCGGAGCTCGCGCTCGCGCTGGGGGCGGACGAGGCAGCGGGGGCCGCAGTGGTCTCGGCGGGAGCGGCGGCGTCGGTCGCGCCGCCCGCGCACCCGGCCAGGGTGACGATGCCGGCGACGCCCAGGAGGGCGGTCCCGACGCGGACAGGACGGGGTACGGCTGTGGTGCGGATCATGAGGGTCCTCCTTCGGTCGTGCCTCGCGGCGCGTGCATGCTCACGGTAGGGACACGACCTTCACGGCTCCCCGGTTCATACCTTTGCACCGGCTATGAGCGGAGGCGACGCGGGAGGTCTCAGCGCCTGTCGAAGGGACCGGTGGCTTCGACAGGCTCAGCCACCTGACGAGCGTCGGGAAAACGGACGCAGCCACCTCACCCAGCGAGGACCGGTGGCTTCGACAGGCCCAGCCACCTGGCGACCGTGGGAAAACGGGCGCAGCCGCCTCCCGGCGGGGAGGCGGCTGCGTCGCGACAGGCGGAGAGGACGCTTACGCGTCGCCGCCGAACATGCTCGTGACCGAGCCGTCTTCGAACACCTCGTGGATGGCGCGGGCCAGCAGCGGTGCGATCGGCAGCACCGTCAGGCGATCGAAACGGCGCTCGGCGGACAGCGGAACGGTGTCGGTGACGACGACCTCGTCGATCGCGGCATCCTGAAGCCGTTCCGTGGCGGGATCGCTGAAGATCGCGTGGGTCGCGGCGACGATGACCTTGCGGGCTCCGGACGCCTTGAGCGCCTGCGCGGCCTTCTGGATTGTGCCGCCGGTGTCGATCATGTCGTCGACGAGCAGGCAGGTGCGGCCCTTCACGTCACCGACGATCTCGTGCACCGAGACCTGGTTGGCGACCTTCGGGTCGCGACGCTTGTGGATGATCGCGAGCGGGGCGCCGAGGCTGTCGGACCACGTGTCGGCCACGCGCACACGGCCCATGTCGGGAGAGACGACGGTGAGGGTCTCGCGGTCCTCCCCCGTGAGTCCCTGCTCGAAGTGCTCGAGCAGCACGGGTTTGGCGAAGAGGTGGTCGACGGGGCCGTCGAAGAAGCCCTGGATCTGCGCGGCGTGCAGGTCGACGCTCATGATCCGGTCGGCGCCCGCGGTCTTCAGCAGGTCGGCGACGAGACGAGCGCTGATCGGCTCGCGTCCGCGGCCCTTCTTGTCTTGCCGCGAGTACGGGAAGTACGGCGCGACGACGGTGATGCGCTTGGCGGAGGCGCGCTTGAGGGCGTCGAGCATGATGAGCAGCTCCATGAGCCACTCGTTGACCGGCGGTCCGAACGACTGCACGACGAAAACGTCGCATCCTCGGATCGACACCTCGAAGCGGGTGTAGATCTCACCCGAGGCGAAGGTGCGATGCTCGGTGGGGGCCAACTCGGTGCCGAGGTGCTCGGCGACCTGCTTCGCCAGTTCGGGATGCGACCGGCCGGAGGCGACGACGAGCCGCTTCTTGGTCTTGGCGACGAGCCCGGGGGCGATGCCGTTGTCGCGGTCGAGGTCTACACGATTCTTCTTACGAGCCATCGGCCGCTTCCTGTTCAGCCCGAGCCCGCGCAGCCACGTCGGCCGCCGCGGTGCCCGGTCGGTTCTTCTCGACCCACCCCTCGATGTTGCGCTGGGGGGACACGCTGAGCGCCAGAGCACCGGCCGGAACGTCCTTGCGGATCACCGCCCCGGCACCCGTCTTGGCACCGGCTCCAATCGTAACCGGCGCCACGAAGACGTTGTGCGATCCGCTGTGCACATCGTCGCCGATGACGGTGCGGTGCTTGGCGATGTCGTCGTAGTTGGCGGTGATCGCGCCGGCGCCGAGGTTGACCCCGCGGCCGATCTCGGTGTCGCCGATGTACGACAGGTGCGGGACCTTGCTGCCCTCTCCGATCGAGGAGTTCTTCACCTCGACGAAGGTGCCGACTTTGCCCTTGACGCCGACGCGGGCGTTCGCGCGGAGATAGGCGAAGGGACCGACGGTTGCGCCCGCCTCGACGACCGCGAGAGTCCCGTCGGTGCGCGTGACCGTGGCATCTTCACCGATCTCGCAGTCCACGAGGCTGGTGTCGGGGCCGATCGTGGCGCCCGAGGCGATGACGGTCGCTCCGCGCACGTGCGTGTTGGGCAGGATCGTCACGTCAGGAGCCAGCGTCGCCGTCACGTCGATCCACGTCGTCGCCGGGTCGACCACCGTGACGCCCTCGAGCTGCCAGCGGCGTACCGTCCGGGCGTTGAGGGTGCGTCCGGCTTCCGACAGCTGCACGCGGTCGTTCACGCCGAGGGCGGCCGCCGCATCGGAGGTGACGGATGCCGCGACGCCCAGCTGCGCGTCGCGGAGCAGTCCGATCACGTCGGTGAGGTACTTCTCGCCCTGCGCGTTGGCGGTGCCCACGAGCGCCAGCTGGGCGCGCAGCGGTGCCGCCTGGAAGACGTAGACCCCCACGTTGATCTCGGTGACCGCGGCCTCGTCGGTCGTGGCATCCTTCTGCTCGACGATGCGGCGCACACCGTCGGTCTCGTCGCGCAGGATGCGGCCGTAGCCGAAAGGCTCGTCGACGCGCGCGCTCAGGAGCGTCACGGCCGTTCCGCCGGTGCGGTGGGTCGCGAGCAGCTCGGTGAGGGTGCCGGTCTCGAGCAGCGGCACGTCGGCGCTGAGCACGAGCACGTCGCCCTCGAACCCGTCGAGCGCGTCGAGTGCGGCCTCGACGGCGCGCCCGGTGCCCGGGACCTCGTCCTGATCGACCACGACGACGCCGGGGGCGAGCTCCGACACCGCCTCGGCGACGAGCTCGCGCTCGTGCCGCACGACGACAACGATGCGGGCCGGGTCGAGGGATGCCGCGGTGTCGAGCACGTGTCCGACGAGCGGACGACCGCCCACCGGATGCAGCACCTTGGGAAGACGCGACCGCATGCGGGTGCCCTGACCCGCAGCGAGGACGACGACGGCCAACTCGGTCGGTGATGTCATGCTCCGCCGCCAGGATTCGAACCTGGACCTAACAGCTCCAAAGGCTGTCGTGCTGCCGTTACACCACGGCGGACCGTGCCCGCGGGCACCGGTCAAGTCTGCCAGACGTCGGCCCTCCGCACCCTCCCGACGCCACGACCACGGCGTCCTCTCGCCATAATGAGGGAGTGAGCCGGGACAGCGACGAAGTCGACCGCATCGTCGATGCGTGGATGCGGCAGCGCCCCGATCTCGACTTCTCCCCCCTCGAGGTGCTCTCGCGCGTGGCGCGGCTCTCGCGCCACCTCGACATCGCGCGCAAGGAGGCGTTCCGCCGCAGCGACATCGAGTCGTGGGAGTGGGACGTGCTCTCGGCCCTGCGGCGTGCGGGAGAGCCGTACCAGCTGAGCCCGAAGCAGCTGCTGCAGCAGACGCTGGTGTCGAGCGGCACGATGACCAACCGCATCGACCGCCTCGTTGCCCGCCGTTTCGTGCGGCGCGAGGCCGACCCCGGCGACGGTCGCAGCATCCTGGTGACCCTCACCGATGACGGACGCGTGCGAGTGGACGCCGCGATCACGCGCCTCGTCGACGCCGAGGCTCTGCTGCTGGAGGGTCTGGCGAAGAACGACCGCGAGCGCCTCGCGACACTGCTGCGCAAGCTGAGCCTGGGATTCGACGCATGAGCACCCCCGTCTCCTCCCCCTCTCGATGGGCGCGCGTGCGCGCGTGGTTCGACGTGCGCTTCCGCTCCCCCGCGGCCATCTACGGCCTGATCGTCTTCGCGGCCTTCGTCACGATCGCCGACGACCACGCCGAAACGGTGTGGGAGGTGCTGCTGAGCGCGTCGACCTCGCTCGTGGTCTTCTTCATCGCCCACGTCTTCGCCCACACGCTCACCGAGCACGCCGACCACGGCCTGCGCCACGCCACGCGCGAGGGGATGCGCCACGGCGCCGGCATGCTCTACGCCTCTGTGCCCTCGGTGCTGGTGCTGATGTACGCCGGTGTCACCGGGATGCCGATCGACGACGCGTCCGAGCTGTCGATGTGGTCGACGTTCGTGGTGCTCTTCCTGCTCGGCTACAGCGCCTATCGCCGCCGCGGCGCCCGCCTCTTCGGGCGGCTCGTCGGCGGGTTCGCGACCGCGTGTCTCGGGGTCTTCATCGCGATCCTCGAGTACGCGATCCACTGAGGCCCGCGGGTCGCACCCGATCGCGGGGGCGAGGACCCGGAGGCCGCAGCTGCGGCATCCGGAACGGCGCGAGCAGCGGCGCTCGGGCTCAGCCGATCGCCTCCGTGAGCTCGAACCAGCGTCCCTCGAGCTCGTCGCGCTCGTCCTCCAAGGCGCTGATGCGCTCCATCTCCTTGCCCAGACCGACGTAGTCCGACTGATCGTGGTCGGCCAGGGCGGCTTTCGCCCTGTCGATCTGCTGCTGCAGCTTCTCGATCTTGCGCTCGGCGGCCGAGGCCTCTTTCTGCGCGGCGCGCAGGTCGGCGCCCTGCAGCCCCGCCGGAGCCACTGACCCACCGGATGCCGCGGGGCGCGAGGGCTCGGCATCCTGGAGCGCCCGCAGGCGCAGGTATTCGTCCACTCCCCCGGGGAGGTGGCGCAGCTTGGCATCCAGGATCGCGTACTGCTGGTCGGTGACGCGCTCGAGGAAGTACCGGTCGTGGGAGACGACGATGAGGGTGCCCGACCACGAGTCGAGCAGGTCCTCCATGGCCGCGAGCATGTCGGTGTCGAGGTCGTTGGTGGGCTCGTCGAGGATCAGCACGTTGGGCTGGTCGAGGATGACCAGCAGCAGCTGCAGGCGCCGCTTCTGCCCACCCGAGAGGTCTTTCACCGGGGTGGACAGCTGGGCGCTCGAGAACCCGAGGCGCTCCAGCAGCTGCCCGGGGGTCAGCTCCTGCGCCTTCGACCCGGTGCCGAAGGCGTAGGTGGTGCGGAGGTTCGAGATGACCACGCGCACCGGGTCGTCCAGGTGCTGGTCGAGTTCGTCCAGGCGCTGGGTCAACGTGGCGACTTTGACGGTCTTCCCGCGCTTCACGCGTCCGCTGGTGGGGTCGACGGATCCGGTCACCAGGTTCAGCAGCGTCGACTTGCCCGCGCCGTTGACGCCCAGGATGCCGGTGCGCTCCCCCGGCGCGATCCGCCACTCGACGTCCTTCAGCACCGTCTTGTCGCCGAACGCGACGCCCGCGTCGAGCAGGTCGACGACGTCCTTGCCGAGCCGCGCGACCGCGAGCGACTGGAGCGCCACCTTGTCGCGGATCTCGGGGACGTCGGCGATGAGCTCGTTCGCGGCGTCGATGCGGAACTTCGGCTTCGACGTGCGCGCCGGCGCCCCGCGGCGCAGCCACGCGAGCTCCTTGCGCGCGAGGTTCTGACGGCGCTGCTCGATGGATGCCGCCTGGCGGTCGCGCTCGACGCGCTGCAGGATGTACGCCGCGTACCCGCCCTCGAAGGGCTCGACGAGGCGGTCGTGCACCTCCCACGTGGTGTTGCAGATCTCATCGAGGAACCACCGGTCGTGCGTGACGACGAGCAGGCCGCCGGCGCTCGGCGCCCAGCGCTTCTTGAGGTGTCCGGCGAGCCAGGTGATGGCCTCGACGTCGAGGTGGTTGGTGGGCTCGTCGAGGAACAGCACGTCCCAGTCGCCCGAGAGCAGCTTCGCCAGAGCGACGCGACGCCGCTGACCACCGGAGAGCTCGCCGAGTCTGGCATCCCAGGGCAGGTCTCCGAGCAGCCCGGCGATGACGTCTCGCGTGCGGGCGTCGCCGGCCCACTCGTGCTCGGGGCGGTCGCCGACCACCGCGTGGCCGATCGTGTCGTCGTCGTCGAGGGTGTCCTGCTGGTCCAGCACCCCGACCGTCACTCCCCCGCGCACCGTCACGCGCCCGCCGTCGGGTTCGCGGATGCCGGCGAGCATGCCCAGCAGGCTGGACTTGCCGTCGCCGTTGCGGCCGACGATGCCGATGCGGTCGCCCTCGTTCACTCCCAGCGAGACGGAGTCGAACACGACCTTGGTCGGGTATTCCAGGTGCAGGGCTTCGCCCCCGAGCAGATGTGCCATATCCGTCCCAGGCTACGCGGTGCGGTGACCCGCCCGAGCGCCGCGGTCGCGGCATCCTCCCTCCCGCTCACGCGGTAGCGCCGACGCAGGAGCGATTTCGACGCCGTGAGCCGGCAGCTCGCTGACGACTCGGGCGCAGGATGTCGCCGGACTGCTGTCTCGCGGATAGCGCCGACCCGGCCGCGGAAACACGGCGGGGCCGCCCGGCGAACCGGACGGCCCCGCACTGCGGAACGGGCTCAGAAGCCGTTGGCGGCGAGCCACTCCTTGGCGATGTCGGGCGTCGACTCCTGGTCGACGGTCGACTTCACGTTGAGCTCGACGAGGCCCTCGGGGGTGAGCGCCGCGCTGACCTTGTTCAGCACGTCGGACACCTCGGAGGCGACGTTCGAGTTGACGACCGGCACGACGTTCGACGCGAGGAACAGGCCCTTCGGGTCGGTCAGCGTGACGAGGTCGTCGGTCTGGATGCGGGGGTCGGCCGTGTAGACGTTCGCGACCTGGATGGTGCCGGCGACGAGGTCGTCGACCGTGGTCTCACCGGTCGGCGAGAACTGCACGTTCACGCCGTAGGTCGACTGCAGGCCGGTCGGGCCGTAGGGACGCTCGGCGAGCTCGGCGTTTCCACCGAGCGTGACGCCCGAGGTGACCTTGGCCAGATCGGCGATGCTCGTGAGGCCGTTCGCCTGCGCGAAGGCCGCGGTCACGGTGTACGAGTCCTGGTCGGTCGCGTCGGACTGGTCGAGCACCTCGAGGCCCTCGGGAAGCGCCGCCGGCAGCGCCGCGTACACGTCGTCCGCGGTGCGGGCCGTGGTCTCGGCGTCGAAGAACTGCAGGAGGTTGCCGGTGTACTCGGGGAACACCGAGACGGTGCCGTCCTCGAGCAGCGGGATGTAGGCGTCGCGCTGGCCGATCTGGAACTGCCGCGTGACCGTCTTGCCGGCGCCCTCGAGGGCCTGGGCGTAGATCTCGGCGATGATCTCGTTCGAGTAGTAGGCCTGCGAGCCGACGACGATGGTGTCGGACGACGCCGACGCGTCGCCGCCGCCGTTGCTCAGCGGGTCGCTCGAGCCGCCACTGCAGCCGGCGAGGGCGATCGAGGCGACAGCGAGGCCGGCGAAGACGCCGAGGCCCTTCCGGGTTCGTGCTGTGAACATGGGTGCTCTCTTTTCTGGTGATGCGGGATTCGGGTGGGTCAGGGGGTCGCGGGCGGCGCGGCGGGGGCGCCGACGGCGATGGCCTCGGCACGGCGCTGACGCGCGGAGCGTCGCTGCGGTTGCGCGGAGCCGGCGGCGCGGATGCCGCGCGGCACGACGAGATGCTGGAGCAGGGCGAACAGGCCGTCGATGACGAGGGCGAGAACGGCCACGAGGATCGCGCCGCCGATGAGGATGTCGAAGCGACGCAGCGGGATGGCGGCGATGATGTACTGCCCGAGACCGCCGAGACCGATGTAGGCGGCGATCGTCACGGTCGCGAGCACCTGCAGTGTCGCGGCGCGGATGCCGCCGACCAGCAGCGGGAGTCCGAGCGGCACCTCGATGCGCCAGAGGATCTGCGATTCGGTCATGCCCATCGATCGGCCGGCGTCGATGACGCGCCGGTCGATCGCCTCGAAGCCGGTGTACGCCCCGGCCAGGAGGGAGGGGATCGCGAGGACGACGAACGAGATGACCGCCGCCTCGGGCTTGTGCAGCACGCCGAGCAGGAGGGTCAGGAGGATGAGCAGTCCGAACGACGGGATCGCACGCGCGGCCCCGGAGATCGCGACGGCGATCTCTCGTCCCTTGCC
Source organism: Microbacterium sp. NPDC089188 (assembly GCF_040685155.1). Taxonomy (NCBI): domain Bacteria; kingdom Bacillati; phylum Actinomycetota; class Actinomycetes; order Micrococcales; family Microbacteriaceae; genus Microbacterium; species Microbacterium sp. NPDC089188. The sequence goes on along the minus strand of NZ_JBFBHH010000002.1, from coordinate 767,150 downwards.
CGTGTGGCCGATGTACCACCCGAGCGGAATCGCGATGACGCCCGCGATGACCACCGCGATGAGGGTGTAGAGCAGCTGTACGCCGATCGCGAGCGGGATGGCATCGAACCCGCGGCCGGGATCGCCGGAGAAGATCCACCCGATGGCATCCCCGAGAAGGTTCATGCGGCCACCGCCGTCCGTGCGCGTCGCGCCGAGGGCACCGCGGCACGACGGGTCCAGGGCATCAGCAGGCGCCCCGCGATCACCAGCACGAGGTCGATGACCAGCGCGAGCACGACGACGGCGACGACCCCGGCGAAGACCTCCGGGATGATCCGGCGCTGCAGTCCGTTGGTGAAGAGGTAGCCGATGTTCTGGATGCCGACCAGGATGCCGACCGTGGCCAGCGCGATCGTGCTCGCCGAGGCGACGCGAAGACCCGCCAGCACCACGGGTCCGGCGAGGGGGAACTCCACCGCGATGAAGCGGCGGAACGAGCCGTAGCCGATGGCGGTGGACGCCTGGCGGACACCCGCATCCACCGAATCGAGACCGTCGGCGACGGCGCGGACGAGGATGGCGACGGCGTAGATCGCGAGCGCGACGATGAGGTTGGTCTCACTGACGATGCTGTACCAGCCGGTGACCACGGGCACGAGGATGAGCAGCGCGAGCGAGGGGATCGTGTACAGCAGTCCCGTGATCGTGATGACGCCGCTGCGCACCAGACGGTAGCGCCAGGCGACCCAGCCGAGGGGGACGCTGATGACGAAGCCGACGACCAGGGCGATCAGACTCTGACGCAGGTGCACCAGCGTCAGCTGCCCGATGAGGTCGAGGTTGTTGCCGACCCAGTTCACGGGCGCGCATCCTCCACGAGGGCGCCCTGCGTGCGGCCCTCGGCATCCACCACGACCGTGCCGGTCGGCGTCTGCTTGAGGTGGAGTGCGCGCTTGCCCTTGACGGCACCGATGAAGCTCGCTACGAAGTCGCTCGCGGGGTTCTCCACGATCTCGCTCGGCGTGCCGACCTGGGCGATCTTGGCGCCCTTTTCGAGGATGACGACCTGGTCGCCGAGGAGGAAGGCCTCGTCGATGTCGTGAGTGACGAAGACGATCGTCTTGCCGATCTCGCTCTGCAGCCGCAGGAGCTCCTGCTGCAGCTCGTCGCGCACGATCGGGTCGACGGCGCCGAACGGCTCGTCCATCAGCAGGATGTTGGGGTCGGCGGCGAGGCCCCGGGCGACGCCCACGCGCTGCTGCTGGCCACCCGAGAGCTGGCTCGGGTAACGGTCGGCCATCGCCGTGTCGAGGCCGACGGTCTTCATCAGCTCGAGCGCGCGCGTGCGTGCGGTCTTGCGGTTCTGGCCCTGCAGCACGGGAACCGTGGCGATGTTGTCGGCGACGGTGAAGTGCGGAAGCAGACCGGAGTTCTGCATCACGTAGCCGATGCTGCGTCGCAGCTGCACGGCGGCCTTTCCGCCGATGTCGTCGCCGTCGATGGAGATCGTGCCCGACGAGGGCTCGACCATGCGGTTGATCATGCGCAGGAGGGTGGTCTTCCCGCAGCCCGAGGAGCCGACGAAGACGGTGGTCTTGCGCGAGGGGATGACGAGGTGGAAGTCGTCGACGGCGCGGGTGCCGTCAGGGAAGACCTTGGAGACGGCCGAGAACTCGATCATGCGAATCGCCGCCTCAGTCGGAGACCACGACCTTGCGGTCGAAGGCCACGTAGCCGGCGAAGTCCTTCCCGACGCGCTCGACGGCACCGTCGCGCAGGTCGGGGTACGACCATGCGCCGTCCTTCAGCTCGGCACCGTCGAGGGAGACGTTCCAGTACTGCGCGGCGCCCTTCCAGGGGCAGGTGTAGGCCGTGGGGCTCTTCTGCAGAGCCCCCTCGCGGATCGCCTGCGGCGGGAAGTACCAGTTGCCCTCGATCGAGGCCAGGTCGTCGCGGTCGGCTTCGGCGATCACGACGCCGTCGAGAACTGCCTTCATGGGTACCCCCTCCGTGGCGCCCCGCGGGCACAGCGCCGACGGGTGACGATCCACCTCGGTCGAGGCTAGCGAGGTACGGAACGCGTCAGCGGAAGATTGCTCCGTGTGTCGACCTGGGCTATGGTGCCCGGCTCCTGCGAGGCGACCCGGATCGGCCGGAGGGACCGGGGACATGGGGACCGGTGGCTTCGACAGGCTCAGCCGCCTCTGCCGCGACGCGGGTCCCCCGACACGGTCGAGGGACCGGGGGCGCGGCGGGGTCAGACGACGCGGGCTCCGGGCACCGGTCCGTGCACGTGGAGAGCCACGTGACCGGCAGCGCTCAGCGTCACCTGAAGATCGATCGCCGACGACTCGTCGGCGGCGAGGAAGGCGAGGGTCGGCCCCGACCCCGATACGAGACCCGCCAGAGCGCCCGAGCTCTCTCCGCGTTCGAGGACCCGGGCCAGGTCGGGCCGCAGGTGAAGCGCCGGAGCCTGCAGGTCGTTGCGCAGGGTCGCGGCGAGCATTCCGGCATCCCCCTGGCGCAGGGCGTGCAACACGTCGGGGTCGACGGCCGGGACCCGCCGGGCGGGTCCGATGTCGACCGCGTGGCGTTCGCGGTGGGCGTCGAGTTCGCCGTAGACCACCGGCGTCGACATGCCGACCTCGTTCGTGACCAGCACCCAGTCGAAGCGTCCGCGCGCCAGGGCCGGGCTCAACTCATCACCACGGCCCGTGCCCACGGCGGTGCCGCCGAGGAGGGCGAACGGCACGTCGGCCCCCAGCTGCGCCGCCAAGTGGGCGAGCTCGCTCGTCGGCATCCCGAGCCCCCAGAGGGCATCGCAGGCGACCAGGGCCGCCGCCGCATCCGCGGACCCGCCGCCCATACCGCCGGCCACGGGAACGGCCTTGCGGATCGCGAGGTGCGCGCCGCGGTCGACACCGGCCGTTCGCGCGAGCAGCCGGGCGGCGCGGATCGCGAGGTTGCGGTCGTCGGTGGGAACGCCCTCGATGTCGACCGGACCCTTCGCACTCACCGACATCGCGAAGTCGTCGGCCGGGGTGGCGATCATCTCCTCGTAGAGAGACACGGCCTGGAACGCCGTCGCGAGTTCGTGGTACCCGTCGTCCTGCACGTCGCCGACCTCGAGGAAGACGTTGATCTTCCCGGGCGCGCGCACGCGGACGGACGCGGGGGTGGTGAGGCTCACGACAGCCCCCGCTCACCCGTGCGCCGCGAGGCCCCGGCGTGTGCGAAACTGGAACGTCGGCCCGCTTCCCGCCGTCGCTCGCAGGGCGGTTCGGGACAGACCGGGCCGGAGCGAGCGATGAGAGTCACTCTTCGACAGTAGCGCTCCGCTCCCCGCCGTTCGGCGTCGCCGCCGAAACGTCTTCGTAACCCCGGAACCTTACGGTGTCCGGAACCCGTCACCTACCCCCGAGGAGGCAGTATGCGCCCGATGGTCCCCCTGTCGATCGACACCGACCCCTGGCGCGCGCTGCTCTCCCGCTCCGATATCCGGATGCACGACGGCATCCTGCACGTCGTCGACGACACCTCGACCCCCTCGATCGCCGAGCGCGACGACCTGCTCACCGCGGCATCCGCGATCGAAGCGGCCGGCGTGCGCGTGCTGCTCGTGCGCGACGCGAACCGTCGCCCGAAGCTCGTGGTCGACACCGCCGACGCCGAGGCGGCGCTGACGGCACTGCGCGACCCCGAGCTCGGGCCGATCTACCTCAAGGCCCGCGGCGAAGACCCGGTGCCCGCGCACAGCGTGCACCCCTCCGCCGGTTCGGTGCAGGCGTACGCCGTCTTCCGTCCGCGCACCTCGACCGAGGGCTCCTACCGCTACGGCGCCTCGCTTGCGCCGCGGCTCGAACTCTGGCGCTTCGGCGAGAAGACGATCGAGGCGCCCCGCCCCAGCGCCCTCACCCGCCGGCGATTCGCGGCGGCCGACCTCGACCTGGTCGAGATCGAGCGCTACGGGCGCCGGTGGATGACCGTGTCGGGCATGTTCGACCCGCACCCGAACGAGTTCACCGCCGAGGTCGACATGGTCTTCTCGTGGGTCGACGGCTCGTCGAGCGAGTTCCAGCGCCAGCGCGCGGCGCGGATGAAGGGCTACGTCGTGGGCGACGGCGACGACAACGCCGCCCGTTACCGCCAGGTCGACGAGCTTCGCTACGCGCTGCGCAGCGTGCACATGTACGCGCCGTGGGTGCGACGCATCTTCATCGCGACGGACTCCCCCACCCCCGAGTGGCTCGCCGATCACCCGAAGGTGACGATCGTGCGCAGCGAGGACTTCTTCGCCGACCCCTCCGTGCTGCCCACGCACAACTCGCACGCGGTCGAGGCGCAGTTGCATCGCATCCCGGGGCTGGCCGAGCACTTCCTGTACAGCAACGACGACATGTTCTTCGGTCGCCCGGTGACGCCGGAGCTGTTCTTCAGCGGCGGCGGCGTGAGCCGTTTCGTCGAGAGCGGTGTCCGCATCGGCAGCGGACCGGCGCACATCGAGCGCTCCGGTCACGACAACGGCCTGCGCGTGAACCGCGCGCTGCTGAAGGAGCGCTTCGGGCGCGTCATCACGCTCGACCTCGAGCACTGCGCCACCCCGCTGCGCCGCTCCGTCGCGTTCGAGCTCGAGCGCGAGTTCGCCGACGACTACGCCCGCACCGCGGCCAGCCGCTTCCGCTCCGCCACCGACATCTCGGTGACGAACAGCCTCTACCACTACTACGCCCTGGCGACCGGCCGCGCGATCGTCACGACCGAGCCGCGCACCCGCTACGTGCAGACGACGCAGCTGGACTCGCTGCGCACGATGGAGCGCCTCGTGTCGCGTCGCGACACCGACATGTTCTGCCTCAATGACGGCAGCGTGCCCGAGATCCCCGAGGAGGTGCGCGTGCCCGCGCTGCGCGCCTGCCTCGAGCGGTACTTCCCCGTGGCGGCGCCGTGGGAGAAGGAAGCGGTCAGCGAAGGATCGGCAACGGCGTCGTCGGCGGCGACACCGGTCCGCTGAACGCCCGCGACGCCGGCACCACGACGCCGGCGTCGCGCAGCCGTCGCTGCGATTCCTCGGCATCCACGTACTGCAGGGCCGCGCTGGCGGCGAGCGGCACGACCGAGTGGACCACCGTCTCGTCGTAGACGTGCACGAGGTTGAATCCCTGGGCGGAGTCCTGCGGACGGGTTCCGCCGACGGGCACCATGAGGTCCTGCGTGTAGCAGGTGGCCGAGGCCACCGACACGGGGATGCCGGCGAACGTCGCGAACGTCGAGTAGTGCAGGTGCCCCGCGAGGATCGCGCGCACGTCGGATCCGCGGAGCACCTCGGCGAGGCTGCGCTGATCGCGCAGCTCGACGGATGCCGCGAGGTCGAGGACGCTCGGCACGGGCGGGTGGTGCATGGCGAGGATCGTGCCCAGGGGCGCGGGGGTGGCGAGCACCTCGGCGAGCCAGCGCAGCTGGGCGGGGGTGACCTCGCCGTGGTGGGCGCCCGGGACCGACGTGTCGAGGGTCACGATGCGCAGGCCGTCGAACTCGTCGACGCGGTCGACCGGGGCCGTCGGCTCCGCCGTGTCGCCGGGGAGCAGTTGAGAGCGGAAAGCGGCCCGGTCGTCGTGGTTGCCCATGACCCAGACCACGCGCGTCGCGAGGCGCTGCGCGAGCGGCTCGACGAGGGCGCGGACCCGGTCGTAGGCGTCGCTCTCGCCGAAGTCGGCGAGGTCGCCGGTGAACACGAGCGCGTCGGGACGGATGCCGGAGGCCTCGATCGACGCGACCGCCCGGGCGAGATAAGCCTCGGAGTCGACGTCGTCGTACAGCGGCGCACCGCCGGCACGGAGGTGGGTGTCGCTCAGGTGCAGCAGCACCCGTTCGGCGCGGGGGTACTCGGCGTAGCGCATCTCGTTCCTCTCGGGCCGTCGGGTACGACCTCGTCACCGGCGTGATGCTCCCGGTTGGCTCGAAATGTTACCGGCATGTTTCAGGAACGCGTGGTGAACACGTCAAGAATTGCCTGACGGGCGTCTCCCCTCCCGGCGAGCCGCGCGCGTCGCCGAGAATCGTCGCGGGAGCGCAGCCCGAAGCGACGATTCTCGGCGAGTCGCGCGAGGGGCGCGGGCGGCCGGGGCGTCAGGACGAGGCGGCGATGCGGGCGTAGTCGTCGACCGTGAGCTGCTCGCCGCGCAGGGTCGGGCCGACCCCCGCCGCCTCGAGGCGCGCGGACGCGTCGGCCGCCGTGCCACCGAGCACCCCGGCCAGCGCCTGACGCAGCATCTTGCGACGCTGCTGGAAAGCGGCGTCCACGATCCGGAAGGTGCGCAGCCGGTGCTCCTCGGTGCCGCGGGGCTCGGCATCCCGCTCGAAGGCGACCAGCACGCTGTCGACGTTCGGCACGGGCCAGAACACCTGGCGCGACACGGTTCCGGCCAGGCGCCACGAACCGTACCAGGCCGCCTTCACGCTCGGTGCGCCGTACACCTTCGACCCCGGAGGGGCGGCGAGACGCTCGCCCACCTCGGCCTGCACCATGACGACGCCGCGCTGCAGGTAGGGGAAGGTCTCGAGGAAGTGCAGCAGCACCGGCACCGACACGTTGTACGGGAGGTTCGCGACGAGCACGCTCGGCTCGCCCGGCAACTCGTCGACGCGCAGCGCGTCGGCGTCGATGACCTGGAGGCGCCCCTCGGGCACGTCGTGCGCCGCCGCGGTCACGGGGAGGCGCTCGGCGAGCCGGTGATCGATCTCGACGGCGACGACCGAGGCTCCGGTCTCGAGGATCGCCAGCGTCAGGGATCCGAGGCCCGGACCGATCTCGACGACCCGGTCGGATGCCGTGACCCGGGCCGCCTGCACGATCTTGCGCACCGTATTGGCGTCGACGACGAAGTTCTGCCCGAGCTTCTTGGTGGGGGTCACGTCGAGGTCGGCGGCGAGCCGACGGATCTCGGCGGCACCGAGCAGCGAAACAGGCATTGTTCCACTGTAGTCAGGGCTCCGCCAGAACCCTTGCCGAGCGCGAGCCGGGAGTAGCGTAATCAGGTGAGTCAAACGCAGTCGATCCCCGCAAACGCCTTCACCCTGCGAAGCCCCTACGGGCGACGAGCCATCGGCCTGTCGGTCGCGGCGGCGGTCGGCGGCTTCCTCTTCGGATTCGACTCCTCCGTCATCAACGGTGCCGTCGACGCGGTCGAGGGCAACTTCGAACTGACCCAGGTGCTGACCGGATTCGTCGTCGCGGTCGCGCTGCTGGGCTGCGCGGTCGGCGCGGTGGTCGCCGGAGCCCTGTCGGACCGCTGGGGCCGACTGAAGGTCATGCTCCTCGGCGCCGTGCTGTTCTTCGTCTCGTCGATCGGTGCCGCCCTCACCTTCAGCGTCCCCGACCTGATCCTCTGGCGTGTCATGAGCGGCCTCGGCATCGGCATCGCGTCGGTGGTGGCCCCGGCCTACATCGCCGAGGTGGCTCCGCGTCAGATCCGCGGCTCGCTGGCGTCACTGCAGCAGCTCGCGATCACGCTCGGCATCTTCGGCGCCCTGCTCTCCGACGCGCTCCTGGCGAACTCCGCCGGCGGCGCGGCCAACCAGCTGTGGCTGGGTCTGGAGGCCTGGCGCTGGATGTTCCTCGTCGGCGTCATCCCTGCGGCGGTGTACGGCATCCTGTCGTTCACCGTTCCCGAATCCCCGCGCTACCTGCTCGCGAAGGGCAAGCGCGACGAGGCGAAGGCGATCTTCGCCCGCCTCGTGCCGCCCGCCGATCTCGACAAGACGATGAACGAGCTGTCGAACACGATCGAGGCCGACCGCAAGAACAAGAACGTCTCGCTGCGAGGTCCCGTGCTGGGCCTGCAGGGCATCGTCTGGACCGGCATCCTGCTGTCGGTGTTCCAGCAGTTCGTGGGCATCAACGTGATCTTCTACTACTCCACGACCCTCTGGAAGGCTGTCGGCTTCGACGAGAGCAACTCGCTGTTGATCTCCGTCATCACCTCGGTCACGAACGTGGTCGTGACCTTCGTCGCGATCTTCCTGGTCGACCGGGTGGGCCGAAAGCCGATCCTCATCACCGGCTCGCTGCTGATGACGCTGTCGCTGGGCGCGATGGCCCTCGCCTTCGCGTTCGCCACCGGCTCGGGCCAGGACGTGTCGCTCCCCGCCCCCTGGGGCAGCGTCGCGCTCGTCGCCGCGAACGTCTTCGTCGTCGGATTCGGCGCCTCGTGGGGACCGCTGGTGTGGGTGCTGCTCGGCGAGATCTTCCCGAGCCGCATCCGCGGCAAGGCGCTCGGCGTCGCTGCCGGCGCCCAGTGGATCGCCAACTTCGCCATCACGGTGTCGTTCCCGGCCATGTCGAGCTGGTCGCTGCCGCTCACCTACGGCATGTACGCCCTGTTCGCGGCCCTCTCCTTCGTCTACGTGCTGCTGCGCATCCCGGAGACGAAGGGCATGGAGCTCGAGCAGACCGAGACGCTGTTCGTCCGCAAGCCGAAGGACGCCGCCAAGGCCTGAGCCCGGATGCCGAGAGGCCGGCGCCCTGCGGGGTGCCGGCCTCCGTCGTTCGGGCGTCGTGTGCGCCCGCGTGATCTCTGCGATCTGCACAAGCTCAGCGGCATCCGTCGCCATTCGGCTGAGGATGCGCGAATCGCCGAGATCCGCGCTCGCGTCAGTCTTCGAACGCGCCGTAGACCTCGAGGGTGTTCGCGGCGACCCGGGCGGCGAGCTCGTCGGCATCCATCGACAGTTCTGCGGCGAGGAAGCGCAGCGTCACGGGGATCAGGTACGGCGCGTTGGGGCGGCCGCGGTACGGAGCCGGCGTGAGGAACGGGGCGTCGGTCTCGACGAGGATGCGATCCACCGGGGTGACCGCGAGGGCGTCGCGCAGGTTCTGCGCGTTCTTGAAGGTGACGTTGCCCGCGAACGAGAGGTAGTAGCCGCGGTCGGCGGCGATCCGGGCCATGTCGGCGTCGCCGGAGAAGCAGTGGAACACCGTCTTCTCGGGAGCGCCGAAGCGCTCGAGCGTCTCGAGCACGGCCTCGTGGGCGTCGCGGTCATGGATCTGCATCGCGATGCCGTGCTTCTTCGCCAAAGCGATGTGCGCCTCGAAGGAGCGGATCTGGGCGGGGATGCCGTCGGCCTCGGTGCGGAAGAAGTCGAGTCCCGTCTCGCCGATCGCGCGCACCCGCGGTTCGGCGGCGAGCTCGTCGATGACGTCGATCGCGGCATCCAGCTCCCCCGCCTGCGCGTAGACGGGGGCCTCGTTGGGGTGGATCGCGACCGCCGCGAGAACGCGCGGGTGGGACCGCGCCGCCCACGCCGACCAGCGCGAGGAGTCGACGTCGCCGCCCGCCTGCACGACCCCGTGTACGCCGACCGCGAGCGCGCGTTCGAGCTGCTCGTCGAGCGACAGGCCGGTCTCGCCATCCTCGATCTCGAGGTGCGTGTGGTTGTCGTAGACCGGGATGCCGAGGGGCTCGGGCACCGGCGGATAGCTGACGTCGCGCCGACCGTCGGTGGAGCGCTCGCGGACGTACTGACTGGGGTCGGTGCCGTCGATCGTTCCGCGCGGGCGCTCGACCGGGGCGGAACCGGCGGCGGGCCGGGGGGCCGAGGCGTCGACGGGCTCAGGAGCCGCCGCTGCACCCCGGGCCGACGCCGACTCCGCGGCCGACGCCCCCGGGGCCGCCGCCGACTCGGAAGGCATCGCCGTCACGCCTGCTCGACGCGCGGGAAGAGCGGCGTGAGCGGGGTCACCGCGGCACCCGCCGGCAGCAGGCCCCACGCGCCCGCCTCGCGGATCGGCTGATCGACGAGTGCGCCGAGGCCCTGCTCGGCACCGAGGGCGACCCACAGCTTCGCGGTCGCGGCGGGCATGACGGGCGACAGCAGCACGGCCAGGGAGCGCAGTCCCTCGGCCGCGGTGTAGAGGACCGTTCCGAGACGCTCGCGCTGAGCCTCGTCCTTCGCGAGCGCCCACGGCTCGTTCTCGGTGATGTAGCCGTTGAGCGCGTCGACGATGGTCCAGATCGCCGAGATCGCCTCGTCGATGCGGAAGCGTTCGATGGCGGCGTCGGCGGCGGTCGCGGCATCCGCCACCACCTTCTGGATCGCGAGGTCGAGCGCGGTCGAGGGCCCGGCCTGCGGGACGACACCGTCGAAGTACTTCGAGATCATCGCGACCGTGCGCGACGCGAGGTTGCCGAAACCGTTGGCGAGCTCCGCCTGGTAGCGGGCCGACAGGTCTTCCCACGAGAACGAGCCGTCCTGGCCGAACGCGATGGCCGAGAGGAAGTAGAAGCGGTACGCGTCGGAACCGAAGACGTCGGTGATCTCGGTCGGCGCGATGCCGGTGAGCTTCGACTTCGACATCTTCTCGCCGCCCACGAGCAGCCAGCCGTGCGCGAAGACCCCGCGAGGCACGTCGAGACCGGCGGCCATCAGCATGGCCGGCCAGATGACCGCGTGGAAGCGGAGGATGTCTTTCCCGACCACGTGGAACGCCGGCCAGCGACGCGCGAACTGCTCGGGATCGGTGCCGTAGCCGACGGCGGTGGCGTAGTTCAGCAGCGCGTCGACCCACACGTAGATCACGTGCGACGGGTCCCAGGGGACGGTGATGCCCCAGTCGAACGCCGAGCGCGAGATCGAGAGGTCTTTCAGACCGCTGCGCACGAACGAGACGACCTCGTTGCGGGCCGATTCGGGCCGCACGAAGTCGGGCTCGGTCTTGTAGAGCTCGAGCAGGCGGTCCTGGAACTCGCTGAGCTTGAAGAAGTAGTTCTTCTCCTGCAGCAGCTCGAGGGGCTTCGAGTGGATGGCGCATACCTTGAGGCCCTCGAAGGGTCCGGTGCCGTCGACGATCTCGGCCTCGGGCTTGAACTCCTCGCAGCCCACGCAGTACAGCGCCTCGTACTCGCCGGCGTAGATGTAGCCGCGGTCGAAGAGCGCCTTCACGAACTGCTGCACGCGCTCTTCGTGGCGCGGCTGCGTCGTGCGGATGAAGTCGTCATTGGCGACGTCGAGCGTGTCGAGCAGCGGGAACCACGACTCGGACACGAGCTTGTCGACCCACTCCTGCGGGGTGACGCCGTTGGCGGCGGCCGCGCGCAGCATCTTCTGCCCGTGCTCGTCGGTGCCGGTCAGCATCCAGGTGTCGTCGCCCGCCTGGCGGTGCCAGCGCGCGAGCGTGTCGACGGCCACCGTCGTGTACCCGTGCCCGATGTGGGGCAGGTCGCTGGGGTAGTAGATCGGCGTCGTGATGTAGAAGGATCGGCCGGAAGTCACTCGGAGATTCTACGGGGAGGCTCCGACACGGCCGCGCGTGTGACGGGCGGTCAGGCCGAGGCGCGCACGACCAACGTCGTCGGCAGCACCACCGGCTCGACCGCGCGACCGTCGATCGCGTCGAGCAGAAGGGTGACCATGCGCTCGCTCAGCTGCTCCCACGGCTGGCGCATGGTGGTCAGGGGCGGCTCGTGCGTCGCGGCGAGTCCCGAGTCGTCGAAGCCGGCGACGGCGATGTCGTCAGGCACCCGTCGTCCCGCGCGGCGCAGCGTCTGCACGGCGCCCGCCGCCATGAGGTCGGATGCCGCGAACACGGCGTCGATGTCGGGAGCGCGCTCCAGCAGCCGCTCCATGGCCGCGGCACCGGAGTCCTGCGAGTAGTCCCCCACCTCGACCAGCTCCGGGTCGAAGTCGTCGCCCATCTCGTCGCGGAACCCCACGAGGCGGAAGCGTCCGCCCGGCGTGTCGTCGGGCCCGGCGATCATGGCGATCCGCCGATGCCCGTGCGCCCGCAGGTGCGCCGTCATCGTGCGCGCCGACCCGGCTTCGTCGACGGAGACGCTCAGCACCTCGCTGCGATGCCCCAGGGGCACCCCGCACGCCACGGTGGGGATCCCGGCATCCATCAGGGATTCCAGCAGGGGATCGGCCTCGTGCGAAGAGATGAGCAGAACGCCGTCCACGTGCCCGGCACTGACGTAGTGCGCGACGTTCGCGCGCTCGGCCGGGGTGCCGGCGATGAGGAGGACGAGCGTCATCTGACGCTTGGAGAGGGCCTCGGCGGCACCGCGCAGCAGCAGGGCGAAGGTCGGGTCGTCGAAGAGCAGGTGCTGCGGCTCGGTCATGAGGAAGGCGAGGGACCCCGCGCGTCCGGTGGCGAGACTTCGCGCGGCGTGGTTGGCGGTGTAGCCGGTGCGCTCGATGGCATCCTCGACCGCCGCGCGCGCATCGGGAGACACCCAGTGGCCGCCGTTGATGACGCGCGAGACGGTGCCGCGTGACACGCCCGCGGCTGCCGCGACGTCGCGGATCGTCGGCTTGCGCCGAACGGTCGGGGTCTGCTCCATGCGGGAATGCTATCGGCCGGGAGACGGTCCGGGATGCCGACACCGAGCCGAGACTGGGACCGGTCACAGTTATGTAACGAACATCGGCCCGTTGTTGCGCGATGCGGCCGGACCGCCGGAGGCTGTGACCGGTCCCAGTCCGGGACGCACGAAGATCCGATGGAGTGTCATGACCCGCGCTACCCCCTGGCCCGCTCTCGACGGCATCGCATACGGCGGTGACTACAACCCCGAGCAGTGGCCTCGCGAGGTCTGGGACGAGGACGTCCGCCTCATGCGCGAGGCCGGCGTCAACCTCGTGAGCGTCGGCATCTTCTCGTGGGCCCTCCTCGAGCGCAGGGAGGGCGTCTTCGACTTCGCCTGGCTCGACGAGCTCCTCGATCTGCTGCACGCAAATGGCATCCACGTCGACCTCGGCACCCCCACCGCCTCCCCGCCCGCGTGGTTCTTCCACGCCCACCCCGAGGCGCGGGTCGTGACCCGCGACGGCCGCACGATGGGCTTCGGCTCGCGGGGCATGGCATCCCCCTCCTCCCCCGCCTACCGCACCGCCGTCACGCGCATCGCCGACGCGCTCGCCGCCCGCTACGCCACGCACCCCGCGGTCGTGATGTGGCACGTGCACAACGAGTACGGCGTGCCCGTCGGCGAGGACTACTCCCCCACCTCGGTCGCCGCCTTCCGCGACTGGCTGCGCGAGCGGTACGGCTCGCTCGACGGTCTCAACGCGGCCTGGGGCACCGCCTTCTGGGGTCAGCACTACGGCGACTGGGAGCACGTGGGCGCCCCCGCCGACGCCCCGAGCGTCGTCAACCCCGCGCAGCGCCTCGACTTCGCGCGCTTCACCGACCACCAGCTGCGCGCGTGCTTCCGCCTCGAACGGGATGCCATCCGCGCCCACGCCACGCAGCCGGTCACCACGAACTTCATGGCGAACCAGAGCTGGACCACCGACCTGTGGGCCTGGGGCCGCGAGGTCGACATCGTCTCGGACGACCACTACCTCTGGGCCGCCGACCCCGATGGACACGTGGGCCTCGCGATCGCCGCCGACCTGTCACGGTCCGTCGGCGGGGGTGCGCCGTGGATCCTCATGGAGCACTCCACCTCGGCCGTGAACTGGCAGCCGCGCAACGTCGCCAAGCGCCCGGGCGAGATGGCCCGCAACTCGCTGACTCACCTCGCCCGCGGCGCCGACGCGATCCTCTTCTTCCAGTGGCGCGCCTCCCGCTCCGGGGCGGAGAAGTTCCACTCGGCGATGCTCCCCCACGCCGGCACCGACTCCCGGGTGTGGCGTGAGGTCGTCGATCTCGGCACGGCCCTCGGGCGCCTGGGCGAGGTGCGCGGAGCACGCGTGCAGGCCGAGGCCGCGGTGCTGTGGGACTTCGAGTCGTTCTGGGCGCAGGACCTCGAGTGGCGTCCCTCGGTCGACGTCACCCACCAGGCGCAGGTGCGCGCGTACTACGAGCAGCTCTGGCGCGACGGCATCACCGCCGATTTCGCTCTGCCCGGTCACGACCTCTCGGGCTACCGCCTGGTCGTCGTCCCGGCCCAGTACCTGCTGTCGAAAGCGGATGCCGACAACCTCGCCGCCTACGTCCGCGGCGGCGGGACGCTGGTCGTGTCGTTCTTCTCGGGCATCGTCGACGAGAACGACGCCGTGCACCCGGGCGGCTACCTCGCCCCTCTGGCCGACGCGCTCGGCGTGCGCGTGGAAGAGTTCCTCCCGCTCCGCGAGGGCGAGACGATCACCCTCGAGCGGGCCGACGGCGCGGCCCTCACCGCTCGCGCCTGGGCGGAGGACCTCATCGTCGACGGGGCCGACGTCGTGGCCCGCTACGTCGACGGTCCGGCCGCCGGGCGCGCAGCCCTCACCCGGCACGCGTACGGCGCCGGGACCGGGTGGTACGTGTCGACGAGCCTGGATGCCGACAGCCTCGCGCACGTGATGGCCGCCGCCTACGCCGACGCCGGGGTCTCGGCATCCGTCGTCCCGGCCGGGTGCGAGGTGGTCGTGCGGAGCTCCGACGAGCACGACTTCACGTTCGTCGTCAACCACCGCGACGACGCCGTCGACCTCGCCCTCGACGGCACCGAGCTGCTCACCGGCGCACCGACGGACGGCGCGCTGACGGTACCCGCGGGCGGCATCGCCGTCGTCCGCACCGCACGTGAGGAGGCCGGCCGGGCCTGACGGGCCGGCATCCCACTCCGAACGACACCCGGCCGCACCGACGCGGCCGGGTGAGCGGGCCGCGAGGACCGCGACCCCGCACGACCCGACCGCGACCACCGCGGTCACCCGAACCGACCGCAATGGCTGCGGTCGCACAGAAAGGGACCTCTCATGCGCATGACAGCACCCCGGCGCACGCTCCTCGGCTCGGCGGCGATCCTCGCCGTCTCGGCCCTCGCCCTCACCGGTTGCTCCGGCGGCGGATCCGGCGACGACTCCGCCCAGGGCGGTGACGGCCCCGAGATCGTCGTGTGGACCGACGCCGAGCGCGAGCAGGCCATCGGCGATGCCGCGAAGGCGTTCGAGGAGGAGACGGGCGCGACCGTGCGGCTCGTGCAGAAGAACTTCGAGGACCTCCGCAACGACTTCATCGCCCAGGTCCCCACCGGCGAAGGCCCCGACATCACCGTCGGCGCGCACGACTGGCTCGGCGCCCTCGTCGCGGCCGGCGTCGTCGACACGATCGACCTCGGCGACACCGCCTCGAACTTCGAGCCCGTCGCGCTGGAGGCCATGACCTACGACGGGCAGCTCTACGCCCTGCCGTACTCCCTCGAGACTGTCGCCCTGGTCCAGAACACCGCCCTCGTCGGCACCGACGCGCCGGCCACGTGGGACGACATGATCCAGCGGGGTCTGGCATCCGGGGCCGAGCGCCCGTTCGTCATCAACACCGCTGGTGAGACCGGCGACGGCTACACGATGTACGGGCTGCAGACCTCCTTCGGCGCCCCCGTGTTCGTGCAGGACGCCAGCGGCTCGTACACGTCCGAGGTGGGCATGGGCGGGGCCCCGGGCGAGAGCTTCGCGCAGTGGCTGTCGACCAACGGCCAGGCGGGGTACCTCTCGACCACGATCGACTACGACATCAACAACGAGCTCTTCGCGAGCGGCAAGGCGCCCTACACGGTGCAGGGCCCGTGGGCGATCAGCTCGTTCGAGGGCATCGACGTCGCCGTGAACCCCCTTCCCAGCGCGGGCGGCGAGACGGCCGCGCCGTTCGTGGGCGTGCAGGGCTTCTACCTCAGCGCGCAGAGCAAGAACGCGCTGCTCGCGACGGAGTTCCTCGTGAACTACCTCGGCACCGAGGACGCCCAGCGCGCCCTGTATGAGGCCGACCCGCGCATCCCCGCCTACACCTCGCTCGGCCAGGAGGTCGCCTCCGACCCGATCATCGCCGGCTTCCTCGCCTCGGCCCAGAACGGCGTGCCGATGCCCTCGATCCCCGAGATGGGGTCGGTGTGGGACCTCTGGAACGCCGCCGAGGCGCAGATCATCTCCGGCGCCGAGCCCGTCTCGACGTGGAACCAGATGATCACCGACCTTCAGAGCACGCTGGCCGGCTGACGACACGCTCCGTGGGCGGGCGCGGTTCCCCCGCGCCCGCCCGCGGTACCACCCCGACGAATCCGGAGCACCCATGTCGGTCACCCCTCCCGTCGCGCCCCCGGGCGCGGCCCCCACCGCCCCCGCGCCCCTCCCGGCACGCGAATCGCACGCCCGCAGCTTCCGCGGCATCGGCGTCGGCTTCCTCGTCAAGCTCATGATCATGGCGGTCGTCAACGCCTTCGGCATCCTGACGATCCTCACCGCCGTCGGCGCCGAGTCCTGGCTGCTGGCCTCGATCACCGCCGTGCTGCTGATCATCGCCGACATCGTCTACTTCACCCGGCGCGCCCTGCCGCTGAAGTACCTGCTGCCGGGGCTGATCTTCCTCTTCGCGTTCCAGGTCTTCATCTTCGGCTACACCGCCTACATCGCCTTCACGAACTACGGCACCGGTCACGCGGGCTCCCAGTCGCAGGCGGTGGACGCCACCCTGATCCAGGGCGAGCGCCGGGTCGACGACTCCGCCACCTACCCCATGGCCGTGGTGGAACGCCTCGGCACCTACGGCCTCGCGATCGCCGACGACGACGTCGTGCGCGTGGGGACACCCGACGAACCCCTGGCGACGGTCGAGGGCGAGATCGGGGCGAGCGGCGCTCCGACCGAGGTGTCGGGCTGGACCGTGGTGCCGCGTGCCGACGTGCTCACCGACCCCGCGGTGCAGCAGGCCGCCGCGAGTCTCCGGGTGCCCCTGTCCGACGACCCCAACGACGGTGCGCTGCGCACACGCGACGGCTCGACCGCGACGGTCTACACCTCGACGCTCGTGTGGGACGAGCAGGCGCAGACCATCACCGACACCACGACGGGCACGGTCTACACCGCGACCGACCGCGGCACCTTCACCTCCGCCGACGGGCAGAGCCTGCCCACCGGCTGGTACGTCAACGTGGGGTTCGAGAACTTCCTTCGCGTCTTCACCGACGGCGCGCTGCTGCAGCCGCTGCTGTCGGTCACCGGGTGGACGTTCGCGTTCGCGATCCTGTCGGTGGTGATCAGCTTCGGCCTCGGGCTGCTCTTCGCGATGATCTTCAACGACCCGCGCGTGCGGGCGCGGAAGTTCCTGCGGACCCTGTTCATCCTCCCGTACGCGTTCCCGGCGTTCATGTCGGCGCTGCTGTTCCGCGGCATGTTCAACTCCGAGTTCGGTGTCATCAACGACGTCTTCTTCTTCGGCCTGCCCATCAACTGGCTCGGCGACCCGGTGCTCGCGAAACTCGCCGTGCTGTGGGTGAACGTGTGGCTGAGCTACCCGTACTGGTTCCTCGTCTGCACGGGCGCCCTGCAGGCGCTGCCGTCCGACACCCTCGAGGCCGCGCAGCTCGACGGCGCCGGCCGCTGGCGCTCGTTCCGCTCGATCGTGCTGCCGCTGCTGCTCGTGTCGACCGCTCCACTGGCGATCTCGTCGTTCGCGTTCAGCTTCAACAACTTCACCGTCATCTACATGTTCAACAACGGCGGACCCGCGATACCCGGGGCGCCCTACGCGCTGGGCTCGACCGACATCCTCATCTCCGCCATCTACGACATCTCCGGCGTCTCGGGCGGAGCGGCGGATTACGGCCTCGCCAGCGCTCTGTCGATCGTCGTGTTCGTCGTCGTCGGCGCCATCTCGGCGCTGGCCTTCCGTCAGACCCGCAAGCTGGAGGAGTTCGCATGACCGTCACCGCACGCGGCACCGGACACGATGCCGCCCGCAGCACCCCCGCGAAGAAGCGCCGCTGGCTCGCCGAGGTCGGGTGGAAGTACCCCGTCGCCGCACTCGTCGCCTTCTACGCGCTGTTCCCGCTCGTCTACGTGCTCTCCGCTTCGCTCAACCCGCGCGGGAGCCTCGCCTCGTCGAACGCGCTGTTCTCGGCGGTCGATTTCTCGAACTACGCCGCCCTGTCGGGCACGAGTTACTGGACCTGGGTCGGTAACACCCTCCTCGTGGGCGGTGTCGCCTCGGTCGGCGCGGTGCTGATGGGCGCCGCCGGCGCCTACGCGTTCTCGCGCTTCCGCTTCTCGGGGCGGCGGGCGAGCCTCACCGGCCTGCTCATCGTGCAGATGTTCCCCCAGGCGCTCGCGTTCGTGGCGATCTTCCTCATGCTCCTGACCATCGGCGAGGTCGTGCCCGCGCTCGGCATCAACTCGAAGCTCGCCCTCATCTGCGTCTACCTCGGCGGCGCGCTCGGCGCGAACACGTTCCTCATGTACGGCTTCTTCAACACGATCCCGATCGAGATCGACGAATCGGCCAAGATCGACGGCGCGACCCACGCGCAGATCTTCTGGAAGCTCATCATGCCGCTGGTCACGCCGATCCTCGCGGTCGTCGCGCTGCTCGCCTTCATCGCCGCCTTCGGCGACTACATCCTGGCGCGCATCATCCTCGTGTCCGAGGACAACTGGACCCTCGCCGTCGGCATGTACCAATGGGTCTCGAATCAGCTCACCTCCCGGTGGGGCCTGTTCGCCGCGGGATCAGTGCTCGCGTCGATCCCGGTCCTCGCCCTGTTCCTGTCGCTGCAGCGCTACATCGTCGGCGGCCTCACCCAGGGGTCGGTCAAGGGCTGAGTCCCGACCGACCCGTCCTCGATCGATGGAGATCCGGATGCCGAATCACCCCCGTCCCACGGCCCTCGCGGCCCTGACCCTCGGCGTCGCCCTCGCGGTGGCGCCCCTCACGGCGGCCCAGGCCGCGCCCGCCGCCGAGCCGGTCGAAGCCGGGATCACCGTCCCGCGCGTCGAGGGCCTGGCATCCGATTTCGCCCTCGGCGTCGACGTGTCGTCGGTGCTGTCGCTCGAGGAGTCGGGAGTCGTGTTCCGCGACGACGACGGCGCCCCCGCCGACCTGTTCGAGGTGCTCGCCGACCACGGCGTGACCGACGTGCGCGTGCGCGTATGGAACGACCCGTTCGACGCCGAGGGCCGCGGGTACGGCGGAGGCAACGTCGGTGTGGAGCGGGCCGTCGAGATCGGCGCGCGCGCGACCGCCGCGGGTCTCGGCGTCGCCGTCGACTTCCACTACTCCGACTTCTGGGCCGACCCCGCCAAGCAGAAAGCGCCGAAGGCCTGGGCGGGAATGGATACCGCCGAGACCGCCGACGCGGTCGGCGACTTCACCCGCGAGGCGCTCACCGAGTTCGTCGCCGCCGGTGTCGACGTGGAGCTCGTCCAGGTGGGCAACGAGACCAACGGCGGGGTGGCCGGCGTGACCGGCTGGCCCGACATGGCGCGGGTGTTCTCGGCGGGAGCCGCCGCCGTCCGCGAGGTCACGCCCGACGCCCTCGTGGCCGTTCACGTCACGAACCCCGAGCGCCCCGGCCATCACGCCGCGTACGCCGCGGAGCTGGCGGCGAACGAGGTCGACTACGACGTGTTCGCCTCGTCGTACTACCCGTTCTGGCACGGCACGACCGAGAACCTCACCGCGGTGCTGCGTCAGGTCGCCGACACCTTCGACAAGAAGGTCATGGTCGCCGAGACGTCGTGGGTGCGCACGCTCGACGACGCCGACGGTCACCCCGACGTGATCGACGCGGCCTCCGAGGCCGAGGCCTATCCCATCAGCGTCCAGGGTCAGGCGACCGCGCTGAGCGACGTCGTCCAGGCCGTCGCCGACGTCGGCGACGCCGGCATCGGCGCGTACTACTGGGAGCCCGCGTGGCTCCCCGTCGGCTCGCCCGACCAGCTGGCGCAAAACCGCGTGCTCTGGGAGCGCGACGGCTCGGGCTGGGCCACGAGCTTCGCGAGCGAGTACGACCCGGAGGATGCCGGTGAGTACTTCGGCGGATCGGCGTGGGACAACCAGTCGCTCTTCGACGTCGACGGCACCCCGCTCGAGTCGCTGCGCACCTTCGCCTACGTCCGCACCGGCGCTGTCGCACCCCGGGAGGTCACGGGCGTCGACACCGTGCGGCTCTCCGTGACCGTCGGCGACGCGGCGGCGCTCCCCGGACGGGTGACCGTGCGCTACAGCGACGGCACGAGCGAAGAGAGCCCGGTGACCTGGGAGGCCGCGCCCGACCTGTCGCGCCCCGGCGTCTACGAGATCGCCGGCGCGACCGCCGAGGGTCACGCCGCTCTCGCCGTCGTCACCGTCTCGACCGAGAACCTCTTGCGCAACCCCGGGTTCGAGGATCCCGACGTCTCGATGTGGATCGTCGACGGTCCGCTCTCACTGCGCGCGACCGACGATCCGCGCACGGGCGAGCGCTCGGCCCACTTCTTCGCCGCCGAGGCGATGTCGTTCACCCTCGAGCAGCGCGTCGACGACGTCCCGGCCGGTCGGTACGTCGCCGCCGGAGCGCTGCAGGGCGGCGCGTTCGGCGACGGGACGGCGAGCATCGAGCTGGCCTCGGATGCCGACACCTCGGCCGCTCCGTTCACGGCGGGCGGATGGCGGGTGTGGTCGGAACCGCGCACCGACGAGATCGAGATCGCCGAGGGCGAGAGCCTCACCGTACGGGTGAGCGCCGAGCTGCCCGCCGGCGCGTGGGGGACGATCGACGACCTCGGGCTCGAGCGCGTCGGCGATGCCGCGCCCGCCCCCGGCGGACCGACGCCCGGTGAGCCCGGCCCGACGCCCACGCCGGGTGCTCCGTCACCCGCGCCGACGGAGCCCGCTCCGGCCGAGCCCGTACCGGCCCCCGCGGCGCCCGTACCCAGCAGTCCCGCACCCGCCCCGGCGACGCCCGCGCCCCCCTCCGCACCGGCGCCGGGTCTGGCCGAGACCGGCACGAGCGTTCCCCTCGGCATCCTCGCCGCCGGACTCCTCGCCCTCGCGACCGGAACGGTCCTGATCGCCCACCGCCGCCGCTCGCGCTCTCCACGCGCGTAAGGGGTCAGAAAATGTCGCCTGGCAGCTCGCCAGGCGACATTCTCTGACGCCTCGCGCGGCTAGCGCGCGGCTAGAGCGGCCTGGTAGAGCTCGCGCGAGGAATGACCGGTCTGCGACGACACCTCGGCCGCGGCCTCCTTGAGCCGCGCGCCGCTGCGCACGAGCTCGAGGGTCTGGGCCACGGCATCCGGGAACGCCACCTCGCGCGCCGAGGCGCCGCCCACGACGATCGCGATCTCACCGCGCACGCCCTCCGCCGCCCACGCGGCGAGTTCGCCGAGGGGGCCCCGCTTGACCTCTTCGTAGAGCTTCGTCAGCTCGCGGCAGACGGCGGCGGGGCGATCGGCGCCGAACGCCGCGGCGAGGTCGCCGAGGGTGGATGCCAACCGCGACGGCGACTCGAAGAAGACGAGGGTCCGCTCCTCCGACGCGAGCTGCGCGAAGGCCCGGCGACGTTCGCCGGGCTTGCGGCGCGGAAAGCCCTCGAACGCGAACCGGTCGGTCGGCAGGCCCGCCACGGCGAGCGCGGTGACGACCGCGCTGGGGCCGGGAAGGGCCGTGACGGTGACGCCCGCGGCCGCGGCGGCGGCCACCAGGCCGAACCCGGGATCGCTGACCGTCGGCATGCCGGCGTCGCTCAGCACCAGCAGATCGTCGACGCGGGCGAGCTCGACGAGCTCCGCCGCGCGCTGCTTCTCGTTGTGGTCGTGCAGGGCGATCAGACGCGGGCGGTTCTCGACGCCGAGGCCCGCGAGCAGGCGCTGCGTCGTGCGGGTGTCTTCGGCGGCGACGACCGTGGCGTTCTCGAGGGCTTCGACGAGACGCCGCGAGGCGTCACCCAGGTTGCCGATGGGGGTCGCCGCGAGGATGATCACCGTTCCACCTTAGGCTGGGGGCCGTGAGCACAGCCGTCTCCTTCCTGCTCCCCGACGAGCAGACGCGCCTCGATCGCTGGCGCGACGCTCTGCTCTCCACCCCCCGCGGGATGCGGCTCTGGCGATGGCTCGCGCCGACCCTCGTGACCCTCGTGGCCGCCGTGCTGCGCCTCGTCGACATCGGCAACCCGCACCAATTGGTGTTCGACGAGACGTACTACGTCAAAGACGCCTGGAGCCAGTGGGTGCTGGGCTTCCCCTCGACGTGGCCCGACGACGCCGACGCGAGCTTCGCGGCCGGCGACACCGACGTGTTCACCGGGATCGGCAGCTACGTCGTGCACCCCCCGCTGGGCCGGATCCTCATCGGCGCGGGGATGGCCCTGCTCGGACCGGACTCGGCCACCGGGTGGCGCATCTCGGCCGCCGTCATCGGCACGGTGACGGTGCTCGCCATCTACCTCTTCGCGCGGACGCTCACCCGGTCGATCCCCCTCGCCACCGTGGCATCCGGACTCTTCGCCATCGACGGTCTCGGCATCGTGCTCAGCCGCATCGCGCTGCTCGACATCTTCCTGACGTTCTTCATCGTGCTGACGTTCTGGTTCGTCGCCCTCGACCACCGTCGCTCCGGCGACCGGATGGCCGGCCTCGTCGCGGCGCGCGGACTCGAGCACCCGATGTGGGGGCCGATCCTGTGGAATCGCCCGTGGCTGCTCGCCGCCGGCGTCGCCGCGGGGGCCGCCACGGCCGTGAAGTGGTCGGGACTGTACGTGATCGCCGCCGTCGGCGTCTACGCCGTCGTCACCGACGCGCTCGCGCGCCGCCGCGCCGGGATCGTGCAATGGCCGATGGATGCCGTGCGCCAGGGCCTGGCATCCTTCGTGCTGCTCGTGCCGGTGGCCGCCGTCGTCTACGTCGCCAGCTGGTCGGGGTGGCTCTTCACCACCGGCGGGTACAAGCGCGGGACGCCGGTGGATGCGACCGGCTTCTGGGCGTGGGTCCCCGAGCCGCTCCAGCGCCTGTGGGCGTATCACCAGGAGATGTACGCCTTCCACGTGGGCCTCGTCACCCCGCACAGCTACGCGAGCCCCGCGTGGCAGTGGCCGCTGCTGATCCGTCCCACCTCGATGTACTGGCACCAGGATGACGCGGGCGTCAACGGCTGCGCCCTGCCCTCGGGCTGCACCGAGGCGATCTCGAGCATCGCGAACCCGATCATCTGGTGGGCGGGCGTCGCGGCATCCCTCTTCCTGCTCGTGCGGTTCGTCATGATTCGCGACTGGCGCTACGCCCTCGTCCTGACGGGGCTGGCGGCGACCTACGTGCCGTGGCTGCTCTATCCCGAGCGCACGATCTTCCAGTTCTACACGGTCGCGATGCTGCCCTTCCTCGTGCTGGCCCTCGCGTTCACGCTGCGCGAGATCGCGCGGGGGGTGAGGGGCTCGAGCCGTCTGAGCGGCCAGATCATCGTGCTCGCCTTCCTGGGGCTCTGCGTCGTCGTCTCGGCGTTCTGGTATCCGGTGTGGGCGGGGCTCCCCGTGCCGTACGAGTTCTGGCGACTGCACAACTGGCTGCCCACCTGGATCTGACGGGTCCAGACGAATGCCGAGGGGGCGAGCGTGACGCGAGGAGACGAGTGGCTGCACGACCCGCGGCCGGTGCAGCGGGTGAAGCTGTTCCGGGACGCGCCGGTGGACCGCGGGGCGTGGCCGGCGACCGTGCCGGCGGTGGCGCACTTCCTCGACGTCGCCGGGGCGGACGGGTGGGAGTTCGGCCCCGGTGTGACCTTCCTCGTCGGGGAGAACGGGTCGGGCAAGTCGACGCTCATCGAGGGCATCGCCGAGGCGGCGGGTCTGCCCGCTGAGGGCGGGTCGATCAACGGCGGAGGCGAGACACGGCGAACCGAGAGCCCGCTCGGCGAGTGGTTGCGGATCGAGCGGAGCCCACGTGCTCCGCGGTGGGGCTTCTTCCTGCGGGCCGAGACGATGCACGGCTACTACTCGTGGCGAGACGATCTCGGTGGCCCGGCGCCGAGCCTCCACGAGATGAGCCACGGCGAGTCGTTCAACAGCCTCCTCGACGAGGTGCTCGACCACGAGCGATACGTCGCGGGCCTCGCCTGCCTGGATGAGCCCGAGGCGGCTCTGTCGTTCTCCTCCACGCTGCGCTGGCTGGCGTCCCTCGACCGCATGCGTTCGCGCGGGACCCAGGTCATTTGCGCGACGCACTCCCCCGTGCTGGCGGCGCTGCCGGGCGCGACGATCCTCGAGCTGGGCGAGTGGGGCATCCGCGAGAGCTCCTGGGACGACCTGGAGCTGGTGCGGTTGCACCGAGGGTTTCTGGAGGCGCCGGGGAGGTTCTTACGGCACCTGTTGGAGTGAGCGGATGCCCCTTCCCGGGGCCAGAGCTGGCGTGGGTTGGGTCGTCAGGGTGCGAGCTGGGGGATAGTCCCGCGGGCTCCGTGAGCGTCACCGCATTCCGCAGATCCCGGGGACGCGGTTGGCAGCGATCTACCCGTAACGCATTCTGCTTCAAAGCCGTTCTCGCTCTGGGTAGACGTTTCAGACAGAACGTAGCCGCCGCCCTCACATCAATGTCCGCCCCCTCGACGGGATAGCGGTCGCACGAGGGCTCGACCGTCGGCGTCGCGCTAGTGGGCGGTATCCGTAACATCGGCAACCTCCGTCTGAGATCGGCGAATTCGCACGAACCGCACCAGCTCACCAAGAGCCAGCAGCATGAGGAGCGGGACAGCGACGCCCGACACCAACCAATCTCCGAAGAAGTACCAGAACAGAAGCAGGAGATTTGCGGGAACGACGATCAAGGCCCAGAAAACTTCTCGCAGCCGAGAGAACCCCGAGAACATGTCCATGTCTTGCCTCACTCGACTCTCCAGCCTCGCGACCGCGTTCTTTCCATGCCCCGCGCGAACCTCGACGAGCGGATCGGCGCGCCCAAAATGCAAAGCGAAAAGGGGGATTGCCAGTCGGTTCTCCCACATCAGGCGACCGGCCAGCCCGCTCTTCAGCGCGTTCACCGTGTCTTCCCACCGCGCCCGCCCACTCAGGTCGTTCCGCCCGATGGGGTCCGTCGGCCAGACGTAGTCGTTGTCGACACCACCTTCGACCGGGTCCACCTGCAGGAACCGACCCAACGTAGGCACATACAACCGGGCACCCATCTCGATGACCACGGCGTCCTCGAGGGTGTCGACAATCTTCTGCGCCCCCTGGAACCAACAACAAGAACACCACCACCGCATCACCCGACACCTCAGCCCACGACAACCTCGGCGCCGAGTGCCTGTCGACGGACCGCGTCCGATTGACGGAGGCACCAGCGGAGGGGTGCGGACCGCATCAACCCGACGATGCGAACTCATGCGACACGTCTGGACCCGCGAGCCGTGCCAACATCAGCCGGCCTGCCGCGTCATACCCTTAGGGCGAGTCGAACGATCGCCCCTCTTGCGCGGATCTCTCGCGCACGATCCGCCCGCCCACTTCATCAGTGATCCGTAGCTGAGTCAGGCGCGGCGGCCGTGAGGGCGTTCAATTCGGCGACGGCTTTACGCAACGTACGACGTCCCCCCATGGTCGCAGGTAGTCGAATGACCCTTCCGCTTGATTTCCTTACCTGCAACATGTAACAACCAAGATTTGTCGCACCGTTTCCCGACGAAAATCTATTCCAGAAGCCGCGATATAGAACGCACTCAAACTCGTCAGCACCGCCGAACTGAAAAAAGAGATTTTGGAAATAAGAGCGAAAGCGGATGCCATCAGGACGAACATTGAAGCCGACTCGCAACGAGATACCAAACGCCATTCCAGCAGCCAGGAGAAGAACGAATAGCCAAAATTTCTCGTTCGATTCAATCACGGTAACAGTTGACGCATACGTCAAACCGAGAAGAATGCTCCCGTTGATCATTTTGACAACGCGCCCCACTGGCCTGAGACCCGAAGAACTGACGCAACCAGGAGATTTTGCTTTCATCAATACATTCCCCGGTTCACAGGTCGGCGCCCTCGATCTCTCCCCGTCGACCGCGCAGCAGGCTTGATGGCGTTCTCAACCGCGGGTCCGGCCAAGCCACCGATCGCAGCCGTTTGATATCGCGTCGATTGCGCGTAGGCCGCCGCACTTGATTCGCGCGCCGCCCGCACCGAGGCTCTTGTGGACACGGCGATTACGGGCCGGACTGAGGCAAAGGCAACGGCTCGAACGACAGCGCTGACGGCTCCCGCAGCAACGCTGCCCGCGACCATTCCTACGGCTGAGGCCGCTGCCTCACCCCAGCGCCCCTGAAGGGCGTAGGCCGCCACCGACACCGCGCCACAGACAGTTGCCACCACACCCGGTATCAATCCGCACGCGAACAGCCCTGCCTGTATCGCCGGGTTCTCGGTGATGGTGCGAGCCATGTCGTCCCACCAGGCGCGCCCACTCAGGTCGTTTCGCCCGATGGGGTCCGTCGGCCAGACGTAGTCGTTGTCGACACCGCCCTCCACCGGGTCCACCTGCAAGAAGCGACCCAACGCCGGCAGATACAACCGGGCACCCATCTCGATGACCAAAGTGTCCTCGAGGGTGTCGACGATCTTCTGCGCCCCCTGGAACCACCCCGTCGTACCGTTCACCGACCCCGACCCATCCGCCGACGCCGTCCCGATCGCCAACGTCACCGGATCCAACGGCTGACCGAACGGGTCGTACAACCGCACACCCGTGGCATCCGCCCCCGACCCCGTCGTCACCGTGTGCCCCTGCAACGACGGATACGACCACATCGACTCACCCGAAGACGGAACATCCACCGTCACCCCACCCGGCAACGACAAGAACACCACCGCCGCATCACCCGACACCTCGGCCCACGGCGTCTCCCCCGACCCCGCATACACGAACCGTGTCGTCACCGCCGGTGCATCACCGGCCGGATCCACCGTCCGCGACACCACACGACCCGACCCATCCCGCACCACCGACACCACGGAACCCGCATACGTCCGCGTACCGATGTGACGGTTCTTCGCGTCATACGAGAACAGCAGGTTCGACAAACGCGTCGTGTTCCCTCGCACATCGAACGAGGTCTCATCCGCATTGAAGCCGTCGGCGATCTGCGACGCCCCCGGAACGGGATTCGACACATAGCTCGCCAGCAACCGATCGGCCCTGTCATAGCAATAATCCGCGGTCGTCACGCTCGCTTCAGACGACCCCGGCGCCGAGTATCTGTCGATGGACCGCGTCCGGTTACCGGAGGCACCCGCGGAGGTGTTCGGACCACACCCACCCGACGACGCGAACTCATACGACAGGTCGTGACCCGGGATCTTCGCCGACACCAACCGCCCCGCCGCGTCATACCCGTACGTCGAATCGAACGACCGGCCCTCCTGCGAGATGCTCTCGCGTACGATCCGCCCCGCCACCGACCGCGTCACCTCATCGGTGATCGACGCAGACGACGGAAACGACCATGTCTGCGACCCGATCGAGCCGCGCTTGTCATCCCACGCCACCCCCAGCGATGAACCGCCCAGATATGACACCTGCGCGATCCGCTGCTTCGCATCGAACGACGACGCCGAATACACCTGACCGTCGAACGTCACCGTGGTCGTCTTGCCGTCACGGTCGTACGCGAAGGCCGTGGTCGACGACGGCACACCCGGGCCCGACGTCATCACACGGAGCACCCGCCCGGTCAGCGGCTCGTAGACCGGAGTCGTCACAACGCCCCACACGTCGGTGTACGACACCACGCGTCCAAGAAGGTCGGTCTGGGTCGTCGTCCCCGAGGTGCTCGATCCGGCGATGGGCGTTCCCGCCACCGTCACCGTCAAACCGGTCCGCGTCGGCGTGTACGCGGTCGTGACCGTGTCGGTCGCGACCCCCGCGCCACCGACCGAGACCTCTTTCACCGTGCGACCGCGGGCGTCGACCGTCGTGCACGACCACGCCTCATCGCCCGTGACACGGGTGCCGGCCGTCCGCCCCATGACGTCGTAGACGTACGAGGTCACGATCGCCGGGCCGCTCGCCGGTGTGGGGCCGGTCGACGTCTTCAGCATCCCGAACTGGCGAGTTCCTGCGGGCACACCGCAGGTGTCGTCGGTCAGCTGCTCCGCGTCGCCGAAGTAGGCGCGCGTGGTGCTCTTGGCATCCATAATCGAACCGGATGCCGCGGCGGCAGGCAGCGCCTTGGACTTCTGTCGCAGCCAGCCGGAGCCGTTCACCTTCTCGAACGATGCAGCGCTCGTCAGCGACAGTCCACCCGGATCGACCGTGCTCGCCGTCACCTGACCCACGACCGGGTCGGCGTACGTGCGGGACGTGGTGAGCGACGGTGCGGATGCGCCGACGACGCTCGTGGTGTCGTCGATGGTCGAGGAGGTGACCAGGCGGTAGTCAGGGCGCAACTGCGTGCCGGGAACGACGACGAACGCGTCTTGGGACGGAGTCGACCACTTGAGTTGCAGCAGCGCCGACGAGACATTGTCGAAGTACTCGAGCCGGATTCGGCGCACCTCTCCTGCGGCGACCGTGAAGGCGGCACTCGTACCGTCGGTCCCGGCGGGTGCCGTCCACCTGTCGATGACCAGCACGTCGTCGAGCCATAACCGCGCGCCGTCATCGCTTGTCGTGCGAAGACGGTACGTACCTGCTTCGGGGAAGGTGACCAGCCCGGTCAGACGCAGCGACCAGTGATCGCTCGACACTCCGACGATCGGTGCGTCCATCCCCCAGTCACGGTCGACCGCTCCCCCGCTGGCGCCGTCGAGGCCGAGCCCGTAGGCCTCCGGCTTTCCCGCGAGCTTCTCGGTGTTCGAATAGTAAGCCGCTTGCAGTCCCTTCATCCCGCCGTCATACGTCGTGCTGCTCGAGGGCGGCACCACACCACAACCGTCCCTCTGTACCGGCTGCGCCACCGGATGCCCGTCAGCCGAGAAGCACTCGGCCGGTGCAGCTCCGTACGTCGCTACGGGTCGATCGGTCCGGTCATAGATCGTCGTCGTCACGAGTCCCGACGCGGCCTTTGTGCGACGCACCAGATCCTTGTTCGCGTCCCATTCCCGGCTGTTCGTCACACCCATTGCCGTCGCGGAGGTCGTCTGCCTCCAGGCCGCGTCGTAGGTGACCGTCTGCGAGGGGCCGGGCAATCCCGAGACGGAGACGGTGGTGCGTCCCTCCCCATAGCTGTAGCTCCGCGACGGGCGCTCGGCCGCCGTGACCCCGTCGGGTGCGGGCAGCGCGACGCCGATGGCGCGTGTGCCGTCATAGGTGATCGACGTCACCGCCGCGTCCTCAGCCCGTCCCGAATCGGTGAGCGGGCGACTGTCATTCGCCGTGGCATCGCGGATCTGGTTCAGCAGACCATCGGCGCTGTCGTAACCGAAAAGCGTGAGCTCGTCGCCGGGATCGAGTATCGCGGCGAGTTGGCCGTCGCTGTTGTAGAACAGCCTCGACTCCGACCCATCGGGGTAGGAGATGCGGCAGAGCAGGTCGACCGGAGCCTTGGCGTAACCCGATCCCTCACGCTCCGGGCACGACGAGCGTTCACCATTCTGATACCCGAAGACGATCTTGCGCAGATAGTCGTCGCCGTTCTTCGACACCGGATCCACCACCTCGGTGGTCACTCCGTCGGCATTCAGGAGGGCCTGCGGTGCCGCGGCCTTCCGGACGTCTTCCGGAGGTGTCGCCGAAGCAACGCGACCTTCTTTCGTGAAGTGATAGACCGTGCCGTCTTCGTCAGTGAACACCACCCACCCGTTCCCCTCGAGAGAAACGACGCCGTACTCCCCCGCGGGCGCGACGAATCCGCCCGCCGAGACCTTCGTATAGGTGTGCCCCCTTCCCGTGGTGTCAGTGAGGACGACCGACGCATCGCTGCTCTTTGCCGAGACCCAATTCGCTGCCGCCCCTGCCAGCGGCACCGATGCGCCCCACCCCTGCGGCAGAGTGGTCACGCGCTTCGTGAACCAGTCCGGCGGAACGCTCATCCGGATGGGCGCAGACGCCCCATCGGGGGTGTACTCGACCCAGAGGTCGATGGAGGAGAGACCGACCTGTTCGTAATACTCGACCCGGATGCTCTTGGCTCCGCCTGTCCCGGTGACGGTGGTGTCAGCCGCGGTCGTCCACGATCCTCCCTGCCATCGATCGATCAGCTTGCGCCCGTCGTAGATCACGCGGAGGCCGTCGTCGTGCGTCGCCCCGAAGCGAACGTCTCGTCCCACCAACTCGCTCGGCAGAGCGAGGAAGCCGGTCCAGCGGGAGAGGAAATGGTCGGCCGGGACGGCCTCTGCCGGAGAGCCCAAACCCCATTGGAACGAGACGGCAGGATCGGTACGGACGAGGACTGCGGTCTTGTCGCTGAATGTGTAGCCCTCCGGTGCCGTCGGCGCCGCGCCACCCACGCGCGCATCGAAGTACTCGCCGACCAACCCACGGTTCGCGCCCCGCACCTCCTGCGAGTTGTATGTGAAAGACATTCCCATCGGGCCGCCCAGCGTCGTCACGGTCGGGGACGCGAAGGCGACGTTGACATTGCCGTTCGCGAGGTTGGTGGTCACCGCACCCGCGGTGTCGAACGGTGACGGCCCCGAGGCTCCGAGACGAAGATCGGCCCGGAGGCGACGGACCCATCCGTTGCCGGTGCGGGTGTCTTGGCCGTCGTTCGTCGTGACCGTCCAGGCGTAGACCCCGCCGTCCTGCAGGGTTCCGGCGGGCACGGTCCACGAGGCGATGTCGTTCTCCGCACGGATCCATCCGGAGGTCACAACGGCACCAGACCGCGCGTCCGACCCGGTGGCGATCCGGAACTGGTAGCTCATCGAGCCCCCTACGCCGTCAGTGTCGGCGACGGCTCCTACCTGGAGGGTCGGTGTCAACGTGGTCACGGTGGCCGGCGTCTCGGTGACGGCGTTGCCCGGCGCTGCCGTCGCGGCATCCGGAAGCGGCACCTCGTTCGTCGAGAAGTTGTAGACCGGCGATTGGCGGAAGGTCGACTGCCCCCAGAGGCCGTCGAGATCGTCGACCAGGGACACGCGCCAGTAGTACGACGTGCCGGTGCGCAGGAGCCCGGGAGGAATCTGGAACTGCGTTCCGCTGTCCCAGTCGCGCGTGATGACCATGTTCGTCAGCCCGGGGTCGGTGGCGAGCTCGAAGGCATATTTCTGCGGCCGGTTGCCCGGGTTCCAGGCCTTCAGGCCCAGCGTGGGCGTCAGAGAGACCCCGGTGCCTCCATCGGCGGGCCCCCACCCGCCGACCGAGGGATAGCCCCACGACTCGATCCAGAGAGCGGATCGAATCCGCTTCATCGAGTACGACGAGCCTTCCCAGCCGCCGATCATGAACGCGGGTCGATCCCCGATGCGCAGATTGCGCGCCA
The DNA here is from genome assembly GCF_040685155.1 of Microbacterium sp. NPDC089188. Lineage (NCBI taxonomy): Bacteria > Bacillati > Actinomycetota > Actinomycetes > Micrococcales > Microbacteriaceae > Microbacterium > Microbacterium sp. NPDC089188. The sequence goes on along the minus strand of NZ_JBFBHH010000002.1, from coordinate 736,099 downwards.
GACGAGCCGCCACCCCGTCGCCCTCGACATCAGCCCAGTCGTCGGACAGATCGAAGTTCCCGAGGTGCGAGCCCGTGCCGTTGAACGAGAAGCCGCCCGCATGCTGGACCCACCCCGGCTGCGACGACCTCGTGCCCTGGTCGTCGTACCCGACGGCCATTCCGGCCGAGGCGATGAACTGCCCGGGCAGGTTGCCGTAGTCGTAGGTGACGACCGAACGCCAGTACCTGTTGGCCCCTCCCTCCCGGGTGTTTCCGATCATCTGCGCGCCGTTCCACACCGTGCCGTCGGACTTGTAGGCGGTCGCCCCGTTTGGAGTCATTACCGTCGGATCGATCCGTACGGGATAGACCCGCGCCGGATCACGCAACCAGTTCCGGTCGGCCCGCAACGTGTACCGCCAGGACCCATCCGCCGCCTTGCTCAGCGCGACGTGGAGAGCGGCCTGGGCATCACCGCTCTGCCCGTCGACGCCGCTGGAGTCGACGGCGACGGGCGTCGGGATCATGAGCACATCGGCACCGGTCCTGTCCGTGAACACGACCGAGTCGGCCTCACCGAGTGAAGGAGTCATGGAGCCCGCGTCGATACGCCACGTCCACGAGGAGCGGTACCCGGGGACGGCATCCAGCACCAGGCTTTCCTTCACGGCGCCCGGTTCAACGCGGTACTCGAGATCGGCAGTTCCAGACACGTCGCGGTAGGTCAGCTCCTCCCAGTCGTCCCACCACCAGAACGGAGCAGCGACCTCGCCGGGCGCGGCGCCGGTGAGCGCGAACGAGACATCGTGGCCGTCACGCGAGACGGTCACAGCGGGTGCCTCGTCGGCGCCCCCGCGGAAGACGGGCTCGAGAGGATGGTCCTTCACCCTCCAGGTGTCACCGTCGCGCGAAACCGAGGTGTTGACGTCGACCCACTCGCCGCCATCGGCCCGGGCTCTTTCCGGCTCGGAGGAAACCCGGGTGACCGTGGATCCAGAGCCGCTCGTATAGCTGCTGACGCCTTCCGACTCGTGGATCGGGTGGAGGCCCGATGCCGGCACGGAGCGCTTCTCCCACTCGGCCACCGCGTCCGAGACCGGTGGGCGTTCGATGGCGACCGGGACGACCGTCGTGGTGTCGTCGGCGGGTACCGGAACTGGCGGGATGGTGAAGGAGCCCGCGGGCAGCGCGGGTGCGGTCGAGGCCTCGTCGATGGAGGGCAGCGCGGGTGCGTCATCCGGCGACGCGAGGGGCGACGACGTATCCGCCCGAGAGACCGCCACCGCGGCGTTCGCCGGGACCCCCACTCCGACGACCAAGGCGACCGTGGCGAGTACCGACGTGAACCAGAGACGAGATGAGAGAGACACGCGACCCCCGCGGGCCCGCCGGCGTGGCGGTCGACGACGCCCGAGGACTCAGGCTGCGCCGAGGTTAGGCATCGACTTCTCTCAGCTTGTGGTCGGTTCTGCGGGATGACGCAGGCACGTCGGGCCGACTTCACCCGCGGATGCCCCGCTGCGACGTGAGGGCTCGCCCGATGCCCGGACAGGGCGGAGCGCCGACGGCGACGATGCGCCACGGGAGGGATCGCGGGACGAAGCCGGTCGCCCTCGCGTCAGACCAACCGCGCCGGGTCCGTCGTCGGCAGCGCGCACGTGAAGGCGCGGCAGTCGTACGCCGTCGCCTCCCCGCCCTGGGCGGCCTTGCCCTCGAACAGCGCGAAGCCCGCCTCGGCGAACCCGACGGCCTGCTCCGGCGAGACGACCGCGACCACATCGGCGCGGAGGCGGCGCGCGGCGTCGGCGATCTCGGCATCCGTCTCGCCGACGACGATCACCTGGCGCGGTGCCGATGCCAGGCCGAGAGCGACCTCGAGGATCGCGCCATGGGCGAGGGGCGCCGCCAGCGCCGTCTCGGCCGCGGCCCGCACGAGGTTCTCGGCGGCGGTGCGGTACTCCTCTCCCGCGCCGAGGCGCCAGAGGTCGAGGGCGGCATGGGCGAACACCGAGGGCCCCGAGGGGGACGCACCGTCGCTCGGCACGCCGTGCGGTTGCATGCCCTGCGCGACAAGGATCGGGTCTCCGCCGCCCGGAGGATGGATGCCGTCGGCTTGCACACACAGGTCGACGAGCCCGCGAGCCCGCGAAGCGTACGCCACCTCGCCGGTCGCGCGGGCGAGGGCGAGGAGGCCGCGGGCGAGGCCCCCGTAGTCCTCGAGAGTCGCGGGGGCCGTGGAGCGCACCTCGTCGAGCGAGGCGCGGCGGAGCGTGCCGTCATCGGCGACGTTGCTCTCGAGGACCGCGTCGGCGGCCCAGCGAGCGGCTTCGAGCAAGCGCGGGTCGGTACGGGTGCCGGCGGTGGCCAGCGCGGCGATCGCGTGCCCGTTCCAGCCGGTGACGACCTTCGCGTCGAGGGCCGGAGGCTGCAGCCCCGAGCGGTCGGCGACGCGGTAGTACCCGCCCTCGTTGCGGACGCCGTCGATGATCGACTCGGAGTCCTGCGCCGCGGCGATGCCGCCCGACGGCAGTTGAAGGACGTCAACGAGGAAGCGCGCGGCATCCGTGGCCGCAGCCTCATCCCCCGCGGCGAGCGCGACCTCGACGAGCCCGGCGTTGTCGGTCAGCATGCGCTCGTAGTGCGGCACGCTCCAATCGCGCCGCGTGGCGTAGCGGAAGAAACCGCCCTCGACGGTGTCGTGCAGGTCGGAGTCCACCATGGCGGAGAGAGCGCGGGATGCCACGGCCGCGGCATCCGGAGCCTCCGACGCCAGAGCGGGGTGCTGCAGGAACCGCAGCACAGGGGTGTTCGGGAACTTCGGCGTCTCGAACGCGGGGCCGGCGGCGAAGCCGGCGTATTCGCGGTCCTCGCGCGCGGCGACCGTGCGCGCGGCGGCGGCGAGCTGGTCGAGGGTCGGTGCCGCGTCGACGGGGGCTGTCGCGGCGGCGGCGAGGGCGTCGCGGAGCGAGGAGCCGGTGGCATCCACCTCGGCGCGTCGCTCGGTCCACGCCTCGCGGACCGCGGCGAGCACCTGGCGGAACGAGGGCTGCGGCGGGCGGGGCGCGGGCGGGAAGTAGGTGCCCGCATAGAAGACGCGGCCCTCGGGGGACGCGAAGACGGTGAGGGGCCAGCCCAGGTGGGGGGTGAAGGCGGAGGCGGCGTCGAGATAAGCGGCGTCGACGTCGGGGTTCTCTTCACGATCGACCTTGATCGACACGAAGCCGTCGTTCAAGATGCCGGCGGTCTCGGCATCCTGGAACGACTCCCGCGCCATGACGTGGCACCAGTGGCAGGTGCTGTACCCGATCGAGATCATCACGGGGACGTCTCGCTCGGCCGCGAGCGCGAACGCCTCGGCCCCCCACGGGAACCACGCGACGGGATTGTCGGCGTGGGCCCGCAGGTAGGGGCTCGAGGCGTTCGCGAGGCGGTTCACATCGCGCCCGGCGTCAGTTGAGGTCGTCGGGGTGCGTGCCGACGCGGCCGGAGCCGTCGCCGGGGTCGACGGCGTCGATCGCGGCCATCTCGTCGGCGGTGAGCTCGAAGTCGAACAGGTCGAAGTTCTCCTCGAGGCGCTCGCGGCGCACCGACTTGGGGAACACGATGAACCCGTGCTGGATGTGCCAGCGCAGCACGGCCTGAGCGGGGCTCTTGCCGTGGGCTTCGGCGGCATCCTTCACCGCGGGGATCTCGAACAGGTCGTACTTGCCCTGGCCAAGCGGGCCCCACGACTCGATGTGCATGTCGTGCTCCTGGCCCCAGGCCGCGATCTCGCGCTGGCTGAGGGCGGGGTGCAGCTCGATCTGGTCGACCACGGGGGTCACACCGGTCTCGGCGACGATGCGGTCGAGGTGCGGCACGAGGAAGTTCGAGACTCCGATCGAGCGCGTCTTGCCCGCCTCGCGGATCTCGATCATCTTCTGCCACGCGTGGACGTAGTTGTCGTTCTTCGGCGTCGGCCAGTGGATGAGGTAGAGGTCGACGGCGTCGAGCTGCAGCTTCTGCAGGCTCTCGTCGATCGCGGCGAGCGGCTCGTCGCCGTCGTGGCGGTCGTTCCAGAGCTTGGTGGTGACGAAGAGCTCGTCACGAGGGATGCCGCTGGCGGCGATGGCGCGGCCGACACCCTCTTCGTTCTTGTAGATGGCGGCGGTGTCGATGTGGCGGTAGCCGACCTCGAGGGCCTCGGACACGGCACGCTCGGCGTCGTCGGCGGGCACGAGGAACACGCCGTAGCCGAGCTGGGGGATGGAGTTTCCGTCGTTGAGCTGAACAGAAGGAACGGTCATGGATCGAGCCTAGAAGAGGCGGACGGATGGGGCGCCGGGGTTGACGCGCCCCGCGAGGGTCACGACGCGGGAGGCGCGAACGCCGCCCGCGCGAGCGCCTCGGCCACGAGCCGCACGTTCTCGATGACGGAGCCGCCCGTGACGCGGACCCACCCGCCGACACCCGCCCCCTCGGCACTGGCGCCGCCCGATCCGGCGGCGCCCGATCCGGCGATCTCGGGGGCGTCGATGACGAAGGGCGTCCCCGCGGCCACCGCGATCCCCTCGGCCGCGAGGTGCACGAGCGCCGCGCGTTCGTCGCGCACCGGCATCCACAGGTTGATCCCGTCGGGCTCCCCCACCTCGACGCCGAGACGGCGGAGCGCGGCGGCGAGGCGGTCGAGACGGTCACGGTAGATGAGCCGCGCGGTGCGCACCGGGGCGATCGAGCGGGCATCGGTGAGGAGCTCGAGCAGGATCGATTGGAGGAGCCGCGAGGTCCACCCGGGACCGAGCATGCGGCGGCGGATGATGCGCTCGACGATCTCGGACGGGCCCCCCAGGGCCGCGATCCGCAGGTCGGGTCCGTGCGACTTCGAGAATCCGCGAACGTGCACCACCTGGCCCGGGATCCACAGCGCGAGCGTCACCGGCGGCGCCGACGCGATCAGCGCCGAGTGGTCGTCCTCGATCACGGTGACGCGCGTGCCCCCGGGCACCGTCAGCAGAACGTCGGCGAGCCGTCGCGCGCGATCGATCGACATCGAAACCCCGGTCGGGTTCTGGGCGCGCGGCTGCAGCACGAGGGTGGACGGACGCTGAGCGAGGGCGAGCGCGAGCGAGGCGGGAAGGATGCCGTCGCGGTCGCTCTGCAGGGGCAGGGGGACACCGCCCGCCGCCTCGACGAGGTCGAAGATGTACGGGAACCCCGGGGATTCGACGGCCACGCGATCGCCGAAGCGGACGACCTGTTCGACCGTGCGCGAGATCCCGTCGAACGCTCCGTCGACCACGGTGATCGCCTCGACGCCGCGTACCGGCCACTGCTCGCGCAGCAGGTCGTGCAGCTCCGGCAGCACGGGCAGGTCGTGGTAGCGACCGGTGTCGGCGCGCGGTCGGGCGAGAGCGAGAGCGCGCTCGAGCGAAGGGAGCATCGCCGGATCGGGTGTGCCCAGAGAGAGGTCGAGGGCGACGGATGCCGCACCCCGGCGACCGTCGCCGAGTCCGGGCGGTACGGCGACCCCCGCGCCGACCGCGGGAGCGGAGAGCCCCCGGACCCGCGGACTCAGCCATTCGCGCTTCTCGGTGCGCACGAACGTCCCCGCGCGCCCCCGGGACGTGACGACGCCGGCGTCGGCGAGCGCACGCCACGCGGTGGCGACCGTGCCGGTCGACACCTCGAGCGCGGCGGCGACCTGGCGCACGGTCGGGAGCCGGTCGCCCGGCGGGAGCGTGCCCTCGCTGACCAAGCGCGCGATCTCCGCGGCGAGGCCCGCGGCGGTGCGTTCGACGAGGGTGTCGGGCGCCAGCATCCGGTCCTCCAATTTACGGGGGTGTCACTCGTGGAAATCGTCGGGAAATGTTCAGGCGCGACAGTAACAGAACACGACACGACCGGGCGGGCGCGCGGTCGAGAGCGAGGAGAACCCGATGACGACGGTGCGAGCGGCCATCACGCAGACGACGTGGACCGGCGACAAGGAATCGATGCTCGACAAGCACGAGCAGTTCGCGCGGGATGCCGCTGCGGCCGGAGCGCAGGTCGTGTGCTTCCAGGAGCTGTTCTACGGTCCCTACTTCGGCATCACGCAGGACCAGAAATACTACCGCTACGCCGAGCCGGTCGACGGTCCGATCGTGCAGCGCTTCGCCGCACTCGCGAAGGAACTCGGGCTGGTCTCGGTGCTCCCCATCTACGAAGAGGCACAGACCGGGGTCTACTACAACACCTCGGTCCTCGTCGACGCGGACGGCACGGTGCTCGGCAGCTACCGCAAGAACCACATCCCGCACCTCGACAAGTTCTGGGAGAAGTTCTACTTCCGTCCCGGCAACCTCGGCTACCCCGTCTTCGACACCGCGGTCGGCAAGGTCGGCATGTACATCTGCTACGACCGGCACTTCCCCGAAGGCTGGCGCGAGCTGGGCCTGAACGGCGCGCACATGGTCTTCAACCCCAACGCGACCAAGCCCGGGCTCTCCAACCGCCTGTGGGAGGTCGAGGGTCCCTGCGCCGCGGTCGCCAACGGCTACTTCGTTCTGCAGCCCAACCGGGTCGGCCGCGAGGACAACGAGTACGGCGACGAGGCCGTGTCGTTCTACGGGACCAGCCAGGTGATCGACCCGCGCGGCAACCACGTCGGCGCGGTGGGCTCGTCGGAGCACGAGGAGATCCTCGTCCGCGACCTGGACATGGACCTCGTCCAGCAGATGCGCGACGACTGGCAGTTCTACCGCGACCGCCGGCCGGACACCTACGGCGAGATCGTGGAGGCCTGACCGTGGGCACCACCCTCGTCTCCGGCGGCACCGTCGTCTCGGCCACCGGCCGCACCGCCGCCGACGTGCTGCTGGACGGCGAGACGATCGCCGCGGTCCTCGCGCCCGGCTCCACCCTGCTCGGCCATGACCTCGCGGCATCCGTCGACACCGTCATCGACGCCACGGGCAAGTACGTCATCCCGGGCGGCATCGACGCGCACACGCACATGCAGCTGCCGTTCGGCGGTACGAGCGCCTCCGACACCTTCGAGACCGGGACCCGAGCCGCGGCGTGGGGCGGAACGACCACCATCGTCGACTTCGCCGTGCAGCGCGCCGGCGAGCGCGTGCAGGACGGGCTCGCCCACTGGCACGAGCTCGCGGCGGGTAACTGCGCGATCGACTACGGGTTCCACCAGATCGTCGGAGGAGTGGATTCCGACTCCCTCGCCGCTCTGCCCGGATTGATCGACGAGGGCATCTCGAGCTTCAAGATGTTCATGGCGTACCCGGGGGTCTTCTACGCCGACGACGCGCAGATCCTCCGCGCGATGCAGGTCGCGGCCGACACGGGGTTGCTGACGATGATGCACGCCGAGAACGGCCCGGTCATCGACGTGCTCGCGGAACAGCTGATCGAGAAGAACAAGACCTCGCCGTACTTCCACGGCGTCGCCCGCGCGTGGCAGATGGAAGAGGAGGCCACGCACCGCGCGATCATGCTGTCGCACCTCACCGGCGCGCCGCTGTACGTCGTGCACGTCAGCGCCAAGCAGGCCGTCGAACAGCTCGCGTGGGCCCGCGACAACGGGCAGAACGTCTTCGGCGAGACGTGCCCGCAATACCTCTATCTCTCGCTCGAAGACCAGCTCGGCGCCTCGAGCGACGAGTGGGGCGACTTCGAGGGCGCCAAGTGGGTGTGCTCCACTCCCCTGCGGTCGAAGCACGAGGGCCACCAGCACCACATGTGGCAAGCGCTGCGTACGAACGACGTCCAGATGGTGTCGACCGACCACTGCCCCTTCTGCATGAAGGACCAGAAGACACTCGGCCAGGGCGACTTCCGGGCGATCCCCAACGGCATCGGCTCAGTCGAGCACCGGATGGACCTCATGTACCAGGGCGTCGTGACGGGGCAGATCACCCTGGAGCGCTGGGTCGAGCTGACCAGCACGACCCCGGCGCGCATGTTCGGCATGTACGGCAAGAAGGGCGTCATCGCCCCCGGCGCCGACGCCGACATCGTCGTCTACGACCCGGCCGGACACACCTCGATCGGAGTCGGCAAGACCCACCACATGAACATGGACCACTCCGCGTGGGAGGGCTTCGAGATCGATGGGCACGTCGACACGGTCATCTCGCGCGGCAAGGTCGTCGTCGACGACGGCGCGTACCTCGGCGCCAAGGGCGACGGACGCTTCGTCAAGCGCGGCCTGAGCCAGTACCTGGTCTGAGAGGAGACCCCATGGATTTCGGCGTCGTCCTGCAGACCAACCCGCCCGCCGCCCGCACGGTCCAGCTCTCGCAGCTGGCCGAGGCCCACGGCTTCAGCCACGTCTGGACCTTCGACTCGCACCTGCTGTGGGAGGAGCCCTACGTCGTGCACTCGGCGATCCTCGCAGCCACGCGACGGGTCACCGTCGGACCGTTCGTGACCAACCCCGCGACCCGGGACTGGACCGTCACGGCCTCCACTTTCGCGACCCTCAACGAGATGTACGGCAACCGCACGATCTGCGGCATCGGCCGCGGCGACTCGGCGGTGCGCGTCACCAACGGTCGGCCCACGACACTGAAAGCGCTGCGGGAGTCGATCCACGTCATCAGGGAGCTCGGCAACTCCCGAGCCGTCGAGTACAACGGCGCGACGCTGCAGTTCCCCTGGAGCCGCGGATCGAAGCTCGACGTGTGGGTGGCGGCCTACGGCCCGCTCGCCCTGAAGTTGACCGGCGAGGTGGGCGACGGGTTCATCCTGCAACTGGCCGACCTCGACATCGCGGAGTGGATGATCAAGACGGTCCGTCAGGCCGCCGAGAACGTCGGCCGCGACCCCGACGAGATCGCCTTCTGCGTGGCCGCACCGATGTACATCGGTGAGGACACTCCGGAGAGCCGCGCGCACATGCGAGAGCAATGCCGATGGTTCGGCGGGATGGTGGGAAACCACGTCGCCGACATCGTCGCGAAGTACGGCGTCGGCTCCGACGTGCCCGCCGCGCTCACCGACTACATCGCCGGGCGCACCGGGTACGACTACAACTCGCACGGCAAGAGCGACAACGACCACGTCGACTTCGTGCCCGACGAGATCGTCGAGCGGTTCTGCGTGCTCGGCACCGCCGAGGAGCACGTCGCCAAGCTCGAGAAACTGCGGGCGCTGGGCGTCACCCAGTTCGCCGGCTACCTCCAGCACGACAACAAGGAGGAGACGATGCGGGTCTACGGCGAGACGGTCATCCCCGCGCTGTCCGAGCACGTGACGGCGAAGCAGTGAGCACCCCGTGACCGATCAGGTCCTGACCCCGGGCGCCACCGAGGTCGTCGGTGCGGCCCGCTCCTCGCGGGGACGCGGGATGGCCGCCCGGATCGGCTGGGGAATCGCCGGAGTGACCGCGGTCGTCGTGCTGTGGGAGCTGTACAAGTTCCTCGGACCGGCGGACGGCGTGACCGTGGGCGGGGACGGATCGGCGGGGTCGGGTGTCATCCTGCTCCCCCGCACCCACGACCGCGCCATGCCGCACGTGTGGGACATGGTCGCGCGGATGTTCGCCCCGACCAGCGGGGGCGACACCCCGCCCCTGATCCTCTCGGTACTCCAGGCGGCCGGAACGACCCTCGGGCTGGCCGCCCTGGGATGGCTCATCGGCGTCGTCGTCGGCGCCCTGCTGGGGATCGCGATGCAGCGCTGGCGGCTGGTCGAAGCCGGCCTCCTCCCGTGGATCGTCGTCAGCCAAATCGTTCCGCTGATCGCCTTCGCGCCCGTCGTCAACGCGCTCGGAACGCAGATCGACCGCGGCGGATTCCCCTGGCCGCAGTGGCTCTCGGTCGCCCTCATCGCGTCGTACCTCGCGTTCTTCCCCGTCGCGATCGGCATGCTCCGCGGGCTCGATGCCCCGGACGCCCTGCACCTCGACCTCATGCGGTCAGGCTCCGCCGGGTGGTGGCAGACGCTGGTCCACCTGCGCCTGCCCGCGGCCGTGCCGCATCTGCTCCCCGCTCTGCGTCTCGCGGCGGCATCCGCCGTCGTCGGCGCCGTCGTCGCCGAGGTGTCGATCGGACTGCGCGGCGGGATCGGCCGCATGCTCATCCAGCTCGCCGGGCAGGCGTCGTCCGACCCGGCCGCCCCCTGGGCGCCGACTCTCGGCACCGTCGTCATGGGACTCGTCGCGGCCCTCGGCGTGGCCCTCATCGGCGTCGCCCTTCATCGATTCCGTCGCGGGGAGGACACCGCATGACCACCACCACCGCTGTTCGGGCCCGCGGGCTCGGAAAGGTCTTCCCGAGCGCCGGCGGCGAGGTGATCGCCCTGACCGACGTCGATCTCGACATCGCCGCCGGGGAGTTCGTCTCGCTCATCGGCCCCTCCGGCTGCGGCAAGTCGACGCTGTTGCGTCTCCTCGCCGACCTCGACACGGCCACCAGTGGAGAGCTCACCCTCGCGGGCAAGACCGCGCGGCAGGCGCGACTCGACCAGGACTACGGCATCGCCTTCCAGCAGGCGGGGCTCCTCCCCTGGCGCACGGTCGCGGCGAACATCGCCCTGCCCCTCGAGCTGCACCGCTGGACCCGCGCCCGCCGCGACGCGCGCGTCGCCGAACTCGCCGACCTCGTGGGTCTCACCGACTTCATCGGGCGCTACCCCGACCAGCTGTCCGGTGGCATGCAGCAGCGCGTCGCGATCGCCCGCGCGCTCGCGGCCTCACCGCGACTGCTGCTGATGGACGAGCCGTTCGGCGCCCTCGACGAGATGACCCGCGAGCGGCTGCAGTCCGAGCTCGCGCGCATCGCCGCCGAGACCGGGGCCACGGTCGTCTTCGTCACGCACTCGATCCCCGAGGCGGTGTTCCTCTCCGATCGCGTCGTCGTGATGAGTCCCCGACCCGGACGGATCACCGAGGTCGTCGACACCCGACCGGGCCGTGCCCGCGACGACCTCCTCCGGGAGTCGCCGGAGTATTTCTCGCGCGTCACCGCCGTCCGCGAAGCGCTCCACGGCTCGCCCCTGCACCGGGCGAACGAGCGATGACGGCCGCTCGACTCCCCGGGTGGGTGCGGCTGCTGGCGCCCCTCGTCGTCGGTGTCGCCGGACTCGCCGCGTGGTACGCCTTCGTCGCCTCGGGCAGCGCCCCGCGGATGCTGCCCGCCCCCTTCGCGGTGGCGAACGAGTTCGTCGATCGCTTCGGCCTGATCGCCGAGGCCGCGGGGATCACGGGGACGAACGCCCTCGTCGGCCTCGTCGCCGGCAGCCTGCTCGCGATTCTGTTCGCCGCCCTCGCCGCCACCTGGCGTCCCGTCGACGGCATGACCGCACCTCTCGTCGCCGCGCTCGCCGTCGTCCCCATCGTCGCGCTCACCCCGATCTTCAACACGATGTTCGGCGCGTCGAGCCAGTTCGGTCGCCAGGCGGTCGCCGGGATCGCCGCGTTCGTCCCGGTGTTCGTCAACACCCTCCGCGGCCTCCGTCAAACCAGGCCCGTCCAACGCGACTTCTTCCGCGCCACCGCCGCGAGCGGGGGCCAGACGTTCCTGCGCCTCACGCTCCCCACGGCCCTGCCGTATCTCGTCACGGGCGTGCGGGTCGCGGCATCCCTCGCCGTCATCTCCGCCCTCGTCGCCGAATACTTCGGCGGGCCCGCCGACGGCATCGGCACCGCGATCGCCACCTACGCCAAGTCCGGCCGCGCCTCTCTCGCGTGGGCGTTCGTGGGCGGGGGCATCGTCATCGGCCTCGTCTTCTTCCTCGTCACCTCGCTGCTCGAACGCCTCGTCACCCGCCGCCTCGGCGCGGGCCGTGCGCCGAGCTGACCGGCGTCCGCCCTCCGACGAAAGAGCCTGCACCACCCGACACACGCTCCACCCGAACCGGAAGGACCTTCCATGAGACACAGCACCCGACGCACGCTCGGCGCGATCGCCGGCGTCGGCGTCGCCGCCCTCGCGCTCTCCGCCTGCTCCGGCGGCGGCTCCGCGCCCGCGGCATCCGACGCCGACTTCACCCCGCTCACCTCGGTGAAGCTGCAGTTGCAGTGGCTGCCGCAGGCGCAGTTCGCCGGCTATTACGTCGCCCTCGACAAGGGCTACTTCCAGGAGGAGGGCTTCGACGACGTCGAGGTGCTGCCTTCCGGCGGCGACATCGTCCCGCAGGACGCGCTCGTCGCCGGCGACGTCGATTTCGCCGTCGCGTGGGTACCCAAGGTTCTCGGCACCCTCGAGAATCAGGGCGTCGAGCTGACCGACATCGCGCAGGTGTTCCAGAAGTCGGGCACCACCCAGGTGTCGTGGAAGGGCTCGGGCATCACGAGCGTCGACGACTTCGAGGGCAAGCGGATCGGCTCGTGGGGCTTCGGAAACGAGTGGGAGATCTTCGCGGCCATGGCCGACAAGGGCCTGGACGCCTCGACCGTGCAGATCACGACGCAGGACTTCTCGATGAACGCCCTCCTCGACAAAGACGTGGATGCCGCGCAAGCGATGACCTACAACGAGCTCGCGCAGCTGCTCGAGACGGTGAACCCCGCCACGGGGAGGCTCTACACGATGGATGACATCGACGTGATCTCGTACGAGGACACCGCGGGCGCGATGCTGCAGGACGCCATCTGGGCGGACACGACGCGCCTGGCCGACGACCCGGCCTACGCCGACGCCGCCACGCGCTTCCTCAAGGCCGTGATCAAGGGCTGGGTCTTCGCGCGCGACAACCCCACCGAGGCCGCGGACATCACCTACACCGCCGCGACGGCCCCGGGCGTCGACGCCTTCCCGGTCGGCCCCACGCACCAGCTGTGGCAGATGAACGAGGTCAACAAGCTCATCTGGACCGGCGGCGACTTCGGCATGATCGACGCCGACGCCTGGAAGAAGACCGTCGATGGCGCTCTCAAGGCGGTCAACCAGGACGGGCTCAACCTCATCACGGCGGAGCCGGCGGCATCCGCGTATTCCAACGACTACATCGAAGCCGCTCTCAGCGCCCTGAAGGACGAGGGGGTCACGGTCGACGGCGACTACACGCCGATCGACGTGACACTCACCGAGGGCGGGCAGTAGGACGCGAGGAGCCGAGGAGGCGGGGCGGCCGGGTCATCCGGCCGCCCCGCCGTCGTGTCTGCGCGTCGTCTCCCTCCTGCGCGGTCGGCGGAATCGAGCCGGGCGTTTGATCGCTGCTCCCGGCTCCGCCGAAGGTGACCACCGCGCCGCTCGTGCAGCCGGTGCGCGGCCCGGCACCGGGACGAGCCGGCTCCCGCGTGGTTGACTGACCCCATGCACGCCAGCCCCGCCCCGAAGCACGCGCGCCGCCGGCCCGAGTCCGGGCTCCGCCGCGGGCTCACCCTGCTCGCGATCGCCGTGGCCGTGATCGTCGTCGCCGGGGTGGCGGTGGGAGGCTTCTACGCCTGGTCGCTGACGAGCCGCCTGCAGGAGGCCTCGGTTCCGCTGAAGGACGCCCCGGCCGAGCCCCCGGCCCTCAGCGAGTACAACGAGCCCTTCGCGGTGCTGGTGGTCGGCACCGACGAGTGCGACGACGTCGTGGCCGCGGCGTTCGGCCCGCGCTGCACCGACCCCGAGAACGACGGCGCGCGCAACGACGTCAACATGCTGCTGTACGTCTCGGCGAACCCGCGGCGCGCCACCGTGGTGTCGTTCCCGCGCGACCTGCAGGTCGCGATCCCGGAGTGCACCAACGACGACGGCGCCGTCTTCGGCGGCACCGACCGCGCCTCGATCAACACCGCGTTCGAAGACGGCGGTCTGTCGTGCGTCGCCGACACCATCTCGAACCTCACCGGTCAGAGCATCCCCTTCGCCGCGAAGGTCAGCTTCGGCAACGTCGTGAACATCACCGACGCGATCGGGGGCATCGAGGTGTGCATCGGCGGCGAGGGGATCGACGACCCGGATGCCGGCATCCAATGGGAAGCCGGCCCCCGCACGGTCAAGGGTTTCGACGCCCTCGCCTTCCTGCGCACGCGCAAGGGCATCGGCGACGGCAGTGACCTCGCCCGCATCGGCAACCAGCAGCAGTACATGTCGCGCCTGGTCAACAAGCTCCGCAGCGACGAGGTGCTGTCGAACCCGGGCACCCTCATCGGTCTGGCGAACACGGCCGTCAACAACATCCAGCCGAGCGAGAGCCTCGCCGACCCCGTCCGCATCGCGCAGCTGGCGTACACGCTCAAGGACGTGCCGTTCTCCGACATCACCTTCGTGCAGTACCCCGTCGTCGACGACCCGTACGACAGCAACCGCGTCGCGCCCGACGAGGCCTCGGCCCAGGTGCTGTTCGAGGCCCTCGCCGCCAACGCGCCCCTCACGATCACCGGCGAAGCCGGCCGCGGCGTGGTCGCCGACCCGTCGGCTCCTACCGAGGAGCCCACCGCGCCGGCCGAGGAGACCCCCGCTCCGGATGCCACCGATGCCACCGCCTCGCCCGACGCGAGCGCCGCCCCGGGCGTGGTCGATCTGCCCCAGAACATCAACGGCACGAAGGCGGACCAGGCGACCTGCTCGGCCGGCAACGGCTGATCCCGACCACGACGTCGCCGTCCGACGGGCGCACGCCCCCGCGCACGGAGACCGCACACTCAGGTCGATGGGACAGCATCGAGGGGTGAAGACCTCCGCCCGCTTCTCGCTGGTCGTCGTGACCGCAGCGTTCGCCCTCGCCGGGTGCGCGCCCGCGGCCGCCCCGTCGACCTCGACGGCATCCGCCACTCCCACCCCCACCCCGACGCCCAGTCCCACGCGCACGCCCGATCCCCTGGACGGCATGAGCCTGGCCGACAAGGTCGGGCAGCTGTTCATGGTGGGCACCTCGGTCGACGGTGCCGATGCGACGACGGTCGCGGCCGTGCGGGACGACCACATCGGTGGGATCTTCCTGCACGGACGATCGGATGCCGGCACGGAGGCGATCGCGAACCTCGTGAGCGGATTCACCTCGACGGTGCCCGCGGGCCGACCGCCGCTGTGGGTCGCCACCGACCAGGAAGGCGGGACGGTGCAGGTGCTGTCGGGTCCGGGATACGACGACATCCCGTCGGCGCTCGATCAGGCGCAGTCCGATGACGCCGCCCTGCGTGCGAGCGCTGCGACGTGGGGGACGCAGCTCGCCGCCGCGGGGGTGAACATGAACCTCGCGCCGGTCGCCGACATCGTCACGAGCGCGGAGTTCGCGGCATCCAATCCCCCGATCGGCGAGCTGGCCCGCGAGTACGGCTACGACGAGGCGACGGTCGCCGCGAAGGCGGGTGCGTTCGCCGCCGGGATGCGAGACGGCGGGGTGCTGCCGACGTTCAAGCATTTCCCGGGCCTCGGACACGTCGACGACAACACCGACTACTCCACGGGCGTGACGGACGACACGGTCACCGCCGACGGACCCGACGTGGGCGTGTACTCCACGGTGCTGCCGCAGGGGCCCGCCGTCGTCATGCTCTCGACGGCGATCTCCGCGCAGATCGACCCCTCGGCCCCCGCCGCCTTCTCCCCCGCGGTGGTGGGCGTGCTGCGCGACCGCGTGGGGTTCGACGGGGTGGTCACGGTCGACGACCTCTCGGCCGCGCGCCAGGTGCAGCCCTGGTCGCCCGCCGATCGGGCGACGCTGGCGGTCGACGCCGGCGTCGACCTGCTGCTCGTCTCGGCCGACCCGTCGGTGTACCCCGAGATGCATCAGGCCGTGCTGTCGCGCGCCGAGTCCGACCCCGCCTTCGCCGCGAAGGTGGACGCCGCCGCACGCCGCATCCTGGCCCAGAAGGCCGCGATGCCCTGAGCTCTTGCGCGAGTCTCCACGATTCGTCGCCTCCGACACCGGCGGAGCGACAGATCCTGGCGACTCACGCGCGCTGCGGGCGATACGCTGGAAGGCTGTGTCTGTCGAACCCGTCATCGTCTACCCGCCCGAGCTGCCCGTCAGCGCGGCCCGGGACGAGATCGCGCGCGCCATCCGCGACCACCAGGTCGTGATCGTCGCCGGGGCGACGGGCTCCGGGAAGACCACGCAGCTGCCCAAGATCTGCCTCGAGCTCGGGCGCACCTCGATCGCGCACACCCAGCCCCGCCGCATCGCCGCGCGCACGATCGCCGAGCGCATCGCCGAGGAGATGCAGGTCCCCCTCGGTTCCACCGTCGGCTACAAGGTGCGCTTCACCGACAAGGTGTCGGCCGACACGCGCGTGGCGCTGGTGACCGACGGCATCCTGCTCAACGAGATCCACCGCGACCGGCTCCTGCGCCGCTACGACACGATCATCGTCGACGAGGCGCACGAGCGCTCGCTCAACATCGACTTCCTGCTCGGTTACCTCCGCCGCATCCTGCCGAAGCGCCCCGACCTCAAGGTCATCGTCACCTCCGCGACGATCGACCCCGAGAGCTTCGCGCGGCACTTCGCCGCCGCCCCCGCCGAGCCCGGCGGCGAGCCGGTGCCCGCGCCGGTGATCGAGGTGTCGGGGCGAACGTATCCGGTCGAGGTCCGGTACCGGCCGCTCGACGGGGCGGACGAGGTTCCCGACGACGCCGACGACGAGACTCCGCATGCCGGGACCTCGACACCGCGCCCGAAGAAGCCCCGCAGCCCCGCACGGCCGACCGCCACGTCCGGCCGCTCCGCCGACGACGTCGACGAGGTCGGAGCCGTCGTCGCGGCCCTCCGTGAGCTCGACCGGGAGCCCGCGGGCGACGTGCTCGTGTTCTTCCCCGGTGAGGCCGAGATCCGGGATGCGGCGGATGCCATCCGCGGGGCATATCAAAAGGACGCCGCGCCCACCGAGGTGCTCCCCCTGTACGGCCGCCTCTCCGCCGCCGAACAGCACCGCGTGTTCGAGCGCTCCACCGTCGCGGGTGTGCGCCGCCGCGTCATCCTCGCCACGAACGTCGCCGAGACGAGTCTCACGGTCCCCGGCATCCGGTACGTCGTCGACACCGGCACCGCGCGCATCTCGCGCTACAGCAACCGCTCGAAGATCCAGCGCCTGCCGATCGAGGCCGTCTCGCAGGCGTCCGCGCAGCAGCGGTCCGGCCGCGCCGGCCGTACGTCGCCCGGTGTCGCGATCCGCCTCTACTCCGAAGACGACTTCCTCCGCCGTCCGGACTACACCGAGCCCGAGATCCTGCGCACGTCGCTGGCATCCGTCATCCTGCAGATGCTGTCGCTCGGGTTCGGCGACATCCAGGCGTTCCCGTTCCTGACCCCGCCGGATTCGCGCGGCGTGAAGGCGGCGTTCGACCTGCTCGTCGAGCTCGGCGCGGTGAAGCTGCCGGCACCGGGTTCCGAACGCCGCGATCCCCGCGGCGACGGCGACCCCTCGCGCCAGCGGGGTGGGCGGGGAGACGATCGCGGCCCCCGCCTCACCGAGATCGGCCGCGAGATCGCGCGCCTGCCGATCGACCCCCGCTTCGCGCGCATGCTCATCGAGGCCCGCCGCAACGACGTGTCGAGCGAGGTGCTCGCGATCGTGTCGGGCATGTCGATCCAGGACGTGCGCGAGCGCCCCGAGGAACGCCGCGAGGAGGCCGACCGCTTCCACGCGCGCTTCACCGACCCCACCAGCGACTTCCTGTCGCTGCTCAACCTCTGGGACTACCTGCAGGAGAAGCAGGCCGAGCTCGGCTCGAGCGCGTTCCGACGACTCTGCCGCAGCGAGCACCTCAACTACGTGCGGGTGCGCGAATGGATCGATGTGCACCGGCAGCTGCGGTCGCTGGGCGCCGAGCGCGGGTCGGGCGACGGCGGGCGCGCGGGGAGCCCTGCCCCACGGCGCACCGGACCCGCCCCCTCCCGAGCAGAACGCGGATCATCGACCGTCGACCACACCACCGCCCCCGAGGGACACGCCGCCGGCGACGCGATCCACCGCGCGATCCTGTCCGGGCTGCTGTCGCACCTCGGCATCCTGGATCCGCGCACGATGGCGCAGACCAAGGACCGCAAAGCCCCGGGCGACGCCCGCCCCGTCAAGGGCGAGTACATCGGCGCGCGCGGGGCGCGGTTCGCGATCTTCCCCGGCTCGGGGCTGAAGAAGAAGCGTCCCTCGGCCGTGATGGCCGCCGAGCTCGTCGAGACGTCGCGCCTGTTCGCCCGCACGGTCGCCGCCGTCGACCCCGCGTGGGCCGAAGAGCTCGCGCCCGACCTCGTCAAGCGCTCGCTGAGCGAGCCGCACTGGTCGAAGGATGCCGGCTCCGCCGCGGCCTACGAGAAGGTCACCCTCTTCGGGGTCGAGCTCGTCGGCCGTCGCCGGGTGCAGCTCGCGCGCTTCGATCGCCCTCTCGCGCGCGAGATGTTCGTGCGCCACGCGCTCGTGGAGGGCGAGTGGGACCCCTCGGTGCTCGACAAGCGCCTCACGGCGTTCCTGCGCCGCAACGTCGAGCAGCGCCGCCTGCTGGAGAAGATCGAGGAACGCGAGCGCCGCCGCGACATCCTCATCGGCGACGAGGCGGTCTTCGCGTTCTACAACGCGCGCATCCCCGCTGATGTCACCGACGTGCGCTCGTTCGAGACGTGGTGGAAGGATGCCGTCACCCGCACGCCCCACCTGCTCGACCTGCGCGAGTCCGACCTCACCGGCGACCGAGCGCAAGGCGACGACCGCGCCTTCCCCGCGCGCTGGCGCCAGGGAGATCAGACCCTCAACCTCGCGTACCGCTTCGAGCCCGGTGCCCCTGACGACGGCGTGACGGTCGTCGTGCCGCTGCCGTTGCTGGCTCAGCTGCGCCCCGACGGGTTCGACTGGCAGGTGCCGGGCATGCGCGACGAGCTCGTGACCGCGCTGCTGCGAGCCCTGCCGAAGACGATCCGCCGCAACGTCGTGCCCGCCGCCGACTGGGCTGAGAAGTTCTCCGCCGAGCTGGCCGAGAGGGGCCCCGAGCACACGGACGGTCTGCCGAAGACGACGCTGGTCGACGCCCTCGCCGCCCAGGTGCAGCGCGTGGCCAACCAGCGCGTGAGTGCTGCCGACTTCGAGCTCGAGCGCGTCCCGGGGCACCTGCTCCCGTCGTTCCGCGCGGTCGATGCGCGCGGGCGGGCGATCGGCAGCGACCGCGACCTCGGCGCCCTGCAGCGCCGCCTGGCCGACAGGGCCCGCTCCAGCGTTGAGTCGACGATCGCCCGACCGGCGCAGAGAGCCGCGAAGGTCGCCGAGGCCTCCCCCGCGTTCGCCGCGCGCACGAAGCTCACGACGTGGGACCTCGACGAGCTCACCGAGGTCGTCGACACGCCCGTCGCCGGCGGCGTCGTCCGCGGCTACCCGGCCCTCGTGGACGAGGGGGACAGCGTCACGCTGCGCGTCGAGGCGACGCCCGAGGATGCCGCGCGGCACACGCGCACCGGCATCCGACGCCTGATGCTGCTGGCCGTGCCCTCCCCCGCCACGTACGTCCTCGACCAC
Source organism: Microbacterium sp. NPDC089188 (assembly GCF_040685155.1). Classification (NCBI taxonomy): domain Bacteria; kingdom Bacillati; phylum Actinomycetota; class Actinomycetes; order Micrococcales; family Microbacteriaceae; genus Microbacterium; species Microbacterium sp. NPDC089188. The sequence goes on along the minus strand of NZ_JBFBHH010000002.1, from coordinate 716,767 downwards.
CTCACCGCGAACGAGAAGCTCGCCCTCGCGGCATCCCCGTACCAGAATGCGAAGGCGCTGATCGAGGACGCCCGCGTCGCCCTCGCCGACGACGTGCTCCTGCGCGAGGCGCCGGCCGGTGTCGTCCGCACGAAGGCCGAGTTCGAGCGCGTGCGGGATGCGTACTCCGCCGTCTCGGTCGAGCGCACGTTCCAGACGGTGTCGCTCGCCGCGAAGATCCTGCTCGCGCAGCGCGAGGTGGAGCGGGCGATGAAGGATGCCGCCTCCATCACGCTGTTGGGCGCACTGAACGACGTGCGGGGTCAGGTGGCGGGGCTGCTCTTCCCGGGCTTCCTCTCGCGCACGGGCCTGCATCGGCTGCAGCACTACCCGCGCTACCTGGCGGGGGCGCTGGAACGTGTGAAGACCCTGTCGGACAACCCCGGTCGCGACCGCCAGCGGCAGACCGAGTACGAGCGCTCCGCGACCGCGTTCGCCGAGGCGGGCGGTGTCATCCCCCTGCCCGCCGATGCTCCCGCGAACCTCGTGCAGACGCGGTGGCTGCTGGAGGAGCTGCGCGTGAGCCTGTTCGCCCAACGCCTCGGCACGGCCGAGCCGGTGTCGCCCCAGCGCATCACGAAGGCGCTGAAGGGCGCGTAGGCCGCCGAGGCGGCACGACCGAGCCCCCGGTGCGGGACGTTCGCGTCCTCACGGGTGAATCGCCGCACTTCGCCGCCCAGGCACACCGCACGCGACCACGTCGGGCAACCGAGGGGGCGTCCGGCAGGGCCCGCAGCGTGAGATGCCGCACATGGCCGTCTGGGCACACCCCACCCGACCATGTCGGGCAACCCGAGCGGGCGGGCGGCAGCGGCAGCAGCGTGAGATGCCGCACATGGCCGCCCGGGCACACCCTGAGCGACGAAGTCAGGCAACCCGAACGCCCCCGGCCGCGTCGTGCGCTCGCCGCGCAACCGTCCGTCGCACTCACACGCCGAGCGACGCGCCCCACTCCCGCAGGAGGCCCTCGAGCGTCCGCCGCTGAGGCGGGGTGAGGCCCGCGAGCAGGCGTTCCTCGTTCGCCACGTGGGCCGCGAAGGCCTCGTCGATCACGCGTCGCCCCGCCGTGGTGAGGCGGATGACGCGTCCTCGTCCGTCGTCGACGTCGGCGTCGCGCACGACGAGACCGGATGCCACGAGGCGGTCGACGCGTTTGCTCACCGCTCCCGTGGTGACCATCGTGTGCCGCGCGAGCTCGCCGGGGGCGGCCGCGAACGGCTCCCCCGCACGCCGCAGCGCGGCGAGGATGTCGAACTCGCCCTCACCCAGGCCGTGGCGACGGTACTCCGCGACCAGTTCCTCGCGCAGGTGGTCGGCCAGTCGATGCAGGCGTCCGATCACGTGCAGGGGGGAGACATCGAGGTCGGGACGCTGGGCGCGCCACTGGGCCGTGAGGGAGTCGACGCGGTCGGACGTGGTCATGGCATCCATCTTATCTTCCACGGAAGCTATTGTGTCTTCCATGGAAGCTACGTGGCGCACCGTCGCCGTGACCGCCGTCGCCCCGATCGCGTGGGGCGCTACCTACGTCGTGACGCGGCACGCGCTGCCGGCCGACGCTCCGCTGTGGGGCGCGGCGCTGCGCGCCCTGCCGGCCGGGCTGCTGCTGTGGGCTCTCGCCCGACGCCGCCCGCGCGGATCGTGGTGGGCGAAGGCGCTCGTGCTGGGGCTGCTGAACTTCGCGGCGTTCTTCGTGCTCGTGTACGTTTCCGCACACCTGCTGCCGTCGTCGATCGCCGCCTCGGTCATGGCGCTCGCTCCCCTCGCCCTCGCGGGGATCGCGTGGCCCCTGCTCGGGCAGCGGCCGACGGTGCGGTGGGCCCTGGCCTCCGCCGTCGGCATCGCCGGCGTGCTGCTCGTGGTGGGCGGGAGCACCGGAGCGATTCCCCCCGTCGGCGTCATCGTCTCCCTTCTCGCCCTGCTGACGTCGTCATCCGGGGCGATCCTCACCACCCGCTGGCGTGACGAGACGCCGCTGCTCGCCACGACCGCCTGGCAGCTCACCGCCGGAGGACTCGTGCTCGTCGTCGTCGCCGCCGTCGGAGAGGGCCCTCCGCCTCGAGTGGATGCCGCGGGGGTCGCCGCCTATGCCGGGATCGCGGTCGTGGCCACCGCCCTGGCGTTCGTCTGCTGGTTCACGGGTCTGCGACACCTTCCGGCCGGGACTGTGGGCCTCGTCGGACTGCTGAACCCGGTGACCGGGGTGCTCCTGGGCGTCTTCGTGGGCGGGGAGACCCTCACCGGTCCCCAGCTCATCGGTATCGCCGCGGTTCTCGCCGCCATCGCCGCCACCCACGCGCGGCGGCGGAGTTCGCGGCGTTCCACGCGCGGACCCGTGCCCTCCCCGAAGGGATGAGCACGGGTGCGCGCGGGGAGCGGATGGTCACGAGCGTAGGCGCACCTCGCCCATCGTCGCCGTGACGTCGACCTCGGCGGTGGCCGTGGGGCTCTGCCGCAGACCGTTGTCGACCTGCCCCAGACCGTCGTCGATGCTCACGCGGTACTCGTCGTCCGGCAGACGGAGGTCGACGGACCCGGCCGTGAGCTGCACATACGTGCGGATCGGGGTGGATCCGCGCAGGTGCGCCGTCACCTCTCCCCCGGCCACCTCGAACGCGGCGGTGCCGACGTCGCGCAGCTGCACCGAGGCCGATCCCCCCGATATGTCCAGCTCGAGCTCCCCCGCCGCGCCGTTCAGCGAGGTGGTCCCGCCGGCGACGCGGACCGAGACCGTGCCGTAGTCGCCCTGGAGGTCGAGAGCGCCGCCGCTGACCTGCGCCTCGACACCGAGTCCCGTCCCCGCCCACTGGCGCGGAAGGGTGATCGTGGCGGATGATCCCCCGCCCCAGTCGACGAACGACCGGTTCGGCGAGGCGACGCGCAGCGCGTCTCCGCGGCGTTCGAAGGTCCAGCCCGCACGACCGGTCGCGGCATCCAGCCGTGCGCTGTCGACGTCGCCGTAGGCGATCGTCAGGGCTCCCCCGGTGACGTCGATGTCGAGCGACCCCACCGCCTGCGCCGCACCGTCGACGCGGACCGATCCGCGGTCGGCGTCGCGCAGCACGACGACGGCCGAGGCGGCGGTTCCGGCGACCGTGCCGAGGGCGACGCACGCGCCGACCACGATCGTGACGATCGACACCGCGAAGGCGGCGACGCGACGTCGGGGCGGCGCAGGGGCGGCGGGAGGTGTGTCGATGGTCATGAGGTCGCTCCGGTGTGGTCGTGGCCCAGGTGCACGAGAGCGGCGATGACGCGGCGGTTGCCGGTCTCGTCCTGCTCCAGGCCGAGCTTGGTGAAGATGGCGGTGATGTACTTCTCGACGCTCGCCTCGCTGACGAACAGCGCCCCGGCGATCGCCTGGTTCGAGCGCCCCTCGGCGATTAGGCCCAGGACGGCCCGCTCGCGGTCGGTGAGGCTCTGCAGTCGCTCGTCGCGGCGACGCCGTGTGAGCAGCTGCGCGACGACCTCGGGATCCAGCACGGTGGCACCGTCGGCGATGGAGGCAACGGCGGCGAGGAAGTCGGCGACGTCGGCCACACGGTCCTTGAGCAGATAGCCCAACGCGCCCTGCCCGTCGGCGATCAGGTCGCTCGCGTAGCGCTCCTCGACGTACTGCGACAGCACGAGCACCGGGAGCCCCGGATGCCGCGACCTCAGCGCGATCGCGGCGCGGATGCCCTCGTCGGTCCAGGTCGGCGGCAGCCGCACGTCGAGGATGCACAGCTGCGGCGCCGTCGCGGCGACGGCGGCGTCCAGGCCGTCCGCGTCGGGCAGGGCCGCGACCACCTCGTGGCCGTCGTCGGCGAGCAGGCGCACGAGGCCCTCGCGCAGGAGGACGGAGTCCTCGCAGATCAGGATGCGCACGGGACGTTCACCTCCACCGTCGTCGGGCCGCCCTGGGGGCTGTCGATGCGGGCCGTGCCGCCCGCCGCTGTGACGCGATTGACGATCCCGTCCAGGCCGCCACCGGGCACGATGCGCGCCCCGCCCAGACCGTCGTCCTCGACGCGTGCCCACAGCGACCCGTCATCGCGCACCCGCACGTCGACACGGCAGGCGGCGGCACGGGAGTGCTTGGCGGCGTTGGTGAGGGTCTCCGCGATGGCGAAGTACACGGCCTCCTCGGCCGCCCGCCCGCAGCGGCGGGGCAGGCGCACGTCGAGGGTGACCGGGATGTGCGAGCGCGACGCGAGCGCCGAGAGGGCGGCATCCAGGCCCCGATCCTCGAGCACCGAGGCGTGGATGCCGCGGGCGAGCTGCCGGAGTTCCGTGATGGCCGACTTGGTCGAGGCGTGCGCCTCGGCGACGAGGGCCTTGGCCGCCTCGGGGTCGTCGTCGATCTTGGTCTGCGCGAGTCCGAGGGTCATGCCGATCGACACGAGCCGCGGCTGGACCCCGTCGTGCAGGTCCCGTTCGATGCGCGCGCGCTCGACCTCGGCCGCGCGGACCGCTCCGGCCCGACGGGTGTCGGACGTGCGGGCCTGCTCGACGAGCTGCGCCTCGCGGGAGGGGACGAAGATCGCGCGCACGATCACGCCGTGCAGGATCGCGAGGCCGATGGCGGTCGCCACCCCGACGATGACGGCGATGACCCCCACGAGGGGGACACCCGCGCCGCTCAGCGGGATCAGATCGAGGAAGCGCGTGTTCGACCAGCCGAAGATCGGGCTGACGGCGAGGGCGAGGCCCCACGCGAGTCCGGCGAGGGCGGTCACCGTCACGAGTCCCATCACCGTCGCGATCGAGAACGAGGCCACCGCGCGCCACTGCAGAGGGTCGATCGCCTGCAACCAGATCGAGTGCAGCACCCCGACGAAGCCCGGCTTGGCACTGCGGCGCGGCCGCAGCGGCGCGAGACCGAGATCGTAGAGCCCGTCGACGCGCGCACGTTCGAACCAGGCGACGGCGAAGAGCGCGTAGACGAAGACGACCAGCACGACGACGCCCACGAGAAGCGCCGCGAGCAGCCCGACGCCCGAGCCCAGCATGCTGAACAGCCCCGTGAAGACGGCCGGCCCGATCACGCCCAGCGCGGCCAGGTGCGCAGCGGCGCCGGCGACGCGCCCGGGCGAGGCGACACGCACCCGCTCCGGCACACCGCCCGTCGGCGGGGCGGTCTCGACGGGCCCGCCGGGAACCGGCGGAGGGGGCGGGAGGACGGATGCCGTGGTCATGCGTTCCACGCTAGGGCGCGGTCGGCGCGGGCACCGCCCGGTCAGCCCCCGCGCGGGTTCGGGTTATCCCGAATCACGCGGTCACAGCTCGTCGGCGGAGATCCACCCCGAGGCGATCAGCTCTTCCACGTCGTCGGCGCGCAGGATGCTCGGCGCCACCTCGTCGCCGGCCTCGTCGGGCGCGTCGCGGTCGGCGAGCAACGCCTCGACGGCGTCGGCGGTCGCCGACACGAGTGCCCGCGGATCGGCGAACACGGTGGCGTCGAGGTCGCCGTCGCGCAACGCGCGCACGGTCGGCGCGTCGGCTCCCGATCCGACCACGAGCGGTGAGGGGGCGGGCTCGGCATCGCCGTCGCCGCGGTCCGTCGCCTCCGGGGAGGGCGTCGGCGTGGCGGTCTCGCCCTCGGCCTCGGGAGCCTCGGTCGTGAGCGCGGTCACCACACCCCGGGTCACCGCGTCGCCGAGCGCGAGCACGGTCGTGGGCACGTCGCCGGGGTCACCCGCCCGGAGCTCGCGCACGCGCTCCTCTGCCGCGTCGGCCTGCGCCTGCGCGGTCCGACCGCCGACGGCGGCGGCCTCGGGGGTCGCACCCGACACGATCTCGATGCGGCCGTCCGCGACGGCCGGCTGCAGGGCGGCGAGGGCGGCGGCGTAGCGCTCGACCTCCCAGGCGTCGGAATCCGCGCCGCTCAGCACGGCGACCCGGGCCGTCTCGGCCTCGGCGGTCTCGGTGCCCGGCGATCCGGGCGTGGCGGCCGGGCTCGGGCTCGACGACGCCGTCGCGGTGCGCGGCGCGTCGGCGAGATCGGCGAGAAGCGCCTCCGCCTGCGCGCGCCCGAGGGCGGCGGCGTCGAAGGCGACCGCTCCCCCCACGTCGAGTCCGTCGAGCGACCGCCCGAACGCGACGACCGGCACCCCCGCCTCGTCGGCGGCGGCGATCGACGCGGACAGGTCTCCGGATGCCAGGGGCGCGACGACCACGGCATCCACGCTCTTCGTGAGCATGTTCTGCACCTGGGCGGCCTGCGTGCGAGCGTCGGAGGCTGCGAACTGCAGGTCGACGCGGTACCCGCGCGCGGAGAGTTCGCGGCTGAGCGCGTCGCCGCCGCGACTCCACAGCGCGTCGGCCGTCGTCGGCAGCGACACCCCGATGACGCCCGCGCCGTCGTTCGAGCCGGGGGCGGTCGCCGGCGCCGGGGAGCAGGCGGCGAGAGCCACGGTCACGGCGACCAGGGCCGCGGCCGCACGGAGCGCGCGCGAAGGTGTCATCCGATCCATCCTCCCCCACGCGACAACGCCCCGCCGCACGAGGCGACGGGGCGTTGCAGAGAGAGCGGGACTCAACCGCGGGTGCGGTTCTTGTTCCACACGTCGAAGGCCACGGCCAGCAGCAGCACGAGACCCTTGATGAACTGCTGCACGTCGGTCGAGATGCCCATGAGCGACATGCCGTTGTTCAGCACACCCATGACCAGACCACCGGCGATCGCGCCGACGACGCGGCCGACGCCACCCTGCACGGCGGCACCGCCGATGAAGGATGCCGCGATGGCGTCCAGCTCGAAGAGGTTTCCGGCGCCGGGGCCGGCCGAGTTCAGGCGGCCCGTGAAGACGATGCCGGCGAGGGCCGCGAGCACTCCCATGTTCACGAAGAGCAGGAAGTCGACGCGACGGGTGTTGATGCCCGACAGCTTGGCCGCGGTGCGGTTGCCGCCGATCGCGTAGATGTGGCGGCCGAAGACGCTGCGGCTCATGACGGTCGAGTACCCGATGATGAGCAGCGCCAGCACGACGAGCACGATGGGCGTGCCGCGCGATCCGGGCGCGACACCCAGCAGGTAGGTGAGGTACGCGATGAGGGCGCCGCCACCGATGACCTTCACCAGGAACGCCGCGGTGGGCTCGTTCTGCAGCTCGAGGGCTGCGCGCTTGGCGCGCTGACGCACCTGCGACGCGACGAAGAGCACGAGGGTGAGCACTCCGAGGGCGACGGTGATCCACTCGGCCGGCGAGCTGGTCGCCGGGAAGAGGTCGGGGAACAGGTAGCCGCCGCCGAGCTGGCGGTACTCGGTCGGGAAGGGCGTGATCTGCGTGTTGCCGAGCGTCATCTGCGTGAGGCCGCGGAACAGGAGCATGCCCGCCAGGGTCACGATGAAGGCCGGGATGCCGATGTAGGCCACCCAGAAGCCCTGCCACATGCCGACCACCGCGCCCAGCACGAGGGAGAGCAGGATGCCGAGCCACCAGGGCAGGCCCCACTGCACGATCAGCACGCCCGAGACGGCGCCGACGAAGGCCGCGACCGATCCGACCGAGAGGTCGATGTGACCGGCGATGATGATCATCACCATGCCGATCGCGAGGATCAGGATGTAGCTGTTCTGGACGATGATGTTCGACACGTTGCCCGCGGTGAGCAGGCGCCCGCCGGTGAGGGCCTGGAACAGCAGCACGATGACGATCAGCGCGATGAAGATGCCGATCTCGCGCAGGCGCGAGGTGAAGAACTGCACGATGCCGCCGGCACCGCTGCCACTGCCGTTACCGGCGCCACCGCCGACGGGGCCCTTCGGCGTTGAGGGACCCTGCGGGGTCACCGTGTTGTCAAGCGCTGACATGGTCGGCTTCCTTTTCCTTCGTCATGAGCACCATGAGGGCCTCCGGTGTGGCCTCTTCGATGGGCAGCTGGCCGGTGATGTGGCCTTCGCTGAGGGTGTAGATGCGGTCGCAGATGCCGAGGAGCTCGGGCAGCTCCGAGGAGATGACGAGCACCCCCTTGCCCTGTGCCGCGAGGGAGTTGATGATCGTGTAGATCTCGTACTTGGCACCGACGTCGATGCCACGGGTGGGCTCGTCGAGGATGAGCACCTCGGGGTCGGAGAACAGCCACTGCGACAGCACGACCTTCTGCTGGTTGCCGCCGGAGAGCTTGCCCACGACCACGTCGACGCTGGGCGCCTTGATGTTCATCGACTTGCGGTAGCGGTTGGCGACCAGATACTCCTCGTCGCCGTCGACCCAGCCGCCCTTCACGAGCTTGCGCATCCCGGCGAGCGAGATGTTGCGCTTGATCGTGTCGATGAGGTTGAGCCCGGCGCCCTTGCGATCCTCGGTCACGTAGGCCAGACCGCTGCGGATCGCCGCGGGGACGGTCGAGGTGTCGGCCTTCTGCCCGCGGATGTAGACGCTGCCGGAGATCCGCGAGCCGAAGCTCTTGCCGAAGACGCTCATCGCGAGCTCCGTGCGACCCGCGCCCATGAGACCCGCGATGCCGACGACCTCGCCGGCGCGCACGTTCAGGTTCGCCTGGTGGATGACGGTACGGGTGGCATCCGTGGGGTGGCTGACGTTCCAGTCCTCGATGCGCAGGACCTCCTCGCCGATCTCCACGTCGCGGTCGGGGTACCGGTTCTCCAGCTCACGGCCGACCATGCCGCGGATGATGCGGTCTTCGCTGGTGCCGCCGGTCGCGACGTCGAGCGTCTCGATCGTGCGGCCGTCGCGGATGATGGTCACCTCGTCGGCGATCGCGCGGATCTCGTTGAGCTTGTGGCTGATGATGATGCAGGTGATGCCCTGGCCGCGGAGGTGGCGGATCAGATCGAGCAGGTGCTCGGAATCGTCGTCGTTCAGGGCCGCGGTCGGCTCGTCGAGGATGAGGAGCTTGACGTCCTTCGACAGCGCCTTGGCGATCTCGACGAGCTGCTGCTTGCCGACGCCGATCTCGTTCACCGGCACGTCGGGGCTGTCGCCGAGTCCCACGCGCGCGAGGAGCTTCGAGGCCTCGCGGTTGGTGGCATCCCAGTCGATGAGACCACGGTGGGTGATCTCGTTGCCGAGGAAGATGTTCTCGGCGATCGAGAGGTAGGGGCTCAGCGCGAGCTCCTGGTGGATGATGACGATGCCGGCCGCTTCGCTGTCGCGGATGTCCTTGAACTCCACGGTCTGGCCGTCGAAGACGATCTCCCCGCGGTAGTCGCCCGCGGGATACACACCGCTGAGCACCTTCATGAGGGTCGACTTGCCGGCGCCGTTCTCGCCGCAGATGGCGTGGACGGTCCCGCGCTCGACGGTCAGCGACACGTCGGCGAGCGCGATGACGCCGGGGAACTCCTTGGTGATCGAGCGCATCTCGAGGATGGTGCTCACGAGGTCCTCCTTGCAGAACCGGCTCGTGGCCGGTCGGGATGGTGGGGCGGGCGCCGGAGGCGGACCCGCGGGAGCCTCCGCCGCGACCCGACGGGGCCGCGGCGGAGGCGGGGTGGGAGACCGGGGTCCCCCGGGGGATCAGCCCAGGTCGGACTCGGAGTAGTAGCCGCTGTCGACCAGGATCTCCTTGTAGTTGTCCTTCGTGACGATCGTCGACTCGAGCAGGTACGACGGGACGACCTTCTCGCCGTTGTCGTAGGTCTCGGTGTCGTTGACCTCGGGCTCGGTGCCCTTGCGGATGTCGTCGACCATGGTCACGGCCTGCTTGGCGAGCTCGCGCGTGTCCTTGAAGATCGTCGAGTACTGCTCACCCGCGATGATCGACTTGATCGAGCCGACCTCGGCGTCCTGACCCGTGATGACGGGCAGGTCGGAGGCCGAGTAGCCGCCCGAGGTGAGGGCCGAGATGATGCCGATCGACAGGCCGTCGTAGGGCGAGAGCACGCCGTTGAGCTTGGTGCCGCCGATGACGGTGAGGATGTTCTCCATGCGCTTCTGCGCCGTCTCGGGCAGCCAGCGGAGGATGGCCGCCTGGCCGAACTCGGTCTGGCCGGAGGGGACGACGAGCGTGCCCTTGTCCAGGTACGGCTGCAGGGTGTCGATGGCACCCTTCCAGAAGAACGTGGCGTTGTTGTCGTCGGGGCTACCGGCGAACAGCTCGACGTTGAAGGGACCGGCGGCGCCCGTCTCCTTGCCCGAGGCGTCGAGGACGCCCAGGCCCGTGAGGAGCGAGGTGGCCTGCTGCACGCCGACCTTGTAGTTGTCGAACGTCGTGTAGTAGTCGACGTTCTCGGTGCCGTTGATGAGGCGGTCGTACGCGATGACGGGGATGTTCGCGTCCTTGGCCTGCTGCAGCACGTCGGTCAGCGTGGTGCCGTCGATCGAGGCGATGATCAGGGCCTTGGCGCCCGTGGTGATCATGTTCTCGATCTGCGAGACCTGCGTGGGGATGTCGTCGTTGGCGTACTGCAGGTCGACCTGGTAGCCGAGCTCCTCGAGCTGCGACTTGACGTTGTTGCCGTCGGCGATCCACCGCTCCGACTGCTGCGTGGGCATGGCGACGCCGATGGTTCCGCCGGCCTCCTGCGAGTCGCCGCTGCCGGCGCCGGTGCGGTCTCCCGCGCAACCGGCGAGGCCGATGCCGAGCGCGAGGACGCCCGCTCCCGCGACCGCCTTGAGCATGCTGTGCTTCTTCACTCTGGTTCCCTCCGTTGGGTATGTGGCGCGGTCTCTCCCCATGGAGCCCACCGCTTCAGCGAGCGACGCACCGGCCGGGCGCAGAGGTCGGCGGGGCGAAACGAAGCCGTTCGGCGAGGCGGTGACCCGCATCGTTCGAAACCTCTTCGTCTCGACGGATCCGCTCCGCAGCGAGTCCCGTCGGCCTGTGCGACCGGTCATGTGACCGTTCACATCGTGTGTGTGATGCTACCCCGCCGCCGGAGGAAGCTGTCAAGTCCCGGTGCGCTCACCGACCAGCCGTTGCCGAAACGTGACGATTCGAGGCCAAGGCGGCACGCGCGACGCGGGCGCGGTCAGCGGGAAGGCGGTGCGGTGGAGGAGCGCACGATGAGGCGCAGCTGGGCGGGGTCCGACGACGAGTCCTCACCCGTCGCCTCGCCCAGGGCGGCGAGGAGGTCGGTCATCGCGCGGGTCCCGATCCCGACGAAGTCCTGCCGGACGGTCGTCAGCGGGGGCCAGAGGTGAGCGGATTCGGGCACGTCGTCGAACCCGACGACCGAGATGTCCTCGGGGACGGAGCGACCTATGGCCCGAACGGCATGCATGAACCCGAGCGCCATATGGTCGTTGCCCGCGAACACCGCGGTGGCGTCCTCGGTGCGCAAGAGCTCCAGCCCGGCCTCGAAACCGAACTGCGCGGTCCAGTCGCCCAGCACCGGCGGACGGGGCGACAGGTCGTTGGCATCCATCTCGGCGAGGTAGCCGCGCATGCGGTGATCGGCCTCGACCCAGTCGCGGGGCCCGGCGATGTGCAGGATGCGGGTGTGCCCCAGCTCGATGAGGTGGCGCACGGCGGCGCGGGCACCGGCCGTCTGATCGTTGTGGGATGTCGCGGTGCCGGTGGACGCGACGATCTGCACCGGAACCGGGAGCTTCAGCTCGTCGAGGATCGGGACCACCCGTGTCTGCGGCGCGACGGCGATCAGCCCCTCGATCGACTGCTGCATGAGGTGGTCGATGGAGGACCGCACGTCGCCGGGGGCACTGGTGGCGAGATTGGTGATCGTGAGCCGATAGCCCGCAGCGCGGGCGGCCGACTCGATCGCCTGGACCATCGAGGCGACGCCGTGCGTGGGCGTGCGCGGACCCAGCACGCCGATGAGCTTCGACCGGCTGGTCGCCAGCGCGCGGGCCGCCTGGTTCGGCACGAACTTCAGCTCGGCGATGGCGGAACGCACCTTGGCGGCGGTCTCGGGCCGCAGCGCGGAACTGTTGTTGATGACCCGCGAGACGGTCTGGTACGACACCCCGGCGAGCCGCGCGACATCGCGGATGCTCGGGGCGCGCCCCGTGGTCTCCGGGATGTCGGTGTCGCTCATCAGCCGCCTCATTGCGGGTCGCGCGCGTTGCGTGACCGGTCACACGAGAATAGCCGACGCGGCGCGATTCCCCGTTCCCGGCCCGTTCTCCCCGCTCCGACCACTCGCCGCAGACTTCCCGTCGCCGACGAAACCGCCGCCGGCTGCCGCCCCGATGTCAGCCGGATGCCGTCTCGCGCGGCCCGCGGCGCGGGGCGACCCGCTCGGCGACACCCCGCGCTCACGCGGGCCGGCACGAGTGCGCTCAGGAACGCAGCAGGGCGCCGTAGAACCGAATGCCGCGCAGCCACACGTCGACACGGATGCGCTCGTCGGGCGCGTGCAGGGCGTCGCGCTCGGAGCGGGTGAGGTGGAACGGGGCGAAGCGGTACACGGCATCCGTCAGTCCCGTGTAGAAGCGGCTGTCGCTCGCCCCCAGCTGCAGGTACGGCAGGGGGACGACGTCGTCGCCGAGGGTCTCGGTCACGGTCCGAGACAGCCGCCGCCACACCTCACCCCGCCAGGGCGAGACCGGCGACGGATCGTCTCCGTGGCGCAGCTCGATGTCGACGAGGGGGTCGCGCACCGCGCGCCGCAGATGGATCGCCGCGTCCGCGAGCGTGTCGCCGGTGAGCAGCCGCACGTTGACGCTCGCCCGCGCGGTGGTGGCCAGCACGTTCTCGCCCGGCGATCCCTCCAAGCGGGTGACCACGGCGGTCGTGCGCACGAGGGCGTTGGTCTCGGGACCGAGCGCCGACAGCACGACGGTGAGCACGGGTGCCGCCAGCCGCGGGCGTCGGAACACCGAGGCCAACGGCTCCGCGACGTGGGCGGCGGCGGTGGCGAGCATCGCGTGCACGGGAGGGGCGAGACGCCGAGGGAACGGGTGGCGCCGCAGGCGGTCGATCGCCCGCGCCAGCCGCGCCGTGGCCGGCATCGGCGGCGGCGTCGACGCGTGTCCGCCCGCCTCGCGGGTGACGAGGTCGAAGGTGGCGACCCCGCGCTCGGCGACCCCGATCATCGCCGTCGGCGCCGCGACCCCGGGAACCGCGCCGTCGACGACCGCTCCGCCCTCGTCGAGCACCAGCGCCGGTCGCACGCCCCGCTCCGCGAGGAGCCGCGCCATCGCACGGGCCCCGGTCCCGCGTGTCTCCTCGTCGTGGCCGAACGCGAGCCAGACGTCGGCCCGCGGTACGACGCCCTCGGCGAGCGCCTCCTCGACCGCTTCGAAGACGGCGACGAGCGCCCCCTTGTCGTCGATCGCGCCGCGGGCGTGGATCGTGGCATCCGGCCCCTCGCCTTCGATATCGGCGGCGAAGGGGTCGTGGCGCCAGGATTGCCCCTCGATCGGGACGACGTCCTGGTGCGCGAGGAGCAGCAGCGGCGCCTCGGTCGAGGCGCCCGGCCAGCGGTACAGCAACGAATGACCGGCGACGACCTCGCGCTCGAGGTGCGCATGCGTGAGGGGGTAGAGGCGCTCGAGCGCGTCGCGGAAGAGCACGAACGCGTCGTCGTCGACCTCGGCCGGATCGGCTCGGGAGACCGTGGGGATGGACAGCAGCTCACGGAAGCGCTCGACGGGCGTCATGCGACGAGCCTAGGGGCCGTCCCGCCGCGCGTGCGGGGCCGTCCGCGTCGCCGGCGGAGGTGCGCGCGGCGTCCTGTCGGCGCCCGTGCGGCCCGGGCACGGATACGGTGGAGCGCATGACCGGACTGCACTGGGGCATCCTCTCAACGGGCGGCATCGCGCACGCCTTCACCTCCGACCTGCGCACCGCGGGCCTCGACGTCACCGCCGTCGGCTCGCGGAGCCTCGACAGCGCGCGGGAATTCGCCGCGGCGTACGACATCGCGCACGCGCACGGCTCGTACGACGACCTCGTGGCCGACCCCGACGTCGACATCGTCTACATCGCCACCCCGCACCCCTCGCACGTCGAGAACGCGCTGCTCGCCCTCGACCACGGCAAGCACGTGCTGGTCGAGAAGCCGTTCACCCTGAACGAGGCGGAGGCCGCAGCCATCCGCGAGAAGGCGGCCGAGAAGGGCCTGCTGGCGATGGAGGCGATGTGGACGCGCTACCTGCCGCACATGGTGCGCATCCGCGAGATCATCGCCGCCGGAACGCTCGGTGAGATCCGCGTCGTCGCCGCCGACCACACGCAGAAGATCTCGACCGACCCCGCGCACCGCCTCAACGACCTCGCCCTCGGCGGCGGCGCCCTGCTCGACCTCGGCATCTACCCGATCTCGTTCGCCGTCGACGTGCTGGGCCTGCCCGAGCAGGTGTCGGCACTCGCCCGGATCTCGGATGCCGACAGCGACGCCGAGGTGGCGACCATGTTCGTGCACGAGGGCGGCGCCCTGTCGACCACGGTGTCGTCATCGCGCGCGGCGGGCGCCGACACGGCGCAGGTCGTCGGGACCGAGGCCCGCATCGAGATCGACCGCGTCTGGTACACGCCCACCTCGTTCCGGGTGATCACCTCCGACGGCACGGTCACAGAGGAGTTCACCAGCGAGATCGAGGGGCGCGGCATGCAGTTCCAGGCTCTCGCGGCGGAGCGCCTCGTCGCCGACGGCGCGATCTCGAGCGATGTGCTGGGGATCGACGAGACCGTCGCGATCATGGGCGTGCTCGACGAGGTGCGTCGTCAGATCGGCGTGGTGTATCCCGGCGAGCGCTGAGCGCGCCGCCCGTCACCCGCCCCGTCCGACCCCGTGGTCGGGCGGGGCGTCGCGTTTCGAGCAAAGAAGCGGGGCCGCACGGGCGGTGGTTGCGCGCCGGGCGGACCGGGATTCGGCCGCGGCGCATCGGTGCGCGGACCGGGCCCCGGCCCGGCGGCATCCGGGACGCCTCCTCGGCGCGATGACCGCACGCAGCGCGTGACGGACCACGGCGGGACGGATGCCGGATCGCACCGCGGCTACCCGGGAGGGGTCGCGACCGGTCAGACTGGAGGCATGCCCGACACCCAGACCGCCCGCGTCGCCGTCTACCTCGACTTCGACAACATCGTGATGTCGTGGTACGACCGCGTGCACGGGCGCAACGCGTATTCGCGCGACCGGCAGAAGATCGCCGAGAACCCCATGGACCCCGAGATCGCGGAACGCCTCACCAAGGCGACCATCGACGTGGGCGCCGTGATCGACTACGCGGCCTCGTTCGGCACGCTCGTGCTCACGCGCGCGTACGCCGACTGGTCGGCTCCGGTGAACGCCGAGTACCGCTCGCAGCTGGTGGCGCGCGCCGTCGACCTCGTGCAGCTCTTCCCCGCGGCGGCGTACGCGAAGAACGGCGCCGACATCCGGCTCGCGGTGGATGCCGTGGAAGACATGTTCCGCCTCCCCGACCTGACGCACGTCGTGATCGTCGCCGGCGACAGCGATTACGTCCCGCTCGCTCAGCGCGTCAAGCGCCTCGGTCGCTACGTCGTGGGCGTGGGGGTGGCGGGGTCGACGGCGAAGTCGCTCGCCGCGGCCTGCGACCGCTTCGACGCATACGACTCGCTGCCCGGCATCCCGAATCTCGCCGAGACGAAGAAGGATGCCGCGCCCTCGCGGCCCCGCGCCCGCAAGCGCTCGAAGGACCCGGCGGTCGACCTGCTCGACCGCGCCATGCAGCTGGAGGCCGAACGCGCCGACGGCGAGTGGCTGCACGCCTCGGCGGTCAAGGACCTCATGAAGCGCCTCGACCCGTCGTTCAGCGAGAAGGCGCTCGGGTTCCGCAGCTTCTCGGACTTCCTCAAGGCCCAGACCGACCACGTCGAGGTCGACGAGGAGTCGAACGTCGTGCAGGTGCGCGCGGTCGCCAGAAGCTGAGGCGCGCGGGCGGCTCCGCAGCCCCCCTGGTCGAGTGTCCAGAACACCCGGACGCCGAAGGCAATCGTCCGGGTGTCGTGGACACTCGATGGTGGCGGAGGGCGCGCGGGAGCGGCGTGTCAGCGGCGCTCGGTGCCGGGCGCGACGTGCGCGAGCACGCGCTCCCAGACCGACGTCAGCGTGACGTGTCCGTTGATCGAGCCGATCTCGTCGGGGGGGATGACCTCCATCTCGGCGACGCGCATGCGCTCGACGTACCACTGCGCGTCGGCGGGGTGCGCGGGCCCCTCGCCACCCACGATCACGAGCGTCTCGGCATCCAGGTGGTCGAGGAGAGGGGTGCGCAGGTCGCGACTGAGGGGGTCGACGGGACTCTCGACCCCCACGATCGCGAGACGGTCCACGACCGGGCCCATGGCGGCGGCCAGATAGATCGCGATCGGCCCCGCCGATCGTTCGCCGACCAGCCCCACCGTCGCGCCGGGGGCCTCGCGGTCGAGTAGCGCCCGGAGCGCCTCGACGGTGAGACCGGCGGGCGTCTGGCCGCCGAAGACCGGCGGGTCCTCGAGCTCCGGAGCATCGAGGCCGACCGCCACGACGCGCACGTCGAAGGCCGAGGTCACGCGGGCATCGGGATCGGTCGTGGCGACGTCTCCGGTGCGCAGCACGACGACCACGCGCGGAGCACCGGGGGTGCCGAAGCTGCGGTAGCCGAGTTCGCCGTCGAGCCAGGGGGCCAGACTCATCGCGTCATCCTTCCGTCGCCGCACCGCCGCCGGGCAGCAGCGCGCGCAGGGTGTCGATCGTGTCGGCCTCGGCCGCGGGCTTGTCGGAGCGGTACTGCTTCACCCGGGCGAAGCGCAGGGCCACTCCCCCGGAATAGCGGACCGACCGCTGCACGCCGTCGATCGCGATCTCGACGACGGTGTCGGGGACGACACGGATGCCGCCGGGCACCTCGCCCGTCTCGCGTTCGGCGAAGTGCGCCGTCTGCCAGGTCAGCAGTTCGTCGGTGAGGCCCTTGAACGTCTTGCCGACCATGACGAAACCGCCCGGTTCGCCGAAGACCCCCTCGGGATCGCGGGCACCGAGGTGGAGGTTGGAGTACCAGCCCGACCGGCGACCCGAGCCGCGCTCGACGCCGAGCACGACGAGGTCGAACGTGTGCACCGGCTTGACCTTGAGCCAGCTCTTGCCGCGGCGGCCCGCGGTGTAGGCCGCGTCGAGCCCCTTGATCATGACGCCCTCGTGACCCGCCGCCAGGGCGTCGCGCGCGAAGGCCTCTGCGGCGTCGGAGTCGTCGGTGACGACGGCCGGGATGCGCCAGGCCGCCGCCACCCGCTCGAGCGCGTCGAGGCGCGCTCCGAGGGGTTCGTCGACGAGATCGCGCCCGTCGATATGCAGGATGTCGAAGAACCACGGTCGCAGGGCGATCTCGCGCGCGGCCTCGGCGCCGAATCGCGCCATGGTGTCTTGGAAGGGACGCGGGGCACCGTCATCGTCGAGTGACAACGTCTCGCCGTCGAGGATCACCGCCTCGACGGGTAGGCCCCTCACGACCTCCACGATCTCGGGGACGCGGTGGGTGACGTCGGCGAGGGTGCGGGTGTACACGTGCACCTCGTCGCCCTGGCGGTGCACCTGCACGCGCGCGCCGTCGAGCTTGTACTCCACCGAGGCGCGCCCCGCGACGGCCAGCGCCTCCGCGACGGAGGTGGCGGTCGAGGCGAGCATGGGCTGCACGCCGCGGCCGACGACGAGTCCCACGGCATCCAGCTTGGCGTCCGAGCCCGTGAGGGCGACGAGCGCGGTGCCGCCGAGGTCGCCCGAGAGCATCGCCGCGCGTCGCACGGCGGCACCGTCGCGATCGGAGGCCCGGGCGACGGCATCCAGAAGCACGCCTTCGAGGGCACCCGTGCGCAATTCGCCCGTCATCACCCGCACGAGCAGGTGCCACTCGGCGGCCGTGGCGCGACCGGCCACCTCGTCGAGCAGTGCGGTGCGCTGCGCGGCCGATCCGCTGCCGCCGAGGGCCACGAGTCGGTCGAAGGCCTCGTCGACGTCGGTGACGGTCAGCGACGGGGTGTCGGCGTGCTCTCCCCCGCGGCTGGACAGCGTCTTCCACCCGACGCCGAGTCGCCCCTGGCGCGGGGAGGCGGTGAGGATCCCCACCGCGGGGACGATCTCGTCGGGCGCGAGCCCGCGCAGCAGTTGCGCGAGGGCGTCGACCTTCGCCAGACGCGAGCGCGTGCCGGTCACCGCCGCGAGCGCCGTCTCGATGTCGCCGAAGAGCATGTCGGCATCCTGGCATCCCCCTCCGACATCGCCGCGCCGCTTGCGTCGGCGCTCGGCGCGTGCCACCTCGCCGGACGGTGCACCTCGCGCGTCGCGCACCACACGTCGGCCCCGCCCGCAACCCCCGAGCCGTTGCGGAACGCCTGAGGTGTGCTGGAGGACCTCCCCCCAGGAATGAGGCCTTCGTGAACGCTCCCGCCACCCTCGAACAGTCCGCCCGCACCGCCCGTGAGGTCTTCGGGTGGGACGACCTGCTCCCGGGGCAGGCCGAGGCGATCGACGCGGTGGTCAGCGGACGCGACACCCTCGTCGTCTTCCCCACCGGCGCGGGCAAGTCGGCGGTGTACCAGATCGCGGGGTGCGAACTCGGCGGCGTGACGGTGGTCATCTCGCCCCTCCTCGCCCTGCAGCGCGACCAGATCGACTCGATCGACCGCGCTCCCGACGCCCCCGCCGCCGTCGCGCTGAACTCCCGCACGAGCGCGAGCGCGAAGCGCGCCGCGTGGGCCGCCATCGAGGGCGACGATGCGGTGTACGCCTTCCTCGCCCCCGAGCAGCTGGCCAACAGCGAGGTGTTCGACCGTCTCGCGCGCGCCGACGTGCGGCTCGTGGTGATCGACGAGGCGCACTGCGTCTCGGCCTGGGGCCACGATTTCCGGCCCGACTACGCGCGCATCGGCGATTCCGTCGAGGCACTGGGCCATCCCCCGGTGCTGGCGCTCACGGCCACGGCATCCGCCCCCGTCCGAGACGACATCGTCTCGAGCCTCGGCATGCGAGACCCGCACCTCGAGGTGCGCGGGATGGACCGCCCCGAGATCCACATGGCCGTGCGCCGACACGAGCACGACGACGACAAGCGTCGTGCCGTGATCGCGGATGTGCAGGATGCCGACGGTCCGACGCTCGTGTACGTGGCGACGCGCAAGGAGACCGACGCCTACGCCGACGAGCTCGCCGACCTCGGGCTGCGCGCGGCGCCGTATCACGGGGCCATGGCGCAGAAGCGACGCGACGAGGTGCACGCCGCGTGGAGCGCGGGCGACCTCGACGTCGTCGTGGCCACCTCCGCCTTCGGCATGGGCGTCGACAAGTCCGACGTGCGCCTGGTCGTGCACGCCGACGTGACGGAGTCGCTGGACTCGTACGCCCAGGAGATCGGCCGCGCGGCGCGCGACGGCCGCCCCGCCCGCGCGATCCTGCACTACCGCGCCGAGGACTTCTCGCTGCGGTCGTTCTTCGCCGGTGGGCACAGTAAGCGCGCCGATGTCGCCGGGGTCTGGGACGAGCTGCGGCGGGCGGAGAAGCCGATGCGCGCGAAGGACATCGCCGCGTCGTCGGGCCGCTCGGTCCGCGCCATCGGGCGCGTGCTCAATCAGCTGGTCGCGTGCGAGCTCGCCGAGTCGGGTCCCGACGGCGTCTCCGCGCGCACGAAGGCGTCGGCGGGCGATGCGGTGGCCGCGGTCCGCGATCGCGACGAGGCCGAGGAGCGCATCCGCGCCTCACGCATCGAGATCATGCGCGGCTACGCCGAGACCTCGCACTGCCGCCGTCGAGCCCTGCTGGAGTACTTCGGTGTCGAGACCCCGACCCACTGCGGGTCGTGCGACCGCTGCGACGCGGACGCCACCGCTCCGGCCCCGGTCGAGACGACGGCCCCGGATGCCGCGGCGGCCGACGCGGACGGCATCCGCATCGATTCCGTCGTCCAACACGGCGAGTTCGGCACCGGGACGGTGATGGGCGTCGAGGAGGACCGCCTCACGGTGTTCTTCCCCGAGCACGGGTACAAGGTGCTGGCGCGCGCGGCGTTCGAGACCGGCGTGCTGGAGCTGGGCGAAGCGGCCTGAGGCGCGGGGCTCGCACTCGCGCGAGGTCGCAGGTGCGGGGGCGGTACGCGCGAAGCGGCCTGAGGCGCGGGGTCAGCTCTCGCGCGTCGCCCACCACGCCCACGCCACGAGCGGCGGCTGCAGGAACAGGCGGAGGAAACGCGACCGGTCGGTGTTCAGGCCCGGGGCCGAGCGGCCCGTGCGCCACTGGTGCACGTTGCCCGGGAACACCGCGACGAAGAACGCGGCGATCGCCGCCCCGACACGCCGCCGCTCCGCCGGAAGGGCGATCAGCGCGACCCCGAGCACCATCTCCACGGCGCCGGATGCCACGACGACGGCGTCCTTGTCGGTGTGCAGCAGTCGCGTCGCCCATCCCGGGACGACGATGCGGTAGCCACGACGTCCCCACGTGAGGTGGCCCGCGCCCGCCGCCACCAGCAGGAGGGCCAGCGCGCCGCGCGAGACCGATCGGAGCGTGGGGCGTCGTCGTCGTGGCATCCGGTCAGTCTGCCACCGCGCTCGACGCGCGGGGCCGATCGTGGGGGATCTCGAGACGCGGGCGGCGTCCCTCCGCGGCAGCGCGCCACAGCCACTCCACCGGTCCGAGCGCGAACCGACGCAGCCAGAGATGGGCGGACACGGCGACCACCCCCGTGATGACGACGAACGCCAGGACGGTCACCGGAACGCGCCAGGCCTGGGCGCTCTCGGCCACCCCGAGACCCCAGCCGTAGAAGAGCGCGCCCCCGAGCAGGTTCTGCAGGAGGTAGGCGCTGAGGGCTACGCGACCGACCTCCCTCCCGCGTCGGGCGAACCACCCCTCGGTCCCGCGCCGCAGGCACAGCTCCGCCACGAGCCCCAGGATGCCGAGGGCCACCACGGGCGCGACCACATAGCGCTCGAGCAGCAGACCGCCCGGCGATGCCGTCAGTGCGAGAGCCACATCGATCGGCGCGGCGACGGCACCGGCCGTCATGAGACGTCGACGCACGCGCGCGCCTGCGTCGCCGAAGACCTCGGCTCGCCACAACGCCGCGCCCGTCAGGAACATCGCGACCGAGAGGAAACCGATCAGCACCGGCTCCGCCCGGAAGACGGCGACGTTGTCGAGGCGGAAGAGCGCGAGGCCGAGGAAGGACTCCGTCGCGTACGGGCTGGGTCCGGCGGGGAGACCGGCGTCGACATCTGCGCCGGGCACGGCCGTCAGCAGCAGCACGAGCGCGGAGATGAGGGCGAGGTGGAGTGCACCGAAAGCGAGGATCATCGCGCGCTGAGCCCGCGGCCGCGTCAACAGCAGCACCGACACCACGGCGGCAGTGACGGCGTAGCCCATGAGCACGTCGAACTCCGCGATGAGCACGTAGTTCACCACGCCGTCCACGAACAGCAGGGTGGCGCGCCAGAGGTAGCGTCCGGGCCAGCGCCGCGCGCGGCGCCGCGCTGCACGGTGCTGAATGGCGAGACCGACGCCGAAGGTGAGCGAGAGCAGGGCTAGGAACTTCCCCTGCGCGAGGGCCATGAGCACCAGCTGCGTCGTCGCGGCCCCCGCGGATTCGTCCGGCAGCGCCGGGTCGTCCAGCATCCCCCACAGGCCCCACGGATGCGAGAAGACCCAGATGTTCGTGGCGAGAGTGCCGATCAGGGCGATACCGCGCACGACATCGAGCGTGTCGATCCGGCGCGGGCCCGTCGGGCCGGGCAATACGTTCGTATTGTTCACGGGTTCACCGTAGCCTACGACGGTGACCTCCTCCCCTCCCCCGCCCCCGCGCGCCACGCGCGCGGGTATCGCCGAGGCGGTGCTGGAGGTGCTGTCGGAACGCGGTGCCGACGCGCTGAGCGTGCGCAACGTCGCCGCCGCCGCGGGGGTGTCGGTGGGCGCCGTGCAGCACCACTTCCCCACGCGCGCCGCGCTCGTCACCGGAGCGATGGATGCTGTCACGGCCGGCTTCCGCGCTCGTCTTTCGACCGCGCTGACCGACGTCGACTCCGCCCCTCGCCGCCTGGAAGTCTTCTGCGCCGAGCTCGCCGCGCTCGGAGATGCCGGCCGTCGTGACGCCGTCGTGTGGACCGCGTTCGCGTCGCGCGCCGGCACCGATCCCGACGTCCGCGAGATCCATCGGAGGGAATGGGCGCTCACGGAGGCCGGCTTACAGGCTCTGCTGGCGGCCGCTTACCCCGACGCCGGGATCGACGCGGACGACGCGGGGCTCGTGCTCGCCGTCCTCGACGGCATCGCCGTGGCGCGCGGCGCCGAGGGCGATGAACGCATGTCGCCGGGGCGGGGGCGACGTCTCATCGACGCGACGCTGGCGCACTTCGCCACTCGACGCGGAGGTCGACCTGCCGTCACCCCTCCGGTGGAGGGCGCGGGTCTCGCCGA
Source organism: Microbacterium sp. NPDC089188 (assembly GCF_040685155.1). Classification (NCBI taxonomy): domain Bacteria; kingdom Bacillati; phylum Actinomycetota; class Actinomycetes; order Micrococcales; family Microbacteriaceae; genus Microbacterium; species Microbacterium sp. NPDC089188. Next base: position 694,470 of record NZ_JBFBHH010000002.1, on the reverse strand, counting down.
CGAGGGCCGCCTCGGGTGAACGGATCCGCTGCCCCGAGCGCCGTCGGGCGCGGCCGCACGACGCGTGGGGCCGACGCGAGCGCGGAGCGGGCGTCCGGCCGCGGCGCCGACCCGCGTGCCCGGAGGCGTCCGACGCCCGCGTCTCCTAAGCTCTCGCCATGACGCCCGCGGAGACGACCATCACCATCCGTCCGGCCCGCCCCGAGGATGCCGAGGGCATCGCGTTCGTGCACGCGACCTCGTGGCGCGAGACGTACGGGCGGTTCGTCGACGATCCGGAGACGAACCCGTGGTTCGCCGTCGAGCCGCGGATCGGCATGTGGCGGTCGAACCTCGCCGATGACGTCCTCTCGACGGTGGTGGCCGTCGCCGAGGAACGCATCGTCGGGTTCGCGTCCGTGCAACCGACCCCGGATGCCGACGCCGCGCGACCGGAAGAGCTGACCATGATCTACGTCCTCAACGCCGCCCACGGGACGGGAGCGGGGCAGAGCCTTCTCGATGCCATCCTGGGCGAACGTCCCGCCTCGCTGTGGGTGGCCGCCGACAATCCCCGCGCCCGTGCGTTCTACCGCCGGAACGGCTTCGTCGCGGACGGGGCGCAGTCCTCGTTCGGCCCGATGAAGGAGACCGTCCGGTTGGTGCGCTGAGGCGGACGACGCGGCGCGGCGGCGCAGCACGAGCCCCGCGTCCCGGACCCAACCCGGCGCGGGCGCGCGCGGGTCGCGCCTCTCAGCCCGGGTTCGGCGCCGTCCGTCGCGCGAAGTCGACGTAGGCGGCCACGGTGTCGTCCGGCACGATCGCGCGGAGCACGACCTCGTCGGCGGCGGCGGCGTAGGCGTCGAGGGCGTCGGCGAGCTCGGTGACGTCGCGGATCGTCGTGTCGATGGCATCCACCCCCATCCGCTCGAAATTCGCGGCGTAATTCGGGAACGACGCGTAGCGCGCCGTCTCGGCCTCGAGGCGCTCGCGCGCCGCGGGGACGACGGCGGTGCGCACGTAGACCGCCACGTGCGTCTCGGGCGCGATGTCATGCAAGGCGGCTGCCTGGTCGGCGGCCTCGGTCGGCGGTACCCAGTTCAGCAGCACGCCGTCGGCGCGCTCGGCGGCGAGGCGGCGCATCTTCGGGCCCAGTGCCCCGACCAGCACGCGCGGAAGACCGGCGGCGTGCAGCTCGTCGGCGGCCGCGCGCACGCGGGCGAGGGCGCCCTCACGCGCCATGCCCGAGCCGATGCCGATCGTCACGCGATCGGACGGGAGCGACAGGGATGCCGCGTCGGCGGCGATCGCGGACGCGGGGCGACGATCCACCGGCACGACGCCCGTCGCCAGCCGGAGGCGTTCGGTCACGCGCGCGGCCGCGGCGAGCGCCGCGAGGGCGTCACCGTCGGGGGTGTCGTTGACCCACAGGGTGTGGAACCCGGCCTTCTCGACCTCGGGGGCGATCTCGGCGATCGCGTCGGGACCGAGCGACCCGGCGACGCCGAGCGAGACGACGCCCCGGGTCATGACACGCCCCCGGCGTCGGGGACCGCGACCGCGACCTGACCCACCGCCGAGAAGAACGCGCGGAGGTCGACGTCGTCGGTGGGCAGCAGCACCACGTCGTCGACGCCCGCCGCCTGGAACCGGGCGACCCCCTCGGCGACCTCGGACACGGATCCCGCGAGCACCCGGTCGGCGGCGTCGGGGCGGTCGGCGAGCACGGCCGTCGCGCGATCGTGGGCGTCGGGTCCGAAAGCCGTGAGCACGTAAGCCACGACATCGGCCCGACCCGCGCGGCCGGCCGCACGACGCGCGGTCTGCACGGTCTCGACGGCGGCGGCGATCTCGGCGACGGTGTGCCGGCTGTCGAGCACCACGCCGTCGGCCACCTCTCCCGCGAGGGCGAGCGTCTTCGGCCCCTCCGCCGCGGCGTAGACGAGAGGAGCGGCCGCCGGCGGCCAGTCGAGCGCGACGTGGCGGAGTGTCACGTAGCGCCCTTCGGCGTTCACCGTCTCACCCGCCAGCAGGGCGCGCAGGGCCGGGAGCTGTTCCCGCATGAGCGTCAGCGGAGACGCGGCCTTGGCGCCGACCTGGCGCATCCAGTCCTGCACGCCGTGCCCGAAGCCCGGAAGGAGCCGCTGCGGGAACATGCGCTCGATCGTGGCCACCTCCATCGCGGAGGCGGCGACGTTGCGCAGCGGGAGCGGCGCGATGCCCACGCCGACGCGGAGGTGGTCGGTCACGGCGAGGGCCGCGGCCGCAGCCGCCCAGGCGGACGAGCGGAAGCAGTCCTCCCACAGCCACAGCTCCTCGACGCCGGCATCCTCCGCCGCGCGCGCGGCGTCGCGCAGCTCTTCGGGCGGGTGGGGGTACGGGCTGAAGATCGTGCCGATACGACTCATGCGTCTACTCTGCCCCGAACCTCCGACATCCGGGCAGGGGTGGCGCCCGCGGACGACGCGACGCCCCCGGCGCCGAAGCACCGGGGGCGTCGAAGAAACCGCGCGTCAGGCGGCGACGGCCGACACGACGGGCATCACCACGAACGCCGAATCCGTGGCATCCACCGTCACCGTCCCGCCGTCGCTCAGGGCGCCGGAGACGAACAGGTCGGCGATGCGATCGTCGACCTCGCGCTGGATGACGCGGCGCAGCGGCCGGGCGCCGTACTCGGGCTCGTACCCGACCTCGGCGAGGCGGTCGATCGCCGCATCCGTGACCTCGAGAGTCACCTCGCGGCCCGCAAGCCGGCGCGAGGTGGCGCCCAGCAGCAGCCGCACGATCTCGCGCAGCTGCGCCTTATCGAGCTTGCGGAACAGCACGATGTCGTCGATGCGGTTGAGGAACTCCGGCCGCATCGCCTCGCGGAGCTTGCCCATCACGCGGTCGCGCAGGTCGCCGTCGGCGAAGTCGCGACCCGTGGTGGTGAAGCCGATGGCCCCTGAGCGGGATGCCAGCACTTCGGCGCCCAGGTTCGAGGTCATCACGATCACGGTGTTGCGGAAGTCGACCGTCCGCCCCTGACCGTCGGTCAGTCGACCGTCGTCGAGCACCTGCAGCAGCAGGGTGAACACATCGGGGTGGGCCTTCTCGATCTCGTCGAACAGCACGACCGCATAAGGGTTGCGGCGCACGCGCTCGGTGAGCTGACCGGCCTCGTCGTAGCCGACGTATCCCGGAGGGGCACCGATCAGACGCGACACGGTGTGACGCTCGCCGAACTCGCTCATGTCGAAGCGGATGACGGAACCGTCGTCGTCGAAGAGGGAGCCGGCGAGCGCTTTCGCAAGCTCGGTCTTGCCGACGCCGGTGGGTCCGAGGAAGAGGAACGATCCGACGGGCCGGTTCTCGTCCCCCATGCCGGTGCGGTTGCGGCGCACGGCCTTGGCGACAGCGGCGACCGCGTCGTCCTGCCCGATGACGCGGGCGTGCAGCTCCGTCTCGAGCTCGGCGAGGCGTCCGCGCTCAGTGGCGGTGAGACGGGCGACCGGGATGCCGGTGGCCCGGCTGACGACCGCGGCGATCTCGGGTTCGTCCACCACCGCGGCGCCGCGCGGGGCGGTCGTCGCATCGTCGAGCCGGCTCTGCACGGCGGCGATCTCGTCGCGCAGGCGCGAGGCCTCCTCGTAGTGCTCGGCGGACACGGCGGCGTTCTTGTCGGCCTCGAGGGTGGCCAGCCGTTCGAGGAGCGCCGAGGTGTCGACCGAGACGCCCAGGCGCAGGCGCAGCCGGGCTCCGGCCTGATCGATCAGGTCGATCGCCTTGTCGGGCAGCACGCGGTCGGGCAGGTAGCGGTCGCTGAGTTCCACCGCGGCGCGCAGCGCGTCGTCGGTGTAGGCGACGGCGTGGTGCTGCTCGTAGGCGGCGCGCAGGCCGCGCAGGATCTCCACGGCATCCGTGATCGAGGGCTCCCCCACGCGCACGGGTTGCAGGCGCCGCTCGAGGGCGGGGTCCTTCTCGATCGTGCGGTACTCGCGCAGGGTGGTCGCCCCGATCAGGTGCACGTCGCCGCGAGCGAGCCGGGGCTTGAGGATGTTGCCGGCATCCATCGATCCGTCGCCGCTGCCGCCCGCGCCGACGAGGGTGTGCACCTCGTCGATGAAGACGACGAGCTTGTCGGATGCCGAGATCTCGTCCATCGTCTGAGTGAGGCGCTCCTCGAAATCGCCGCGGTAGCGGGCACCCGCGAGCATCGCGGCCAGATCGAGCGAGACCACACGGGTGTCGCGCAGCTGCTCGGGCACCTCGTCCGCGACGATCGCACGGGCGAGTCCTTCGACGACCGCGGTCTTGCCCACGCCGGCCTCGCCGATGAGCACGGGGTTGTTCTTCGTGCGACGACTGAGGATCTCGATGGTCTGCTCGATCTCGTCGGTGCGGCCGATCACGGGGTCGAGTTCGCCCGCCGCGGCGCGCGCGGTGAGATCGGTGCCGAAGCGGTCGAGGTTCGGGGTCGTGGATGCCGCCTCGGTCGGGGCATCGCTCTGCTCCCCGCCCACGACGGTCTCGCGCACGCCCTGGGTCAGGGCTTCGGCGGTGACGCCGGCCTGCGCGAGGATCTGCCCGGCCGGGGCGTCCTGCGCGAGCACGAGAGCGAAGAAGAGGTGGTCGGGGTCGACGTAGGTCGAGCCCGCGGCGCGGGCGACCTGGAAGGCGTGGAAGAGGGCGCGCTGCACGGAACCCGCGACGACCGCTCCGTCGACGTGCGCCGGGGCGCCCGCGGCGGGCAGGCGGCTCTCGGCGGCACGCGCGATCGCGGCCGGGTCGGCGCCGAGTCGGGCCACGGCGTCCTTCGCGGGCGAGCGCCCCACGAGCACGTGCAGCACGTGCAGGGCGTCGAGTTCACGCTGCCCGCGGCCGAGGGCGAAGCGACCGGCCTCCTGGAGCGCGTCCTGCGTCCGCGCGCTCAGGAACCGGCTGAGGTCGATCGAACGCTCGGCGCGTGCCTGCTCGCCCGCGAGGTAGCGCGCGAGGAACTCGTCGAACGACTGGGCGCCGTCTTCCCCGGCGCCGGGGGTGAAGTCTTCGGGCAATTCCGTCTCCTGTGATACGTGAGTGCGGTTGGCTCAAGTCTGCAACTTGAGCACCGTCGTATCAACTTCAACGCGTCACCCGCGCGGCTATTCCCGGGTAGCCGCGATCGACGGGTCGACCTCGTCCCAGAGCTCCACCGTCTGCACGATCCAGAACACCGCGAACAGGGCCAGCGCCACCGACTCCCCCACCAGCACCACCGGGATGCCGCGCTGCTCCGACCCGCGAGAACCCCGACGATCAGCAGCACCAGAGTGGCCGCGATGGCCCCCGCCACCGTCGCGTACGCCACGCGCAGACGCCGCCGCCTCACCCGCGCGGGCCGGGGGCGCCACGCGGCCAGGCCCGCCACGACGGCGATCAGCACGAAGAACGCGACGGCGGCGGCCTCGTGCGCGCGCGCGAGGAAGGGCTCGGGCGCCACCCGGGCCCAGACGCCGCCGCCGAGCACGATCGCCGTGATCACCGCGGCCGTCGTCACCACCCCGCGACTCAGCGTGCCCTGCACCCGCGCGAGCACGATCGCGACCACGACCCCCAGGAGAACCACGGATGCCACCGCCCCCGCGTTGTTCGCGACCGTCGCGCGCACCTCGGGCGGGATGCATCGCACGTCGACACCGCAGGAGACCGAGGTCGGCACGAACGCGATGACGAGGGCGAGCACGGCGGCGACGTCGAGCAGCCCCTGTTCCACACTGCGCCCCGACAGGGCGAGCAGCGCCAGCGCGATGGCGCTGAGAGCGCCCACGAAGACGGGACCGGCAGGCGTGTAGTACGCCGCACTCACCGAGGGGAGCACGCCCCTGCCGACCAGTCCGATCCCGACGCCGACGGCGAGGAACACCGTGGCCCCCACGATCGCGAGCCGTACGTACCGGTACGTGCGCTGGGTCGACGTCGTGCGGATGCGCATACCCGCATCCTGGCAGGAGCCGCCGACACGACCGGTCGCCCGGCGGGTGTCGGCGGCGTCTGGAAGACTTCCCGCATGCGCGAATTCCTCGCCGGAGCAGGTCTCCTCGCTCGTGGGCTCGGCCAATGGCGTCGCACGCCGGGCGCGATGGCGCTCGGACTCATCCCCGGGACGCTCGTGGGCCTCGTCTTCGGCGGCGCCCTCGTGGCCTGGGGTCTGGTCCTGCCCGGTCTCGTCGACGACTGGACGCCCTTCGCCGACGGCTGGGCGCCCTTCTGGGCGGGGGCGCTGCGCACCGCGATCGGGGTCGCGTCGTTCGGCGCGGCCCTGCTGCTGGCCGTCGTGTCGTTCACCGCCGTCACCCTCGCCGTCGGCGAGCCGTTCTACGACCGCATCTGGCGCGCCACCGAACGCAGCGCCACGGGCGAGGTCCCCGAGGCCGAGTACGGCTTCTGGCGAGCCGTCGGCGACAGCGCACTGCTCATCCTCCGCGGCATCCCGGCCGCTCTCCTCGCCTGGCTGCTGGGCCTGATCCCCTTCGTCGGCGGGGTCGCGGGGTTCGTCGCCGGCGTGCTGCTCACCGGCTGGCTCCTCGCCGACGAGCTCACCTCCCGCGCCCTCTCGGCGCGGGGCCTCGACCGGCGCGCGCGTCGCGCGATCATCCGCGCGCATCGCGCGCGCGCCCTCGGATTCGGGGTCGCCACCCAACTCTGCTTCCTCGTGCCGTTCGGCGCGGTGGCCGTCATGCCCGCGGCCGTCGCCGGCAGCACCCTCTGGGCGCACGCCGCCCTCGGGTCCGCCGCGTCGCCCCCTCAGACGAGGGAGGCCGACAGGGCCGCGACGCAACCCGCGCCGGCCGCGGACCGTTCCTCCGACGCGGCACGATAGCCTGGAGCGACCGAAGGGATCTTCATGTTCATCGTCTCGCTCATCCTGTTCGTCGGCGGCATGCTGCTGACGGGACTGTCGTTCTCGCTCGCGGCCCCCGCGCTGTTCTTCGCCCTCGGCATCCTGCTGGTCACGGCGTCCCTGGCCCTGCCCTTCCACTTCGGCACGCGGTAAGTCCTCCGCTCGGCGTCCGCGTGAGCGGCGCCGAGCCGCCGGGTACCGTTGCACGGTGCCCTTCTCGTTCGACGCCCTCCGTCGCCGCCCCGATCTCGAGGGTCCCGACCTCGTCGCCGTCGACGCCGCCGATCGCCTGATCCTCGACGAGTCGGCCGTCGCCCGCGCCGACCTCCCTGACGGCGCCCTCGTCGTCATCGGCGACACGCACGGCGCGCTCACCCTGGCCTCCGCCGACGCGGGGGCGCGCGGCATCCGCGTGCATCAGGACGAGCTGCTCGGCGAACGGGCGCTGGCCGCGAACGCTTCCGACGTCGGGCTCGACGAGGCCTTCACCTCGCTCCCGCTCGATGCCGACCTGCTGCGCGGTGCGCGCGTCGTGCTGATGCGCCTTCCCCGCTCGCTGCGGGCCCTGGCCGATGCGGCCGGGCTCATCGCCCTGCACGCGCACCCTGAGGTGCAGGTGTTCGCGGGCGGGCGCATCAAGCACATGACGCTCGCGATGAACGAGGTGCTCCGCGAGCACTTCGACTGCGTCGACGTCTCGCACGCGCGGCAGAAGTCGCGCGTGCTCCTCGCCCGCGGACCGCGCGGCGGCGCGACCCCGGTCCCCGACGAGGCGGAGGTCGACGGCATCCGGATCCGCGCCTTCGGCGGCGCGTTCGCGGGAGCCTCGATCGACATCGGCACCCGCCTGCTCCTCGCCCACCTGCCCGCCCCGCGCGGCGACGAGGCGATCGACCTCGCGTGCGGCACGGGGGTCGTGGCGGCGGCGCTGGCCGTGCGCACCCCCTCGCTGCACGTCGTCGCGTGCGATCAGTCCGCGGTCGCCGTCGCCTCGGCCCGGGCCACCGCGGCGGCCAACGGCGTCGCCGACCGCGTGCGCGTCGACCGCGACGACGTACTGGGGGCGAGACCGGATGCCAGCAGCTCCTTCATCGCGCTCAATCCCCCGTTCCACGCGGGTGCGGCCCTCGCCGACGGTCTCGCTCCGCGCATGTTCGCCGACGCCGCGCGCGTGCTGCGGCCGGGCGGCGAGCTGTGGACCGTGTGGAACTCCGCCCTGCAGTATCGACCCGCCCTCGAGCGCCTCGTCGGCCCGACCCGCCAGGTCGCCCGCGACCGCAAGTTCACCGTGACGGTGTCGACGAAGCGGTGACCGACCGAGGGGACGCGAAGGCGGGACATGCCGTGTCCCCGTCGCGCAGGCAAGCCGTCGCATCGGCACGCGCCTGGGCGTAGATTCGGGGACGCTCGACGAGGAGGGAGGACAGCACCATGCGCGTGCCCGCCGTCGCCACCACTCTCATCGTCGTCGCGGCACTGCTCTCCGGCCCCGCGCCCGCCCTGGCCGACACGCGCGCCGACCCGCTGGATGCGACGGTGTCGACACCGGCGCTCGCCGACTGCTCGAGCATCACGGCGACGGGACGCGAGTACGCCCGCCTGCACGGCATCGCCCTGTGCGGGGCCGATTCCGCTCCGGCATCCGCGCCCCTGCGCACAGAGCAGGTCGGCGGCGAGGAATGCGGGTCGGCGACGCTGGTCATGACCAGCCGCGGCGGCGGCGTCGCCACGGTCGAGTGGCGCGTCGAGTCGACGACCGGGCCGGTGCTCGGGGTCGAGCTCGACGTGTCGACCGCGGGCCGCTCGGGCGACACGATGCGCCGGTTCGTCGATGACGCCGCCAGTCAGCGCGTGCGCCGGAGCACGGTGGCGTTCCTGGGCGTGGGGCGGGCGGTGGCAACCGTCTCGGGCACCGTCACCACCTTCCTGGCGACGTGCCGCATCGCGCCCGCGAGCGTGCGCATCCACGTGCGGTGACGCCCGCGCACCACCGCCGCGCGGGCGGTCAGCCCTTGCCGCCCGGCGGACCCGCGATCAGCAGCACGACGAACACCAGCGCGACGACCACGACCAGCACGAGGCCCAGAATCGCGGGTCGGCGCAGGAAGAAGCGCAACAGGCGGTCGAGCGGGCGACGATCGCGCGGATCCGACGTCTCGTCGAGTCGCCAGGCACCCTGCAGGCGTCCCGTGCGGTGCAGCCAGATCTCCGTCGGCACGGTGGCGTACGGGATGACGGCGCTCACGACCGCGATCGCGGCCGGGCCGAAGCCCCACCGCTGATTCAACGCCACCAGCACGGCCGTGGCGCCGTAGGCGAGGAACACGAAGCCGTGGATGCCGCCGCCGATCGACACCGCGATCGGCAGGTCGGCCGTGGCCCGCAGGATGAGGCCGGCGATGAGCAACGTCCACGAGACCGCCTCGGCGATCGCGAGGGTGCGGAACAGGGTCAGGGGCGTGCGGAACACGTCTCTCCTCGATCGGTCGGGGCTTCCCACCCTACGGAAGGGCTCGACGGGTCACCCGGGCACCCTTCGACGTCGAGACGTCCCGCCGCCCGTCACTCGATCGGCTGGTCGTCGCCGTCCAGGCTCGGGTCGGAACGCTCCCCCTCGGCGGCCGTGGTGGTGTCGGGCTCGGGCCCGGGTTCGATCGGGGGCTTCTCGCGGTCGGCATCCATGCCCCCACCTCACCAGATCCCCGCGCGCAGGCCACGGCCTTGACGCCGCCATCTCGGAACGGATGCCGCCCACCCGGCGCGTAGGCTGGAGGGGTGGCGGAATCCCGGGGGCGCGTGTGGACCGGCGTCATCCGGGTCGGCCCCCACCGGGGCGATCATCGGGTCGCGGTGCGCGCGGTGCTCAGCGTCGGCATCCCCCTGATCGCCCTCCTGCTGCTGAACCGCCTCGACCTCGCCGTCTACGCGAGCTTCGGCGCGTTCGCCGCCCTGTACGGCCGCACCGACGCGCCGCGAGCCCGTGTGCGCATGCAGGCGACGGCGGGGGTGATCCTCGTCGGTTCGATGCTCGTGGGCACCGCCCTGTCGGCCCTGTCGACGCCCGCCCCCGTCAGCGTCGCGGTCGTCGCCGTGCTCGCCGCGATCGTGACGCTCTTCGCTTACCGCGCCCAGTGGCATCCTCCGGGCGCGCTCTTCGCGGTGTTCGCCGCGGGAGCCACCGCGAGCTTCCCGGCGACGGCGTCGACGTTCGCGACCGTCGTCGTGGTCGGCGGCGCGAGCGTGGCGTGGAGCCTGCTCGTCACGACCGTCTTCGTGCTGGCACGCCGGGGGTCGTGGGCGCGTCCGACGCGCCCCCGGCCGTCGATCGGCGCGGTGGCCGGGGAGATGACCGCGACCGTCGGAATCGCCGCACTGCTCGCCGGCATCGCGGGGGCGCTGCTGGTCGGGACGCACTGGTACTGGGCGATGGTCGGCGCCGTCGCCGCGGTCGGCGGGGCTCACGTCACCGCTCGCCTCATCCGGGGCGTCCAGCGCCTCGTGGGCACCCTGCTCGGCGTGCTGATCGCTGCGGGGCTGCTCGCGCTCCACCTCCCGCCGTGGCTCGTCATCATCGTGGCGGTCGTGCTGCAGGCCGGGGCCGAACTGTTCGTGGGGCGCAACTACGGCATCGCGATGCTCTTCATCACCCCGCTCGCGCTGCTGATGATCTCCCTCGCCTCGCCCGCCTCCCCCGACCTGCTGTTGCGCGACCGCGTGATCGAGACGGTCATCGGCGTCGCGGTCGGCACCGCGGTGGCGATCGTCTCCGCCGGACTCCGCCGCCGCGGAACGCGGGGGTGACGACGATGGTTGCCCCCTCCCCCCGCCGCCTCGGACACGACGCCGCCGAGCGCATCAGTGCGGGCTGCTACGGCGCGCTCGTCTCGGCATCCACGCTCATCGGGCTGAGCGACAGCGAGCTGGGACTCGTCGTGGCCGTGGTCGCGCTGACGAATCTCGTGTACTTCGCGACGCATGTCTTCGCGTACTCGCTCGGCGACACGTCCACCGAGCGCCCGTCGAGGATCTTCCGCCACCACCTCGCGGTGAGCGCGCCCATGGTGTCGGTGACGTTCCTGCCGCTGCTCGTGGTCGTGCTCCTCGTCGCGTTCGGTGTCGCCCTGGCGACCGCGCTGCTCTGGGGCGTCGGGGTGGCGATGGCCTACCTCGTCGTCGTCGCAACGGCCGGAGCGCGCCTGCGGGGGTACTCCCTCGTCGGCGTCGTCCTGACGGCGATCGGGGCCGCGCTGGTGTCGGCGCTGCTGATCGTGGCGAAGCTGTTGCTGCACTGACCTCGAAAGGACCCGCGCATGCCCTCCCCCTCCCTCACCGTCGTCGGTGCGATCAACGTCGACCTCACCGCGCGCGTGGATCGCGCGCCCGCCGCGGGCGAGACCGTCGCCGACGGCGTGCTGCAGCGCGGACCCGGGGGAAAGGGCGCCAACCAGGCGGTCGCCGCGGCCCGCCTCGGCGCCGCCGTGCGTCTGGTCGGCGCGGTCGGCGACGACCTCGACGGGCGCGGGATCCGCACGCAGCTCGCGGCCGAGGGCATCGACGCCTCCGGGGTGCAGACGGCGTCGGCCGCCACGGGAACGGCGCTCATCGTCGTCGATGCGACCGGCGAGAATTCGATCGTGGTGTGCCCGGGGGCGAACGCCGAGATCGACGCGACGCTCCTGCGCATCGAGCCCGACAGCGCCGTGCTGCTGCAGCTCGAAGTGTCGGATGCCGTCGTGATCGCCGCCGCGCGCGCATCGAGCTTCCTCGCCGTCAACGCCGCCCCCGCCCGCCCGCTCCCGCCCGGCGTGCTCGAGAAGTGCGACGTCGTCATCGTCAACGAGACCGAGTACGCACAGCTCCCCGAGGTGCACGACGTGCCGCTGCTGTGCGTGACGCTGGGCGCCGCGGGTGCTCGCCTGTACCGTTACGGCGAGCTCGCAGCATCCGCCCCGGGACTCGCCTCGACCGTCGTCAACACCGTCGGCGCGGGCGACGCGTTCTGCGCGGCCCTGGTCTGCGGTCTGCTGCGCGGCGACTCCGATGAGACCGCGCTCGTGCGCGCGTGCGCCGTGGGGGCCGCCGCGGTCGCCGATTCCGCCTCGCAACCCCGTCTCTCCCACCTCGACACCTACGGAGCCGACGCATGACCCGCCGCCCGATCCTCGTCGACTGCGACACCGGCATCGACGACGCGCTCGCCCTGGCGTACCTGCTGGCCGAGCCGGCGGTCGAGGTCGTCGGCGTCACGACGGTGTCGGGGAACACGGATGCCGCCCGCGCGGCAGCCAACACGCTCTCGCTGTTCGAGCTCGCGGGGGTGCACGACATCCCGGTGGCGATCGGCGCGCACGACTTCCGCGGTCGGGCCTACGCCGGAGGCGCTCCCCACGTGCACGGCGGCGACGGCGTCGGCGGCATCGCCCTGACCGCCGCCGCCCGGGCCCACGACGCGCGACCCGCGGTCGAGCTCATCGATCACCTGGCGACGCGGCATCCCGATCTCACCGTTCTCGCCCTCGGTCCGCTCACCAATCTCGCCGCCTACGCCGAGACGTCCGGAGTCGCCGCCTTCGACCACCTCGTCGTGATGGGCGGCGCCTTCGCCCACTCGGGCAACGTCACGGCGTGGGCCGAGGCGAACATCCACAACGACCCCGAGGCGGCGGCCGTCGTGTTCGCGCAGGACTGGGACACCACCCTCGTGCCGCTGGACGTCACCATGACGCAGACGCTCGACGAGGCCGACCTCGTGCGCCTCGAGGCGATCCCGGGCGCCCTGCCGCGGGCGCTGGCTGCGATGCTGCCGCTGTACCTCGACTTCTACGCCGGACGCGTCTTCCCCGATCGCCGGTGCGCCCTGCACGATCCCCTCGCCGCGATGGTCGCCGCGGGGGCGCTGCGGGGCGTGAGCGTCACCTCGGGACACGTCGACGTGCGCCTCGAGCGCGGCGAACGCGGGCGCACGGTGTCGTCGCGCGGCTCCGACACGCAGCGATGGGTGCGCGGCATGGAGGGCTCCGCGGTCGAGGTGCTGCTCGAGCGGCTCGAGGCGCGGGAGTGGCCGGTCTGACGCGCTCGCGCCGGGCCCCAGCGGCCCGCTAGCGGCTGAGCGGAGCCCCGGCGCCGAACGCCGCCGCCGCGAACCGCTCCCCGATCAGGCGGTGCGTCGCCGTGTCGGGGTGCAGCCCGTCCGGGAGCGGGTGGGTGGCCGCCTCGTCGGCGCCGTACAGCGACAGACCGTCGAGGTAGTGCAGCGCGGGGTCGTCGGCCCGCGCAGCCACCACCGACGCGAGCAGATCCCGGATCACCTCCAGAGTGAGCGCTCCGCGCGCGACCTCGGCGGGCGACCCGGTGGCGACGAATCGCGCCGACCCGGAGCGCAGGCTCTCGGGATCGAAGGCGCCGGGGCCGGGGGTCTTCTCGTGGATGCCGCTGAAGATCGGCGACACCACCAGCAGCGGGGTGTCGGGATGCCCCTCGCGGATCGTGTCGAGGAACCCGTGCACCGCCGGGATGAAGGCGCGCGCCCGCATCGCATCGGCGTTCACGACGTTGATGCCGAGCTTGACGCTGATGAGGTCGGTATCCCGGTCGCGGATCACCCGGGCGAGGAAGGGGTCGACCATCGCGCTGCCCCCGAAGCCGAGGTTCTGCAGCTGCACCCCCGCGGCGCGCGCCGCGACGACGGGCCAGATCTCGGTGGGAGCGGCGGCGTTCGAGCCGTGGCTGATGGAGCTGCCGTGGTGCACCCAGACCGGTCGGGCGTCGGCGATCGGGGCGAGCGGCGCGTCGGACTCGAGCGAGACGAGGTCGATCTGCTCGTTGTGGGGCAGCCAGATCTCGACGGTCTTCTCGGCCGGAGCGAGGTCGCCCACCTCGACGGTGTCGGCCGCCCCGGGCCGAGGAGTCGCCGCTCCCGTCGCCAGGTCGAGCTCGAGCGCGTCGCCCTCTTCGAGAGGTCGACGCCGCACGAGCACGTCGTCGACCAGCACGTCCACCTGCCCGCGGGCACGATCGAGCCCGCGGTACGACACCCGCGTGGCGTGCAGGCGCAGGGTGAGGGTGGTCGCCGTCGTCCGGAAGCGCAGATGGATGCCGGACGGCTGACGCTCCACCATCGCGAGCTGCCCGTCGGCCTCCCGGGAGCGGTACGGCAGCGGCAGGCGATGCAGGCGCAGGCCGCGCTCGACCGGCTCGAGCTCCGCGCCGCCGCGAATCAGCTCCGGGGTCAGGGGGGTCGTGATCACTTCTCGTCCTTCGCGTTCCACTGAGCCAGGAGACCGTCGAGACGGTCGATGAGCAGGCGCCAGGAGTCGTCCGCCGGCGGCGCGCTGTGCGCGAAGCTCCCGATGTGCTCGAGGTGCAGGAAGCCGTTCAGGAACGACCCGATGAGCCGCGTCGCGTGCACGCGATCGTCCTCGGGGATGCCGTAGCCGCGCAGCACCGCTGCCGGCGCACGGCTCGATCGCGCGGCCTCCTCGGTGCGCGCGACCGCGTCGCCGGCCCGGCGCTGCAGGCTCTCCCAGCGGCCGGGGTGGGCGCGCGCGTACTCGCGGTGCGCGTCGCACAGCGCGCGGAGGGCGTCTCGCCCGGCGCGACCGGCCACCGCCTCGCTCGCACGGTCGCCCACCTCGCCGAGCGCGAGGGTCGTGATGCCGTCGCGGAGGGCCGCGAGATCGCGCACGTGGCCGTAGAGGCTCGGGGTGCGCACGTCGAGTTCACGGGCGACGGCGGAGAGGGTCACCTCGGGGAGGCCACGCGCGTCGGCGAGGTCGGCCGCGGTGCGGATGACGGATCGCGGGGTGAGCGGGGAACGTTGCATGCCGTAAGCCTATAGGTATTAGGCATTTAGCTACTAATCATAGGTGGGAAGCGACGAACGACGAAGGCCCCGCACGGTCGTCCGTGCGGGGCCTTCGTCGTCGGAACTCAGAAGTCCCAGTCGTCGTCCTCGGTCGCCTCGGCCTTGCCGATGACGTACGACGATCCTGACCCGCTGAAGAAGTCGTGGTTCTCGTCGGCGTTCGGCGAGAGCGCCGACAGGATCGCCGGGTTCACGTTCGTCACCGACGCGGGGAACATCGCCTCGTAGCCGAGGTTCATCAGCGCCTTGTTGGCGTTGTAGTGCAGGAACTTCTTGACGTCCTCGCTCAGTCCGACTGAGTCGTAGAGGCTCTGGGTGTAGCCCACCTCGTTGTCGTAGAGCTCGTACATCAGCGAGAACGTGTAGTCCTTGATGTCCTGACGACGGGCCTCGTCGACGGTCTCGAGTCCGCGCTGGAACTTGTAGCCGATGTAGTACCCGTGCACGGCCTCGTCGCGGATGATGAGGCGGATCAGGTCTGCCGTGTTGGTGAGCTTCGCGCGGCTCGACCAGTGCATCGGCAGGTAGAAGCCCGAGTAGAACAGGAACGACTCGAGAAGGGTCGAGGCGACCTTGCGCTTGAGGGGATCGTCGCCACGGTAGTAGTCCATGACGATGCGCGCCTTCTTCTGAAGGAACTCGTTCTCGGTCGACCAGCGGAACGCCTCGTCGATCTCCTTCGTCGAGCACAGCGTCGAGAAGATCGACGAGTAGCTCTTCGCGTGCACCGACTCCATGAACGCGATGTTCGTGTAGACGGCCTCTTCGTGCGGGGTGATCGCGTCGGGGATCAGCGAGACCGCGCCCACCGTGCCCTGGATCGTGTCGAGGAGCGTGAGCCCCGTGAAGACGCGCATCGTGAGCGTCTGCTCCTCGGGGGTGAGCGTGTTCCACGACTGGATGTCGTTCGACAGCGGCACCTTCTCGGGGAGCCAGAAGTTGTTCACCAGACGGTTCCAGACCTCGAGGTCTTTGTCGTCCTGGATGCGGTTCCAGTTGATGGCCTGCACGTGGTTCAGCAACTGCAGCTTCTCAGCCATGTCGTTCCTGTGTCCTTGATCGGTCGGTGGTCAGCGGATCAGAGCATGCACGAGACGCACTCGGTCATGTCGGTGCCCTCGAGCGCCAGCTGACGGAGGCGAATGTAGTAGATGGTCTTGATGCCCTTGCGCCAGGCGTAGATCTGGGCCTTGTTGATGTCGCGCGTCGTGACGGTGTCCTTGAAGAACAGCGTCAGCGACAGGCCCTGGTCGACGTGCTGGGTGGCTGCGGCGTACGTGTCGATGACCTTCTCGTAGCCGATCTCGTACGCGTCCTGGTAGTACTCCAGGTTCTCGTTCGTCATGAACGGGGCCGGGTAGTAGACGCGACCGAGCTTGCCTTCCTTGCGGATCTCGATCTTCGAGGCGATCGGGTGGATCGAGCTCGTCGAGTTGTTGATGTACGAGATCGATCCGGTCGGCGGCACGGCCTGCAGGTTCTGGTTGTAGATGCCGTGCTGCTGGATGGAGGCCTTCAGCTCGCGCCAGTCGTCCTGCGTGGGGATCTGCACCCCGGCGAAGAGTTCTTTCGCCTTGGCCGTCTGCGGCTCCCACGCCTGGTCGATGTACTTGTCGAAGAACTCCCCCGACGCGTAGGTGGAGTTCTCGAAGCCGTCGAAGGCCGTGCCGCGCTCGATCGCGAGGCGGTTCGAGGCGCGCAGCGCGTGGAACAGCACCGTGTAGAAGTAGATGTTCGTGAAGTCGATGCCCTCTTCGGAGCCGTAGTAGACGTGCTCGCGAGCGAGGTATCCGTGCAGGTTCATCTGGCCGAGGCCGATGGCGTGCGAGCGGTCGTTGCCGTCTTCGATCGAGCGCACCGAGGCGATGTGGCTCTGCACGCTGACCGCGGTGAGGGCACGGATCGCGGTCTCGACCGTGAGGCCGAGGTCGCCGCCGTCCATCGCGAGGGCGATGTTCATCGAGCCGAGGTTGCAGCTGATGTCCTTGCCGATGGTGTCGTACGAGAGGTCCTCGTTGTACGTGGTCGGCGTGTTGACCTGCAGGATCTCGGAGCACAGGTTCGACATGTTGATGCGGCCGGCGATCGGGTTCGCCTTGTTCACCGTGTCCTCGAACATGATGTACGGGTAGCCCGACTCGAACTGGATCTCGGCGAGGGTCTGGAAGAACTCGCGCGCGTTGATCTTCGTCTTCTTGATGCGCGGGTCGTCGACCATCTCGCGGTACTTCTCGGTGACCGAGATGTCGCCGAACGGCTTGCCGTAGACCTTCTCGACGTCGTACGGCGAGAAGAGGTACATGTCCTCGCCGTTCTTCGCGAGCTCGAACGTGACGTCGGGGATGACGACACCCAGCGACAGCGTCTTGATGCGGATCTTCTCGTCGGCGTTCTCGCGCTTGGTGTCGAGGAACCGGAGGATGTCGGGGTGGTGGGCGTTGAGGTACACCGCGCCGGCGCCCTGACGCGCACCGAGCTGGTTGGCGTAGCTGAAGCTGTCTTCGAGGAGCTTCATGACGGGGATGATGCCCGACGACTGGTTCTCGATCTGCTTGATCGGCGCACCCGCTTCGCGGATGTTCGACAGCAGCAGGGCCACGCCGCCGCCGCGCTTCGACAGTTGCAGGGCGGAGTTGATGCCGCGGGCGATCGACTCCATGTTGTCTTCGATACGGAGCAGGAAGCACGACACGAGCTCGCCGCGCTGGGCCTTGCCCGCGTTGAGGAACGTGGGGGTCGCGGGCTGGAAGCGGCCCGAGATGATCTCGTCGACGAGCTGGACCGCGAGACGCTGGTCGCCGTCGGCGAGGGCGAGGGCGGTCATGACGACACGGTCCTCGAAGCGCTCGAGGTAGCGCTTTCCGTCGAAGGTCTTGAGCGTGTAGCTCGTGTAGTACTTGAACGCGCCGAGGAAGGTCTCGAAGCGGAACTTGGCACCGTAGGCGCGGTCGTTCAGCTCCTGGATGAACTCCATCGAGTACTTCGCGAGCACGGTGGGCTCGTAGTACTCCTTCTCGACGAGGTAGTCGAGACGTTCCTTGAGGGAGTGGAAGAACACCGTGTTCTGGTTGACGTGCTGCAGGAAGTACTCCCGCGCCGCGCGCTTGTCGGCGTCGAACTGGATCTTGCCGTCGGCGTCGTACAGATTCAGCATCGCGTTGAGGGCGTGGTAATCCAGTCCCTCGAATCGCGCTTCGGTCTTGAAGTCCACGTCGGTCAGCTCAACTTCCACCATCGTTCCAATCCCTCGGTGACCCGCTCGACATCGTCGGGGGTGCCGAAAACTTCCAGCCGGTATAGGTGCGGCACCGCGCATTTGCGCGCGATGATGTCTCCGGCGAGGCAGAAGGCGTCGCCGAAGTTCGTGTTTCCCGCGGAGATGACCCCGCGGATGTTTCGTCGGTTCCGCTCCTCGTTGAGGAACCGGATGACTTGCTTGGGGACCGCGCCCTTCTCGACGCCGCGGCCGGCTCCCCCGCCATAGGTGGGGGTGACCAGCACGAAGGGTTCGTCGATGTGGAGGGGCGGGTCGGTCGGCCGGAGCGGAATGCGCACGGCCCGCTTGCCGAGCTTCTCGATGAAACGTGCGGTGTTGCCGGACACGCTCGAGAAGTAGACGAGCAACGGGGCCTCGGTCGCCGACACGACAGCGCTCATGACGGGGGTCTGAGAGCCTGTCGCCGGATCAGGCGAGGCGCGACGCGAGCTCGTCGATCTTGTCGGGGCGGAAGCCCGACCAGTGGTCCTCATCGGTGATGACGACGGGTGCCTGCAGGTACCCGAGCGACTTGACCTGCTCGAGCGCCGACGGGTCTTCGGACAGGTCGAGCACGTTGTACTCGATGCCCTTCGAGTCGAGCGCGCGGTAGGTCGCGGTGCACTGGACGCAGGACGGCTTGGTGTAGACCGTGATCGCCATGTCGTTCTCTCTCTCCCCTGGAAAATCGTCGTCCGGGCGGGCAGGGCTCGCCGGGACCTCAATACTACATATGGGGACGGACATCGGAAGGCACCACAAGGGGTAGTAGTTACATCCGTGTGATTTTCCACCGTCTCTCCCCATGTACAACACAGGTTGTCCACGATTTCATCCACAGATGGCCCTCCCTCCCGAGCGCTGTTAACAGGCGCGATTCCGCGGTTGTCGCCGAGTCCGACGCCGTCTGTCCACAGATCGGACGCTAGACGGGGGTTCCGACATCGCACAGGCCGTGGAATTCGCCCACCGGCGTGTCGCGGCGTGTCGCCGGACCGGCCCCACCGGCCGCCGATCGAGATCCCCCGGTCCGCGCGAGAGCACGGCATCCGATCCCCGAGGACGGCGTGATCTCGACACGACCGCGTGCGTCCGGGGCGCAGGGCCGGTGCTCCCCCTGCGCACGACACCCGCCGTCGACACGGATGTCCGAACCGCGCTGTAGCGTTGTGCGGTGGCCGGCTACCGCGAACTGCTTCGAACCCCTGGCGTGGGGCGCATCATCGCCGCGCAGCTGACCGCGCGCTTCCCCAACGGCATGACGAGCCTCGCCGTCCTGCTGCACATCGAGCACGTCACGGGGTCGTACGGCGCCGCGGGCCTGGTGCTGGCCGCCACGAGCATCGGGCAGGCCGTCGCGGGCCCGGTCACGAGCCGGTGGATGGGGCGCTGGGGCATGCGCCGCGTCCTCACCGTCACGCTGCTCGTGTGCGCGGCCGCCATCGCCACTCTCGCGCTCATCGAGATGCCGCTGCCCCTGTACATGACGCTCGGCCTCGTCGCGGGCCTTTCGACACCGCCGATCCAGTCGGCCGTGCGCACCATCTACCCCAAGATGGTCAATTCGAAGCAGCTCACCCCGCTGTACTCGCTCGACGCCTCGCTGCAGGAGATCATCTGGGTGCTCGCACCGGTGCTCATCACCCTCGTCGCGACCCAGGTCGGCACCGTCCCCGGGCTGTTGCTCGTCGTCGTCATCCTGCTCGGCGGCGGCGCCTGGTTCATCCTCAGCCCCGAGGTCGGCCGCGTCCGCATCCCGCGCAGCCGTCGGGGTCTGGGGCGCGTCCTGGCAAAGCCGCCCGTGATCCTCGCCACCGCGACCGGGTTCCTCCTCATCGGCGCGTGCGCCGCGGTCGAGGCGGGCGTGGTCGCAACCTTCGACCACGGTGGCCTCGAGGCCGGGCTCATCCTCGCCGTCTTCGCCGTCGGCAGCCTCGCGGGCGGACTCTCGTTCGGCCACATCCCGATCGGCCCCTGGGCCATGGCGCGCCGCCTCGCGATCGTCGCCCTGGGCCTGTCGCTCACGATCGTCTCGCTCAACGCATGGTGGCTGGGAGCGACCCTGCTGGTCGCCGGCGCCGGCATCGCCCCCGCCCTCGCGGTGATGTTCGCGATGACCTCCGCGAGCGTCCGCTTCAGCGAGACCGCCGAGGCCTACGGCTGGATCAGCACCGGGCAGCTCATCGGCGCCGCCGCCGGCTCCGCCGTCGCCGGGCTCCTCATCGACGGCATCGGCCCCACCGGGGCCTACATCGCGGCGGCGACTTTCGCGATCGCCGGTTTCGTCGTCGCCGCGGTCTGCGTGCGCGGCTTCCCCGACCTGCGCCACCGCGACGCCAGCCCGATCCCCGACACCGAGCCGGTCGAGACCATCACCTGACCGGATTCCGGGCGCCCGGCATCCACGGCCCCGCCGGAACCCACGGGAGCCGCCCGAGCACGGGCCCGGGCGCGGTTCGGGGTGCATCCCGCACGTCGGGGCGCGATTCCCGCGCCCGGACCGCAGGATCACGCCCCGAACCCGCTACCCGCGGCCCCGGCGGGGCCACCGCGAGCGAGCGGAAGTGGGACGATCAGTGCGTGCGGCGCAGCAGCTCCAGCACGGCGAGCGCGTAGGCGTCCTCGGGAGCGGGGTGGTCGAACACGAGGGTGGAGCCGCCGATCGAGATCTCGACCTCGTAGGTGTCGGACAGCCGCCGCAGCGAGCGGAACGTCGAGCGCAGCAGCTCGCGCAGCTGCAGCTCCGACGGCAGCCACAGCGCCTCCTCGGTCGCCACGGAGTCCAGCGCCCACTCGGTCGTGCCGTTGAAGGCCAGGATGCGCCCCGTGGGATACTCGCGCGGCTCGACCGTCATCTCGCTCACGGTGAACACGTCGGCCTCGAACTCGGGCTCGTCGAGTTGGAAACGGTCGCCGGATCGCGGATGCCACACCAGACCCGCCTCGCGCAGGGCCAGGGCCATCTCGGTCGAGATCATGGCATCCATTCTGGGGGGCGATCGGCGCATGGCGGCCGAACGGGCGCGCGCGCACGGAGCCTCGAGGCCTACGGCGCCTCGACCCCCCTGTCACCCCCGGCCGCGATGTCGGCGGTCACGAGCAGAATGGATGCCATGACCTCGTTCGATCCGGCTCGGTATCTGCCCGACGATCTGCTGGCGCGGATGCGCGAGCGGGCGGTCGTCCACGACCGCGAGAACACGTTCCCCCACGACGACCTCGACGAGCTGCGCGCGGCGGGGTATCTCGGCATCCTGGTCTCCGAGGAGCGGGGCGGCGGAGGCCTCGCCCTCGCCGAGGCGTCGGTGCTGCAGCAGCGACTCGCCGGGGCGGCGCCCGCCACGGCGCTCGCGGTGAACATGCATCTCGTGTGGACCGGGGTGGCCAAGGTGCTGCGCGACCGCGGGATCGATGATCTGTCCTTCGTCGAGGAGGGCGCCGCGGCGGGCGAGGTCTTCGCGTTCGGCATCAGCGAGGCCGGCAACGATCTCGTGCTGTTCGGCAGCGACACGACAGCCGAGCCCGACGGCGAGGGCGGTTACCGGTTCACCGGCACGAAGATCTTCACCTCCCTCTCCCCCGCGTGGGACCACCTCGGCGTCCACGGGCTCGACAGCACGTCGCCCGACGGCCCGAAGATGGTGTTCGCCTTCCTCGATCGCGATGACTCCGTCGTCAGCCGCGACGACTGGGACACCCTCGGCATGCGCGGCACCCAGAGCCGCACCACCGAGCTGCGCGGCGCGCACGCGCCCGCGCGCCGGGTGGTGCGCCGACTCGACCCGGGCCCGCAGCCCGATCCGCTGGTGTTCGGGATCTTCTCCGTGTTCGAGATCTTTCTCGCCTCGGTCTACACGGGCATCGCCCGCCGCGCCCTGGAACTCGCGGTCGAGGCGGCGACCTCGCGCCGCTCGAAGAAGACGGGCACCACCTACGCCAACGACCCCGATATCCGCTGGCGCGTGGCCGACATGGCCCTCGCGTACGAGGCGCTCCCCCCGCAGCTCGCCGCCCTCGCCCACGACGTCGACGCCCTCGCCGACCACGGCGGGCGATGGTTCTCGCTGCTCGCGGGCGTCAAGCATCGGGCCGTGACGATGGCGAAGTCTGTCGTCGACGACGCGATCCTCGTCGGAGGCGGCTCCGCTTACTCGTCCCGCAACGAGCTCAGCCGGCTCTACCGCGACGTGCTCGCCGGGATGTTCCACCCCTCCGACCCGGAGTCCGCGCACTCGACCGCGGCGACCGCGTGGCTCGGACCGGTGACCGCCTGATGGCCCGCACACCCACGGCCGCCCTCAGCCCGGCCGACCAGGAGCGTCGGCGCGCGCTGCGCGTGATGAAGGGAGTGGCCCTCGGGGCGCTGCTCGCGATGGCCCTCGTCTTCGCCGTCTCCTTCTCGCTGCAGCGCGAGGTCGAGTGGTTGCAGTACGTGCGCGCGGCGGCGGAGGGCGGCATGGTCGGCGCCCTCGCCGACTGGTTCGCCGTCACCGCTCTCTTCCGGCATCCGCTGGGACTGCCCATCCCCCACACCGCGATCATCCCGCGCCGGAAGGACGAGATCGGGCGGCAGCTCGGCGAGTTCGTCGAGACGAACTTCCTCGAGGGCGACGTCGTGCGCACGAAGCTCGAGTCGACCCCGCTGTCGGCGCGGGCCGGAGCATGGCTGGCCGATCCTGCCCACGCCGACCGCGTCGCCGCGGAGGGGGCCACGCTCGCCACCAGCGTGCTCACGGCCCTCGACGACGACGACGTGCAGGGCCTGATCGAAGACCTCGCGCGCGAGCACCTGCTCTCGCCCGACTGGGGCCCCTCGATCGGTGGGTGGTTGCAGCGCGTGGTCGGCTCCGGCGCGCACCACGGCGCCGTCGACCTGGCCCTCGACAACATCGCCGTGTGGCTCGCCAACAACCGCGACACGTTCCAGGGGCTCGTGTCGCGGCGTCTGCCCTCGTGGGTCCCGAGCA
This sequence comes from Microbacterium sp. NPDC089188, assembly GCF_040685155.1. Classification (NCBI taxonomy): domain Bacteria; kingdom Bacillati; phylum Actinomycetota; class Actinomycetes; order Micrococcales; family Microbacteriaceae; genus Microbacterium; species Microbacterium sp. NPDC089188. Next base: position 671,539 of record NZ_JBFBHH010000002.1, on the reverse strand, counting down.
TGGCCGCGCGCCTCGTCGACGACACCGTCTACCGCGAGGCCGTGCAGTTCGTCGACGCCGTGCGCGCCGACCCCCGCCACCAGGCGCGCGGCGCCATCGACGGCTACCTCGCGCGCCTCGCCGACAATCTGCAGCATGACCCCGCCACCATGGTGCGCCTCGAGGAGGCCAAGGCCGCCGTGTTCGACAGCCCCCGGGTGCGCCAGCTCGCCGCCGACGCGTGGAACACCGCCAAGGCCGGACTGCTGCGCTCCCTCGCCGACCCCGCGAGCGCCCTGCGCCGACGGGCCTCCGCCGCGTTGGCCGAGGTGGGCGAGCGACTGCAGCACGACGAGACCCTGCAACGGCGGGTCGACGGCTGGGTCACCGATGCGGCGGTCTTCGTCGTGGGTCGGTACCGGCACGACATCGCCTCGATCATCACCGACACCGTCGAGCGGTGGGATGCCGAGGAGACCACCGAGAAGATCGAGCTCATGGTGGGCCGCGACCTGCAGTACATCCGCCTGAACGGCACGATCGTGGGGGCCCTGGCCGGGGTCGTCATCTTCACCGTGGCCCACTTCATCTGGGGCTCGTGATGATCCGCGGCCGGGCGCGCACATTCGTGTCGCGTCGCACCGCCCGCCGACACGCCGCGCTGGGTAGCCTGAGCCTCGTGAGCGACGGTTCGGGGCCGGCGGAGTGCCTCTTCACCTACGGGACGCTGCAGCTGCCCGACGTGCAGCTCGACACGTTCGGCCGTCTGCTCGAGGGAGAAGACGACGCGCTGCCGGGCTACCGTCTCGAGTGGACCGACGTGGGTGACGAACGGGTCGCCCAGCTGTCGGGGCTCGACAAGCATCCGATCCTTCGCCGCACCGACGATCCGCGCGACCGCGTGTTCGGACGCGTCCTCCGCCTCACGCCCGATGAACTCGACGCGGCCGACGAGTACGAGGTCTCGCTCTACCGTCGCGCGTCGGTCTCGCTGGCGAGCGGCCTGCGCGCCTGGGTCTACGTGGCCGCATGAGCGCGCTGTCGGTCGATCCCCTGTGGCCCCGGGCCGGTGACTGGCCCTCACCGGCGGAGGGGACGGATGCCGTCCTCCTCGGCGTGCCTGCCTGGCGCACCTCTCTGTCGCCCACCGGCGCCGGCGAGACCCCGGCGGCGGTCCGCGCCGCCCTGCGCCGCTTCTCGCCGACGCTGATCGGCCCGCCCGCGATCGACCTGACCGCGCACCTGCGCATCGCCGACGCGGGCGACGTCGACGAGCCCGACGGCCGCGACGGCGAAGCTCGGGTGCGCGCAGCCGTCGCCGCGCTGGCGTCGTCGCGACTCGTCATCGCCCTCGGCGGAGACAACTCCGCGACGTACGCGGTGGCGCAGGGCCGCGGCTCACAGGGTCTCATCACCCTCGACGCGCACTTCGACCTGCGCGACGGCGAATCCAACGGCTCGCCCGTCCGCCGTCTCATCGCCGACGGTCTCGACCCTCACCGCATCGTGCAGATCGGTATCGCCGACTTCGCCAACTCGGCCGCGTACGCGCGCCGCGCCGCCGACGCCGGCATCACCGTCATCACCCTCGACGAGGTGCGCCGCCGCGGCATCGACGAGGTCGTGTCGCACGCCCTGCGCGTGGCCGGCGAGGCAGAGGCGCGCCCCACGGACGAGGACGCGGACGCCGCGGCCGGCGGCATCCACCTCGACATCGACGTCGACGTGTGCGACCGCGCCGTGGCGCCCGGATGCCCCGCGAGCGTGCCCGGCGGGCTGGCCGCGTGGGAGTTGCGCGCTCTCGTGCGCGGGCTCGCCCGAGACCCCGGCGTGACCAGCGCCGACATCGTCGAGGTGGATGCCACGGCAGACACCGACGACGCCCGCACGGTGCGACTCGCCGCCCTGTGCGTTCTGGAGCTCCTGGCAGGAATGGCGGAAAGACGATGATCCAACTCGTGCTCGCGCGTCACGCGAAATCCGACTGGGCCGATGAAGGCCTCGACGATCACGACCGGCCCCTCAACGACCGCGGCCGGCGCGACGCCCCGACGGTCGCGCGCGCAGTGCTGCGGGCGGGAGTGCGTCCCGAGATCCTGCTGTCGAGCACGGCCCTGCGGGCGCGCGAGACGGCTGCGGTGTTCGCGCGCACCTTCGACGCCGAGGTGACCGAGCAGGCCGAGCTCTACCTCTCCGAGCCGGATGGACTGCTGGCGGCGGCGCGCGACGCGGGTGGCGACGAGGTCATGGTCGTCGCGCACGACCCCGGCATGAGCGCCCTCGTCTCCCGTCTCGCCGATCGCGACGTGCGCATGGTCACGTGCGCGGTCGCCGTCTTCACGTGGCACGACGGAACCTGGGACGACGTGGATGCCGTCGCCCCCGACGAGTTCGAACTCTTCACGCCATAGGCCGCGGCTCCACGCCGTCCTTCCAGACACGGCGCACGAGCGACACACCCGGCCGATAGGCGAGATGCACGCGGCTCGGCGCGTCGAGCAGCACGAGGTCGGCCCGCATCCCGGGCGCGATCGCACCGACGTCGGTGCGACGAAGCGCCCGCGCTCCCCCGGCCGTCGCCGCCCAGACCGCTTCGGCCGGCGTCATCCCCATCTCCCGCACCGCGAGGGCGATCATCAGGGGCATCGAGCTGGTGAAGCTCGACCCGGGGTTGCAATCGCTCGCGAGCGCCACGGTGACGCCGGCGTCGAGCAACCGCCGGGCGTCGGGATACGGCTGCCGCGTCGAGAACTCCACCCCGGGCAGCAAGGTCGCCACCGTGTCCGAGGCGGCGAGCGCCTCCACGTCGGCGTCGCTCAGGTAGGTGCAGTGGTCCACGGCGGCCGCGCTGCACTCGACGGCGAGCCTCACCCCGTCGCCGTGACCGAGCTGGTTGCCGTGCACCCGGATGCCGAGACCCGCCGCCCGACCCGCCTCGAGCACCCGCCGCGACTGGCCGGCCGTGAACGCGCCGTCCTCGCAGAACACGTCGATCCATCGCGCGGCGGATGCGACCGCAGCGAGCATCGGACCGGCGACGAGATCGACGTAGGCGTCGGCCCGGCCGTCAAACTCCGCGGGCACCACGTGCGCGCCGAGGAAGGTGACCTCCTCGGTCACCTCGGCGGCGAGGCGGGCGAGGCGCGTCTCGGTCTCGACGTCGAGGCCGTAGCCGGTCTTGACCTCGATCGTGGTCGTCCCTTGTGCACGGCACTCGTCGACGAGGCTCCGCAGGCGCACGCGCAGATCGTCGTCGGACGCGGCACGGGTCGCGGCGACGGTGGTGCGGATGCCCCCCGCGGCATACGTCTCGCCCGCCATGCGCGCCGCGAACTCCTCCGCGCGATCCCCCGCGAAGACGAGGTGCGTGTGACTGTCGACGAAGCCCGGTATCACCGCGCGGCCCCCGGCATCGATGACGGGGAGACCATCGGGGCCCGGTAACGCCGAGCCGTCGGCCCCACCCGGCCCGACCCACGCGACGCGCCCGTTGCGGACGAGCACCCCCGCGTCGCAGATCGTGCCGCAGGGATCACCGCCGACGGCGACGTTGGTCGTCAGCTCGCCGATGCCGGTGAGCCAGAACGACCCTCCGGCGTCGACGGCCCCGGCCGGCTCCGTCGCCGCCGATGCACCATCGACCGGCTCGACCGTGCCCCGCGCGGACGCGTTCACCACATCGGCACCGTCAGGCCGCGTTCGGCGGCGACCTCGCGAGCGCGGTCGTACCCGGCATCCACGTGGCGCATGACGCCGGTGCCGGGGTCGTTGACGAGCACGCGCGCGAGCTTCTCCGCGGCCAGCGGCGTGCCGTCGGCGACGCACACCTGTCCGGCGTGGATGCTGCGGCCGATACCGACGCCTCCGCCGTGGTGGATCGACACCCACGACGCTCCGCTGGCGGTGTTGAGCAGTGCGTTCAGCAGCGGCCAGTCGGCGATCGCGTCGGATCCGTCGGCCATCGCCTCGGTCTCGCGATAGGGCGAGGCGACCGAGCCCGCGTCGAGGTGATCACGGCCGATCACGATCGGCCCCGACAGCTCGCCCGACGCGACCATCTCGTTGAACTTCAGCCCCGCCAGATGCCGCTCCTGGTAGCCGAGCCAGCAGATGCGCGCGGGCAGCCCCTCGAAGTGCACCTGCTCTCCGGCCTTCTCGAGCCAGCGGTGCAGGGCGGTGTCGTGCGGGAACAGTTCCGCGACAGCGCGGTCGGTCTTGGCGATGTCGTCGGGGTCTCCCGACAGCGCCACCCAGCGGAACGGCCCCTTGCCCTCGGCGAACAGCGGGCGGATGTAGGCGGGCACGAAGCCCGGGAAGGCGAAAGCGCGGTCGTAGCCGCCGAGCTCCGCCTCGCGACGGATCGAGTTCCCGTAATCGAACACCGCGGCCCCGGCATCCTGGAAGCCGACCATCGCCTGCACGTGCGCGGCCATGCTCTCGCGCGCCCGGCGGGTGAAGTCCTCGGGGTCGCGGGCCGCTTCGGCCTGCCACTGGTCGACCGAGACGCCGGTGGGGAGGTACGACAGGGGGTCGTGCGCGCTCGTCTGGTCGGTGACGATGTCGATCCGGATGCCACGGGCCAGCAGCTCCGGGAAGACCTCCGCCGCGTTGCCCGCGACGCCGACCGACCGGGCCTCGCCCGCCTCGCGGGCGGCGCTCACGCGCGCGATCGCCGTGTCGAGATCGTCGGCGACCTCGTCGAGATAGCCGTGGGCGACGCGGCGGTCGAGGCGCGCGCGATCGACGTCGACGATGAGCACGGCACCGCCGTTCATGGTGACCGCGAGGGGCTGCGCGCCGCCCATCCCCCCGCACCCGGCAGTGAGCGTGAGGGTGCCCGCGAGCGACTCCCGGCCGAGCGAGCGGGCGACGGCCGCGAAGGTCTCGTATGTGCCCTGCAGAATGCCCTGCGTGCCGATGTAGATCCACGACCCGGCCGTCATCTGGCCGTACATCGTCAGTCCGAGCTCCTCGAGCCGGCGGAACTCCGGCCACGTGGCCCAGTCGCCGACGAGGTTCGAGTTGGCGATGAGCACGCGCGGCGCCCACTCGTGCGTGCGGAAGACGCCCACGGGCTTGCCCGACTGCACGAGCAGCGTCTCGTCGGGCTCGAGCTCGTCGAGCGTGCGCACGATCGCGTCGTACGCGGCCCACGAGCGCGCGGCGCGTCCCGTCCCGCCGTACACGACGAGGTCGTCGGGGCGCTCGGCCACCTCGGGGTCGAGGTTGTTCATGAGCATGCGCTTGGCGGCCTCGGCTCCCCAGCTCTTCGCGGTGCGGGTCGCGCCGCGGGCGGCCCGGATCCCGGATGCCCTGCGGCCGGCGTCCGCATCGGACGGGGTCGCGAGAGCGTCGGTCGTGGGGGTGTCGGTCATGCGTGATCTCCTTCGATCAGGGCGAGGGCGGTCCGGGCGACTGCTCCGGAGGCGACGAGCTCGGTGACGGCCTCGATCTCGGGCGCGACGAAGCGGTCGGGTCCCGGTCCCTGCACGCGCGCGCGCACGAGGTCGTGCACGGCTCCCGTGGCCGCCGCGGGCTGCAGCGGCGCGCGCAGGTCGAGGGCGCGGCATCCCGTGAGCACCTCGATGGCGAGCACGCGCGCGAGGCCGTCGACGGCGCGACGGAGCTTTCGGGCCCCGGCCCATCCCATCGAGACGTGGTCCTCCTGCATCGCGCTCGAGGGGATCGAGTCGACCGACGCGGGCGCCGCGAGCCGCTTGAGCTCCGACACGATGCCCGCCGCCGCGTACTGCGCGATCATCAGGCCCGAGTCGACGCCGACCTCGTCGGCCAGGAACGGCGGCAGACCATTGCTGCGCGCCACGTCGAGGGCCCGGTCTGTGCGCCGCTCCGACATGGATGCCACGTCGGCCACCGCGATCGCGAGGAAGTCGAGCACGTACGCCACCGGAGCGCCGTGGAAGTTGCCGTTCGACTCGACGCGTCCGTCGACGGTCACGACGGGATTGTCGACGGCGGATGCCAGCTCGCACTCGGCGATCTGCGCGGCGTGGGTCAGGGTGTCGCGGGCGGCGCCGTGCACCTGGGGCGCGCAGCGCAGCGAGTAGGCGTCCTGCACGCGCGTGCACTCGGGGCCGCGGTGGCTCGCGACCAGCGGTGAGCCGGCCAGCAGCGCACGGAGGTTCGCCGCGGAGGCGGCTTGACCCCGCTGCGGACGCAACGCCATGAGGTCGGCCGCGAAGACGGCATCCGTCCCCAGCTGGGACTCGATCGAGATCGCCGCGGCGACGTCGGCCGTGGTCAGCAGCGTCTCGAGGTCGTGCACGGCGAGCAGGAGCATGCCGAGCATGCCGTCGGTGCCGTTGATGAGCGCCAGCCCTTCCTTCTCGCGCAGCACGAGCGGCTCGATCCGGGCGGCGGCGAGGGCATCGGCGGCGGGGCGGATCCGCCCCGCGGCGTCCCGGACCTCCCCTTCGCCCATCACGGCGAGGGCGACGTGCGAGAGCGGAGCGAGGTCGCCCGAGCAGCCCAGCGAGCCGTACTCGCGCACGACGGGGGTGATGCCCGCGTTCAGCAGCGCCGCGTAGGTCTCGACGACGGCGGGGCGCACGCCCGTGCGTCCGGTCGCGAGGGTCTGCAGGCGCAGCAGCATGAGGGCGCGGACGACCTCGCGCTCGACCTCCGCTCCGGTGCCGGCCGCGTGCGAGCGGATGAGGCTCGCCTGCAGCTGCGCGCGGCGGTCGTCGGCGATGAAGGTGGTCGCAAGCGCTCCGAACCCGGTCGAGATGCCGTAGTGCGGCTGCGGGTCGTCGGCGAGTGCTTCGATGAGGGCGCGCGTGTCGGCGACGCGCCGCAGAGCGTCTTCGTCCACGACCACCCCGGCGCCGTGGCGGGCGACGTCGACGACGTCGTGGGGGCGGAGGGTGGTCGATCCGACGGTGACGGATCCGACGGTGAGGCTCGTGTGCATACGCCGATTCCATCGCGTCCCCTGTCGCGGAACGGCGGGGTTCTGGCATCCTGTGTCTGTCATGCCAGACAATGCCCGCCCGCAGGTGCCCGCCGCCGATCAGACGCTGCGGATCCTCTCGCTGCTCGCGAGGCAGCCCGGCCCGATGGCCGCCCAGACGATCGCGACGACTCTCGGCCTCCCCCGTTCCAGCCTCTACCACCTGCTGGCGACCCTCGAGCAGCACGGCTACGTCGTGCACCTGCCCGGAGAGCGTCGCTGGGGGCTGGGCACCGCCGCGTTCGAGCTGGGCGGCGGCTACGCCCGCCAGCAGCCGCTCGCGCGCCTCGGGCGTCCCCTGCTCGCCGCCCTGTCGGACCGCGTCGGCGAGAGTGCGCACCTCGCCGTGCTCGCCGGTCGCGACGTGCTCTACATCGTCGAGGAGCGCGCTCCGCGGCGCCCGGCGCTCGTGACCGACGTGGGCGTGCGGCTTCCCGCCCACCTCACGGCCACGGGCCGGGCGATGCTCGCCGCCCTCCCCCGCGAGCAGGTGCGGGCCCTGTTCCCGGATGCCACCGCCCTCACGCAGCGGCACGGCGTGGGCCCCGCGACCCCGCGCTCCCTGCGCGAGCTCCTGCGCGAGGTGCGCGCGGCGGGTCACGCGAGCGAGAACGGCGAGGTCACCCCCGGATTCCGCTCCGTCGCCGCCCCGGTGCTCGACCACGCCGGCTGGCCGGCCGCCGCGGTCGCGATCACGTGGCCGGCCGAGGGGCCGCTTCGCGACGCCGACGCGCTGGCGGAGGCCGCGATCGTCTCCGCCACCGAGCTCGCCCGCCGCATCGGCCGCCCCGCCTGACGCGGCCGCACACTCCGACGAGTGTCCACGACACGCCGCAGGCACCCGCGCCGGTACGGCGTTTCTCGGACACTCGAGCGGGCTTCAGGCGTTCCGCGCGGTTTCTCCGTCACGCGCGCCGACGCCCCCGGCAGCCCCACGCCCCGCACGGCGCGTCGATCGTCCACAACACCCGGACGGGTCTCGGAGACGTCCGGGGGTTCCGGACACTCGACAGCGGACTGCGGCCGCGACACGGAAAACGCCCCGCGCGTCAGCGCACGATGAGCCGCGGCTCCACGAGCACGTGCGCGGCTCCCGCCGTCGCGGGGCGGGGCGCCACCACCGTGCCGTTCTCGCCCATCAGCAGGTCGAGGGCTCCGGATGCCACCCGCTCGGGCAGCTGTTCGACGCTCGAGAGCCCCAGAGCCTCGGCCGCGGGGGTGTTGTCGAACCCGATGACGCGGATGTCGGGGCGGCCGGTGAGGGCGGTCGCGAGGTGCGCGCCGATGGCGAGAGAGTCGCTCGCGCACACGATGGCGGTGACGTCGGCATCGACGCGCAGGCCCGCCTCGACCGCGTCACGGGCGAGGGCGACGCTGTCTTCGACGACCCAGCGCGGTCCGCGCGCTGCTCCGACGCTCTCGCTCCATCCGCGCTCTCGTTCGTCGCCCGTCCCCGACCCCTCGGGCCACCCGAGGAACGCGACGCGTCCGGTCGCGCGCTCGAGCGCGTGGACGGTCGCCGCCCGCGTCCCCGCCGCGCCGTCGACATCGACCCACAGGTGGGCGGGCGCCTCGACGTCGTCCTCGCCCCACGGCCGACCGAACGACACGAACGGCAGACCCCGGGCGTTCAGCCACCCGGTGCGGGGGTCGCCGTGGAAGGTGCCGGTGATGACGACGGCATCCACCTCTCCCCCCTCCAGCAGATCGGCGAGCCGGTCGATCTCCTCCTCCGCGGTCCGCGCGGCGTACAGCAGCACGCGCATGTCTCGCTCGCCGGCGCTCTCGGTGAGGGCGTGGACGAATCGGTCGAGCACGACCCCGGCGATGCCGCCGGCGTAGGGATCGAGATGGATGCCGATGGTCGAGCTGCGCCGCGTCCGCAGGCGCCGCGCGGCGGCATGGGGGCGGTAGCCGAGCTCGGCGATGGCGGCCTCGACGCGCAGGCGCGTGGCCTCGCGGACGATGTCGGGAGTGTTCACGACGTTCGACACGGTCTGCCGCGAGACGCCCGCGATGCGCGCGACGTCATCGATGGTGGGCGCCTTGGTCATGTCTTCCTCCCCCCGGGGTGTCAGCCGTCGATCACGTCGGGCGGCCGGATCGGATGCCGTGCCGGCCTCCGTGGACGTGGCGGACGCCCGTCAGCCTAGGCCGCGTGTCGACGGCTTGACATCGCGCCCCGCCGTTCCTTACCGTAGTCGAACCGTCATTTGAACGTTCAAAAGACGGCCCTCCGCGCACTCGGAGGGGTCGCATGCCTCATCGAAGGAGAGAGACACATGACACGGCACCCTGTCCGCCTCTGGCTCACCGCCGGCGCCCTGCTCGCCACCGGAGCCCTCACGCTCACCGCGTGCGGGTCGGGCTTCACCGACACCCCCGGCGAAGGTCAGGCCTCGGGCGGCGGCAAACTCACGCTGCTCATCGGCTCCTCAGGCGACGCCGAGACCACGGCCGTCACCGACGCCGTCGCCGCATGGAGCGAGCAGTCCGGCGTCGAGGCCGAGGTCCAGACCGCCAACGACCTCCCCCAGCAGCTCTCCCAGGGCTTCGCGGCCGGCTCGCCGCCGGACCTGTTCTACCTCGCTCCCGAGGCCCTCGCCGGCTACGCCGCGAACGGCTCGATCCAGGCGTACGGCGACGACCTGTCGAACAAGAGCGACTTCTACCCCTCGCTCGTCGACAACTTCACCGTCGACGGTCAGTTCTTCTGCGCTCCCAAGGACTTCTCCACGCTCGCGCTGATCATCAACACCGACCTGTGGGCGGCGGCGGGACTCACGGATGCCGACATCCCCACGACGTGGGACCAGTTGGCATCCGTCGCCCAGAAGCTCACCACCGACGGGCGCGTGGGTCTCGCCTTCGGCGCCGAGTACCAGCGCGTGGGCGCCTTCATGGCCCAGGCCGGCGGCGGTCTGGTCACCGACGGCACGGCCACCGCCGACAGTGCCGCCAACGTCGAGGCGTTGACGTACGTCAAGACGCACCTCAACGACGGCACCTTCGCCTTCGCGTCCGACGTGGGCGCGGGCTGGGGCGGCGAGGCGTTCGGCACCCAGAAGGCCGCGATGGTCATCGAGGGCAACTGGATCTCGGGCGCGATGTCGGCCGACTACCCCACCGTGAAGTACCAGGTCGCCGAGCTCCCCGCGGGCCCCGGCGGCAAGGGCACGCTGCAGTTCACCAACTGCTGGGGCATGGCCGCCGACAGCGCGAACCAGGAGCAGGCCCGTTCTCTCGTGGAGTACCTGACCGGCACCGATCAGCAGCTGGCCTTCTCGAAGGCGTTCGGCCCGATGCCCTCCATCCAGTCGGCCGCCGATGCATGGTCGACCGCCAACCCCGACAAGACCGCGTTCCTCGCGGGTGCCGACTACGCGCAGTTCCCGCCGAACATGGCCGGGGCGGCCGACGTCATCACCGACTTCAACGCCCAGCTGGAGTCGCTGAAGACCGGTGACCCGCGGGCGCTGCTGTCGACGGCGCAGTCCAACCTCGAGGCCATCGTCAAGTAATCATGAGCGCTCTCACCGCAGCGCCTCGTCGGGCCGGATCCCCCTCCGCGGGGATCCGGCGCGGCGAGGCCGCCGCCGGCTGGCTGTTCACCGCCCCGGTGCTGATCATCCTCGGCGTGTTCCTCCTCGTCCCCGTGCTCATGGCGCTGTGGGTGAGCTTCTCCGACTGGACCGGGCGCGGCAGTCCGTTCTCCTCGAACGTCGGCTTCGTCGGCCTCGACAACTACGCCGCCGTCACCACCGGGGGCGGGCTCGCCGAGCGCGACTTCGGCACGGCCCTGCGCAACAATGCCTGGTACGTGCTGCTGGTCGTCCCGCTGCAGACCGCCCTCTCGCTCTTCCTCGCGGTGCTCGTCAACCGCGCCGTGCTGCGCGGTCGCGGCCTCTTCCGCACCGCGTTCTACTTCCCCTCGGTGACCAGCTCGGTCGCGATCACTGTGCTGTGGCTGTTCCTCTTCTCGGCATCCGGGGCGGTCAACGAGGTGCTCTCGTGGCTCGGCATCAACGGGCCGAACTGGTTCAGCGACCCCTCGGGCGTCGTGCACAACCTTCTCGGCGCGCTGGGCGTGACGAGCGGCCCGGCCGTCCTCACCGGCAACACGATGCTGGGCGTGTCGTGGTGGGACTGGCTCGCCGGTCCGTCGGTGGCGATGTCGGCGTTCATCCTCATGGCCGTCTTCACGACCTCGGGCACCTTCATGCTCCTGTTCATCGCGGGGCTGCAGAACATCGGCGCCGACGTGCAGGAAGCCGCGATGATGGACGGCGCGAACGGCTGGCAGCGCTTCTGGCGCGTGACCCTGCCGCAGCTCAAGCCCGTGCTGTTCACCGTGCTGACCCTCGGCCTCATCGGCACCTGGCAGGTGTTCGACCAGATCTACACCGGCACCCAGGGCGGCCCCGGCAAGACGACCCTGACCCCGGCCTACCTCAGCTACTCGTCCGCGTTCCTCTCGCAGCAGTGGGGACAGGGTGCGGCGATCGCCTTCGTGCTGTTCGTCATCATCGTGGCCCTCACGATCCTCCAGCGCTTCGTGCTGCGCGACCGCCCGGTCTCGCGCCGGCGCCTCCGTCAGTACGAACTGCCCCGCGAGGGCGCGAAGGGAGCGAAGCGATGACCGCCACGGCATCCCCGCAGACGACGGTGCTCGCCGAGCAGCGCGTCGACGGCCCCACGCGCCCCGCGAAGCACCGCATGTCGGCGAAGACCCTGCGCTGGCAGATCGGCCTGTACGTGCTGCTGCTCGTGCTCGCCCTCGTGTACATCTATCCGTTCCTGGTGCAGGTGGCGACCTCCTTCAAGACGGATGCCGCCGCCGCGGCCGACCCGATCTCGCTCGTCCCGCAGCCCTTCACGTGGGCCGCGTACGAGCGCCTGTTCCTGAACTCCGACTTCCCCGTGTGGTTCGGCAACTCCGTCGTCGTGACGGTGTTCGTCACCGCGGGCCGGGTGTTCTTCAACTCCCTCGCCGGTTACGCCCTCGCGCGCCTGCAGTTCCGCGGTCGCGGCATCGTGTTCGCCGGCCTCGTCGCGGTCATGGCCGTTCCGGCTGTGGTGCTGCTGATCCCCAAGTTCCTCGTGATCAATCAGCTGGGCATGTACGACTCGTACGCCGGCATGATCCTGCCCCTCCTCGTGGATGCCGCGGGCGTGTTCATCATGAAGAACTTCTTCGAGTCGATCCCGCCGTCCGTCGAGGAGCAGGCCCGCATCGACGGAGCGGGGACCTTCCGCATCTTCTGGTCGGTCGTGCTGCCGATGGCGCGCCCCGCGCTCATCACGATCGTGATCCTGTCGTTCCAGGGGTCGTGGAACGAGCTCAGCCACTTCGTCATCTCCACCCAGTCGCCCGAGCTGACCACGCTGACCAAGGGCGTGGCATCCCTCGCCAGCGGGCAGCTCAGCCAGGGCAGCCAATTCCCCCTCAAACTCGCGGCCGCGGCCCTGATGACGATCCCGGTCGCCGTGGTGTTCTTCATCTTCCAGCGCCGCATCATGAACGCCAGCGAAGGAGCCGTCAAAGAATGACCACCGCCCCCACCACCTCGCCGAACGGGACGACCACCGAAACCATGCCCCTGCAACCGCTCCTCAACGACGCCCTCATCGTGCTGCGCGCCCCCACCCAGGTGTGGTCGGACGCGACGGGCGCCATCGGCACGGCCGCCGTTCACGGGGTCTACCACGGCGACGTGCGTCACGTCAGCGCGCTCACGGCCTCGTGCGACGACTCGCCGATCGAGTGGATCTCGACCGCCCCCGACGGCGCCTCGCGCGTGGTCTTCGGCGGGCTCCTCCGCGGAGTCGACGACACCACCCCCGACCCGAAGGTGCGGCTGGTGCGCGACCGCCGGGTCGACGACGGTCTCGTCAGCGAGTCGTGGATCATCCGCTCGCGCGTCGACCGGCCCCTCCGCACCACCCTGCGTCTGCGCCTGACGCCGGAGTTCGCCCAGTTGCACGAGGTGAAGTCGGGCCACGCCCACCCCCGGGCCGCCGAGACGGTGCCCGAGCGAGAGGGCGTGCGCGTCGACGCCGGGGCCCAGGGACTCTCCCTCCACGCCCCCGGGGCCGGGATCTCCCTCGGCGACGCGGGCGTCGAGGCCGCGTGGGACGTCGACGTGCCCGCCTTCGGCGAGGTCCAGGTGGGCTTCACGCTGAGCCTTCGCGACGACACGCTCGTCGTCGACTCGCCCGCCGTCCCGGCCCGCTGGGACGCCGCTGCCGTGTCATCCGCCGCCGCCGACCCGCGCCTCGCCCGATGGCTGCGGACGGCGCTCGACGATCTCGACGCACTGCGCCTCGTGCTCCCCGACCACCCCGACGACGAGTTCTTCGCGGCCGGTGCGCCCTGGTTCTTCACGCTCTTCGGACGCGACTCGATCTGGGCCGCCCGCCTGGCCCTCCCCCTCGACCGCGAGATGGCGGCATCCACCCTCCGCGTGCTCGCGCGTCTGCAGGGGACCGACGACGACGCCCAGACGGCGCAGGAGCCGGGCAAGATCCTGCACGAGCTGCGGGCATCGTCGCTGGAGATCCCGGGCGAGGGCATCGTGCTGCCGCCGAAGTACTACGGCAGCGTCGATTCCACCCCCCTGTGGATCTGCCTGCTCGCCGATGCGTGGCGCGCGGGCATGCCCGAGGCCGAAGTGCGGGAACTCCTGCCGGCGCTGCGCGCGGCGCTCGGCTGGATCCGCGACAGCGGCGACAGCGACGGTGACGGCTTCCTCGACTACATCGACCGCCTCGGCACCGGCCTGTCGAACCAGGGCTGGAAGGACTCCGGCGACTCGATCCAGTGGCGCGACGGGAGCCTCGCCGAGGGTCCGATCGCCCTGTGCGAGGTGCAGGCGTACGCCTACGAGGCCGCCCTCGCCGGCGCCGATCTGCTCGAGGCCTTCGGAGCGGACACGGATGCCGACGACATCGCGTTCTGGCGCACGTGGGCGCTCGACCTCAAGGCGCGCTTCGCCGACACGTACTGGGTGCAGACGCCGGAGGGCCGGTACCCCGCCGTCGCCCTCGACAACGCCAAGCGGCCGGTCGACACCCTCACCAGCAACATCGGGCACCTGATCGGCACCGGCATCCTCTCCCCCGACGAGGAACGGCACGTCGCGTCGCTCCTGCTGGGCGAGAGCATGTCGAGCGGGTACGGCATCCGCACGATGTCGACCGGCGCCGCCGGGTACTGGCCCCTGTCGTACCACGGCGGCAGCGTCTGGGTGCACGACACCGCGATCGCCGCCCACGGCATGCTGCGTGCGGGCCTGACCACCGAGGCCCGGGCCGTCGTCGACGGACTCCTGGATGCCGCCGAGGGCTTCGCATACCGCGTGCCCGAGCTGCACAGCGGCGACCCGCGCACCGACTCCTCCGTGCCCACGCCGTACCCCGCGGCGTGCCGCCCGCAGGCGTGGTCGGCCGCGGCCGCCGTCGTCTGCCTCACCGCCCTCACGCCGTCCCCCCTGGCGTGAGCCCGCCGGGCGGCGCGGACCCCCCGCCGCGCCGCCCGGCCCTTCCCCCTCCGGTCGGGGCGCTCGAGGTGGCCCCGGGGCGCCGGAAATGGCCCCGGGCCCACCCCGCGACCCGCTCCATCCCGCCCCGCGCCGGCCAATCACTCCGCCACGTGGCCCCGGGCCCCGGAAATTGCCTCGGGGCCACCCCGCGCCGCGTCGCGCCACCCTGACGCCGCGAATCTCCGGCGTGACCTCAGGCGACCCGCGCCACCGTGCCGCCCGTCAGCCGCACGAGCTCGTCGAAGGTCAGCGGGAACACCGTGTGCGGCGTCCCGCCCGCGGCCCAGATCTGCGGGAACGCGGCGAGGTCCTCGTCGACCACGGTCGTCAGCGCAGCGGGGTGCCCGGTCGGCGCGACTCCCCCGATCGGCTGACCGGTCGCGGCGAGGACCTGTTCCGGCGTCGCCCGCCGGATCGCGCCGCGCCCGAGTCTTTCGGCCAGCGCCGTCGTGTCGACGCGGTGCGCTCCGCTGGTCATCACGAGCAGCGGCTCGTCGTCGCTCCAGAACACGAGGCTGTTCGCGATCGCGCCCACCGCGATGCCGAGGGCTGCGGCCGCCAGGGCGGCCGTCGACGCGGCATCCGGCAGGACGACGATCTTCCCGGGGATGCCGGCCGCCTCCAGCGACGCGGCGACGAGGCGACTCCGGGCGGGCAGGGCGTCGGTCATGCCCGTCAGCCTAGGCCCGTCGTCGCGCCGCTCCGCCGCCCGAGGCCGGGCCGAGACCGCACATGCGGTGCGGCTCAGGCGCCGAACGGCGAACCTCGGCGGTCACCCGCGCGCGGCGGCGTCGCGCTCGGCGGCGGCGCGCGCCAGAATGGAGGGTGGATGCCGCAACGCCGCGGCGTTCGAAACGTGCCGCCCACAAGGCGACCGACGACAAGGAACGCGATGACCAACGCCCTGCCCCTGCCCGATTTCGCCCACGAGCGCGTGGAGGTGATGACGGGGCGCCGCAGCGGCCTGTTCATCGCCGTCGCGCTGCACTCCTCGGTCCTCGGCTCCGCCCTCGGCGGAGCGCGACTGTGGACCTACCCCTCCTGGACCGACGCCCTGGGCGACGCCCTCCGCCTCTCGGCGGCGATGACGCTGAAGAACGCGGCCGCCGGACTCGACGCCGGCGGCGGAAAGAGCGTCATCGGCCTCCCCGAGGGCACGGTCCTCGACGCCGAGCGCCGCCGTGCCGCCTTCCTCGACCTGGGCGACGCCGTCGAGAGCCTGGGCGGCCTCTACCGCACGGCCGAGGACGTGGGCTCCACCACCGACGACATGCTCGTGGTGAGCGAGCGCACGGCGCACGTCGTGGGCCTGCCCGACGCCGTGGGCGGGTCGGGCGAGCCGGCCGGGCCCACGAGCCTCGGCGTCTACGCCTCCCTCGTCGCGACGCTGGAGCGCGCGGTCGGCACGACCGACGTGTCCGGTCGCCGCATCACGATCGCCGGTCTCGGCCAGGTCGGCAGCCGGCTCGCCGAGCGCCTCGCGACCGAGGGCGCGACGCTGACCGTCACCGACGTCAACCCCGCCAAGCGCGCGCTGGCCGCCGAGCTGGGCGCCGCGTGGGTCGAGCCGAGCGAGGCG
Source organism: Microbacterium sp. NPDC089188 (assembly GCF_040685155.1). NCBI lineage: Bacteria > Bacillati > Actinomycetota > Actinomycetes > Micrococcales > Microbacteriaceae > Microbacterium > Microbacterium sp. NPDC089188. Next base: position 655,470 of record NZ_JBFBHH010000002.1, on the reverse strand, counting down.
CACCTCGTGCCGGCCGATGTCTTCGTTCCCGCCGGGATCGGCGGTGTGCTCACCGACGCGGTCATCGACGCCCTCGACGCGCGCGCGGTCTGCGGCCCCGCCAACAACCCGCTCGCCGAGCGTTCGGGCGCCGAGCGGCTCGCGCGGCGCGGCATCCTGTACGCCCCCGACTTCGTGGTGAACGCGGGCGGCGTGATCTACCTCGACCTCGTGGCCAAGCAGCGCGGGACGCTGGAGCAGATCATGGGGCGCGTGGCCGACATCGGCGACACCGTGCGCCGCGTGTTCGACGAGGCGCAGTCGCGCGGGGTCACCCCGCTCGCCGCCGCCGAGGGACTCGCCGCCGAGCGTCTCGCTGTCGGAGCGGGCGACGGCGCCTTCGTCTGACACGCCCGGGACGAAGAAAGCCGGGTGCCGTTTCCCACGGCATCCGGCTTTCTTTCGACCACTCAGTGTGCAGCGTCGTACGCCGCGAGGACGACCTCCGAAATACGTCCGCGTGTATTGATGGAATAGCCGTTCTTCTCGGCCCACGTGCGGACGTCGACCAGGTCGCGGGTGGGCGCGGGGCGGCGCCGCGATTCCTTGCGGGCGGACGGCGAAGAAAAGCCGACGGCGCGACCGGCGGAGATGAAAGGCGAAAGAGCCTCGCGAAGCTTGTCGGCATTCTCACTCGAGAGATCGATCTCGTACGAACGCCCTTCGAGGGAGAAGTGGACGGTGGTTCCGTCATCGATGACCGAACCGTCGAGATCGTCGATCACCTGCGTGATGTGCTTTTTCGCCATGCGCCGATCGTAAGACGGCAATTCGCGCCTCCCCGGGGCGCGATATTGCGAATTCACCCGCTTCTTCGTCAGCTTTCACCGGTTTCCGGAACGGCCGGCCGACTCTCGACCGCGACGATCCGATGATCCTCGTCGTGCGTGAGTTCCGTGCGCCGGAATTGCTCGTCGTCCGGCAACCGGAGCGCGAAACGCGCATATGCCGTCATGCGCAGGCTGCCCTCGCCCACGCGCACGTCGAGAACGTGGCCGCCGACGGTGCGATCGTCGGCGAGGAAATGCAGGTGGAGCCCGGCGACCGTGATGCCCTGATAGATCCGGGGCATCCAGAACCCGACGAGAGAACCCGTGCAGTCGGACGCCACCGTTTCGATCTGCTCCGCGGCGACGTCCGCGAGCGGGCGGAACGGCGGCTCCTGCCGTCGCGTGACGCGCGTGCGCACCCGCGCCATCACGCCGTCGAGGCGCACGGCGTGGAAGAGGTTGCGGCTGGCCAGCCGGGCCTCGACGTGGCTCTCGAGGTCGGCGAAGTCGGCGTCGCGCACCACGGTGGCGACCCCCTCGCCCATCGCGCATACGTCGACGAAGGGCAGCGTCTCGCTCGGCTCCATCCGGCGCGGCGGGGCGTCCGGCGTGCACTCGAACGGCGTGCCGTCGAGGATGACGACTTCGCCGCCGAGACCTTCGCAGCAGCCGATCCCGGTGTCTCCGAGCTCCACCGCATCGGAAACCGGAATACCCGCCGAATACACGCCCGCCATCAGCGCGTCGAGCACGGCGAATTGGGTCACCGCGCTCGACGCGATGTCGGCCGTCGGCGAACCGACCGGCGAATCCGGAGCGACCTCAGGAATTCGCGTCGGCGTACGCGTCGAGAATGGTCGAGGGAACACGGCCGCGGTCGCTCACCGTGTGTCCGTTCGCCCGCGCCCATTCGCGGACGGCACCGAGGTCGACGTCGCTGGAGCGGCGGGGGGCGCGTGATCGACGCGTCGTGGAGGCACCGCGCGAGACCGAGCGAGCGGCATCCACGAAAGGTGCGATCGCCGAATAGAACTTGTCCGCATTCCGGTCGGAGAGATCGATCTCATAAGCACGGCCTTCGACCGAGAAAGTGATCTGCTTTCCTTGTCCGTCTTCGAGGACCGTTCCGTCGAGATCGTCGACGAGGTGCGTGATGTGCTTCATAGCCATAATACGAAAAACCTTACACCGGCATTCGATGAATTACCCGCACGACTATCCGTGTGATAGCACCGGGACGGCGGGCCGCGTCACCGATAGGCGCGGGGGCGGCGAGGGACTATTCTCCGGGGGTGGTGTTCGCTCCGGGGACACCACCTGAGACAGACATCCGTCGAGACAGGGAAGCGTCGCGTGAGCCTTTTCCGTACCAAGTCGGTGGAGCAGTCCATCGCCGACACCGATGAACCGGAGTTCCGGCTCAAGAAGTCCCTGAGCGCGGTCGACCTGACCGTCTTCGGCGTGGGCGTCGTGATCGGCGCCGGCATCTTCACCCTCACCGGGCGTGCCGCGCACGACGTGGCGGGTCCCGCCGTGGTGATCAGTTTCGTGATCGCCGCGATCGCGTGCGGCCTCGCGGCCATGTGCTACGCCGAGTTCGCCTCGACCGTCCCCGTGTCGGGATCGGCGTACACCTTCTCCTACGCGTCGCTCGGCGAGCTGTTCGCCTGGATCATCGGGTGGGATCTGATCCTGGAGATGTTCCTCGGCGCGAGCGTCGTCGCCCAGGGCTGGAGCGCCTACCTCGGGACGTTCCTCGAACAGATCGGCATCGTGCTCCCGCCGGCCATCTCCTACGGCGGTGTCGTCGATCTCCCCGCCATCCTGCTCGTGCTGGTGCTCGGCGGCCTGATGACCCTGGGCATCAAGGAGTCGCTCCGCGTCAACCTCGTCCTCGTGGCGGTGAAGCTGTTCATCGTGCTGTTCGTCATCATCGCCGGCATCCTGTTCATCAACCCGGCGAACTACAGCCCCTTCGTGCCCGACTCCGTGCCGACCGAATCCACGTCGGGACTGACGCAGCCGCTGCTGCAGTTCCTCTCGGGTCTGGAGCCCGCGACCTTCGGTGTCGGCGGCATCCTCGCGGGAGCCGCCCTGGTGTTCTTCGCCTACATCGGCTTCGACGTCGTGGCGACCACCGCCGAGGAGACCAAGCGCCCCCAGCGCGACCTGCCGATCGGCATCATCGCGTCGCTCGTGATCTGCACGATCCTGTACTGCGCGGTCGCCGTCGTGGTCACGGGAATGGTCCCCTACTCCGACCTCAACCCCTCCGCGGCCCTCGCGAACGCGTTCGCCTTCCACGGCCAGACGTGGATGGCGACCGTCATCGCGGCCGGCGCGGTGGCGGGCCTCACGACCGTCGTGCTGACCCTGCTGATCGGCGCCACGCGCATCATCTTCGCGATGTCGCGCGACCGCCTGCTCCCCGGCGGCCTCGCCAAGGTGCACCCGCGCTTCCGCACCCCGTGGGTCATCTCGATCATCGTCACGGTCATCGTGGCGATCGTCGCCGGACTCACCCCCATCGGCGTCCTCGAAGAAATGGTGAACATCGGCACGCTCTCCGCCTTCGTGCTGGTCTCGATCGGCGTCATCGTGCTGCGGCGCAAGCGCCCCGATTTGAAGCGCGGGTTCCGCGTGCCCTTCAGCCCGGTGCTGCCGATCCTGTCGGCGCTCATCTGCACCTACCTGATGCTCAACCTCTCGGTCGAGACCTGGCTGCGCTTCCTCATCTGGCTCGCCCTCGGGTTCGCGATCTACTTCGCCTACTCGCGCAGCCACGCGCGCCTCGCCACCGGCGCCCCGCTCGATCCCACGAAGCCGCACGTCGTGGCGCCGCCGAAGGACTGAGCATCGCCCACCGGATGCCTCCGTCATCCGAGGGGATGACATCGCGGATCGACGTCATCCCATCGGATGATCTCCGGCTCCCACGGCGCCGGGCGATACGTGGGCGATACACGCACCCCCCTAGGGTGGAGACGTTCGATGACGACGATTTCCGTTCCGGGGGGTTTCATGGGGATCGCACGCACGTGGGTCTTTCCGATTCTGCGTATCCTTCTCGTCGCCCTGGTGGCGGCGGCACTCATCAAGCTCGCGTTCTTCCCTGATCGCCCTGCCGACGCGTCTCCCGCGATCCCGACGGGGACCATCGTCGAACCGACGACCGTCGCGGCGCTGGGCACGATCACGAACGACGTGGTCGTCTCGGCCACCGTCTCGGCGGATCCCGCCCTACCGATGAAGGCCACGGCCGCCGGCACGGTGAACAAGATCTTCATCACCCAGGGCGCGAACGTGAACCAGGGCGACGTCGTCTTCGACGTCAAGGTCCCCATCGAGCGCGATCCCGCCGACAGCGTGGATGCCGAGGGCAAGCCCAAGCCGGCGATCTTCCGCTACGAGGACGTCACGGCGCCCGCGACCGGCATCCTGAGCTCACTCTCGGTCATCTCGGGGCAGGACATCACGATCGGGATGACGGCGGGCACCGTGGCCCCGCCGACCTTCTCGGTCAGCGGCTCGCTCGAGCCCGCGCAGCAGTACCGCTTGCTGGACCGCCCGACCGAGGCCACGGTGACGATCACCGGCGGGCCCGCCGCCTTCGCGTGCGGGAACCTCCGCATCACCACTCCCCTGGCCGGGAGCACCGGCGGGAGCACGAGCGACGACACGTCCACCACGGGCGGAGCGAGCACCGGTGGTGCGGGCGGATCATCGACGACGGCCACATGCACCGTGCCGGGCGAGGTAACCGTCTTCTCGGGGCTCGCCGCCGAGATGACGATCGCCGGAGGTCGCGCCGAGAACGTGCTCGTCGTGCCGACCACCGCGGTGCGCGGGGCGGCTCAGAGCGGCACGGTGTGGGTGATGAGCGCGGACGGTGCCACCGAGGAGCGCCCGGTGGCGCTGGGCCTCACCGACGGCACGCAGGTGCAGATCACGCAGGGGCTGGCCGAGGGCGACGAGATCCTGGAGTTCGCCCCCGGCGCGATGGCCCCGGCGAACGACGGGTGCACGACCTATCCCGACGGGTCGATGTACTGCGAAGCGGCCCTCGGCGGATGAGCCTGCTCGCGCTGCGGGCGGTCACCCGCACGGTGATCCCGCAGGATCAGCCCGCGCTGACGATCCTGAACGGCGTCGACCTGCAGATCGAACCGGGCGACCACGTGTCGATCGTCGGGCGGTCGGGCTCGGGCAAGTCGACGCTGCTGAACATGCTGGGGCTTCTCGACCTGCCCACCAGCGGCGAGATCCTCTTCGACGACCGCCCGGTGCGGTCGTACTCGTCGGCGCAGCGCGATCGTCTGCGCGGAGCGGCGATCGGCTTCGTCTTCCAGCAGTTCAACCTGCTGCCCGGACGCACCGCCCTCGAGAACGTCACGATGCCGCTCCTCTACGCGTCGGGGAGGACGTTCTGGCGACGCAAGAGGATCGCCGCCGACATGCTCGCCCTCGTCGGTCTCGAGCACCGGCTGAACAGCATGCCCGATCGCCTGTCGGGCGGTGAGCAGCAGCGGGTGGCGATCGCGCGCTCGCTCGTCCGCGGGCCGCGCCTGATCCTCGCCGACGAGCCCACGGGCGCCCTCGACCTCGACACCGGTCAGAGCGTGATGGAGCTGATCGACGAGGTCGCCGTGCAGACGGGCGCCGCACAGGTCATCATCACCCACGACCCGACCATCGCCCGGCGCGCGCGTCGGCACTTCCGGCTCGACCGGGGCGTTCTGACCCCGGTCGACGATCCGTCGCTGGAGCCGCTGACGAGACGCGACCGGCGCGAGATGGCTCCGGCGCCGGAGGAGGCGGCGTCGACCGGCACGGACGAGCTGGCCGTCCTCGGGCTCGGCACCGCGTCGGCGACCGCCACCCTCCCCGACCCCGCCGACAGCGGACCCACCGACGACGCGCGCCTCGACGCGCCGGAGGGCGAGGACTGATGCGCGGCGTCAGCGCCGTGGTCGGCGCGCTGCTCGAGGCCTGGCAGGAAGTGCGGGTGCATCGCACGCGCGTCCTGCTCTCGCTCGTGGGCGTGGCCGTCGCCGTGTGTTCGCTCACGACCGTCGTCGCCCTCGGCGCGATCGTGCAGCAGGCGAACCAGGAACTCAGCGAGCGGCAGTCCGGGCGCCCGGCGAGCCTGTCCGTCTCGGCCTACCGCACCGACGGCGGCACCCTCGCCCCCGAGGCGATGGATGCCGCGTGGAGTGACATCGTCGAGCGCTACGACATCTCCTACGCCACCCGCGTCCTGCAGACCACGCAGTCGGTGCCGTTCCGCGACGGCATCGTGCAGGTGCCGACGCAGGCCGTCGACCAGCCGTTCGGCGAGATGCACCGGGTGCGCATGGCCGAGGGCGAGTGGTTCACCGAGCGGGACGTGCAGCAGCTGGCTCCTCGCCTCATCGTGAACGAGATCTTCTACGACCGCATGGGCCGCCCGCCCCTCGAGACCCACCCGATGGTGGCGCTCGGGGGACAGGGCCTGCCGAACGCGGCATCCGGCATCCCCTCCGGCGGCGTGCGCGCCGTCGTCGTCGGCGTGACGCCCTCGGCCACGTGGGAGATCGAACCGTCGATGTACATGCTCGGCTCTCAGCTGCAGGCGATGCAGGCCGCGGCCGCCGGCGAGCGCGGAGACGCCGCCGCCGCGCCGAACGATCCGTACGGCGGCGGGGGTCCCGTCATCCCGTCGTACGAGATGTGGGTGCCGCCCGAGATCGCCGACCAGCTCACCGAGGTGGTGAAGCGCGATCTGCGCGCGGCCCTGGGCACCGGTGTCGAAGTGACCGCCGATCGACGCGATTGGGCGACGTACGGCGACGATCCGTTCCTCGTCACGAAGATGGTCGTCATCGGCATCGCCGTGCTCGTGCTGCTGCTCGGCGCCCTCGGACTGGTGAACATCGCGCTCGTCACGGTGAAACAACGTGTTCGCGAGATCGGCATCCGCCGCAGTTTCGGTGCGACCGCGAGCCGGGTGTTCTTCGCCGTCATGCTCGAGAGCGTCGTGGCGACGGTGGTCGCAGGGGCCGCGGGAGTGACCGTGTCGATCCTCGTGGTGCAGTCGCCGGCCGTGCGCGAGCTCATCGGACAGGGGATGGTCACCGACTTCCCCCCGTTCCCGGTGGACGCCGCGGTCACCGGCCTCGTCGCCGCCACCGTCGTCGGCGCGATCGCGGGCCTGCTGCCCGCCCTCGTCGCGGTGCGCGTGAAGGTCATCGACGCCATCCGATATTGACCCCCATTCCCCGCGGAGCCTGGAAAAGGCCCGCACCACGCAGATAGGTTCGAGATCGTGACCGACCCCTCCCGCGAGACCTCGCAGACCGTGCCCCCGCAACCCGTCACGCCGCCGACCGTCCTTCCGGATGCCGTCGTGCCTCCGGTCGCGACCGATCAGCAGCCCGCGATGCAGCTGAGCGGACTCGCCAAGCGCTTCGGCGAGAAGACCGCCGTCGCAGGGCTCGACCTGACCGTGCCGACCGGGTCGTTCTACGGCCTGGTCGGGCCCAACGGAGCGGGGAAGACCACGACGCTGTCGATGGCCACCGGCCTGCTGCGACCGGATGCCGGGACCGCGCGCATCCACGGCGTCGACGTCTGGGCGCACCCCGTCGAGGCCAAGAAGCTGATCGGCAACCTCGCCGACGGCGTGCGCCTGTTCGACCGGCTCACCGGGGAGCAGCTGGTCACCTACACCGGCATGATGTTCGGCCTCCCCCGCGACGAGGTCGCCTCGCGGACGGCCGACCTGCTGCGCATCATGGACCTCGGCGAGGCCGCCGGCACCCCCGTCGTCGACTACTCCGCGGGCATGACCAAGAAGGTCGCCCTCGCGTGCGCCCTGGTGCACGCCCCGCGGCTGCTCGTGCTCGATGAGCCCTTCGAGTCGGTCGATCCGGTGTCGGCGGCGAACATCGAGGACATCCTCCGCGGCTACACCGCCTCGGGCGGGACGGTCATCGTGTCGAGCCACTCGATGGACCTGGTGCAACGCATGTGCGACCACGTCGCCGTCATCGCGCAGGGCCGGCTGCTGGCATCCGGGACCGTCGACGAGGTGCGCGGCACCCAGACCCTGCAGGACCGCTTCGTCGACCTCGTGGGCGGTCGCCACCACTCGGAGGGGCCGCAGTGGTTGCGACAGTCCTGAAGATCCGGTTCCGCGTGCTGGGCAACACCCTCATGCGGAGCCCGATGCAGTTGGTCGGCTTCATCCTCGGCGTGCTCGGTGCGCTGTGGATGCTTCTGCTGGTGGGGGTGGGGCTGTTCTTCGTCGGCACGCTCGGCTTCGATGTCGCGCGCTCCGCGGTGACGGCCGCCGGCGCCCTGCTCACCCTCGGCTGGGTGATCGGACCGGTGTTCGCCGCGGGGATCGACACCACGCTCGACCCCGCCAAGCTCGCGCCCTTCCCGATGACGACGCGTCAGATGATGGTGGCCATCACCGCCGGCGGCGTCACCGGGGTGCCCGGTATCGCCACCTCGCTCGGCGCGCTCGCGACGTTCCTGGTGTGGGCGCGCGAGCCGGTGGCCGCGATCGCCGCGGTCGTGTGCGTGCCGCTCGGCGTCCTCATCTGCGTCGTCGCGTCTCGTGCCGTGTCGGCTCTGGCGGCGGGCGTGGGCGGCGGCCGACGCACGCGCGAGATCATCGGTCTCGTCGGTTTCGCGGTGCTGATCTTCGCGAGCCCGCTCTTCATCGTGCTCACCAACGGCCTCGTCGCGGTCAGCGGACAGGGCACGCAGCTGCAGAGCATCGTGACCGCGGTGTCGTGGACGCCCATCGGGGCGGTGTGGGCCGTGCCCGGCGACCTCGCCGCCGGCTCCTGGCTGCCCGCGCTGGGGAAGTTCGCGATCGCCCTGGTGACCCTCGCCCTGCTGTGGTGGTTGTGGCGGCGGAGCCTGTCGGCCTCGGTCGTCGCACCGCCCGCCCGTTCCGCTGCGCGCCGCAGCGCCGGCTCGCTCGGATGGTTCGGCGTCATGCCCTCCACCCCCGCGGGCGCCACCTGGGCGCGAGCGCTCACCTCGTGGACCCGCGACTTCCGCTACCTGCGGCAGCTGTTGCTGCTCCCCTTCGCCCCCGTCCTCGTGCTCATCTACGCGGGCGGCGACATCACGGGTCCGTTCTTCGTGCTCTCGGGCGTGCTCGTCGGGTTCTTCGCCGGCACGATCGTCTACGCCGACGTCTCGTACGACGGCACCGCGTTCGCGACCGTCATGCAGACCGGCATCCGGGGGCGCGCCGATCGTCTCGGCCGCATGCTCGGGGCGGCGAGCGTCGGCATCCCCCTCACCCTGCTGGCGGATGCCGTGATCCTGGCGATCGCGAACCGCTGGGACCTCCTACCGGCCGTCGTCGGCGCGTCGGTCGGCGTCGCGCTCGTGGGCTACGGCGTCAGCGCCGTCACGTCGGCGCTGCTCGTGATCCCCACGCCTGCGCCCGGTGATTCGCCGTTCAAGCGCGTGCCGGGGACGACCTTCACGATGACGCTGCTGTTCTTCCTCTGCTGGATCGTCGCGGCGGTCATCGCCCTGCCGGCCGTGATCCCGGCGGGGATCGCGGCCTTCGGCGGCTCGACGCTCGCGGGGTGGCTCGCCCTCGGGATCGGGCCGGTCTGGGGTGTCGCCGTGTTCGTCGTCGGTGTCGTCGTAGGGGGTCGCACCTTCGACGCGAGCGCGCCCCGCCTGCTCGCGCAGCTGCGTCAGTACCAGGGCGCGTGACGCACCTTCCCTCTCCCCCGCCGCGGGACTAACGTGAGGGCCGATCCGCCCCTCGAAGATGAAGGATGCCACCATGTCGACCGCTCTCGTCGTCTACATCTCGTTCGCCGGCGCCGCCCGGGAGGCGATGACCTTCTACCAGTCGGTCTTCGGCGGCGAGCTGACGATCAACACGTTCGCCGACTTCGGCATCCCGGACGCGCCCGCTGACGGTGTGATGCACTCGGAGCTGCGCGCCGACGGCTTCACCGTGATGGGCGCCGACGGCTTCGACGAGCCCGCCCAGGGGTGGGGCTCCAGCCGCACGCACGCCGCGTTCATGAGCGACGAGTTCGACCGCGTCCGCGGCTTCTACGACCGCTTCGTCGAGCGCGGCGCCGAGGTGAAGCAGCCGCTCGAGAAGCAGGTGTGGGGCGACTTCTACGGCGAGGTCGTCGACCCGTGGGGCGTGGCGTGGATGTTCAACGTGGCCGCTCCCGGCGGGTGGGCGGAGGGCGCCGCGGCGGACTGACCCGGACGAGCGCACCCGGGCCCGACGGCCCGGTGGTCAGCGCGCGAACGCCTCGATACGCGCGACGAAACGGGCTGGATCGATGAGGTGCGGGTAGTGCGTCGCCGGCTGCCACACCTCGTGGACGCTGTGCGGGATGGTCTGCTGCAACCAGGCGGCGTAATCCGGCCCCGCGTCGAGTCCGGTGATGACGAGATAGGGAACGTCGGCGGGCACCGCCGTGAGCCGGTCCACCAGCGCCGCCAGCTCTTCGGGCGAGTCGTCGAGCAGAGGACGCCACATCCCGAGCACCACATCCTGTTTCGGCGCGCGGAGCGCGTTCACGCGGTCGAGCTCGGCGGCATCCAATCCTCCCGCCATCTGCGCGAACATGCCGCCGATGAACACGGGGAACTGCTCGCCGCGCAGCATCGCCTCGGCCTGCTGGATCTGCTGCTGCATCCCGGCCAAGTGGAGCGGCTGGTCGACGTTCACGATCGCGCGGGCAGGGAAGAGCGCTCCGTACGCGGTCGCGACGATGCCGCCCAGGGAGTGCCCGACGACGATCGGCGGGCCGTCGGGAACGACGCCCTGTTCCTGCAGCTGCGTGACGGTGTCGTGGATGTCTGCCGCCAAGGTGGGGATGTCGTAGGGCTCGGCGGCGGCCGACTCGCCGTGGCCGCGCACGTCGACGCGCACCACAGTGAATGAGCCGGTGAGGTCGACGGGGTCCCAGCTGCGGCGGTCTTCGGTGATGCCATGCACCAGCACCAGGAGCGGGCCGGAGCCGGCGATGTCGTGGGCGAGGATCATGGCGCGGCTCCCGTGCTCGGAGGGTCTGGGTGAGCGAGAGCCTAGCGGGGCCGACGACGCCCCCGGGAGCGCGGACGGAACCACGCCGGGAAACGAGAACGGCGCCCCTCTGAGGAGGGACGCCGTTCGGAAAGTGGTGGACCTGAGGGGATTCGAACCCCTGACCTCCTCGATGCGAACGAGGCGCGCTACCAACTGCGCCACAGGCCCGGAAACCTCGTCAACACTATCACGTCACGCGCCCGTCACCTGACGCGAGACGCAGCCCGGGCGCGCCGCGCGCCGTCGCCGCGGAAGGATATGCCGCCACGCGTATGAGGCCGCAACGAACCGCCCGGCGCCGAAACGCCGGTACTCACTCCCCCGACGCGCGGCGCGTCAGGAGGCGCTGGACGTGGCTCTCGATCTCGCTGTCGTCGACGTAGCCCATCGCCGCGTAGGGCGAGGCGACAGGGGCGACAGCGGCCGGGCGGGCCGTCTCGATGGGCGTGGGAGCCTGCTCGGCGGCGATGTGCCGGGCGGCCTCCTCGCGGGCCGCGGCCCGCAGGGCCTCGCGGGCGAGCTGCTCGTCGACGGTCGCGGCGGCGCGAGAGCCGACCGACGCGACGAGGGGGCGGGGCAGCTCACGCGGCGTCCACGTCGGGCGCGGCTCGGGCACGAGGGCGACGTCCTGCACCTCGCCCATGACCCGGGGCACCGACACCTCGGCCGGACGCGCCGCGGTGCGGGTGGCCACGACCGAGATCCGACGCAGGATGACGAGGGATGCCACGACCACGGCCGCTCCGGCGACGAGGACGATCGGGGACGCTCCCCCGACGATCTGCACGGCACCGAAGCCGGAGGCGATGAGCCCGGCAAGGAGCGCGACGGAGACGGTGAGGCGGAAGCGACGACGCACACGCGAGCGACGAGCCGCCGGGACGGCGACCGCGGCAGCCTGTTCGGCACGCGCGCGCTCCACGGCGGAGGCGCGTTCCGCACGCGTCTTCTCGAGAGCCGCGGCGCGCTCGGCGCGAGCGACTTCGACGGCGGCGGCCCGTTCGGCACGGGCCAGCTCGATCGCGGCCGCGCGCTGCTCCTTCACGACATCGCGGTCACGCGCACTCTCGAGCTTCGCCACCTCGAGGCGCGCCTTGGCGGCGGCGAGCTCGGCCTGGGCCTTCTGCGCCTGCACCTGACGGGCGAGCTTCTGCTGCTGGTGCGCGGTGCGGGTGGTCAGCTCGAGGTGCACTTCCCGCGGCGTCTCGGCCGTCTCGGCGAGCACGCGAAGGGCCTGGTTGAGGCGCACGGCGTTGCGTTCGGCGGAGGTGAACCGATGCCGGCTCTGCCACGACGGCAGGAGATAGACCAACCACAGCGCGACCGCCACGAAGACGATCACCCCGCCGCTCAGCACCTGGCCACCCATGGGACAAAGGTAGGTCACCGAGAGATCACACCTCGGCATCCTCCCGCGTGTCGTCACGCCCGATCGCGAGAATGGTGTCCGGCTCCGGGCGTGCGGGGCGCTGACGAGCGGGCGACATCCTGCCGCCGAGATATCAGCGGGGTGCCGTCCCGCCGCGCCCCAACGCGCTCAGAGGCGGTCGGCCGGCGGGATGCGCGCCGCGTCGGGCGGCACCTGCCCCCGCGCCCAGCGGTCGAGCACGCCGTGCGGCACCTCTTCGCGCACGAGCGCGAAGGCGTAGTGGTCTCGCCAGTCGCCGTCGATGTGGATGTAGCGGCGACGGAGTCCCTCGTAGCGGAAGCCGAGCTTCTCGACAACGCGCAGACTCGCGTGGTTCTCGGGACGGATGCAGATCTCGATCCGGTGCAGGTTCAGCTCGGTGAAGCACACGTCGGTGGCCATGGCGACGCCGACCGTCGTGATGTTGCGACCGGCGAATTCCTCGGCCACCCAGTAGCCGATCGTGGCCGAGGCCAGCGAACCGCGCGAGACCCCCCACACGTTGAGCTGCCCCGCGACCTCGTCGTCCCACGCCATCACGAAGGGGACGCCGAGGCCGTCGCGGTACTGCTGGAGGAGGCGACGGATGCCGAGCCGCATGTCGAACGACACGGGGCCGTCGGGGCTCGTCGCCTCCCACGGACGCAGCCACGAGCGGTTGTCGATCAGCTGCTGCTGCAGCAAGCGCGCGTCGCGGTTGCGGATGAGACGGATCGACACCTCGCCGTGCCGTCTCGGGATCGATAGATCCATAGTGCTCCGCCGGGTCAGAGACCCTGCGCGAACTCCTTGAACCACGGACGCAGCGCGGGGCCGAGGTCGTCGCGGTCGGCCGCGAGCTGCACGATGGCCTTGATGTAGTCGACGCGGTCGCCGGTGTCGTAACGGCGTCCGCGGAACACGACGCCGTACACGCCGCCCCCGTCGCCGCCGCCGGTCGCGAGCTCCTCGAGCGCGTCGGTCAGCTGGATCTCGCCGCCCTTGCCGGGCTCCGTGCGCTCGAGGATGTCGAACACGTCGGGGCCGAGCACGTAGCGGCCGATGATCGCGAGGTTCGAGGGCGCGTCCTCCGCCTTGGGCTTCTCGACGAGCTGCGTGACCTTGACGACACCGTCGTCTTCGGTGGGCTCGACCGCGGCGACACCGTAGAGGTGGATCTGTGAGGGGTCGACCTCCATGAGGGCGATGACCGTCGCGCCGCGCTTGTCGTACTCGGACATCATCTTCTCGAGCAGCGGGTCGCGCTCGTCGATGAGGTCGTCGCCCAGGAGGACCGCGAAGGGGTGGTCGCCCACGTGGCTGCGCGCGCGGAGCACCGCGTGACCCAGACCCTTGGGCTCGCCCTGACGCACCATGTGCACGTCGGCCAGGTCGGAGGAGTGCTCCACCTTGGCGAGCTTGTCGTGGTCGCCCTTCTCGCGGAGCTTCGTCTCGAGCTCCGGCATCGAGTCGAAGTGGTTGGCGATGTTGTTCTTGTTGCGTCCGATGATGATCAGGACGTCCTGGATGCCGGCACCGGTCGCCTCCTCGACGACGTACTGGATGGCCGGCTTGTCGACCACCGGCAGCATCTCCTTGGGCATGGCCTTGGTGGCGGGGAGGAAGCGAGTACCGAGTCCTGCGGCCGGAATCACGGCCTTGAAGGGCTTATGAGGCATGGGCATACCCTAGCGGGAGCGCGGGTCGTCGTCGTCAACACGCGCGCACGTAGACTTACCCGCATGCCGGATCGCATCGAGCAGGCCAAGCGCGCACTGCGCGCCGATCTGCGCGAACGTCGCCAGACCGTGTCGTCCCACGCCCGCGATGTCGCGGAGGCCGGCGTCAAGGAGCAGCTCGACGCCCTCGTCGATCGACTGGGCGCCCGCAGCATCTCCTGCTTCCTCTCGACGCCGACCGAGCCGGGCACGCACGCCTTCGTGTCCGCGGCGGTGGAACGCGGCATCCGCGTGCTCCTTCCCATCACGCGTGAAGACGGGCTGCTCGACTGGAGCGTGGCCACTGCCGACACCGAGATCGCGGAGGGACTGTTCGGTCTGCCCGAGCCCGTCGGCGACGTGCTCGGCCCGATCGCCGTCAACGACGTCGACCTGCTCGTCATCCCCGCCGCGGCCGTCGACCGGCACGGGATGCGCCTGGGCTGGGGACGCGGCTACTTCGACAAGACCCTGGGCTCGATGGAGAAGTGCCCGCCCGTGTATGCGGTGATCTTCGACTCCGAGTTCGTCGACGACGTGCCCCGCGACGTGCACGACCAGCCCGTCACGGGCGTGGTCACGCCGACGCGCACCATCGCGCTCGACTCTCACCACGCCTGAACACCCGAAGGAAGACCGATGCCCACCTACTCCTACGCCTGCAAGCAGTGCGGCCACCGCTTCGACGCCGTGCAGTCCTTCTCCGACGCGGCCCTCACCGAGTGCCCGGAGTGCGGCGGCGAGGTGCGCAAGCAGTACGGCTCGATCGGCGTCACCTTCAACGGATCGGGGTTCTACCGCACCGATTCCCGCGGGTCGAGCTCGTCGTCCTCCGGTGGCGCGTCGTCGGGTTCTTCGACATCATCGAAGTCGGAAACGACGTCGTCCGCTCCCTCTTCGGTCTCCTGAGTCCGGGGCGGCGCGGCAGAAGGGGAGCCAGCGCATGATCAAAGGATTCAAGGAGTTCATCCTCCGCGGCAACGTCATCGACCTCGCGGTCGCCGTCGTCATCGGAGCGGCCTTCACGGCCATCGTCAACGCCCTCGTGCAGGGTCTGATCAATCCGTTGATCGGGTTCCTGTTCCAGGTCGGCGACCTGAGTGACCTGAACGTCACCGTCCCGACTCTGCTCGGCGGCACGTCCACGTTCGAGTTCGGCGCGATCCTCGTGGCGATCATCAACTTCGTCGCGGTCGCCGCGATCGTCTACTTCGTGTTCGTGTACCCCATGAACCGCTGGAAGGCCCGCGCCGCGGCTCGCGCCGGAGTGAACGAGGCGGCATCCGAAGAGCCGAACCTGCCGACCGAGCAGGAGCTGCTCGTGCAGATCCGCGATCTGCTGGAGCGCCAGAACAAGATCTGAGCGGCCTCGAGCCGACGACGCGGCGTCCGCGCCGGGACCACGCGTTCCGGCGCGGGCGCCGTCGCCGTTCCTGGTCAGTAGTGCGGGGGGACCTCGCGCATCATGCGCTCGTCGTTGGGCCCGGATGCCGTGGGTCGGGGGCCCGTGCCGCGTGCGGGGTCGTCGGCGGGCGCCGGCTCGGCCGTCGTCCCCGGCGCAGCGAGGAGCCGTGCGCGGCGGGCGCCACGGACGCGGACGACGGGCTGACGATCCGCCGGCGTGTCCGCAGAGCTCCTCGGGCCGGTCGAAGCGACCGGGCCCGACGCGGCGTCCGGGGCTTCGACGGGCTCAGCCTCCGGAGAGGGCCCTGAGCCCGTCGACGGGACCGCACCCGACTCCGACTCGGAGGGTTCGACAGGCTCAGCCGGTGGCATCCGGATTCTCGGTCATCAGGGGATCAGCCGGGCAGGTCGAGAGGCTCGGTCGTCGAGTCGGGGGTGGCGGCGTCGTCGGGGGCGATGCCGAGCAGCTCCGCGATGCGCGCGGCGACGCCGGCGGGATCGCTGTACAAGTCGAACGCGTGCACCCGCACGTAGTGCCAGCCGAGGCGCCGGAGGATCTGCGGGCGCAGACGCAGCGTCTCGCGCAGGGACTCCCCGATGGTCTCGGGATCGCTCTCGGCGACGACCGCCTTGCCCTTGTAGCGGGCGACGAGCGGAAGCAGACCGCGGTAGTCGACGTCGACCTCGACACCCAGACGGCGCAGCTCCCGCGCCAGCGCGCGGGTGAGCGGATCGGCGAGGTCTTCGAGGCGGCTCTCGCGGCCGCGGGCGGCGACGTTGCCGAGGATGCCCATGAGGGTTGCGGCACCGTGCTCGAGGCGGCCGTCGTCGAAGGCCGAGGGGCGGATCGACGACACGATCACCATCGAGCGGCGGGCGCGGGTCATCCCGACCGTGAGCAGGCGCTCCCCGTCGGGCGTCGACAGGTCGCCGAAGTCGCTGAGCACGCGCCCGTGACGCGTGAGACCGAAGCCGAGCGAGAACACCACGCGGTCGCGGCTCTCGGCCACCGACTCCTCGAGGGTGAGCACGGCGAAGGGCTCGGCGGCATCCCGTGAGACGAACTCGGCGACGTCGGAGCGGCCGGCCAGCGCCGCCACGACCGAGGCGCGCACGCGCTCGGCGTGCTTGCGGCTCGCGGTGACGACCATGAGCGATTCCGAGGCGCGGTTCACGGCGTGCTCGACCACCAGGGTGACGACGCGGGCGACCTCGGCGTCGGGGCTCTCGACGGCACCGCTGACGGGGTCGGGGGCGCCGACACCACCCTCGACGTAGTCGACGCTCAAGCTGCCGCGGCCGAGGTACGAACCCGCCCAGGGCAGCGACACGATCTCTCCGCCGTAGAAGGCGTCGTTGACCAGCTGCGAGAGATCTTCTCCGCCGGCGCGGTAGCTGCGGGTGAGCGTCTCGACGGGGAGCAGCTCGGCGATGCGTTCGAAGACCGAGGTCTCGTCGAACGGCACCTCGTCGGCGTCCGCGTCGGCCCCGGCGGACTCGGGCGCGGCGGCGATCGCCGCACTCACGCGGAAGGGCGTCGGCTTCTGTACGACCGGGTCGCCGAACAGCACGACCTGACGCGCGCGGCGCAGCGCCGGGGTCGCCTCGGCGAGGCACAGAGCGGCGGCATCCGCGATGATCACGACGTCGAACGCGAGATCGTGCGGCACGTCGGGCACCTCGTAGGGCGACGCCAGCCACACCGGCGCGAGCGTGCGCAGCAGCGTGGGGGCGGCATCCGAGATCTCCTGCGCCGTGTGCAGGCCGTCCTTCAGCGAACGCTTGAGGGCGGCGGCCTCGTCGGAGTGGTCGACGATGCCGATACGCCACTGCGTCGCGAGCTGGGCGGCGAGCAGGGGCCCCGCGGCGGCCGCGTGCGCCTCGTCGACGAGCCGGAAGTCGCGCTCGAGGCGGTCGACGACGCTCGTGTTGGCTCCCAGCAGGGCCTTGTCGGTGCGCAGCAGGTGCTCGAGGGCGGACTGCCACCACGCGAACTCGAGTTCGGCGCCCACGCGCTCCTCGGGCACGTGCCGCACCGACAGTTCGACCAGGAGCTGCTCCAGCCCCAGGCGCGCGAGCTCGGAACGCAGCTGCGCGCGCTCGACGAGGTTGTCGAAGAACGTCGACTCGGCGGCGAGTCCGGCGAGGGTGCGGACGAGACGCTGCACGGGCAGGGTCGCCAAGCGGTCGGAGCCCTGGCGGCCGAGGATCTGGTCGAGCTCGCCGAGCAGCGCGTCGGTGCGCTGCCACGAGACGTGCACGTCGGCCAGGCCGAGCGGCACCTCGGGGGTGACGCCGGCCTCGACGACGCGCTGCCACTCGGTGCGCTGCTGCTGGATGCGCACGAGCGCCTCGTACATGTCGGGCACGTGCACGCCCGGGCGCACGTACTCCTTCGAGAGGCGCTTGAGCCGACGGCGGTTCGGACCGCTCATCGCCGAGGCGTCGCGGCGCGGGGAATGCGCGTCGATCAGCTCGCCGAGGGGGCGTTCGAACACGCTCGGGCTGAAGCGATCGAGCGACTCGCGGATGCCCTGCAGGAGCTTGAGGTACGCGCCGAGCTCGGAGACCGTCTGGAACGGCCGCATGCGGGTCTGCGCGATGAGCTCGTAGCCGCGCTCGAGCAGGCGCGGAACCTCGTGGGCGTGCAGTTTGCCCGCGAGATCGTGCGCGGCGCGCGCGTCCTCGGTGCGGGTGAAGCTGACGCCGTACCACGGCGAGTCGTCTGGGCCGAAGCGGAACTCGCCCAGGCGTGCCGCCATCGCCAGGGCGCGGGCCGCGGCGTCGCGGCGACCGGCGAGGCGTTCGAGCGTGGCGAGATCGAACCGCGCCTCGGTCGAGGGGGCGGGGGACGTGGATGCCAGAGACGTCAGCGCGCGAAGGACGTCGAGCGCGGAGACGCCCAAGGCCAGGTGCGGCTCGGTCACGGCCGAGCGGTAGTCGCGCAGCACGGTGCGCAGACGCACGAGAGCGTCGTCGATCTCGGCGACCTTGGGCTGCTCGGCCTTCTCGTTTCGGCCGATCGCGCGGATGAGGTCGCGGCGCACGTGGTGCGGCGAGACGGCGAGCCCGGTCAGTCCGACGCCGGCGAGACGGTGACGGATGCCGTCGAGCGTCGAGCGACGGGCGCTGACCACGAGCACGCGCTTGTTGTCGTGGACGAGCTGACCGATCGCGTTGATGACGGTCTGCGTCCCTCCGGTGCCGGGCAGCGTGTGCACGGCGAGGGAGTGACCGGCGGCGATCCGGGCGAGCACCCGCTCCTGCTCGGCGTCGGCGTCGAGCAGCAGGGTGTCGGCGGCGGGCGCACGCTCGTCCGGGCCGACGATCACGGGGTCGGCACGGCGCACGCTGACGCGGGCACGGTCGTCAGGATGCCCCGCGAGGGCGTTCAGCAGCGGGTCGTCGAGGTCGTGCGTGTCGCGCGCCATGCCCGAGCCCACGTCGGCGAACGACGAGATGACCAGGCGCGGGTGCACGACGAAGGTCGGCACGTGCGAGGTCAGGCGGCGGATGTGGTCGATGACCGGCTGCGGTTTGAACACGCCCTGGTCGTACGCGAGACCTGCGAGGGCGGCGCTGTCGATCTGGATGCCGAGATGCGTGCGGAACGCGCGCGAGAGCTCGGGGTTCATCACGAAGGCGCCGTGCAGCTTGAGCTCGAAGTCGCCGTGGTGCCGGCGGATGGCGAGGGGACGCAGCAGAACGGGGGCCGACCACTCCACTCCCCCGATCTTCCACGCGGAGAGGCCGACGGCCAGATGCACGGGCTCGAGACCGCGGGCGGTGCGCAGCTCGACGTTCTTCGAGGTGATGCGGTCGGCGGCCATGCGTGCCGTGCGCAGGGCGACCTCGTCGCGGAAGAGGTTGGAGAGCATCGTCGCGCGCCCCGTGATGAACTGCGGGAGAGAGCCCGGGTGCGCCTTGGTGATGTCGATGCCCGCGTCAAGCGCGTCGTCGAACCGCAGCAGTGTCGACCGCCCGCCCAGGGCTGCCGCCTCGGCGCGGATGCGATCGCGCTCGGGGTCGGCGACGTGGCGGACCACGATGCCGGGCTCCGACAATCGCAGCTCGCCCGGATCGACGGACGACATCGAATCGTCTCCGTCGGCACCGATCACGGTACCGTCCTCAGCTCGCCACACACCTGTCAGACTAAGCCGGTCGATCGGGTAACCCCCGTAGCGGCGGCGAGTTTCGCGACAATCGGCGACACGCCGCACCACCGGCGCTTCCTCCCCAGGCGGCGGATCAGCGGCATCCTCCCCTCTTCCGGGCGGCGGCCCCGCGGGGCTCTGCGACGGTGAAGAGGATGAGGGCATGAGCACAGTCACCAGCACTGAATACGACGGTCCCCTCGGGCCGATCCTGCTGACGTTCATCGACGACGCCCTCGTGCGTCTCGACGTCGCGCACGACGGGATCGACCTCGCCCGGGCCGAGATCTCGCACCGCCTGGGCGTCGTACCGGAGCCCGACCCGTCGGTCGGCGACGGCCTCGTCGCGCAGCTCGACGAGTATTTCGCCGGCGAACGGCGCGCGTTCGAGGTTGCCCTCGACTGGCGCCTCGTGCGCGGATTCACGCGGACGGCGCTCGAGGCGACGCTCGGCATCCCCTACGGAGAAGTGGCGTCGTACGGAGAGGTGGCGCTGATGGCCGACGCTCCGCGCGCCGCGCGGGCGGTCGGCACGGCGTGCGCGTCGAGCCCGTTCTCGATCGTCGTCCCCGTGCATCGGGTGGTGCGCGCCGACGGATCGATCGGCGAGTACGGCGGGCACCCCGAGGTCAAGGAACAGCTGCTCGACCTCGAGAGCAGGGTCATGCTCGGCGAGAGGCTGCGCGCCGCGGGGTAGGCGGGGACGCGCCTCTGTGCGGCGCCGGGGCCGCGCGCGACGACGCCCGGCCCCGCCGGAGCGGGACCGGGCGCGGCCGGATCAGTGGTTCGACGCCTTCTCGGCGCCGTACCCGGTGAGGGATCGCACGTCCATCTCGGCCGCCTTGCGGCGGTCTTCGGCGGTGCGCGAGGTGATCGAGCCCAGCCATCCCAGCAGGAAGCCGAGCGGGATCGACACGATGCCGGGGTTGTTCAGCGGCCAGATGGCCACCCCGGTGTTCACGAACACGCTCGTGGGCGTTCCCCAGAAGACCGGCGAGAGGAAGATGAGCACGAGCGCCGAGCCGAGCCCGCCGTACATGCTCCACACCGCGCCGCGGGTGGTGAACTTGCGCCAGAACAGCGAGAACAGGATCGTCGGCAGGTTGGCCGAGGCCGCGACCGCGAACGCGAGGGCGACCAGGAAGGCCACGTTCTGGCCCTGCACGCCGATCCCGCCGAGGATGGCCAGGATGCCGATGACGATGACCGTCCGCCGAGCGACCTTGACCTCGCCGTCGGGCGGCACGTCGCCCTTCTTCACCACGTTGGCGTAGATGTCGTGCGCGAACGACGCGGCCGCGGTGATCGTCAGCCCCGCCACGACCGCCAGGATCGTCGCGAACGCCACCGCCGAGATGAAGCCCAGCAGCAGCGGCCCGCCGAGGGCGAAGGCGAGCAGGGGTGCCGCGGCGTTGACCCCGCCGGGGGCCGCGAGGATCGTGTCCGCCCCGACGAGGGCGCCGGCACCGTATCCGAGCACGAGCGTGAGGATGTAGAACAGTCCGATCAGCCAGATGGCCCAGACCACCGAGCGCCGCGCCTCCTTCGCCGTGGGCACCGTGTAGAAGCGCATGAGCACATGCGGGAGTCCCGCGGTGCCGAGGACGAGTGCGAGGGCGAGCGAGATGAAGTCCCACGGGTTCTTGCCGTACTGCAGTCCCGGGGCGAGGACCGCCTCGCCCTTGGGCGAGGCCGCCACAGCGCTCTCGAGAAGGGTGTTCAGGCTGAAGCCGTTGATCGCGAGCACCCAGACCGTCATCACGACGGCACCGCCGATGAGCAGGAAGGCCTTGACGATCTGCACCCAGGTCGTTCCCTTCATCCCGCCGATCAGCACGTAGACGATCATCAGGATGCCGACCACCGCGACCACGATCGACTGGCCGACCCGCTCGGTGATGCCGAGCAGCAGCGACACCAGTCCGCCGGCACCCGCCATCTGCGCGAGGAGGTAGAAGAAGCACACCGCGAGCGTCGTGATCGCGGCGGCCATGCGCACGGGGCGCTCCTTGAGGCGGAACGAGAGCACGTCGGCCATCGTGAACTTGCCCGTGTTGCGCATGAGCTCCGCGACGAGCAGCAGAGCCACGAGCCACGCCACGAGGAAGCCGATCGAGTACAGGAACCCGTCATAGCCGTTGATCGCGATGGCGCCGACGATGCCGAGGAACGACGCCGCCGAGAGGTAGTCGCCGGCGATCGCGAACCCGTTCTGCGGTCCGGTGAACGATCGCCCGGCGGCGTAGTAATCGGCCGCGGTCTTGCTGTTGCGACTGGCCCGGATGACGATGAACAACGTCACGGCCACGAATGCGCCGAAGATCGAGATGTTCAGCACCGGGTTGTTCTCGACCGTCTGGACGGCCGCGTCGAGGGCGGCGAGCACGTCGTTCATGCGCGTCCCCCCTCAGCCTGCTCGAGCTCGTGACGAAGCTGTTCGGCTCCGGGGTCGAGTTGCCGGTTGGCGTACGCGACGTAGCCCATGGTGATCGCGAACGTGGTCACGAACTGCCCGAGTCCCAGCAGCAGGCCGACGGTGATCGCTCCCGACACCGGCTGGGCCATGAACTCCGGGGCGAACGACGACAGCAGCACGTAGGCGAAATACCAGACGAGGAACACCACCGCGAGCGGGAAGACGAAGCGGCGTTGGCGCCTCTTCAACTCCTGGAACGGGGCGGACTCCTCGACCGCGATGTAATCGACGCCGCCCGTGTGGGCGTCGTCGATGCGACGGTCCGTCATGTGGCCTCCTTGCCTCATGAGTACGGCGCAACGCTGCGCCGTTCGGGGGAAAAGTCCGGGTCGGCTGGCGCTTCCCCGGTGGTAGGGTCGACGCTACGAAACGCGGCGACGAAGCCGTCACCCCCGGAAGTAGGTAGTGCGTGGCTGCACCGTCCACACTTCGAGACGACACGCGACTGGTCTCGCACGCCGTGAGCGAGCTCGCCCGGCGCACGCATTTCCCCGTGGCCTTCGGCGGGCTCGAGCACGACGGGGCGGTGCACGTGTCGACCATCGTCGGCGCCCGCACGCGGAGCATCGAGGGCCTGGTGGTCCATGCGACCCGCGGACTCGGTGGGCGGGCCCTCGTCGAGCGGCGCCCCCGCATGACCCTCGACTACCGCACGTCGCGGTCGATCACGCACGATTACGACCGCGCCATCCTCGGGGAGGGCATCGCCACGCTGTTCGCCGTGCCCGTGCTGGTCGGAGGTGCGGCCCGCGGCGTACTGTACTGCGGCTCCTGGGCGCAATCCCAGGTCGGCGAGGTCGAAGCTCGACCGGCGTTCGATGTGGCGGGCGAGCTCGGCACCGAGCTGCGCGTGCGGGCCGAGGTCGAACGCCGGATGGCGGCTGCGCCGACGCCGGAGGGCGGCCTTAGCGCGGGCGCGCGCGAGGAGATCCGGGAGAGCTACGCGCAGCTGCGGAGCCTGGCCGCGACCGTCGGAGACGACGCCGTGCGCCGACGACTCGAGGACATCGAGGCGCGACTCGCCGCGCTCACCGGCGACAGTCCTGCCACGGGCGCCGAAACGGACGTCCACCTGTCGCGACGCGAGATCGACGTGCTCGCCTGCGCCGCGGTGGGCTCGACGAACGGGGAGATCGCGGCATCCCTCGGTCTGCGTGAGACCACGGTGAAGTCGTACCTGGCCTCGGCGATGTCGAAGCTCGACGCTTCCACCCGACACGCGGCAGTGACACGCGCACGACGGGCCGGGCTCCTCCCCTGACGTCTGGACGACCGGTGGGAAACCCCTGGAAATGGCGGCGAGGAGTTGAGAGCCGCCGCGATTCTCGGCATCGTGGCTGACTCCTGTCGTCGATCAGAGAAGGAGAGTCACCCATGCTGACACTCACCGAAGAGGCCACGACCGCCGTCAAGACCATCACCGCGCAGTTCCCCGACGCCCCGCAGGGCGGCGTGCGCATCGCCGGAGCGGGTTCGCCCGAGTCGCAGTTCGCGCTCTCGGTCGTCGACGCGCCCGAGCCCGCCGACACCGTCGTCGAGAACTCCGGAGCGCGGGTCTTCCTCGACACCGACGCCGCAGCGGTGCTCGACGACCGCGTTCTCGACGCGCAGATCGACCCGCAGCAGGGATCCGTGCAGTTCGCCGTGACCACCGCTGCGTGACGCATGTGACACGCTGACGCGTTTCGACGATGCCCCGGCCGGTGTGCCGGGGCATCGTCGTGTGCGGCGGGGGCTTGCGTCCGACGCGGTTCTCGCGCGGCCGCGATCCCCGAGCAGCCTCGCCGTCAGCCGCGGAAGACCACGATCTCGTCTCGTCCCTGGTCGTAGACGAACTGCAAGGACGTGTCCGCGGGCAGATCCGTCGGCTCCCGCTCGGGGGTGTCCTCGGCGAGCAGGATCGTGAAGGTCGCCGGGAACGGGCCCGCCGCACAGGAGGGCAGGAGGAACTGCCCGTCGTACGAGAAGGCATCGTCACCGGTGTCGAGCAGGTCGGGTTGATACACCGTCATGCACCGGGCCGCGCCTTCGCCCGCGCGGAACGAGGGATAGGAGATGACGCGGAAACCCTCGAACGCCGTATAGGCCTTCACGTTGCCGGTGATCCCGCGGTACAGGGAGCTGGGAATGTCGAACGAAGGGTCCTCCGTGAGCCGGGCGACCTGCGTGGCACCCACCTGGAGGGGATCGGTCTGCACGCGCTGCACGAGCACCAGAGCGGTCAGCAGTGTCGCCACGACGAGCCCGGCCCCGGCGAGCATCACCACCGTGGAACGCCGCAGACGCGGCATCCGGCGGCGGGCCGGGCGGGCCGACTCGCCGTCCTCTCCCCCCGCCTCCGCACCGACGGATGCCGCCTCGGGCTCCGTCTGTTCGCCGTCCGGCGCCGCACGGTCGTCCGCCGCGCCGCCGTCGCGGGCCGCCGCGCGCTGCTCGAGCTCGATCAGGCGCTCCAGCGCCGAAGGGTCGGCGGAGATGTCGGCGCCGGGGGCGTAAGCCCGGCGGCGGAGGGTCGCGAGTTCGTCGTCGTCGTCGATGCGCGGCATGGTCTGATTCAAGCAGGGCGACGACGAGGGATGCGCGACGACGACGCACGCCCTGCGCGCGGCGCGGAGCCGACTGCGCGCGCTGTCCGGCGCCCGGGCGGGGGCGCCGACGTGCGGTTCTCGCGCGGCGTCAGTGACCCGTGAACGACGGTGCGCGCTTGGCCTGGAACGCCGCGAACCCCTCGCGATAGTCGTCGGTGGCCGCGAGGGCCGCCTGGGCGCGGTTCTCGAGCGCCATGGCGTCCCACAGCCCCAGCCGCTCGTCGCGGATCGCCGAGACGATGCGCTTGCTCGCCCGGAAGGCGGCGGTGGGCCCGGCCGCCGCGCGGACGGCGGCGAGGCTCGTGGCATCCTGCACCTCGGCGGCGGGGAGCAGGCGCGAGAAGAGGCCCGCCCGCACCGCTTCCTCGCCCGACAGCAGGCGACCGGTGTAGATGAGATCGAGGGTCGCGTGGATGCCGAGCCGCTCGGCGAACAGCGCGTGGCCGCCGGAGTCGAGGGTCGCTCCCAGGGCCGCGAAGGGCGAACCGATCCTGGCGGTGTCGGCGACGTAGACGACGTCGGTGGCGATGAGCAGGCCGAGGCCGACGCCCAGGCACGCGCCGTGGGCGACCGCGAAGGTGGGTGCGGGGAAGGCCGCCATGCGACGCAGCAGCGGCGCCAGCGTCTCGTCCAGGTAACCGCCGACGTCGTCGGTCGACGGGTCGACGCCGGAGATGTCGCGACCGGCGCAGAAGGACGGCCCCTCACCCCGCAGCAGAACGGCGCGGGCGCCGTCCACCTCGGCGCGGTCGTAGGCCGCGGCCAGGGCGTGCAGATCGTCGAGACCGACGGCATTGCGGCGTGCGGGGGCGTTCAGGACGATCTCGGCGACACCGTCGGCGCCGGTGTACTCGATCATGCGACTCCCCCGCGGGCGCGCCCGGGTGACGGATCGCCTACGGAGATGCGGTGCGGGGTCATGGCATCCTTCGTCATCCGTCGTAGTCGACGCGAACGGCGTCGGAGGTCGGGTGGGACTGGCAGGTCAGCACGTAGCCGCGGGCGATCTCGTCGGGCTCGAGGGCGTAGTTCTCGGTCATCGACACCGCCCCCTCGATCACGCGGGCGCGGCAGGTTCCGCAGACACCGCCGGCGCACGCGAACGGCACGTCGGGCCGCACGCGCAGGGCCGCGGCCAGGATCGTCTCGTTCGCGGCGATCGGGCTCTCCACCGACGCCGACTGGCCGTCGAGGGTGAAGTCGATGCGGCGTACCGGCTCGTCGGCGCGCACGCGCACGGGGCGCGCTCCCCCGGTCTGCGCCGGCGCGTCGCCGTCTCCGGCGGTGAACAGCTCGAAACGCACGCGCTCGCGCGGCACACCGACCTCGGTGAGCGCCTTGCGGCACAGCTCGACGAGGGCGAACGGCCCGCACAGGAACCATTCGTCGACGGATGCCGGATCGATCAGGCGCGACAGGATGAGGCGCAGTCGCTCGTCGTCGATGCGTCCCGAGAACACCGGGGCCGCCCGCTGCTCGCGCGAGAGCACGTGATGCAGCGTGACGCGGGCGGGGTACCGGTCCTTCAGGTCGGCGAGCTCGTCGACGAACATCACGTCGGTCGAGGACCGGTTGGCGTAGACGATCGTCATCCGACTCTCGGTCGAGCGTTCGAGCACATCGGCGGCGAGCGCCATGATGGGGGTGATCCCGGAGCCGGCGGCGATGGCGACGACGTGTCCGGTCGCCGTCGAGGCTCGCGAGACGAAGGTGCCCTGCGGGCTCATCACGTCGATCTCGTCGCCCGGGCGCAGGTCCTCGTGCGCCCAGGTCGAGAACCGGCCGTCGGGGTCGCGCTTGATGCCGACGCTGATCGTCCCGCGCGTCGGAGGTCGGCAGAGCGAGTACGACCGCCGCAGGTCTTCGCCGTCGACGCGCGCTCGAAGGGCGACGTACTGGCCCGCGGCGTAGTCGAAGGCGTCGACGAGCTCGTCGGGGACGGCAAAGGTCACCTCGATCGCGGTCGGAGTGAGGGGGCGGACGTCCGCGACCCGCAGGGTGTGGAACCGGGCGCGGGCACGACCCCCGGTCTCGCGCACGGCACCGAGGGTCGGGCTTCTCGCGAACGCCGGGGTCGCGGCATCCGCATCCGTGTGGGTCGTCGTCATCAGAGGGCCTTGAAGTGGTCGAAGGGTTCGAGGCACGCCCGGCACTCCCAGTGCGACTTGCACGAGGTCGACCCGAAGCGCGAGACCTCGCGGGTGTCGAGGGAGCCGCACCGGGGGCACGCGACGCTGAGCTTCACGCGGATGGGGCCCGCGGGAGCCCGGCCGGACGGCGGGGCGATGCCGTACTCGGTGAGCTTGCGTCGTCCCGCGTCGCTCATCCAGTCGGTGGTCCACGCGGGGGTCAGCGTCGTCGAGACGACGACGTCGTCGAAGCCGGCGGAGGTGAGGGCGAGCACGATGTCGTCGCGGATCGCATCGACCGCCGGGCACCCCGAGTAAGTCGGGGTGATCGTGACGGTCACGGTCTCCCCGTCCAGGCGGACGTCGCGCAGCACTCCGAGATCGTCGATCGTGAGCACGGGCACCTCGGGGTCGACGACGGCCGCGACGATCTCGCGAGCACGGTCCCGCGTCGCGGTCACCATGTCGCCCCCGGATGCCGGCGGGCCAGCACCTGCAGCTCGGCCAGTAGCGGCCCGAAGGCGGGGTGATGCCGCCCCCGGCGTCCCCCCGCGGAGGACGAGGCGATCGCGGGGACCGGGACGTCCTCCTCCGCAAGCACCTCCGCGAGCACCTCGTCGACGCGGCCGCGCAGGATGGAGGGGCGCACGGCGATGCCCTCGAGACGGTCGTGCAGCGGCAGATCGCGGAACACCTCGTCGAGGTACGGCCAGGTGTCATCGAGGGCGACGAGGAAGCGGCGACGCGACTCGTCGGTACCGCCGGCGAGACGGAGCGTCCACTGCACGGCGTGATCGCGGTGGTAGTCGACCTCCTTCTCGGCCTTGGCGGCGACGGCGGACAGCACGGGATCGGTGGATGCCGACAGGTCGCGGTACAGCTCGAGGAGGTACGCGGATGCCAGGAGCTGGCGGGCGATCGTGTGCGCGAAGTCGCCGTTCGGAAGCTCGAAGAGCCACGCGCTGCGGAAATCGCGCTCGTCTCGCCAGTAGGCGAGATCGTCTTCGCTGCGCCCGTCGTGGCTGCCGGCGTAGCGCAGCAGCGAGCGGGCGTGGCCGAGGAGGTCGAGGGCGATGTTGCCGAGGGCGACGTCCTCCTCCAGCTCGGGGGCACGGGCGACCCAGCCGCAGAGGTTCTGCGCGAGGATGAGCGCGTCGTCGCCCAGGTGCATCGCGTACGCGGCGACGTCGGGATCGGTCGCCCGGTCCTCTCCCCCGGCGAGTTCGGCGGCGAGCTCGCGCGCGTCGAGCGAGACGTCGCCGTGGGTGCCGGTGCCGGTCACCGGGGCTGCGACCCCAGGTCCCTGAGCCTGTCGAAGGGACCGGTCCCCCTGATCGGTCGAGATGCTCACAGGTGCGGCACCCCCTCGGAGGCGGTGTAGTACACGGCGTGCCGATAGTTCTTGCCCGCCGGGGACTCGAAGAACGCGCCCTTGGCCCCCGGGTCGCTCGTGGTCACGGCATCCGAGGGCACGACCCACACCGAGACGCCCTCGCCGCGCCGGGTGTACAGGTCGCGCGCGTTGCGGACGGCGAGTTCGGCGTCGGGTGCGTGGAGCGAGCCGACGTGCACGTGACTGAGGCCGCGGCCTGCGCGCACGAAGACCTCCCACAGGGGCCAGGTCTCCGCGGGGCTCCCGCCGGGCGTGGCCATCAGGCGGCCGCCGTCGTCTCGGCGCGGGCGGCGCTCTTCTTCGCGGCGTAGGCCGCGGCGGCCTCGCGCACCCAGGCGCCTTCCTCGTGGGCGTCACGGCGGTGCTGGCGGCGCATCGTGTTGAGCGGACCGCGTCCGGCGAGCACCTCGTGGAACTCGGTCCAATCGATCTCGCCCATGCGGTACTCGCCGGTCGCCTCGTCGAACCGCAGCTCGGGGTCGGGCAGCGTCACGCCCAGCACGGCCGCCTGCGGCACGAGCATGGACACGAAGCGCTGACGCAGCTCGTCGTTGCTGAAGCGCTTGATGTTCCACGCCATCGACTGCGCCGAGTTGGGCGAGTCGTCATCGGGGGGTCCGAACATCATCAGGCTCGGCCAGTACCAGCGGTTCACGGCATCCTGAGCCATCTCCCGCTGCTCCTCTGTTCCCTGCATGAGGGTGAGCAGGATCTCGAAACCCTGGCGCTGGTGGAACGACTCCTCTTTGCAGATGCGCACCATCGCGCGACCGTAGGGCCCGTACGAGGCGCGGCACAACGGCACCTGGTTGCAGATCGCGGCGCCGTCGACGAGCCAGCCGATCGCGCCCATGTCGGCCCAGGTGGGGGTCGGGTAGTTGAAGATCGACGAGTACCGCGCCTTCCCGTCGACGAGCTGCTGCGTCATCTCGTCGCGCGTGATGCCGAGGGTCTGCGCCGCGGAGTAGAGGTACAGGCCGTGACCCGCCTCGTCCTGCACCTTCGCGAGCAGGATCGACTTGCGCTTCAGGCTCGGTGCCCGCGTGATCCACGCCCCTTCCGGCTGCATGCCGATGATCTCGGAGTGCGCGTGCTGCGAGATCTGGCGGATCAGCGTGCGGCGGTAGGCGTCCGGCATCCAATCGCGCGGCTCGATGCGGCCGTCGGCCTCGATGAGGGCGTCGAACGTCGCCTCGCCATCGAGGGCGTGGGCGTGGGCGTCCGCGGGGGGTACGGTCATCGTCATCGTCGACTCCTTTTACAGACCGATCGTTCAGTAAAACTGTAGCCGAGGGCGCCCGGGACCGCAATGGGACTGACCTCGCGCGCGGCGGCGTGTGGGCTGCATGCACCCGACCACGACCGGAAGACGGAACCCCATGGCAGACACCGCGATCTTCGACGTCGACGGCACCCTCGTCGACACCAACTACCAGCACGCCCTCGCCTGGTACCGGTCATTCCGCCGCTTCGACATCGTGCTGCCGATCTGGCGCATCCACCGCGCGATCGGCATGGGCGGCGATCAGCTCGTGCCCTCCCTCACCGACGACAGGGTCGAACGCGCGCACGGCGACGACCTGCGTGCCGCGTGGGCCGAGGAGTTCGAACCGCTCATCGACGAGGTGCGCCCCTTCGACGGAGCGCACGATCTGCTCCTCGAGGTCAAGAAGCGCGGATTCCAGGTCGTGCTCGCCAGCTCCGGCAAGAGCGACCACGTCGAGCATTTCCTCGACCTCGTCGAGGCGCGCGACATCGCCGACGCATGGACGACCTCCGACGACGTGACCGCCAGCAAACCCGCCCCCGACCTCGTGCAGACGGCCCTCGCCCGCGTGTCCGGCACGGGCGGGATCATGATCGGAGACTCCCCCTGGGATGCCGTGGCGGCCGGCGACGCCGGCGTCGACACGGTCGCGGTGCGCACCGGCGGGTTCTCCGTCGACGAGCTTCACGACGCAGGCGCCGTCCGGGTCTTCGACAGCCTGCGCGATCTCATCGACGGCCTCGACGGCACCCCGCTCGCGCGGCCCGGCGTGTGAGCGGCGACCGCGCGGTCGCCGGCCGAGATCGAGTCGTCGTGGGGAACGCTCAGACCCGGGAGCGTCGCACCTGCGCGAGGTAGCGGTAGACCGTCGGCTCCGACACCTGGAGGGCGGTCGCCACCTGCGCCACCGCGCCCTTCAGCAAGAAGACGCCCGCGCGCTCCAGCTCACCGACCGTCGAGGTCTTCTCCTGCACGCTCATGCGATGAGGCTCGACACCTCGAGCGGCGACGATACGATCGATGCCGTCCAGGGCCAGCTCGTCGACACTCGCGCTGAGTCGCTCCGCGACGGGCGCGGCGGTGCCGACACCCGGGTCCACCACCGCTTTCGGCACGCCGGTGGTCGCCGTGATGGCCTCGAGGAGATCACGCGCGCGGCGGAGCGGCTCATCGTCGACGTTGACGCAGAGCATGCCGACGACGGCACCCACCCTGTCGCGGATGAAGAACGTGGAAGAGCGGAAGGCGCCACCCGTCCGCGAGACGGCCAGGTAATTCGCGAGGAAGTCACGATCGTCGTGCTCGTGATTCTGCAGCACCTTGAGTACGAGATCCGTCGCCGGGCCGCCGACGGAACGGCCGCTCACGTGACCGTTGGTGAGGGCGACGATGGAGCGGCTCACGTCGCTGGTGTCGTGCAGCACCACCTCGGTGCGGGGTCCGAGCAGCTCCGCGAGGAAGTCCATCATCGGCAGATACGGCGCGAACTCCGGCCGCAGCACTCGCGTCTCATCGACGACCGTCCGTCTCATCACCGATCTCCTCCCCCGCCGCGGCTTCCGCTTCGACGTGATGGTCAATTTAGATTGCGCGCACGTAACAATTCTGCTTCATCGTGATAATATTCTCTTATTATCGCTGCGGAGTCGATAGCTTCCGATGACAACGACGTTTGGAAAGGCCCCCCACATGACCCGTCACGCCCGCACCCTCACCGCCATCGGCGCTCTCGCCGCGAGCGCCGCCCTCACCCTCTCGCTCTCCGCGTGCGGCGGCCCGAGCGCACCCCAGCCCGGTGATGCGCAGACCGACGGCGCCGCATCGTCGATTCCCGACACGTCCGCGCTGCTCGACGGCGTCGGCGCCGACGACGCACTCGTCGCGATGGTCCCGAGCACGATCAGCGACGCCGGACAGCTCGTCGTCGGCTCGAACGTGCAGTCTCCCCCGAACAACTTCTACGCCGCAGACGGTTCCACCGTCGTGGGGTCGGACCACGACCTCATCACCGCGATCGCCAAGAAGCTCGGCCTCGACGTGCAGTACGAGAACCAGGACTTCGGCTCGCTCATCACGAGCCTGCAGTCGGGACGCGTCGACGTCACCATCGCCGCGATGAACGACACAGCCGAGCGGCAGCAGGCCATCGACTTCGTCGATTACCTGACGTCCGGCATCACGATCATGGTGCAGAAGGACAACCCCGCCGGGATCACCGGACCCGACACGCTGTGCGGTCACTCCGTGGCCGTCGTCACAGGCACGAGCCAGCAGGAGTTCGCCGAGTCCACCAGCGCGGACTGCACCGCCGACGGCAAGGAGGCCGTGGAGGTCGTCGTCACCGACAGCGACAGCCAGAACCAGACCCAGCTGCGCACGGGACGGATC
Organism: Microbacterium sp. NPDC089188; assembly: GCF_040685155.1. Taxonomy (NCBI): domain Bacteria; kingdom Bacillati; phylum Actinomycetota; class Actinomycetes; order Micrococcales; family Microbacteriaceae; genus Microbacterium; species Microbacterium sp. NPDC089188. Next base: position 623,679 of record NZ_JBFBHH010000002.1, on the reverse strand, counting down.
GACGCGATCGTCAACGACCTCCCGAGCGCGGTCTACATCTCGCAGACCACTCAGGACGGAAACGCGTTCGAGGTCGTGCCGGGCGACGTCATCGACGGAGCCCCCTACGGCATCGGCGTCAACAAGGACAACGCCGGCCTGCGCGATGCGATGGCCCAGGCGCTCGATGCGCTCATCGACGACGGCACCTACGCCGAGATCCTCGACTCCTGGGGGATCTCCTCCGGCGCCGTGACCGAGGCCGTCGTCAACGGGGGCAAGTGACGGTGTCGATCTCCACATCCCGGCTGGGCGATGGACGCGGTCCGTCGCCCGCCGCGGCCGGGGAACGGCCCCTCCTCCCCCAGGTCCGACTGAAGCACTGGGGGCGGTGGGTCAGCGGAGTCGTCATCGTGCTCCTGCTGGTCGCCCTCATCGCCGCCGCCTCGCAGGGTGACATCTCCTACGGCGACATCCCGTACTACGTGATCTCGCCGATCATCCTTCAAGGTCTCGTCGGCACCATCGTGCTCGCGGTCGTCGCCCAGCTGAGTGCGATCGTCATCGGTGTCGTCATCGCTCTCATGCGCATCTCGAAGAACCCCGTCGCCCAGGCTTTCGCGGCCGGGTACACCTGGTTGTTCCGCGGATTGCCGGTACTGCTGCAGATCCTGCTCTGGTACAACCTCGCGCTGATCTTCCCGCGCCTGCAGGTCGGCATCCCGTTCACCGACGTGCTCTTCGTCGACGTGAGCACGAATGCCGTCATGACCACCTTCATCGCGGCGTTCCTGGGCCTTGCGCTCAACGAGAGCGCGTACATGGCGGAGATCGTCCGCGCGGGCCTCAAGAGCGTCGACCGTGGCCAGATCGAGGCCGCGCAGTCCATCGGCCAGACCCCGATGCAGCGCATGGCGCGGATCGTGCTCCCCCAGGCGATGCGCATCATCATCCCCCCGACCGGCAACGACTTCATCAACATGCTCAAGGGCACGGCCATGGCATCCGTGATCGGGTACGTCGAGCTCATCCGCGCCGCCAACAACATCTCGTCGTTCAACCTGCAGGTCATGGAGACGCTCATCGCCGCGGCCATCTGGTACATGGTGATCGTCAGTGTCGCCAGCGTCGGGCAGTTCTACCTCGAGCGCGCCTTCGACCGTCAGGATCGCCGGCCCGGCGGTCCGCGCAACGCACGCGCCCTTCGCCGGAAGATCGTCGGCGACCTCGGCCGTCCCCCGCTGATGAGGAGCGAGAAATGACCGTCACCCCCGACGCCGCACCTGTTCTCGAAGCGGTGCGCATCACGAAGTCCTACGGACACAATGTGGTGCTCAGCGACGTGTCGCTCACCGTCCGCAGCGGCGAGGTCGTCTGCATCATCGGCCCGTCCGGCGCCGGGAAGTCCACGTTCCTGCGCACGCTGAACCGTCTCGAGGAGCCCGACAGCGGCGAGGTCTGGGTGGGCGGCGAGCCCATGGGCTACGAGCTCCGCGACGGCAAACTGCACGAGTTGACGGAGCGCCGCCTGTCGGCGCAGCGCGCGAAGACGGCGATGGTCTTCCAGCACTTCAACCTCTTCCCGCATCTCACGGTGCTCGGCAACGTGATGGAGGGGCCGGTGCGCGTGCAGCGTCGACCGGCGAAAGAGGTGCGGGCGGAGGCCGTCGCGATCCTCGAACGGGTCGGCCTGGGCGAACGGATCGACGCGTATCCGAGCCAGCTGTCGGGCGGTCAGCGGCAACGCGTCGCGATCGCCCGGGCGGTGGCTATGAAGCCGCTGTTCCTGTTGTTCGACGAACCGACCTCGGCCCTGGACCCGGAGCTCGTCGGCGAGGTTCTGACGGTGATGGGCGACCTCGCTCGGGAGGGGATGACGATGCTCGTCGTCACGCACGAGATGGCGTTCGCCCGCGAGGTCGCGGATCGCGTGGTGTTCATGGCCGATGCCGGCATCGTCGAGGAGGGGCCGGTGGAGCAGGTGCTCGGCGACCCTCGCGAGGCGCGGACGCGGCAGTTCCTGCAGCGGGTGCTGGCATGAGCTCGACGGCGTGGGAGAGATACCTCGCAGCGTTCCGCGAACCGAGCGGGTATCTCAACTTCGCCAGCTACGGTCCTCCGTCGCAGGCCGTGGTCGACACGATCGGCGGGCTCGCCCAGGCGGCCGCGGACGGCGAGGCCTCCGCACGGCTGCATGCCGAAGACCGGCGCGCCCTCGCGGCAGTCTCCCGTCTGAGCGGCTTCGCTCCGGATGCCGTGACCCTGACCAGCAGCACCTCCCTCGGGCTGTTCCAGATCGCCTTCGGATTGCCGCCGGGCGAGGTCCTCGTCAGCGCGGCGGAGTTCCCCTCCAACCTGTACGCGTGGTGGCGGTCGGAGGAGGCGGGCCTCACCCGGGTGCGGACCCTGCCTCCCGTCGCGGGAGTCCCCCTGGCCCCGGTCACCGCCGCGCGCGTCGCCGAGGCCGTCACGGCCGATACCGTGGCCGTCGCCGTCAGTGCCGTCGACTTCCGCACCGGAGCCCGTGCGGACCTCGCCGCGCTCCGCGACGCCGTTGGCGACCGGCTGCTCATCGTCGACGGCATCCAGGGGTTTGGCGTCATCGAGGCCGATTGGACGCTGGCGGATGCGCTGGTCGTCGGCGGACAGAAGTGGCTCCGAGCCGGATGGGGAACCGGCTTCCTGGCGCTGTCCCCGCGGGCGCTGGAGCGCCTCCGTCCCCTTCTCGGCGGCTGGACCGGCGTCGAGGAGGCGGGGCTCTACGACGGACGTCCGCACCCGGCTCTTCCCGGAGCGCAACGCCTGTCGATCACCAACGCCTCCCCGTTCAGCTCAGGTGCCCTCGCGACCGCTCTCGAGCTGCTGGAGAGCGTCGGCGTACCGACCGTCGGCCGGCGCATCGCCGACAGGACCGGTCAGTTGTCGACCGCGCTGACGGATGCCGGTTTCCCCGTGCTGTCACCACAGGAGGACGGTGCGCGCGCCGGCATCGTCGTGGCGCACGTCGCCGACCGATCGGCCCCCACGACCGTCGCGCGTCTCGCCGAGCGCGGTGTGACGGCCACCGCGCACGGTTCCGACCGTGTGCGCTTCAGTGTGCACGCCACCACCTCGTCGTCCGCGGTCGACGCCGCCATCGACGCCCTGAAGGGAACCCCATGACCATCATCTCCACAGTGACCTCGCCCGAAGCCCCCGCCGCCATCGGCGCCTACTCGCAGGCCGTCCGCACCGGGGAACTCGTCTTCGTCTCGGGACAGCTGCCCCTCGACCCCGCGACGGGAGAGCTCGTCGGCGCCGACGTGCGCGCCCAGGCCGCGCAGTCGCTGAGCAACGGCGCCGCCATCCTCGCCGCCGCCGGCTCGAGCATGGACCGCGTGGTCAAGACCACGATCCTGCTGACCGACATCGCCGACTTCGCCGCGGTGAACGAGGTCTACGGCGAACGCTTCACCGGCGCGGTGCTGCCCGCTCGTGCGGCCTACCAGGTCGCCGCCCTCCCCCGCGGCGCGAAGGTCGAGATCGAATTCATCGCCGTCTGCGGAGACTGAGGGCCCCGCGGATCAGCGCAGGTCGTAGACCCGCTTGTACTTGCCCTCGCTGCGGGGAAGGACGCCCGGCTCCTCGACGCGCACGTCGACCGTCGTGCCGATGAGCACCTTGATGCGCTGCTGCAGCGCGACGCCGGCGGCTTCGCACACCTCGCGTTCCAGGGCCGGATGCCTCTCGATGCGGACGGTCATGGCATCCATCCGCCCCTCGCGCCGCAGCTCGAGCACGAAGTGGGGCGTGAGGGTCTCGATGCCCATCACGATCTCCTCGATCTGCGTCGGGAAGAGGTTCACGCCGCGCAGGATGATCATGTCGTCGTTGCGGCCGGTGATCTTCTCGATGCGGCGCATCGACGGGAACGCCGTGCCGGGGTGCAGACGGGTGAGGTCGCGGGTGCGGTAGCGGATGACCGGGAACGCCTCCTTCGTGAGGGAGGTCAAGACAAGCTCGCCGAGCTCGCCGTCGGCGACGGGCTCGCCGGTCTCGCCGTCGATCGTCTCGGGGAGGAAGTGGTCCTCCCACACGTGCGGGCCGTCTTTGGTGAGGGCGCTCTCGGATGCCACGCCCGGGCCCATCACCTCGCTCAGGCCGTAGATGTCGACGGCGACGAGGTCGAGCCGGCGCTCGATCTCGCGTCGCATCTCGTTGGTCCAGGGCTCCGCGCCGAGCACGGCGACCTTGAGCGAGGTGGATCGCGGGTCGACACCCGCGGCCTCCAACGCGTCGGCGATCGTCAAGAGGTAGCTGGGCGTGCAGAGGATGGCATCCGGTTCGAAGTCCTGGATGAGCTGGGCCTGGCGCGCGGTCTGCCCACCCGACATCGGGATGACGGTCGCCCCGAGCCGCTCGATGCCCGCGTGCGCGCCGAGGCCCCCGGTGAACAGGCCGTAGCCGTACGCGTTGTGCACGCGGTCGCCCGCGCGGATGCCGGCCGCGCTCAGCGACCGCGCGACGAGGTCGGCCCAGCGGTCGAGGTCGCCGGCGGTGTATCCGACCACCGTGGGACGCCCGGTCGTGCCGGAGGAGGCATGGATGCGACGCACGTCGGCCATCGGCACCGCGAACATCCCGAAGGGATAGGTCTCCCGGAGGTCCGCCTTGGTCGTGAACGGCAGCAGGCGGATGTCGTCGAGCGAGCGGATGTCGTCGGGGTGCACGCCGGCCTCGTCGAACGTGCGGCGGTACAGCGCGACGTTGTCGTACGCGTGGCGCACGGTCCACTGCAGGCGCTCGAGCTGTAGGGCGCGGAGCCTGTCGAGCGGGATGCCGGTGGGATCGACGGATGCCAGGAAGTCCGGGCCCGATGCGGTGGTCAGGGTCATCGGGACACCTCCGTGGTCGTCAGCGCGGCGTTGCGCTGGGGGTCGTTCGCGGGTCGGGGGCCGGAGGCATCGACAGGCTTAGCCACCGGCGCGTCAGAGCTCACCGCCACGTCAGAGGTCCCTGAGCTCGTCGAAGGGACCGGAACCGGCGGACGCCGGTCCGTCGTGATGCTGCGGCCGCGCACCTCGGCGACGAGGTCGCCCGTCTCATCCGTCACCCGGATGTCGTACAAGCCCGTCCGGCCGCTGCGGGCGCGGCGCGCAGCCGTCGCCGTGAGCGTCTGCCCGGCGGTCGTGGACTTCAAGAACGTGATGTCGGCGCCGCCGGCGACCGTCACGCGCTCGTCCTCGTTGCAGGCGATCGCGAAGGCCGTGTCGGCGAGGGTGAAGACGAGCCCGCCGTGGGTGATGGCGAAGCCGTTCAGCATGTCGTCGCGCACGGTCATCGACACCCGCGATTCTCCGGGCGCGTCGTGTTCGACGACCATGCCGAGCATCGCGGATGCCTGATCGCGCTGCATCATCGGCCGCAGACTCATGCCGGCACCGCCACCGGAGCCCACGTCTTGGCCACGAGCGTGAGCACGTCGTACTGCGCGACGATCTCGTCGTCCTGGTTGCGGATCACGGCATCCCACCGCACCTCGCCGTACTCGTCGGTCTCGCGCGGGGTGATCTGCTTCGCCGTGAGCGACACGCGGATGCGGTCGCCGGGTGAGACGGGGGTGACGAAGCGGAGGTTCTCGAGGCCCGAGTTCGCCAGCACGGGACCCGGCGCGGGGTCGACGAAGAGCCCTGCCGCCCACGACACGAGCAGGTACCCGTGCGCGACGCGTCCCGGGAAGAACGGGTTCGCCGCGGCCGACTCCTCGTCCATGTGCGCGTAGAACGTGTCGCCGGTGAATCTCGCGAACACCTCGATGTCGTCGAGGGTGACCTCTCGCTCGGCCGACTCCACGGCATCCCCGATCCGGAGATCCGAGAGGGGTTTGCGGAACGGGTGCGTCCCCGTGGAGTCGGTCTCGGCTCCCGGATGCCACACCCCGGTGAGCGCGGTCAGCATGCGCGGCGAACCCTGAATCGCGGTGCGCTGCATGGAGTGGAGGACGGAGCGGATGCCGCCGAGCTCCTCGCCGCCACCCGCCCGACCGGGCCCGCCGTGCACGAGGTGCGGCACGGGGGCGCCGTGGCCGGTCGAGGTGCGCGCATCGTCGCGGTCGAGGAAGAGCACGCGGCCGTTCATCGCGCCCATTCGGGTGAGCAGCTCTGTCGCGACGTCGGGGTCGTGGGTGGCGATGCTCGTGACGAGCGAGCCGCCGCCCCGACCCACGATGGTCGCGGCCTCGGCGACGTCGGCGTATTCGACGATGCTCGCGACCGGCCCGAACGCCTCGATGTCGTTGACGGCCGGGGTCGCGGCATCCGCGAAGGCCAGGAGCATGGGCCGGAGGAACGCTCCCTCTTCGGGTGTGCCCTCGGGCGCCTCGGCCGAGCCGACGACGAACCGCCCTCCTGCCGCCTGGAGCGCCGTCACCTGCCGCAGCACCTCGTCGCGCTGCTCGCGCGAGACGACCGGGCCCATCGTGACGCCCTCGGCGCGCGGGTCGCCGACGACCACGCGCTCGGCGATCTTGTCGCGCAGCGCCTCGGCCACGGCATCCGTCATTCCCGCCGGCACGATCGCGCGGCGGATCGCGGTGCACTTCTGCCCCGCCTTGGTCGTCAGCTCGACGAGCAGCTGCTTCACGTAGGCGTCGAACTCGGGGGTGCCGGGTACCGCGTCGGGGCCGAGGATCGAGGCGTTGATCGAGTCGGTCTCGCTCGTGAACCGCACCCCGGGCCTCGCCTGGGCGCGGAGGCGCTCGGCGGTGGAGGCGCTGCCGGTGAAGCCGACGGTGTCGCCGAGGTCGAGGAGGTCGAACAGGCCCGGGACGCTCCCGCTGATCAGCTGCAGGGCGCCCTCGGGCAGGAGGCCGGTCTCGACGACCATCCGCACCCACGCCTCGGCGATGTACGCCGTCGGGGTCGCGGGCTTCACGATCGTCGGGAGCCCGGCGAGGAACGCGGGGGCGAACTTCTCGAGCGCCCCCCACATCGGGAAGTTGAAGGCGTTGATCTGCACCGCGACACCGGGCAGGCGCGTGTACACGTGCCGACCGAGGAAGGAGCCGTCCTTCGACAGCGGCTCGACCGGTCCGTCGAGCACGACCTTTCCGGCGGGGAGTTCGCGACGGGCCTTCGACGAGAAGGTGAAGAGCACGCCGATGCCGCCGTCGACGTCGCTGAGCGAGTCGCGGCGGGTCGAGCCGGAACGCTCCGAGAGGGCGTAGAGCTCTTCGCGGCGGTCGTTCAGCGCGATCGCGAGGTTCTTCAGCACCATCGCGCGCTGGTGGAAGGTGAGGGCGCCGATGCTCTTCTGGCCCTCGCGCCGTGCGTAGGCGACGGCACCCTCGAGGTCGAGCCCGCGCGTGCTGACCCGCACGATCTCCTCCCCCGTCGACGCGTCCCGCACGATCGCCGCGTCGGGGTCGCCGTCCGGCGTCCACCACGCACCCTTCACGTAGCTCGGCAGAAACGTCATCGTTCGCTCCATTCGTAGAATCCGCGGCCGGTCTTGCGACCCAGGTGCCCCTGGGCGACGAGCTCTCGCAGCAGCGCGGGCGGGGTGAAGCGCGCGCCGAACGCGCGCTCGAGTTCTTCGGCGATGCCCAGGCGCACGTCGAGCCCGACGATGTCGGTCGTGCGGAGGGGGCCCATCGGATGCCGGTACCCCAGCTCCATCGCCGTGTCGATGTCGTGCGCCGACGCGACGCCTTCTTCGAGCATGCGGATCGCTTCGAGCCCCAGGGAGACACCCAGGCGGCTGGACGCGAAGCCCGGCGCATCGCGCACGACGACGGCGGTCTTGCCGATGGCCTCGACCCAGTCGGTCGCCGCGCCGACGACCTGCGGTTCGCTGCGCGACCCGGTGACGACCTCGACCAGCGCCGATGCCGGGACGGGGTTGAAGAAGTGCAGGCCGAGGAACCGCTGCGGGCGGCGGAGCGCGGCGGCGAGCGCATCGATCGAGATGGAGGAGGTGTTGGACGCCACGACCGCGTGGTCGTGCACGGCCCCCTCGATCCGCGCGAGGGCGTCGACTTTGAGCGCGCGATCCTCGGGGACGGCCTCGATCACGAGGCCCGCGGCGGCGAACGCGGCGGTGTCGACGCCGGTGGTCAAGGTGTCGGCATCCGGGATCTCGATGCCCTTCTGCGCGGAGCGGGCCAGAGCGGTCTCGACGCGCTCGCGGGCAGCCTCGGCGGCCGCGGCGTCGCGCTCGACGACGTGCACGCGGGCACCGGCGAGCAGGAACGCGTGCGCGATCCCGGCTCCCATGCGGCCCCCGCCGAGCACGCCGACGCTGGTGGGCACGGACGCCGGGACCCGGTCGGTCGAGGGGCGCGGCGCGGCGGCGGTACCGGCAAGGGCGTGGGCCGGAGACGTGGTCTCGGGGAGGGTCACTTCTTCTTCCTCTCGAGGAACGCGGTCATGCGCGCGCGCTTGTCGGCGCTGTCGAACAGCTCGGCCTGGAGTTCGCCGTCGATGGCGGGGTGCTCCGCGCGGGGCGCGAGCAGGGCGCGCTTGGTGAGGATGGTCGCGCGCGCGGAATTCGCGGCGATGCGGTCGGCGATCGCGTGGGCGGCGTCCAGCACCGCGTCGGGCTCGTGCACGCTCGACAGCAGTCCCCACGCGAGGGCCTCGTCGGCGTCGATCACCCGCGCCGTCAGCAGAAGCTCGCTCGCGCGGGCGTGGCCAACGATCTCGGGCAGCCGCCACGACGCTCCGGCCGCGGCGATGATGCCGAGCCCCGGCTCGGGGTTGCCGAATCGCACACGCGGGGTGCCGATGCGGATGTCGGCGGCGTAGGCGAGCTCGGCTCCCCCGCCGAGCGCGAAGCCGTCGACGGCCGCGATCACGGGCATCGGCAGGCGGCGGATGCGATCGAACGCGGTCGCGTTGATCCCGCGGCGCGCGTCGTCGCCGGTGCGTTCGCGCAACTGCGCGATGTCGGCCCCAGCGGCGAAGATCCCCCCGGCGCCGGTGATGATGAGCGTGCGCGGGCGCTCCTCCAGCTCCTCACAGAGGGCGTGGAGTTCGTCGATCATCGCCTGGTCGATCGCGTTGCGGCGCTCCGGTCGGTCGAGGGTGGCGACGACGCGATCGGCGCGGTCGTCGATGCGGATGCGCGGTGTCGAGCCCGTCGCCCCGGTGGCTGAGCTCGTCGAAGCCCCCGGCCCCAGGTCTCCGCCGGCCCGGGTCCCTTCGACAGGCTCAGGGACCTGCGCTGGCGCATCGACCTGGGCCGAGGTTGCCGGCGTGTGCGTCTCAGCCATCGACCCGCTCCACGATCATCGCCGTGCCCTGCCCGACGCCGACGCACATGGTCGCCAGGCCGTAGCGCGCGTCCTCGCGCTCGAGCCGACCGAGCAGCGTCACGAGAAGCCGCGAGCCGCTCGACCCCAGCGGATGTCCGAGAGCGATCGCCCCGCCGTCGGCGTTGACGATCTCGGGGTCGAGCCCCAGCCGACGCATGCACGCGAGCGACTGCGACGCGAACGCCTCGTTGAGTTCGACCGCCCCCAGATCGGATGCCGACAGCCCTGCCTTCGCGAGAGCCTTCTCGGTCGCGGGCACGGGGCCGAGCCCCATGATCTCCGGCGCGAGACCGGCGGAGGCGTGGGCGACGATCCGCGCGCGGGGGCGCAGGCCGTAGCGCTCGACCGCGTCGGCGCTGGCGACGACGATCGCGGAGGCTCCGTCGTTGAGCGAGCTGGAGTTGCCCGCCGTCACGACCTCCCCGCCCTTCACGACGGGTCGGAGCCCGGCGAGCGCATCGAGCGAGGTGTCACGCCGCGGTCCTTCGTCGGTGTCGATGAGGCCCCGACCGGTGTCGACGGCGACGATCTCGTCGCGGAAGTGCCCGGCATCCTGCGCCCGCACCGCCCGCTCGTGACTCCGCAGCGCGAACGCGTCGGCGTCGGCGCGCGAGATGCCGTCGACGCGCGCGACCTCCTCGGCCGTCTCGGGCATGGTGAACGTCGCTTTGTCGCGCGCGGCGAGACGCGGGTTGGTGAAGCGCCAGCCGATCGAGGTGTCGAAGGCGTCGCCCGGCTTCGCCCATGCTTTCGAGGGCTTCGCCTGCACCCAGGGCGCGCGCGTCATCGACTCCACCCCGCCCGCGACGACGATGTCGGCGTCGCCCGCCCGCACGGCCTGGGCGGCGAGCGCGATCGCGCTCATCCCCGAGGCGCAGAGGCGGTTCACGGTGAGGCCGGGGATGGCATCCGGGAGGCCTGCGAGCAGCACGGCCATGCGCGCGACGTTGCGGTTGTCCTCGCCGGCCTGGTTCGCCGCGCCGAGGATCACCTCGTCGATCGCCTCGGCGGGAACACCCGCGCGGGTCACGGCCTCACCGACCACGAGGGCCGCGAGATCGTCGGGACGAACGGATGCCAACGACCCGCCGTACCGCCCGACCGGGGTGCGCGCACCGCCGATGAGAAACGCCTGCGACATCGCCATCCTCTCCCCCGCCGGCTCTGGCGGGGTCGCGTCCACCTCGACTGCGAGGTTTTCCGACCGATCGTTCAGTAATAATGCCATGCGGCGGACGCGGGGGCAACGGGGCGACTGAGGTCGAGGGCGAGGGCGGGGGGCGAGGGCACGGCCTCGACCACTACGCGAGACAGACGACGGCCTCGACCTCGACGCGAGCGACGCGGGCGAGGCCCAAGCGATGTCGCAGACGCCGCGGATGGCCCCGGGGCCACCTGCGGGCACACGTCGTACGGCCAGTCGAGAGGGACGCCGGAACGAGGGGCGCGCGCCCGGAGAGCCGACCGCGGCGCGAGATGGTGCCCCCGACAGGATTCGAACCTGCGACGCCCGCGTTAGGAGTGCGGCGCTCTATCCCCTGAGCTACGGAGGCGGGATGCCACCAGCCTACCGCCGCGACAGCGGGTCGCCCGTGAGCAGCCGGGACGGGAGCCCGGCGTCCCAGTGCCCCGGCTCCGCCAGGCGCGCGTCGCGCATCTCGACGCCGTCCGGGCCGATACTCGCGGCACAGACGAGCAGCGACTCGAGAACGAGGCCATCGTGGGCGTCGCGACGGAGGATCGATGACGCGGGGTCGTGCGTCGACTGTTCCACGACGCGCATCCACGGCTCCCACCACGCGGAGTCGGCTGCGAGTCCTGCGCCGCGAAACTCCGCGAGCCACCGTGCGATGCGCGGGGTCCCGGCATCGTCCACCGCGTGGTGAGCGACCATGTGCGTACCGGGGCTCAGCGGCGTGCGCCGCACCGCGAGTCCGTCCCACTCGACGAGGCGGGCACCCGTGGCATCCACCTCGACGAGGTTGAACCCGCGGGTCGGAGGATGATCCGGGATGCCGTCACCCAGCGCATCGAGGGCGATCGCGCCGCGGCTGACGACCTCGTCATCCGCGCGCGTCGAAAGGTCTTCGCGGTTGAGGAGCACCGCCAGCCGACGTCGATCGGGATGGACCGTCAGCCACGCACCGCCCGCGCGGTCGTCGCGCACGCCGAGAACCCCGGGGCGGTCGGGCCACCACGGTCCGAGGCCGCGCCACGGGCGGTCCCGGTCCTCATCGCGGACCGCGAGGAGGCGCACGGGGTCACCGGGCGCGGCGGGGACATCGATGACGACGGTGCACACCCGCTCTACGCTACCCGCGCCGTGAAAACAGGGGATGCCACGAGAACAGGGCGCACGGCGCCACATCGGCCTGTTCTCGTCGCATCCCCTGTTCCGGTGTCGGCGGTGACCCCCGCGTCGGCACCGACGTCCGCACCCGGACCCGCCCCACGCCTACCGCGCCCTGAAAGCAGGGGATGCGACGAGAACAGGGCGCACGGCGCCGTATTGGCCTGTTGTCGTCGCATCCCCTGTTCTGGTGACGGCGGCACCTGTGCCGCTCGCCGTGCCCGCACCACCCCCCGCCGACCGGTGCGACCTGGAAGACTGGGGCGATGTTCGTCGTGGTGGGAGTGACCGGGGGCATCGCCGCCTACAAGACCGTCGGCCTCGTGCGCCTGCTGGGGAAGGCCGGGCACGACGTGCACGTGATCCCCACCGACGACGCCCTGCGGTTCGTGGGACTGCCCACCTGGGAGGCGCTCAGTCGCCATCCCGTGACCACGTCGGTGCATGACGACGTCGCCAAGGTTCGTCACGTCGCGCTCGGCCAGTCGGCCGACCTCGTGATCGTCGCTCCGGCGACGGCCAACACCCTTGCGGCGATGGCCGCCGGGCTCGCCTCCGACCTGCTCGGCACGACGCTGCTCGCGACCACCGCCCCCGTCGTGGTCGCTCCGGCCATGCACACCGAGATGTGGCGGCATCCGGCGACCGTCCACAACATGGAGGTGCTGCGCGCCCGCGGCGTGCACGTCGTGGGACCGGCCGACGGTGAGCTCACCGGCGGCGATTCCGGTCCGGGCCGCATGTCGGAACCCGAGGAGATCGCCGCCGCGGCCCTCGCCCTCGTCGAACGCCCGCGTGACCTCGACGGCGTCTCGATCGTGGTGAGCGCCGGGGGCACGCGCGAGCCGATCGATCCGGTCCGCTTCCTCGGCAACCGCTCCAGCGGACGGCAGGGTGTCGCGATCGCCCGCGCGGCCGCCGACCGCGGCGCGCGGGTGACCCTCGTCGCCGCGCATCTCGACGCCGACGTGCGTCCCGACCCCCGCGTCGAGGTCGTGGCGGTCGGAACCGCCGACGAACTCGGACGGGCGATGGATGCCACGGCTCCCGACGCCGATGTGATCGTCATGGCCGCGGCGGTCGCCGACTACTCCGTGGCCGAGGTGTCGGCGCACAAGCTGCGCAAGCAGGACTCCCCGGGTGGACTGACGCTGCACCTGACCGAGAACCGCGACGTCGTGGCCGGGCTCGTCGGAGCCCGGCGTGCGGGTCAGACGATCGTCGCTTTCGCCGCGGAGACCGTGGCCGATGACGACGAGCTCCTCGCGCGCGCCCGCGCCAAGGCCGCGCGGAAGGGCGTCGACCTCCTGGCCGCGAACGCCGTGGGGTGGACGCGGGGCTTCGAGGCGGCGGACAACGCCCTCACGATCGTGGATCGCGACGGACGCGTCGTGGCGACGGCATCCGGATCGAAGGATGACACCGCGCACGCGCTTCTCGACGCGATCGCGGCGGTGCGGGCGACGTCGCACGACTGACGGGCCTCGCCCGGAATCGCCGCGAGCCGGGTGAGGACGCCCTCGCCCTCACCCGCCCGCCGGCTCAGTATCCGTAGTACTGGAGCTCCTCGATCAGCGGGATGATCTGCCAGAGCAGGAAGATCCCCCACGCGATGATGGCGATGAGCGCCACGACGTTGACCGCGATGGCCGCCCACATCGGCGCGAGACCGCTCCGTGTGCGCTTGCGCAGGATCACGGCGCGACCGATGACGTACACCAGCCCGCTGCCGATGAGGAAGACGAAGAAGCTCCACGCCCAGTGGAACGGCCGCTCGACCCCGCGAGCGCGCAGCACACGCCAGTCGAGGAACGCGAAGAGCACCGTGACCGCCGAGAAGACGAGTCCCAGCACGGTGGTGACGGCAGACACCACCGCTTCGACGGGCGACGTCCCGCCGCCGTAGACCTGCGCGTAGAACGACTCCTGGATGAAGGTCGACCAGTCGAACAGGAACAGCGAGAGAACCCCGACCAGCGGGAGGAGGGCCACCAGCCAGACCCAGACGGTGTTGGTGCGGATGTCGGTGCGCGGGGCGGCATCCGGCGAGGCGGAGGCGCTCGAATACGCCGGAGCTCCCGGGTAGGCGGGCGGACTCGCATACCCCGCGGCGGTCGGCGAGCTCGCCGCGGTCGGATACGCGGGCGCGGGCGCCGGCGCCGACACGGGCGCTATGGGCGGGGCGACGGGCGGCACCGCAGAGGCTGCCGCAGGAGCCGGATCGGTCGCGGCGCCATGGTCCGGGGCCACGACAGGATCCGGGGTCGCCGACGGCTCCGACGCCGCGGACGGCTCCGACGCGACGACGGGCTCCGGTGCAGCCGGTGCACCCGCCGCGAGGTCGCGCTCCGGGGTCGCCGACGGCTCCGACGCCACGACGGGATCCGGGGTCGCCGACGGCTCCGACGCCGCGGATGGCTCCGAAGCGACGACGGGCTCGGGTGCGGTCGGCTCCGGGCTGCCCGCGGGCGCCGGCGCGGCCGGCTCCGGGCTACCCGCAGACTCCCCCGCGAGATCGGGCTCCGACGCCACGACGCGGTCACCGACCCCCGGCTCCGACGCGGTCGCGGCCTCCTGCGGTTCGGCCGAGGCGAGGGGCTCGCGCGCGTGTGGGACCGCGTCGTGCGCGACGGCGCTGTCCTCGCTCGTCGGCGCGGCCGTGGCCTCTGGCGCGGTGGGCGCCGACCCGTCGACCGTGCGCACCTCGTCGGTCCAGCTCGTGCCGTCCCAGCGGCGCAGGCCGCCGCCTCCTGCGGGGTCGGGGTACCAGCCGTCGGGCGGTGTGGGCGTGTCGGTCATGGTCGTTTCCCCTGTCTGGTGCGGAACCGGGCGAGATCGCCCCGAGTCTAGTGAGGGCGCTCGAGGTCATCGGAAGTCCCTCGATGCGTGCGCGACCCCGACGCGCAGATCCGTGAACCCGTCGGCGACCACGTTGGTGACCCCCTCGACCGAGCGCTCGAGCATTCCGCGCACGATGAGAGCGGGCGATTCCCGGGCGACGCGCCGGTACCTGTTCCACACCCCCACCGAGCAGATGATGTTCATGAGCCCGTGTTCGTCTTCGAGGTTGAGGAAGGTGATCCCGGATGCCGTGGCCGGCCGTTGCCGGTGGGTCACCAGGCCCGCGACCTCGATGCGTCGGCCGGTCTCGAACGTGCGCAGTTCTCGCGAGGTGATCACCCCGCGAGCGTCGAGCGCGGAGCGGAAATGGGTCAGCGGATGGTCATCTGCCGAGAGGCCCGTCGCCCACAGGTCGGCGGCGAGCACCTCGTAGCTGGAGGGGTCGGTGAACAGAGGCGGCTGAACCGAGACCAGCGAGTCGGGGAGGAACTCGGGGCGATCCATCGCGGCCGATCCGGCGAGCCAGATCGCCTCGCGGCGGGTGTGCCCGAGGCACTCGAACGCCCCCGCCGTGGCGAGCGCCTCGATCTGCGCGGTGACGAGTCCCGTGCGCCGCACGAGGTCGCGCAGGTCGCGGTACGCACCCCCGCTCTCACGCTCGGCGACGATGCGCTCGGCGACCTTGACCCCGATCCCGGTGACCTCCGCGAGCCCGAGCCGCACGGCGAACCCCCCGTCTCGACGGTGCGCGAGGGTCTCGTCGGGTTCGGAGGGGTCGAACTCCCCCGTCGGCGGCTGATCCGCGTGCGCGCACGCGGGGCGTCCGGTCGGCGCCCCGGCCCCGCGGCGGGGTGCGTCGTCCGCATCGGGGGCTCCCCCGGCATCCCCCGGCCCGCGCCGCGTCTCGCCGACCGACGCCCCCGCCGGAGCCCCGGCATCCCCTCCGTGCTGCGAACCGGCGTCGTCGTCGAGCACCTCGAGCGAGGCCTGGACCTTCGAGCGCAGCAGATCGGGCCGACGCACCACCACACCGTGACGGCGGGCGTCGGCGGTGAGGGTCTCGGGCGAATAGAACCCCATCGGCTGCGCGCGCAGGAGCCCCGCGAGGAACGCCGCCGGGTAGTGCAGCTTGATCCACGAGCTCGCGTAGACCAGGAGAGCGAACGACAGCGAGTGCGACTCCGCGAAGCCGAAGTTCGCGAACGCCTGGATCTTCGCGTACAGCTCGTCGGCGACCCGACCGACCAGGCCGTTCTCGGCCATGCCGGCGTACAGCGTCTCGCGGAGGGAGTCGATGCGTTCGAGCCCGCGCTTCGACCCCATCGCCCGGCGCAGCAGGTCGGCGTCTTCGGCCGAGCAGTTGCCCACGGCCACCGCCATCTGCATGAGCTGCTCCTGGAACACCGGGACACCCATCGTGCGTGACAGCACCGGCTCGAGCTTGGGGTGCACGTAGGTGATCTCCTCCTGGCCGAGCTTGCGCCGCACGAAGGGGTGCACCGCCCCGCCCTGGATGGGCCCGGGACGGATAAGGGCGATCTGCACGACGAGGTCGTAGAACTTCCGCGGCTGCAGGCGCGGCAGCAGACCCATCTGCGCACGTGATTCGACCTGGAACACCCCGATCGAGTCGGCCCGGCACAGCATGTCGTACACGGCCTTCTCTTCTTTGGGCAGGGCCGACAGCTCCCACTCCTCCCCCGTGGCATCCCGGATCAGATCGAAGCAGTACTGCAGCGCCGCGAGCATGCCCAGGCCGAGCAGGTCGAACTTCACCAACCCCATCCAGGCCGCGTCGTCTTTGTCCCATTGGATGACCGTGCGGTTCTCCATGCGCGCGTGCTCGATGGGCACCACCTCGCCCACCGGCCGGTCGGTGAGCACCATTCCCCCCGAGTGGATGCCGAGATGCCGCGGCGCCTTGAGCAGCTCCGACGCGAACTCGATGACCTGATCGGGGATGTCGTGATCCGACCCGGTCTCGAGCGTCGCCCCCCAGCGCTCGACCTGCTTCGACCAGGCGTCCTGCTGACCCGGGGAGTGCCCGAGAGCGCGAGCCATATCGCGCACCGCGTTCTTCGGGCGGTACTGGATGACGTTCGCCACCTGCGCCGCCCGCTCGCGCCCGTACTCGCCGTAGACCCACTGGATGATCTCCTCGCGCCGGTCGGAGTCGAAGTCGACGTCGATGTCGGGCTCCTCGTCGCGCAGGCTCGACAGGAACCGCTCGAACGGCAGCTTGTAGAAGATGGAGTCGACCGCGGTGATGTTCAGCAGATAGCAGACGGCGCTGTTGGCGGCCGAGCCCCGCCCCTGACACAGGATGCCGCGACGACGGGCCTCGGCGACGATGCCGTAGACGATGAGGAAGTAGCCGGGGAAGTCCTTCATCTCGATCACCTCGAGCTCGCGCTCGATACGGCGGCGGTCGTCGTCGGAGAGGTTCGGATACTTCGTCGGCACCGCCTCCCAGACCAGGTGCCGCAGCCACGACATGGGCGTATGCCCCTCGGGCACTTTCTGCTTCGGCAGGGCCGGCTTGGCCCGACGCAGGGGGAACGCGATCTCGTCGGCGAGCGCCACCGTGCGCGCCACGGCTCCCGGATACCGGGCGAAGCGCGCGGCCATCTCGGCCCCCGAGCGCAGGTGCGCCCCGGCGTGGGCGGGGAGCCAGCCGTCGAGCTCGTCGAGGCCGCGGTTCGCCCGCACCGCGGCGACGGCGGCGGCGAGGAGCTGCTTCTGCGGGGCGGCGTAATGCACGTTGTTGGTCGCCAGGGTCGCGAGCCCCCGTTCGGCCGCGAGCCCGGCGAGCACGTCGTTGCGGCGCGAGTCGAGCGGGTCGCCCTGATCCATCAGCTCGACGTAGACGGCCTCGGCCCCGAACAGGTCGACGAGGGTGTCGAGCTCTCGCGCCGCACCCGCCGGCCCCTCGAACGCCAGGGCCTGTCGCACCGCCCCCTTGCGGCATCCGGTGAGCACCGCCCAGTGCGGATCGCGCGGACCCCCGGCGCGTTCGGCCAGGTCGTCGAGATCGTAGACCGGGCGTCCTTTCTCGGCGCCCTCGAGCTGCGCGTGGGTGATCGCGGCGGCGAGGCGGTGATACCCCTCTTCGCGCCGCGCGAGCACGAGGAGGTGCGAACCGGTCGGGTCGGCCTCGCCGTTCTGCGGGCCGCGGAGGCCCAGCGACAGTTCCGCGCCGAACACCGTCTTCACCGCGCGCGCCTCGGCGGCCTCGGCGAAACGCACGATGCCGTAGAACCCGTCGTGATCGGTGAGCGCGAGGGCGTGCAGGCCGAGGCGTTCGGCCTCTTCGACGAGCTCCTCGGGCGACGACGCCCCGTCGAGGAACGAGTACGACGAGTGGGCGTGCAGTTCGGCGTACGGCACGGTGTCGGCCGGACGCTCGATCGTCGGAGGCACGTAGGCGCCGCGCTTGTGCGACCACGCCGGACTGTCACCGCCGTCGCCGTTAGGCGGGGCACCGGTGGGGCGCCGCGCGTCGCTGAGCAGTCGTTCGAGCTCCGACCACTTCACCGGCGGATTGGTCCAGCCCATCACGCACCTCCCGATCCGAGGGGCGACGACCGAGCGGCGAGCGCGCGCGAGGAGAGCGGACGGCGGTCAGTCATAGCGCCCCTCCGCTCGCCATTCCCCCTCTTCGACGACGAGCAGCCACGCACCCCCGTCGGCGTCGACGACCTGGAACCGGTGCGCCCGCCGAGCGCGCAGGGGGTCCCACCCGCGCTCGCTGATCGGCCAGGGACCCGCCCACTCCTGGATGCGTCGACGCTGCCCCGCCGTCTCGAGCACCGCGGGTGGGGCGCTCAGCGCGTCTCGCTCGCCCACGGTCACGGGCGCCCCCGCGATGTCGGTGACCCCCACCAGGCGAGGCTCGGGATAGACGGTCGCCGGCAGGGGGTCGGGGAGACTCCCCGGCCAGGGGCGCGTGCGCTCCTTCGCCGTGACGGCACGATCGCCCCACGGCACCAGCACCTGCCGTTCGGCGAGCCACCGCCCGCCGCCGATCACCGGCGTGAGCACCGCGCGATGGCCGAGCATCGCCTGCACGCGCGAGAGGGCGTGGTGCACGCGTTCGTCGGGCCCCGCACCGAACAGACCCCGGGCGTGGTGCGCGGCGGCATCGACGGCCTCGGGCTCGATGTGCACGCCCGCGACCCCGCTGCCGAAGATGCCCTGCGCGTCTTCGGCGAGCTGCCACCGCACGCGGTCGACCACTCCCGCCGCGTCGAACGAGCCGGGGTGCAGCCACACGCGTTCGCTGCGCTCGCCCCGCTCGCCGGTGAGGACGACACGCAGTTCGGTGCACACCAGGTCGTGCGCGCCGAGGCGCGCGATGAACTCCTCGGCCGCCACGCGCATGCCGAAGGCGATCTGGTCGGCCAGCTCGAGCGGGGGCTCGAAGGCGACGTCGCGATGGAGCTCGGGCGGGGGCGTGCGCGGCAGCACCGGCTGGGAGTCGAGACCCCCCGCCAGGGCGTGCAGACGCACCCCCCGTTCGCCGAACCTCTCCCGCATCCTCTCGACCGGCAGGCCGGCCAGCTCGCCCAGGGTGTGCACCCCGAGGCGCGAGAGGAGGCTGCCGAACTCGTCGTCGTCGAGGGTCGTGATCGACAGCGGCGCGAGGAACGCGCCCGCCTCCCCCGGCGGTACGACGCGCACGGGCTCGTCGAGGCCGGCCGTGCGGGCCGCCTGCTCCGCGGTGAAGACGCCGTCGGCCACGCTCGCCCGCACTCCGGCGAACCCGTCGTCGTCGAGCAGGCGGATCAGCATGCGGGCCGCCTCGAGCTCGCCGCCGTAATAACGGGCCGGGCCCCGGGCCTTCACGGCGCACAGCCCCGGCCGCACCACGTGCACGCCGGGGGCGTGCTCCTCGACGCGAGCGACGACGGGGGCGAAGGCTCGGGCGTCGCGCACAGCGTCGGCGGGCACCACCTGCAGCCCCGGGCACAGGGCCTGCGCATCGCGCCGCTTCTGCCCGCGCCGCACGCCGTGCGCGCGAGCCGCCCACGAGCACGCGACGACGACGTTGTTCGCGAACACCGCCACGGCGGCATCCGGCTTCGGAGGAGACACGGCCTCGCGCACGAACGCCGTGATCGGCCAGTCGGGGAACCACAGCACGAGACTGCGCGTCGGCGCCGTCATCAGCCCACCGCCCGCACGGGATAGGCCTCGCGCTCGCGGGGCACGAGACGTTCGGTGGGGGCGCCGAGCAGTTCGATCGAGCCGTCGGCCGCGGGCAGCATCATGCGGGCGCGGCGGGCGTTCGGCGAGCGACGACTGCTGACCGACACCGTCAGTTCGCGCCCGGCCAGGTAGCCGTGCCCCTGCCCGAGCCCCGTCCAGTGCGGGTCGGCCACGTCGATCACGGCCTCCGCCTGCGGCCAGGCGCCCTGCACCAGCAGCACCGATCCGCGATCGCGCAGGCGCGCGGCCAGGCGGGTGGTCTCGGCCCCTCCCCGCGCGGCCGGGGAGCCGAGGGGCGGACGCACGGCCACCACGGGGAGCACCTCGGTGATCGTCGCTGTCACCGCGAGCCAGCGCGGTCCGGGATCGGGGATGAAGACGAGCCGGTCGAGGTCGAGCCCGTACTTCTCGGCCGCCTCGGCTCCGAGCTCGGGCATGCCGATGACCCCGCACCATGCTCCGTCTTGGGAGGGACGCGCCATCAAGGCCAGCAGAAGGGATGCCGAGCGGGCGAGCGCATATGCCGACCCCGAGCGCAGACCCCCGCCGGGCAGCAGCGACGAGAACGCCGGATGCGTGGGCAGCACGGGGGCGTCCATGCGCCGCCCCTGCATGCGCTCGAGGCGATCGCGCAGCGCGGTGATGTCGGGTACGGCCTGTACCTGGTCTCTCACGATCGCCCTCACTCCCACAGGTTAGAACATGTGTTCTAGTGTCTCAATCCCTGTGGTCGAAGATACGATCGACCTCCGACATCGTCGGCCGGCGACCCCGTCACGACGAACCCGCGCCCGCGGGAGCGTACCTTCTCGACTCGACGACGCGCGCGTCAAGGATCGACGCGAAAGCCCGTCTTCATAGAAGATGAAAAGCGACGAAAGGTCCCCCCAATTGGTCGTCGAAACAACGATCCGTCGCGATGATCTGCGACGGGATGCACGACGTCGCGACGTCTCGCGCACACGACGTCTCGCTCTGGTGCGCGTGATCGTCATCCTGTCCGCCGCGACGGGCCTCAACTACATCACGTGGCGCTGGCTGGCGTCGGTGAACTGGGAGTCCTGGTGGATCGCGGTCCCCCTCGTGCTGGCCGAGACCTACAGCCTCATCGACTCCCTCCTCTTCGGCCTCGGCGCCTGGAGGCTGCGCGAGCGCCACGACGCACCCCCGCTGAAGCACGAGGTGACGGTCGACGTCCTCGTGACGACGTACAACGAGCCCCTCGACCTCGTCATGGAGACCGCTCGAGCGGCCAAGGCGATCCGCTACCCGCACGAGACCTGGATCCTCGACGACGGCGACCGCCCCGAGCTGCGCGCCCTCGCCGAAGCCGAGGGCATCGGCGTGATCACCCGTTCGGAGGCGTGGCGCGATCGCCCGCGTCACGCCAAGGCCGGCAATCTCAACAACGCGCTGATGGTGACCGAGGGCGAGTTCTTCCTCATCCTGGATGCCGATCAGATCCCCTCCCCCGACATCCTCGACCGCACGCTCGGATGGTTCGAGGACGACCGCGTCGCCCTGGTGCAGACCCCGCAGTGGTTCACCAACGTCCCGGCCAGCGACCCCCTCGGCAGCCAGGCGCCCCTGTTCTACGGGCCGATCCAGCAGTCCAAGGACGGATGGAACGCCGCCTTCTTCTGCGGCTCCAACGCGATCCTGCGCCGCGAGGCCCTCATGCAGCTCGGCGTCTCGCGCTACGTCGGCGAGGTCACCCTCGCCGTCAACCGCGGCATCCGCTCGTCCCGTCGCGTGCTCGCCCGAGCGCGACGCGAGCACGCGACCGACGCCCGCATCGTGGCATCCCTCGATCGCGTCTCCCGCGCGCTCGACGACCTCAAGGCGGGCATCGCGCGCGGCGACGCCCTCGCCGATCTCACCTACGGGTTCCAGCGGCAGATCATGGCGGTGCGCCGCGAGCTCGCCGATCAGGACATCGCCGAGGTGCGCGCCGAGCTCGCCGAGCTGGCGGAGGTGACGGGAGACCCCGCCGCCCTCGCCGCGATCGACGACCTCGCCCTCGAAGCCCTCGGCGAGCGCAGCCTGTCGCCCCTGGCCGCGGTCGAGTCGGTCAGCATGCTGGTGGAGTCCTTCGACGTCGGGCGCGAAGAAGAGGCGCAGGCCATCATGCCCCTCGCCACGATCTCGGTCACCGAGGACATGGCGACCTCGATGCGCCTGCACGGCCTCGGCTGGAAGTCGGTCTACCACGACGAGGTGCTCGCGAAGGGTCTCGCCCCCGAGGATCTCCCGACCATGCTCACCCAGCGCCTGCGCTGGGCGCAGGGCACGATGCAGGTGATGTTCCGCGAGAACCCGCTCGTGCAGAAGGGCATGAGCTGGGGTCAGCGGCTGATGTACTTCGGCACGATGTGGAGCTACCTGTCGGGCTTCGCCGCGATCGTGTACGTCGCCGCCCCCGTGCTGTACCTGTCGTTCGGGGTCATGCCCGTCCAGGCATGGAGCGTGGACTTCTTCGCGCGCTTCATCCCGTTCTTCGTCATCAACCAGGTGCTGTTCCTGGTGGTGGCCAACGGCCGACCGACCTGGCGGGGCGCGCAGTACTCGCTCGCCCTGTTCCCCGTGTGGATCCGCTCCGTCACGAGCGCGTTCGACAACGTCTACCGCGGGCGTTCGCTCGGGTTCTCCGTCACCCCGAAGACGCGCTCGCTCGAGAACCGCCCCCGCTGGGACCTCGTGAAGCCGCAGCTGTGGGTCATGGGCGCCCTCGTGGCCTCGCTCGGCGTCGTCGCCGTGCGCTACGCCGCGGGGCAGGCCGAGGGCATCGCTCCGCTCATCAACATCGCGTGGGTCCTGTACGACCTCGCCGTCTTCAGCATCATCGTCCGCGCGGTGCTGTACTCCGCCTCCGATCACCAACCGAAGGGTTACTGACATGCTCCAGGTCGACATCGACTCCCGCCCCGACGGAACGGTCGTCACGCCGCGCGGCCGTCTGACCATGGTGTCGGCGAAGTCGTTCCGCGAAACGGTCACCGCCGAGATCACCCGAGGGAAGGGCGACATCGTGGTCGTGGACCTCTCGGAGACCGAGTTCGTCGACTCGTCGGGACTCGGCGCGCTCGTCGCCTGCCTGAAGACGGCGCGCCAGGCCGGCGGCGACCTGCGCCTCGCGGCCCCGAGCGAGCAGGTCACGATGGTGCTCGGCCTCACCAACCTCGACCGGGTGCTGCGTCCGCGTCCGAGCGTCGACGAGGCCCTCCGTGACTGAGCCCGCGGCGCGCCGCTCCCTCGACGCCGCCGTCGTCCCGGCGAGCCTCGACGCCATCTTCGACCTGCTCGCCGGGTGGTGGGACGAGGTGGGCGAGGTGACGCCGATGACGCGGTTCGGCTTCGAGACGGCGGTGATCGAGATCGCCGGCAACATCGTCGAGCACTCGCGCGGCGAGTCCGACGAGCGCCGGTTCACCCTCGACCTCTTCGCCGATGCGCAGCGGCTCGTCGCGACGTTCCGCGACGACGGCGACCCTCCCCTGCTCGACCTGGCATCGGTGCGCATGGCGGATGCCGACGAGGAGAGCGGCCGCGGCCTGGCCCTCGCCAACGCGGGGGTCGACGACGTCGACTTCCGTCGCGACGGCGACCGGAACGTCTGGACGTTGGAGACGAGACGAGAGTGAGGCACGCGGGACGACGGATCGCGGCGGCCGTGGGGGCCACCGCCGCACTCCTTCTGATCGGCGTCTCCCCCGCCCTGGCCGCGGTACCCGCGCCCTCGGCGGCATCTGGCACGGTCGCGGCGCCCGCGACGCCGGATCCCCGCGCGACCCCCGACGCGCCCGGGGCATCCGTCACGCCCTCCGCCACCCCGACCGCGACGCCGCCCGCCCCGGCGACCGACGGCGTGCGTTTCGGCCCCGAGCTCGACTGGGGCGACGACGGACCCGACGGCTACCGCACCCGGCTCGGCGAGACCCCGGCGATGTACAGCGTGCGCCTGTCGTACCCCCTCGACGCGCGTTCGATCTCGGAGTGGCAGCACGCCGCCCTGCAGGTCGCCGGGCAGGGGGCCTCGCTGGTGCTCACCCTGGAGCCCTCGGCCGAGCTCGAGACCTTGACCGACGCCGACGCGGCCGAGCTCACCATGCGCCTCGAGCGTTACCACTCGCAGTACGGCACCGAGCAGTTCGTGCGTTTCGCGCCCGAGATGAACGGCTCGTGGGTGTCGTGGGGGCAGCAGCCCACGGCCTACGTGGCCGCGTTCGACGACGTCGCCGCTGCCGTGCACGCCGGCACCTCCGGCGCCGAGATGGTGTGGAGCCCCTCCTACGGCGCCGGATACCCCTTCGAACGCGCCGACGGCCGCCTCGACGCCATCACCGTGCGCGACCGCGTCGCGATCGACACCGACGGCGACGGGCTGTTCACAGAGGCCGACGACCCGTACGGTCCGTATTTCCCGGATGCCGACTCCGTCGACCGCGTGGGACTGTCGCTGTACTACTTCGGCAAGGGCGAGGCGGCGGCCGCCGCCGGCCGCGACGTGCCGCTCGAGGAGAACGCCGCCCCGGAGGACGGCGAGGTCGCCGCACGGCTCGACGAGAGATGGGGCTACACGACCGGTCAGCGCTCCTCGTTCTACGACCGCTTCGCCGTCGGCCAGGGCAAGCAGCTCCTGCTCGACACCGGCGCGCTGTACGACTTCGGTCGCGAGGGCGACTCCGAACTGGCGGTGAAGCGCGGCTGGTGGACGCAGATGCTCGCCGAGCTCGGCGACCACCCCCTCATCACCGGGATCACCTGGCTCGAGGTGGTCCGCGAAGAGGCCGAGGCCGGTGGACGCGAGGTCGACTGGCGCGCGACGGCGAACGGCGAGCTGGCCACCGCGCTGCGTGACGACCTGCTCTCGACGGGCCTCATCCGCTGGGGACCGGTCTCCGATGTCGTCACGCCCGAGCAGGGGGTGGCCGCCACGGTGCAGGTGCGTCAGGGCGGCGCGGATCCGAACGAGGAGATGAACTGGATCACCGGCAGCGCAGCCGTCCTCGCGGTCGCGTTCCTGGCATCCGGGATCATCGGTCGCGCGCTGCCGAAATGGCGCTACGACGACACCTCGGCCAGCCGCGACCTGCGCATCGACATGGTGCGCGGCTTCATCATCGTGGTGGTGGTCGTGACGCACATCGAGGTCACGAGCCCGTTCGCCTACGCCTCACTCAAGGCGATCGGTGCGATCACCGGGGCGGAGTTGTTCGTGCTGCTCAGCGGCATCGTGCTGGGCATGGTGTTCCCCGCGGCGGTCGCCCGCGCGGGCGAGTGGGGCGCGGCGGTGGCGGCGTGGGGACGCGCGCGCAAGCAGTACCTCGTCGCCCTGGCCGTGATCCTGCTGGTCTTCGCGATCGGCTTCCTCCCCTTCGTCGACGCCTCCGCGGTGACCACCTTCACCGATCGCGGGACGGGCGAAGGAGGCTCCGGCGACAGCGGACGCGTGTACGACCTCTATCCCAACGGCGAGCGCCTGCTCGACTATCCGCCGCCGTGGTACGCCGTCCGCCAGTTCCTCCTGCTCGAGATGGGCCCGTGGCCCTTCAACATCATGGGCCTGTTCGTGGTGCTGAGCCTGGCGTATCCCGCGTTGATGTGGCTCATCAAGAGGCGCCTGTGGTGGCTCGTGCTCGCTCTCAGCTGGGGCGTCTACGTTCTGCACGGCATCGCCCCCGACGTCCTGCGCCTTCCGTCGCAGTTCGACGCGGTGTTCCCCCTCGCGCTCTGGCAGGTGCTGTTCACGCACGGCCTCGTGATCGGGTACTACCGTCGCCGGATCATCCGCGCACTCACGTCGCTGCCCGGCAAGATCGGTGTCGGTGTCTTCGTGGTCGGCTATGCCGGCATCCTGGTCTACCTGTGGGCGGGGCAGACCTACGGCTTCACCCCCGTGCCCTTCCCGGCCGACCTCTACGCGGGTCTCTACGACTCCGGCTACCAGCGCATCTTCCTCGAGTGGGGGCGTCTGCTCGACCTGCCGCTCGTGCTGGTGTGCACCTACGCGGTGCTGACGGTCGCCTGGAAGCCGATCGAGAAGAGCATGGGCTGGCTCTGGATCCCCCTCGGCCAGGCGAGCCTGTACGTGTTCATCGTGCACGTGTTCTTCGTGCTCGCCGTGGCGAACATCCCGGGGCTGGACCGCGGGAGCTTCTGGCAGGGGACACTCATCCACGCGGCGGTCATCGGGATCATCTTCGTCATGGTCCGCAAGCGCTTCCTGTTCACCGTCATCCCACGCTGAGGCCGCAACGACGGATGCCGGGTCCTCGCGCCACGCGAGGACCCGGCATCCGGAGTGCTCAGTGCACCGACAGCACGACGGCGGTGACGTCGTCGTCGACCTCGTGGGTGGAGACCTTCAGCGCGAGCTCGTCGAAGAACCCGCCGGTGTCGGCGGCGGCGCGCAGATCGTCGCCGATCATGCGGAGACTCTCGAGCGTGGAGTCGTAGGCGTCGAGCGCCCCATCCGAGACGCTGACGAGCAGGTCGCCGCGACCGACCCGCACGCGACCGGGCTCCCAGGTCACGTCGGCCGGACGCAGCCCGAGCGGGAGGTTGCGCGAGTCGAGCCTCTCGCTCGTCCCGTCGGCGTGCAGCACGAGGGTCAGGCCGTGACCGGCGTCGACGAAGTCGACCGTGCCGGAGGCGGCGTCCACGACGGCATGGAAGACGGTCGCGAACACATCGCGGTAGCGGCCGTCGGCGCGGGCCTCGTCCTCGACCGAGAGCATCGCCTGCACGGGGTCCATGTCGCGCCGGGCCTGCAGGGCTCCGAGCAGCGCGTCGGCGACGGCCCCGGCGGCCTCGCCCTTGCCCATCACGTCGGCGAGGGTGACCACCACCCGTCCGCCCACCTGCTGCCAGCCGCTGCTGTCTCCGCTGACGACCCCGTGCGGGATGGCGAGGGATGCCAGGCCCACGCCGTCGGCGCTGCCCCGCTTCTCCCGTCCGGTCGCCGGGCCCGCTGCAGCGGCCGGATCGGCGGGCGCGGCCGGGGCGGACGCGTCGGCCTCGCTCTGCCGCACCTCCGCCTGGGCCCAGCGGCCGAACTGCTCGAGGCTGCGCCGCTGCGCGTCGCTCAGCGACCGGGCGTCGGAATCGAGCAGGCACAGCGTGCCCACGGCATCGCCGTCGTCGGTGCGCAGAGGGAAGCCCGCGTAGAAGCGCATCCCGAACTCCGTGACCGACGCGATGTCGCGGAAGCGCTCGTCTGCGGTCGCGTCGTCGACCTCGAGCAGACCATCCTGCTTGACCGTCTCGCCGCAGAACACCGCCTCGCGCGGCGACCGGCCGAAGCGCGGTCCCTCCGGTTGCGACTTCGTGTAGACCTCGTCGGTGTCGACGATGTTCACGAGCGCGTAGTCGACGTCGAAGAGCTCGCGCGCGAGGCGCGTGATGCGATCGAACCGTTCCTCGGGGGGCGAGTCCATCAGCCCTGTGCGCTCGACGGGGGATTCGGGGGTGGGCGTGTCGGAGGTCATCGGGGGGTCTGTCCTTCCGCGGGGCGTGACACCGCACGGATGAGCGGCGACCGACGCGCTCTCGCGGACGCGGACAGCTTCGACTCGGAAGACTCCCCCACGTCGTCGCGGAATCGATCGCGCCGACTCTTCGACTCTAGCGAGTGAGGGGCGATGCCGGGCGGAGCCGCCGCACGATCCCCGTTCTCGCCAAAGCGACCGGAGGTCCGCCTCCCTCGCCGCGATCTCGCCGATCACCCTCGGCACGAGGCGGTCGAGCACCGTCGCACGGGAACGCCGCCCACTGCGCCTCGAGACGTTCACCGCCGCGGCGACCGCACCGTTCCGGCCGCGCACGGGCACCGCCACCGAGGTGAGCCCGGGCGCGAGCTTCACCTCGACGACGGCCCCCACGCGTCAGATCATGCGGCGAGCGCCAGGTACGGCTCCCAGCGCGGGTCGCTCTTGTCGACGCCCCGCACCGTCCACGACGAGCCGCGCGGGGGCGCGGGCACGAGTCGCAGCTCCCACCGCATCTCCTGCGGGGTGCGATCGCCCTTGATGTTGTTGCAGGCCAGGCAGCAGGCCACGAGGTTCTCCCACGTATCCTTCCCGCCGCGAGAGCGCGGCAGCACGTGGTCGATGGTCGACGCGGCCTTGCCGCAATAACCGCACCGGTGCGCGTCGCGCCGCAGGACCCCGCGGCGCGTGACCGGCACCTGACGCGCCCCCGGCACCCGGACGTATCGCGTCAGGATGATCACCGCCGGGCGGTCGTAGGTTCCCGCCGCCGCCCAGACGGGGTCTTCCTCGATGCGTTCGATGACCGTGGCCTTCTCGTTCATGACGAGCACGAGCGCTCGTTTGAACGACACGACCGCGAGGGGCTCGTAGCCCGCGTTCAGGACCAGTGTGCGCATTCCGCTTCCTCTCGAATGGCCGAGACGGCTTCTCGGATGTTCGACTCGCGACGACGGCTGAGGCGCAGGGGTATGAAAAAAGGCGCTGTCTAGGCAGACAGCGCCTGGGTGATCGCGGCGAAACCGCGGCATCCGAACACACGATGCCGAAGAACGAGCAGCCCGAGCGCATCCATGGTGCGGATGCGCGGGCTGGTGTTCATCGGCGTTCCCTCCGGTTCTTCCGACGTCGCTGACAGGCTAACCCACTGCGACACGCCCGGGGTCGGGTGCGGGGGGAAACAGGAAGCGGCGTGTCGGAGAACGATCGTCTCCGGCACGCCGCTTCAGGTCGCGATCTCCGCGACGGAGGTCAGCCCGCGTTCTGCTGCAGCCAGGCGTAGGGGTCGACGACCGAGCCGTTGATGTGCACCTCGAAGTGCAGGTGGTTCGCGGTCGAGCTGCCCGTCGAGCCGACGAGGCCGATCAGCTGGCCTGCGGCGACGGTCTGGCCCGCCTGCACCTGACGGCTGCCGTACGTCATGTGACCGTAGGTGGTCGACACCTTCTGGCCGTTGATCACGTGCTCGATGACGATGCCGACGCCGTAGCCGCCGTAGCTCTCGGACGAGACGCTCACGACACCCGCCGCGGCGGCGAAGATCGGCTGACCGCCGGGGGCGAGCAGGTCGACGCCCTGGTGGTAGCCCGAGTCCCAGAGGCCACGGCCGAGGATGTAGCTGGTCAGCGGCCAGCGCACCTCGCCCGAGCCGGGAGCGGTCATCGTGAGGTCGATGTTCGAGACCGACGAACCGGCGGTGGATGCCGACTGGCGGGCCCGCTCCGCGGCTGCCGCCGCGGCGGCTGCAGCCGCCTCCTCGTCCTTCTTCTTCTGGATCTCCTCCGCCGTGGTGGCGGAATAGCTGCTGCGGTCGAGGCTCTCGGCCGTCGCGTCCGACGCGACGACGAGCGACTGGTTGTCGGGCGCCGACATCTGCTGCAGCGACATCGTCTGGGCCGCGGGCACCGTGGCCGCGTACGCCGGGATCGCGACGGTGGCGACGAGCCCTGCGACCATCGACAGGATCACGGCGCTGCGCAGCGGCTTGACCCCGCGCCGCCGGGCGGCGCCGGTGGGGGCGGGAGCGGTACGGGCGACGGGTGCGGTCGCCGTGGAGCGGGACTGCATCGGGCGGCGGGTGGGTCGAGCGACCTCAGCGCGCGCGCTCTTGCGGGTGGGACCCGTTGCGGGGACCTCGGGTAGGTCCGCAGCGGGATCGTTGTGTTCAGCCAAAGTTCCTCCGGCGCCTCTGCGTCTGGGACGCTGGCTCGTCAGCACTCGATGGTTGGGGGCACGATGTGCGGGCTTCACCCTCTGCGGACGACGAGCCGATGAGGCAAACCGCGAGGGGTCCGACGGCGGGCTTCTCGC
This sequence comes from Microbacterium sp. NPDC089188, assembly GCF_040685155.1. NCBI lineage: Bacteria > Bacillati > Actinomycetota > Actinomycetes > Micrococcales > Microbacteriaceae > Microbacterium > Microbacterium sp. NPDC089188. The sequence goes on along the minus strand of NZ_JBFBHH010000002.1, from coordinate 594,212 downwards.
CTGTGGACCCTCAGAGGCTACCCGAAGATAACGAACAAGTCACGCTCTGCATCGAGTGACGGCCCAATGCCCGGCGAAGGCTCAGCCTCGGTCGACTCAGCTCTCGGCGACGAGGAAGATGTGCGACGCGACCTCGACCGGGAGTTCGAGCCCCTCGTCGACGCCCTCCATCTGCACCAGCACGTACCCCTCGTTGAAGCGGTAGTCGCCGCGCGCTCCGGGCAGGACCCCCGCCGCCTTCAGCTGCTGCAGGAGCTCGGGGTCGACCTGCGCCGGCTCGGCGAGCCGACGGACCGTGCCCGAGATCGGACCGCCCGCGTCGGTGAGCTTGCGCACCAGACCCACGACCCCGTCGTCGAACGTGGCGCTCGCGGTGTCGCCGAGCTGGTCGAGACCGGGGATCGGGTTGCCGTAGGGAGACTCGGTGGGGTGGCCGAGCAGCTCGACGAGCCGGCGTTCGACCTGCTCGCTCATGACGTGCTCCCACCGGCAGGCCTCGTCGTGCACGTAGGCCCAGTCGAGACCGATGACATCGCTCAGCAGCCGCTCGGCGAGACGGTGCTTGCGCATGACGTCGACCGCCTTCTGACGACCGTCGGAGGTCAGCTCGAGGCGCCGGTCCTCGGACACCACCACGAGGCCGTCGCGCTCCATGCGTCCCACGGTCTGCGACACCGTCGGACCCGAGTGGCCGAGGCGCTCGGAGATGCGCGCGCGCAGCGGCACGATCTTCTCCTCCTCGAGCTCCAGGATGGTGCGCAGATACATCTCGGTGGTGTCGATTAGGTCGGTCATTCAGCAGTCCTCGATGTCGCGCGGCAGGTCCTCCCAGCCTACCGACCCCCTCCGACATGAGCACCGGAGGGCCGGGACCGGGACCCTAGAATCGGTCCCATGCCGCACGTGGAACTGCCCAGTGACCTCCTGCCCGCCGACGGCCGCTTCGGATGCGGCCCTTCGAAGGTGCGCGGTGCGCAGCTCGAGGCCCTCGTCACCCGCGGGGCGTCGATCCTCGGCACTTCGCACCGCCAGGCGCCGGTGAAGAACCTCGTCGCCAGCACGCGCGAGCGCCTCGCGCAGCTGTTCCGCCTCCCCGAGGGGTACGAGATCATCCTGGGCAACGGCGGATCGACCGCGTTCTGGGATGCCGCGGCCTTCGGCCTCATCGAGAACCGCAGCCAGAACCTCGTCTTCGGCGAGTTCGGCGGCAAGTTCGCCTCCGCGGCCGCAGCCCCCTGGCTGCAGGCGCCCGACGTCCGCAAGGCCCAGCCGGGCAGCCGCACGGTCGCCGAGGCCGTCGAGGGCGTCGACGTGTACGCGTGGCCGCACAACGAGACCTCCACGGGCGTATCCGCGCCCGTCCAGCGCGTTCAGGCGGATGCCGGCGCGCTCACCGTGATCGACGCGACCAGCGCCGCGGGCGGCATCGACTTCGACGTGACGCAGGCCGACGTCTACTACTTCGCCCCGCAGAAGAACCTCGGCTCCGACGGGGGCCTGTGGTACGCCGCCGTCTCGCCGGCCGCGATCGAGCGCATCGAGGGCATCGCGGCATCCGACCGCTACATCCCCGAGTTCCTGAGCCTGAAGAACGCGCTCGACAACTCCCGCCTGCAGCAGACCCTCAACACCCCGGCCCTGGCCACCCTGCTCCTGCTCGACGAGCAGCTCGGCTGGATCCTCGACAACGGCGGCCTGTCGTGGGCGGCCGGCCGAACGGCGGAGTCGTCGGCGGCACTGTACGACTGGGCGGATGCCAGCACGGTCGCGACCCCGTTCGTCGCCGACCCGGCCGACCGCTCCCCCGTCGTCGTCACGATCGACTTCGACGAGAGCATCGACGCCGCGGCGATCGCGAAGAGCCTGCGCGCCAACGGCATCGTCGACACCGAGCCTTACCGCAAGCTCGGCCGCAACCAGCTGCGGGTGGCGACGTTCGTCTCGATCGAGCCCGACGACGTCCGCCGCCTCATCGGCGCGATCGACTACACGATCGAACGCCTTCCCGGCGCCTGAGCCGGTCACGACGAAGGCCGCCCCGCATCACGCGGGGCGGCCTTCGTCGTTCGGGGCTGCGCGTCAGTAGCTGCGGTCGCCCTCGTCGCGATCGTCGTCATGATCGTCGTCGTACGCGTCCGCGTCGTCGTCGCCGTCATCATCCGCGTGGTCGTCGTCCGCGTCGTCGCCGTCCGCCCGATGGTCGGGGGCGTGGTCCGCGTCGAGTTCGTCGATGTCCACGCCGTCGAGGTCGCCCGCGTGGAAGCGGGCCTTGGGCTCGTCCTCTTCTTCGTCGTCGTCGTCATCGGAATCGTCGTGCTCGTCGTCGACGTCGTCGTCATCCGCTTCGTCGTCGGCATCCTCTGCCGCCGCGGCGGCCTGGGCCGCCTGGTACTCGGCCAGTCGCGTCGCCCACGGCACCCAGTCGGGGGCGAGCAGCGCGCCGTCTCCGGGGAGCAGCTCGACCTCGAGCACCGTCGGCTCGGAGTCCTCGACGACCGCCACGCTCACCGTCCAGAACCACCCCGGGTATCCCGACAGGCGCGTGTGAAAACGGAGCGAGACGACGCCGTCGTCTTCGAGGGTGTATCCCGCGGCGGGGCCGACGGTGTCGGCCGCGGTGATCTCGTGCAGGGCCGCGAGGGCGAGATCGTGCGCGCCGGTCAGCCGCTCGTCGGCGACCGGCGAGGGCTCACCCTGCTCAGGCTTCGAAGTCATCGGCGACCTTGCGCAGGACCGCGGCGATCTTCTGGGCGTGCGGGCCGCTGGGATAGCGACCGCGACGCAGGTCACCGCCGATGCCGTCGAGGAGCTTCACGAGGTCCTCCACGATGATCGCCATGTCGTCGGCCGGCTTGCGCGACCGCTTCGACAGGCTCACCGGAGCGTCCAGCACGCGGACCGACAGCGCCTGCAGTCCGCGCTTGCCGTCGGCCACGCCGAACTCGAGGCGCGTTCCGGCCTTGGGAGCGGGGGTCCCGGCGGGCAGAGCCGTGGCGTGCAGGAACACGTCCTGGCCGTCATCGGTGCTGATGAAGCCGAAGCCCTTCTCGTCGTCGTAGAACCTGACCTTGCCGGTGGGCATGGACACCTCGCTGGATATGTGCGCGAACGCGCGGCGGAACGCGGGAACCGAGCGGATCCCGGTCTTCCAGCCTACGACACCGGCGCCAGGCAGTAGGCTGAGCGCGATGAGCACCCGCACCACCGGCGGCAGCACGCCGGGCGACGACGTTCCCGTCCGACGTATCGACCGCATCCTGGCGTTCATGTCGCTGGGTCTCCTCGTGCTGTCGATCGTGTGCTTCTTCGCGATCATCGTTGGCTCCAGCTCCGGAGCCGACATGGGCTCGGGCATCTGGCCGACGATCGGGGTCATCGTCTACATCGCCCCACCGGTCGCCTTCGTGTGCCTGCTGGCCGTGCTCATCATGAGCTTCGCCCGAAGGGCGCGGGCCAACAAGGCCCGCTGACGTGCCCGAGACCTCCGCACAACGCGCACTGGCGGTCTCGTTGGGCGCGCGCGACGACGCCTCTCTCGCACGCCTGTTCACGGGGCGGCACGTCGCTCCCTCGAGCGCCTGGCGCGACATGTTCGACGCCGCCGAGGCGCTTCTCGATCCGGCCTCGGTCGCTCGGGAGCTGCCCGCCCTGACGCGCGACGAGGCGATCGCGCTGCTCGACGCCGTCGCCGGCAGCCCGGCCACCGGCGCCGCGCGCGACGCGCTGATCGCGCGCGCCCTGGTCGGCGACGACGGCATCCCGTTCCCGACCGTCACGAGCGCGGTGCACGAGGCGCTCCCCGACGGACTGCCCGCGGCCCCGTCCGCGACGGCGCCCGCCCCGGCCTCGGAGACGGCCTCGGCAGCGGCGGAGGCCGCTTTCACCAACGCCGCCTCGGTCGCCGACATCCTCATGCTCACGCTCGAGTCCCCCCTCGGCCGTATCGGGTCGGGGTCGCTCGGCGCGACGGAGCGGCGACGACTCGTCGACGCGGGGGCGGTGACCACCGCCGCCGAAGCGGACCTGCTGGTCGGCCTCGCCTCCGACGTCGGCCTCCTGGGCGCGAACGACCGAGCGTGGCTCGTTTCGCCCCGGGGCCGCGAATGGCTGCGCCTGCCGACCCTCGAGCGCTGGAGCCGCACGGCGGTGGCCCTGCGCGATGCTCTCCCCCGCGCGTATCGAGCGGATGACGGAGGCTGGATCCCCAGCGAGCACTGGGCCGACGCCACCCCCTTCGACCCCGAGGGGCCCGAGCGCGCGACGCTGTGGATCCGGCGGCTGGTGCGCTGGGGCCTGCTCGACGCGGCGGGACGCGTGGCGCCCTGGGCGGCCCCCCTCGCGGCCGGCGGCGAGCTCGACACCTCCGCGTTGAAAGAGCTGCTGCCCCCCGAGGTCGACCGCGTCTACCTGCAGAACGACCTGACCGCGATCGCGCCGGGACCCCTGGCGCCCCACCTCGACGTGCGGCTGCGCACGATGGCCGCGCGCGAGTCCCGCGCCCAGGCCTCGAGCTACCGTTTCAGCGCCGGCACGGTGGGCGCGGCGATCACCGCGGGCGAGACCGCGGAGTCGCTCCGGAGCTTCCTCACCGAGATCTCCCTCACGGGCCTGCCGCAGCCGCTCGCGTATGTCATCGAACGCACCTCCGCCGAGCACGGCCGCGTGCGCGTGGGCGTCGACGCCGACACCTCTCTTACGCGGGTGACCACCGACGACGAGACCCTGCGACGCTCGATGGAGGTCGATCAGTCGTTGCGCTCGATCGCCCTGGCGCGCGACGACGGCGACGACCTCGTCTCCCACGTCTCGGCCGACGTCGTTTTCTGGGCCCTCACAGACGCGCACTATCCCGCTGTCGCCGTCGACGCCGACGGCCGCCCCCGCGCTCTCGAGCGCGCGAAGCTCGCCGGCGCCGAGCAGCCGGCGTCCGACCCCGACGAGCTCTACGCCCCGCTCCTGGGGCGCCTGCGCAACGGCGCCCAGGACTCCGATGCCGCGTGGCTCGAGCGCGAGCTCGATCACGCGGTCCGCGCCCGCGCCGTGGTCGACGTGACCGTGCGGCTGCCCGACGGGTCGGCACGAGTGTTCCGGCTCGAGGCGACGGGTCTCGGCGGCGGACGCCTGCGCGGACGCGACCGCGCGGCCGACGTCGAGCGCACGCTCCCCCTCTCGCACATCGAAGGGGTCGCCCCGGTCGACTGAGACCAGGGGACGCCGGGCTGCTTGCGACCCCGGTAGACTCGAACGCTATGTCTGACGGCCCCTTGATCGTGCAGAGCGACCGCACCGTCCTCCTCGAGGTCGCGCACCCCCAGGCGGAGACGGCGCGGCACGAGCTCGCGGTCTTCGCCGAGCTCGAGCGCGCACCCGAGCACATCCACACCTACCGGATCACGCGGCTCGGCCTGTGGAACGCCCGCGCGGCCGGCCACGACGCCGACGCGATGCTCGAGACGCTCGACACGTGGTCGCGCTTCCCCGTCCCCGCATCCGTCAGCACCGACATCCGGGAGACGGTCAACCGGTACGGGCGCCTCGTCATCGAGCGCAACGACGAGGGCGCCCTCGTCCTGCGGTCGACGGATGCCGCCGTCCTCGGCGAGGTCTCGCGCAACAAGCGCATCGCTCCCCTGCTGATCGGGCATCCCAGCCCCGACAGTTACCTCGTCGACGCATGGGCACGCGGTCACATCAAACAAGAGCTGTTGAAGATCGGCTGGCCCGCCGAAGACCTCGCCGGATACACCCCCGGCACCCCGCACCCGATCGACCTCGCCGAAGACGGCTGGAGCCTGCGCCCCTACCAGCGTCAGGCGGTGGACTCGTTCTCCGAGGGCGGGTCCGGCGTCGTGGTGCTCCCCTGCGGCGCCGGCAAGACGCTCGTGGGCGCGGGGGCGATGGCCGACACGCGCACGACGACCCTCATCCTCGTCACCAACACCGTCAGCGCCCGTCAGTGGCGCGACGAGCTGCTGCGGCGCACGACCCTGACCCCCGACGAGATCGGCGAGTACTCCGGTCAGGTGAAGGAGATCAAGCCGGTCACCATCGCGACGTACCAGATCCTCACCGCCAAGCGGAAAGGCCAGTACGCCCACCTCGCCCTGCTCGACGCCCTCGACTGGGGCCTCGTGCTGTACGACGAGGTGCACCTCCTCCCCGCCCCGGTCTTCAAGCTCACCGCCGACCTGCAGGCGCGCCGCCGCCTCGGCCTCACTGCGACGCTCGTGCGCGAGGACGGACGCGAGGGCGACGTGTTCAGCCTCATCGGCCCCAAGCGCTTCGACGCGCCGTGGAAGGAGATCGAGGCCCAGGGCTTCATCTCCCCGGCCGCCTGCTACGAGGTGCGCATCGACCTCCCGGCCGACGAGCGCCTCGAATACGCCGCCGCGGCCGACGAGGATCGCTATCGCCTCGCCGCCACCGCCCCCGCGAAGATCGACGTCACGCGCCGCCTGGTGCAGCGGCATCCGGGTGAGCGCGTGCTGGTCATCGGGCAGTACCTCGATCAGATCGACGAGCTCGCCGAGGCGTTGAACGCCCCGCAGATCACCGGCGCCACCCCGATCCCCGAGCGCGAGGAACTGTTCCAGGGCTTCCGCGACGGCAGCATCCCGCTGCTCGTCGTCTCGAAGGTGGCGAACTTCTCGGTCGACCTCCCCGAGGCGTCCGTCGCGATCCAGGTGTCGGGCTCGTTCGGCTCGCGGCAGGAGGAGGCGCAGCGTCTCGGACGTCTGCTGCGGCCTAAGCAGTCGAACCACACGGCGAGCTTCTACACCCTCATCGCGCGCGACACCGTCGACCAGGATTTCGCGCAGAACCGTCAGCGCTTCCTCGCCGAGCAGGGCTACGCCTACACGATCCTGGATGCCGACGGGATCGACGCCGCGGCCGCCTGACGCATACCAGCACGCGGCTTTCCGTTCCATATCCAGGACATTGCGGGGTCGGATCACGATAATGAGGGGATGACAGCTCCTCGCATCCTCGTCGTGGACGACGAACCGAACATCCGCGACCTGCTCATCACGAGCCTGCGCTTCGCCGGTTTCCAGGTGCGAGCCGTGGCCAACGGCGCGCAGACGATCTCGGCCGTGCTCGAAGAAGAACCCGACCTCATCGTGCTCGACGTGATGCTGCCCGACATGAACGGCTTCAGCGTCACCAAGCGGCTGCGGGGTGCGGGCTACACCGCCCCCATCCTCTTCCTCACCGCGAAGGACGAGACCGAGGACAAGATCGAGGGGCTGAATGCCGGGGGCGACGACTACGTCACTAAGCCCTTCAGCCTCGATGAGATCGTCGCCCGCATCCAGGCGATCCTGCGTCGCACGATGCAGGCCGATGAGGAGTCGATCATCCGCACCGGCGAGCTGACGATGGACCAGGACACCCACGACGTCAGCGTCGGCGACGTCTCGATCGACCTCAGCCCCACGGAGTTCAAGCTCCTGCGTTACCTCATGCTCAACCCCAATCGCGTGCTGTCGAAGGCCCAGATCCTCGACCACGTCTGGGAGTACGACTTCAACGGCGACGCCGGCATCGTCGAGAGCTACATCTCGTACCTGCGTCGCAAGATCGACCCGCACTCCTCCGAGCCGCTCATCCAGACCAAGCGCGGCTTCGGCTACATGCTGAAGTCGGGCAAGAGCGCCTGAGCGGAAGGCGTCCGCCCTGTCGCCCTCCGACGATGCCCTGACGCGCTGGTGGCGAGGTCTGAGCCTTCGGACCAAGGTCACCGGTGTGACCGTCGCGCTGCTCGCGATCGGTCTGTTCACCGCGGGTATCGGCACCATGGTGTTCCTGCGCACCACGCTGGTGAACAATCTCGACGAGCAGTTGGCCCAGCAGGCGGCGGGCAGCATCGCCAACAGCATCTTCACCACGACACCGGTCGACGGCGGCATCGAGTTCACGCAGGTCGAGAACGCCCCGCAGATCGGGTCGATGGTCGTGGTCTACGGTCCTGACGGCCGACGCGAGGCCTTCTACAACGGCACGTCGTCGAAGGCGCTGCCGCAGCTGCCCGACACCTTCACCGTCGAGCAGACGTACGGCCAGATCGACCGACGCATCGAGCTGGAGGACCCGGACTCCGGAGCGCACTTCCTCGCGCGCGTCGGCGTCCTGCAGGTGCCGGGCAACCCCGGCGTCTACACGCAGATGGTCGTGCAGCCCCTGGCGCCCACCGACCGCATCGTCGCCGCGTACGTCGGCATCTACGCGTTCGTCGCGCTGCTCATCCTCATCGCCACGGCCCTGCTCACGAGGTGGCTGGTGACGCTCGCCTTCCGCAACCTGCGCCAGGTCGAGACGACCGCGATGGACATCGCCGCGGGCGATTTCAGCCAGCGCCTCACCGACATCGTGCCCGACACCGAGGTGGGGCGGCTCAAGACCGCCATCAACGCCATGCTCGCGCGCATCGACGGCGCGCTCGGGCAACGGGATGCCACCGTGCGGCAGATGCGCCGGTTCATCGGTGACGCGAGCCACGAGCTGCGCACCCCGCTCGTGACGATGCGCGGCTATGCCGAGCTCTACCGCATGGGGGCGATCCGCTCCGACGAGGACGTGGCGCAGTCGATGGAGCGCATCGAGAAGGAAGCGATCCGCATGGGGGCGCTCGTCGAGGATCTTCTCGCGCTCGCCCGCCTCGACGAGCGCCGTGATGTCTCGATCACCGAGCTCGACCTGCGTCCCATCGCACGTGACGCCGCCCTCGACCTGCGGGTGACCTCGCCCCAGCGCGAGGTCACGGTCGACGACACCACTTCTCGCGGTCCGCTCGTGCTGCCCACGATCACCCTCGATCCACTGCTCGATTCGGGCGGACACCCCGCCGAGGCCGCGACGCGACGCCGCACGGCTCCCACCACGTCGGCCATGGCGATCGCCGGAGCCACGCTGTCGCGCCTGCGCCGCCGCCAGAAGGACGGCACCGATCCCGCCACGACGACCGGGGAGGCACCGACGACCGAGCCGGCCGCACCGCCGGCCGGAGCGATGCGTCCCACACCGCGGCTGGCGCCGATCGTGCTGGGCGACGAGAACAAGGTGCGTCAGGTGGTGGCGAACCTCCTGGGCAACGCGCGTCGATTCACCGCCGACGACTCCCCCATCGGGCTGCGCGTGGGAGTGGATGCCGAGAACGACATGGGCTGGGTCGAGATCATCGACCACGGCGAGGGCGTTCCCGAGCAGATCCGCGACCAGATCTTCCAGCGCTTCTGGCGCGCCGACACCTCGCGCACGCGCGAGACCGGCGGATCCGGCCTCGGTCTGTCGATCGTGGCATCCATCGTCGATCTGCTGCACGGTACGGTCGAGGTCGTCGACACCCCCGGCGGGGGCGCGACGTTCCGGGTGTCTCTTCCGCTGGCCGATCGTCGCGACGCCGCGGAGCATGCGCTGATCGAGACGCAGCCGCTCGAGCGCCTCCCCGACGATCACCGGCCCGACACCCCGGCCTGAGACGCCGCGCTCCGTTTCCCGGCGGGGATCGTCCGGCCGGGACCGCGTGAGCGAGTCCCTTCGGCAGATCACGCCGCCTGGTCGTCTCGCGACGTGGGCGAAACGATCCGCAGCACGCCGGAAGGACACGCGGCAGGCTCGAGCGCTCGCGCGAGCGAGAGGGCTCGGCGGCGTCGTTCGTCGACGCGCCGCCTCGGGCGACCGGGGCACCGTCATCGGCGTGTGAGACCGCGCCACCCGGCCCGCCGGAACGGAGAACGCCCCCTCCCGGAGGAGGGGGCGTTCTCGGGCGTCAGGCGTGGATCAGAAGTCCATGCCACCCGTCGGGTCGCCCGCGGGAGCGGCGACCTTCTCGGGCTTGTCGGCGACGACGGCCTCGGTCGTGAGGAACAGACCGGCGATCGACGCGGCGTTCTGCAGAGCAGAGCGGGTCACCTTGGCGGGGTCGATGATGCCCTGTGCGAACAGGTCACCGTACTCGCCGGTCGCGGCGTTGAGGCCGTGGCCCACGGGGAGCTCCGACACCTTGTTCGCGACGACACCGGGCTCGAGACCGGCGTTCAGCGCGATCTGCTTGAGCGGAGCCTCGATGGCGACCTTGACGATGTTCGCACCGGTCGCCTCGTCGCCCGAGAGCTGGAGGTTCGCGAGAGCGTTCTTGCCGGCCTGGATGAGCGCGACGCCACCACCGGCGACGACACCCTCTTCCACGGCGGCCTTGGCGTTGCGCACGGCGTCTTCGATGCGGTGCTTGCGCTCCTTGAGCTCGACCTCGGTCGCGGCTCCGGCCTTGATGACGGCGACGCCACCGGCGAGCTTCGCGAGGCGCTCCTGGAGCTTCTCGCGGTCGTAGTCGCTGTCGGTGTTCTCGATCTCGCGGCGGATCTGGGTCACGCGACCCTCGATCAGCTCCGACTCACCGGCACCCTCGACGATCGTGGTCTCGTCCTTGGTGATGATGACCTTGCGAGCACGGCCGAGCAGGTCGACGGTCGCGTTCTCGAGCTTGAGGCCCACCTCTTCGGTGATGACCTGGCCGCCGGTGAGGATCGCGATGTCCTGCAGCTGAGCCTTGCGGCGGTCGCCGAAGCCGGGAGCCTTGACGGCGACCGACTTGAAGATGCCGCGGATCTTGTTCAGCACCAGGGTCGCGAGCGCTTCGCCCTCGACGTCCTCGGCGATGATGAGGAGCTCCTTGCCCTCCTGGATCACCTTGTCGACGATCGGCAGAAGGTCCTTGATGTTGGAGATCTTCTGGTTGGCGATCAGGATGTACGGGTCTTCGAAGACCGCTTCCTGACGCTCGGGGTCGGTGACGAAGTAGGGGTTGATGTAACCCTTGTCGAAGCGCATGCCCTCGGTGAGCTCGAGCTCGGTGCCGAAGGTGTTGCTCTCCTCGACGGTGACGACGCCTTCCTTGCCCACCTTGTCGATGGCCTCGGCGATGAGCTCGCCGATCGCGGGGTCGGCGGCGGAGATCGACGCGGTGGCGGCGATCTGCTCCTTGGACTCGACCTCCTTGGCGGAGGAGAGCAGCTCGTCGGTGACGGCCTTGACGGCCTTCTCGATGCCCTTCTTGAGCGAGATGGGGTCGGCGCCGGCCGCGACGTTGCGCAGGCCCTCGCGCACGAGCGCCTGGGCGAGAACGGTGGCGGTGGTGGTGCCGTCACCCGCGACGTCGTCGGTCTTCTTGGCGACCTCCTTGACCAGCTCGGCGCCGATCTTCTCGTACGGGTCGTCGAGCTCGATCTCCTTGGCGATCGAGACACCGTCGTTCGTGATCGTGGGGGCGCCCCACTTCTTCTCGAGCACGACGTTGCGACCGCGGGGGCCCAGGGTCACCTTGACGGCGTCGGCCAGCGTGTTGAGGCCGCGCTCGAGACCGCGACGGGCCTCTTCGTCGAAAGCGATGATCTTTGCCATAAGTGTGTCGTCCCTCCCGGACGGGTGACTTCCAGATTTTGGCACTCGACGAAAGCGAGTGCTAACTCATTCTGGCACTCGCCCCTGGGGAGTGCAAGCCGCGAGGCCGTCCGTGAGACGACGAACGCCGTGGCATCCCGGTGAGGGATGCCACGGCGTTCGAGCCAGCGGATCAGGCCAGTCGCACGGACTCCGCCTGCGGGCCCTTCTGACCGGTGCCGACGGTGAATTCGACCGCCTGACCTTCCTCGAGGACGCGGAAGCCCGACATCTCGATGCTCGAGTAGTGGACGAACACGTCCTGCCCATCGGACACGGTGATGAAACCGTAGCCCTTCTCGGCGTTGAACCATTTGACGGTGCCCTGCGTCATGCGAATCTCCTGTTGCTGGATGACTCGGTCATCGTAAGCACGCCGGATGCCGCCGAACCGGCCCCTCCGGGGATTGTTGACGCGCGTGCCCCCAACTTGTTACGCCGCGGAAACACGCGGCGCGAGAGGGTCACTGCGCGGTGGCGGAGGGGGTCGCGCCGGCGGCGCGGTCGAGGCCGATCACCACGACGAGTCGCTTGACGGCGCTCTCGTCGTCGGGGGTGTTCGGGTCGTCGGTCGGCTGCAGGAAGTCGCTCTGCGCGACCTCGGCGCCGCCGATGGTCTGTGCGAGGCCCCGCGCCGCCGCCTCGTCGCCGTCGCGCAGGTAGTAGATCGTGGTCTGAGCGAAATCGGTGGAGTCGGAGTCCCCCGTCTCGACGGTGTCACCGGCCCACCCCGCCGCCACGATCTGATCGCGCACCGTCGCGGCGAGGCCGTCCTGGCCCGTGCCGTTCAGCACCACCACCGAGTACGAGGTGTCGACGACGACGGCCTCGGTCGGTTCTGCCGACACGGTCGGAACGGGTGCGTCATCGGCGCCGAGGCTGATGCGGCCCGAGGCCACGAGGGACCCGAAAATGCCCACGATGATGAGCACGAGCGTGGCGATGGCCGCCCACAGGAACACGATCCATCCGCGCGTGCGCGGTCGCTCGGCCCGGTGCGCCCCGACCCGGCCGGTGGAATCGGGCAGGTCGTCGAAGCGATCCCGAGGGAAGGTCGATCTGGCCATTGGACGATGCTATCGGTCGACGCCTGAGCACCCCGTCAGCGGGCCGCCGTCCGACCCAGCCGGGCGCGCTGCTGCGCCACTGCGTCGTCGCGTCGCCGCCGCAGACGGCGAACGAGCATCGGGTCGTGCGCGAGGGCGTCGGGGGTGTCGATCAACCGCCCCAGCAGCTGGTAGTAGCGCGCCGGCGTGAGGTCGAACTCCGCCCGGATCGCCTCCTCCTTCGCACCCGCGTGGCGCCGCCATTCACCCTCGAAGGCGAGGAAGGAGAGGTCGCGGTCCGAAAGAGGCACGGCGCCACGCTACTGCGCCGACGACGCCCCTCCCGGATGCCACGCCACCCACGCGCCGAGTGGATCCACTTCGGCCAGCACCTCCCCGTCCAGCGCCAGGGCGAAGCCGCCCCGTTTCACGCCCGGTGCTGCCGTCCATCCGTCGTGGAGGCCGGGGGCGTCGAGCGTCACCCAGCGTCCCGCGGTGCGGGCGGCGTCGATGACCGCCCCGCGCCGAGCGCGCGGCACGTGCGCGAGCACGCCCGGCGTCGTGACCACGAGCGTGGCGTCGGCGGGGGCCTGCGCGGCGAGCGCGGGCAGGGCGTCCGCGCCGTCGCCGGAGACCAGGAGCGGCGGATCGACGGCGGCGATGTCGAGAGCGGCGACGATGCGCTCACGTCGCCCCTCCTCCCCCGGCCACACGAGCCCCTCGAGCCACGCCCGGTCATCCGCGTCGCGGGCGTCGAGCGGGTTGAGGTCGATCCCGGCGCGCCAGACGATCTCGGGCATTCGAAGGACGGGGTCGCCGGTCAGGTCGCTGTGCAACTCGACCGTCGAGGGGCCGTCGACCGGGTCGAGGGCGATGAGCTCGTCGCCTCGGCGGTAGCGGTACGAGTACCGGTCGGGGTACAGGCACAACCCGGCGCTCGCGCCGACCTCGAGCAGCGCGATCGGACCGTCGATGCGGGCGAGCGCCGGCAGCAGAGCGGCGCACCGGAGCGGCTCGTTGGTCTGCACGCTGCGCACCCGGCACTGCGCGGCGATCTCATCGGCGTGTGCGACGACCCACGGGGCCCACGCGTCGACGTCGTCCATCGGCGCCCCGCGCACGCGCATCACCGCGAAGACGAGCGGGGGTTGACGGCGGGTCTCGGGAATCGGCGCGAGCGCGGCAGCGACCGTCGGATCCTTCGCCACGCGATGCGCCCAGGCCTCGTAGACCGCGGATCGGCCGGGCGCCTCATCGCGGGCGAACCGTCCATAGCGTTCGACGACGGCATCCACGGCATCCTGATCCACTCACGAATCATCGCAGCACGACCCGGTCGGCGCCGGGCACGAGACAATGGGAGCAGACGAAGGAGAGAACACATGACCTACGCCGTCGACAAGTCCGACGACCAGTGGCGCGCCGAGCTCAGCCCCGAGCAGTACGCGGTGCTGCGCCAGGCGGGAACCGAGCGCGCCTGGACCGGTGAGCTGCTCGACGAGAGCCGCGCCGGCCTCTACACCTGCGCCGCGTGCGGCAACGAGCTGTTCCAGAGCGGCACCAAGTTCGACTCGCACTGCGGATGGCCCAGCTTCTACGAGTCGGTTCGACCCGAAGCGGTCGAGCTGATCGACGACAACAGCCACGGGATGCAGCGCACCGAGGTGCGGTGCGCCAACTGCGGCTCGCACCTGGGACACGTCTTCCCCGACGGCTTCGGCACCCCCACGGGCGATCGGTACTGCATGAACTCGCTGTCGCTGAACTTCACCCCGGCCGACTCCCCCGCCGACGGAGCATGAGCGCCCTCGAAGCCATGCGCGACCGTCGGTCGTGGTCGAAGGTCACCGACCTCGCCCCGACCGGCCCCGAGCTCGAGGCCTTCGTCGCCGCGGCCGGTCGCGTCGCGGATCACAAGAGCTTGAAACCGTGGCGCCTGATCGAGATCCGCGGTGCGGATCGCGACCTCCTCGCGCGTGCGCTGAACAAGGCCGACGGCAAGAAGGGGTATTCCTCCAAGCCCCGGCGCGCTCCGCTCATCATCGCGGTCGTGGCCGATCTCGGCTCGAAGAAGATCCCCTCGTGGGAGCAGGAGGCCGTGGCATCCGGTGTCGCCCACATGCTGAGTCTCGTGCTCGACGAGGCGGGGTTCGGGGTGTTCTGGCGCACCGACGACAACACCCGCCACAAGGTGCTGGCGAAGGCTCACGGCCTGGCGAAGCACGAGGTGCTGCTGGGCTGGCTCTACGTCGGCGGCAAGCCGAAGATGTCGCGGCCGGTCCGGCGCAAGACGCTGGATGCCGCGAAGCACCTCTCGCGCATGCCGGGGGGCAAGAAGAAACGCACGGTCGACGAAGCGCGCCTCTGACGCGCGCGATGCCACGGCCTCGACGCCGCCGACTCCGGTCGGCGGCGTCGTCGTGTCTCCGGCGGGGCATGAACGCGCCGCGGGCGCGCGGCGTGAGCCGCGCGAACGGCCGACGTGTCGGGCCGCGTCCGGGGGGAACGCTCCTAGCGGCTCCGGCGCCTCCACGGCACGGCGGCCACGGCGACCCCGGAGATCGCCACGGCGGCGGCGAGAAGCGCCACCGGGGTGGCGGGTGCGGCGGGGGCGGGCCAGAGGGCGTCGAGCAGCACCGAGGTGGTGAGCAGGCCGACCACCGACCCCAGACCCAGCAGCAGCACGCCCGTTCGACGCACGACCACCGCCGACAGGAAGATGTAGATCACGCCGACCGCCCCGCCGACGTAGAGCCACGGTTCCGTCGGCACGGCGCGGGGAGCGCCCACGACACCGACGTGAACGAACGCGGCCACGAGCAGCACCACGGTGCCGCCGATGAAGTTCACCAGCGTCGCCGTCAGCGGACTCTCCACGCGCACGCGCAGTCGCCCGTTGGTCCCCTGCTGCCAGGCGACGCCCGCTCCGGCGATCGCTGGAACGATGAGCATCCACAGCGGCACACCGTTGACGGCATCCCCCGACAGGCACACCACGACCCCGGCGATCGCCAGGAGCGCGCCGATGACGCGTCGCACCGTGACGGGCACGACGCCCGCCGGTCCGAAGCCGACGCGGTCCAGCACGAGCCCCCCGGTGGTCTGCCCGGCGACGAAGCCGACCGTGAAGAGGGCGACTCCGATGGTCGCCACGGTCAGCCCCTGACTCGCGACGGTGAACGCTCCCGCAAGACCGCCCAGCAGCATCCACGCGGGGATCGTTCGCGATCGGATGCCGGACACGAGGCGCTCGAATCCGCGGCGACCCTGCGGAACCAGGGCCGACAGCGCGATGAGGATGATCAATCCCGACCCGAACGAGATCGCGGCCGCGACGAACCCGTCACCGATCTCCGCCCCGAGCGTGCCGTTGATGCGGGCCTGGAGGGCCGTGAGGGCGCCGATGAGCACCGCTCCGGCGACGGCGAGGCCGACCGATCCGCGCTCCGCCACCGCTCTCCCCTCGTTCCCCCGCTCGGGGGCCACGGTCGATCGTAGGGGACGGCCGGTCGCGTCCGACGCGCGCCGATAGGTCACGCGGAACGGACGTCGTCCGACATGGTGCGCAAGACGTCGATCAGCGTCTCGAGATCGACCCCCTCCGCCGCCGCCGCATCGGCGATCGACCGGAGGCGTCGCGCGAGATCGGCCGAGAGCGCGGCCACCCCGGGGGCGACACGGGTTCCCGACCCCACCCTGCTCACGGTGAGACCGTCCGCCTCGAGGGCGCGATACGCCTTCTGCACCGTTCCCGGCGCCACACCGAAGTCGACGGCGGCTTGACGCACCGTCGGCAGCTTCTCCCCGACGCCGAGCCGCCCCGAGACGATCAGCCCGCGGAAGAAGCGGTGGAGGTCATCGGTCGAGGCGGGCTCGACGACGTCGTCCGGAGTCGGAGTCCTCACGCCGCGCTCCCCGCGGTCCGCGCGAGGCGCCGGCCGGGCGCGACGAGCTCGCCCGCGCGGATGACGAGGAGCGCGAGCACCACGGCCCCGCTGATCTCGAGCACGGGCGCGAGCATCCCGCCGAGAACGATGAGATCCTCGTGCGGGACGGAGACGTTCACGGTCTCCCCGCTGTGGGCGAACGTCATCGACGTGAGGACGGCCGCCCGCGTCATGCGCAGCAGACCCGCCAGCGCCAGGAGCGTCGCCGCGAGAGCGACGGCGACCAGCCCGCGGGCCGTCATCGCGCGTCGAGAGCGCTCCTCGTCCCACCCGAGGCCCCCACGGAAGGGACGGACGCTGTTCCGATGCAGCGCCAAGACGGTCGCCGCGATCACGAGCATGAGGGCCGAGATCGTGGGGATGCCGTAGGCCCACCCGGGAAAGGGCAGAACGACGGGTGCGTACGCGGTATTGGGGGCGTCCAAGGCGACGTGAGCACTGACCCCCGAATCGAGCGACATCGCCGTGGTCCCGAACACCACGACGATCGCCCCGGTGAGGGCGGCGAGCGTGACGAGAGCGACGAGTTCGCGCCGCGGCCCGAAGGTCGTCCAGGTGCGCCGCGTCACCGAGAGGGCATCGACCGCGCGCCGCGCCCCTCCGGCGCGCAGCGATGCGCCCAGGACGACGAGGCCGCCGGTTGCGACGAGAGGAGCGACGGCGAACCGCCACCACGACACGGTCGCCGACATGTCGAAGACGTACCCGCGCAGGACGACGTCGGCGAGCCACGCCGCGCCCACCATGAGGGCGAGCGCGCCGAGCGCGACGCGTTCGCGATCGGCGCCGGCGGCGGACGCCCCGCCCGGTCGCCGCCGGACGCGAGCGACGATGAGGGCGAGGACGACGGCTCCGGCGGCGCACACCACCGGGGACGACGCCAGCCCCCACCCGATCTCGGCCGGCGACACCTGCCACAGCCTGCTCGCGATGCTTGCGATCTCGCCCATCATCGTGCGCCCACCTTTCGTATCTTTCCGCTGGCACAATTTGTACCACACAGACGGAACAAAAGGGTCGACTCGGGCCCCCGTCCGGATCGCTCGCGCCCCTCCCCTCGCCGCGGGTACGCCGCCCCCACCGCCCGTGTTTTGAAGAGGATGTACCGCGCACCCCGGCATCCGTGCCGAGATCGAGACCACGTCGTTGTCGCCCCATCCCCTCCGATGCGTCAGGATTTCCCCCGTGACACAGCTCCAAGGCACCTCCCACGACGTCCCCGCGATCCTCGCCGACCTCACCGCCGACCAGGTCGATCGCGAGTTCCTGGCGAACGCCGAGGTGCATCTCCCCCGCCTCCACGACCTGTTCGCCCAGCTCTACGGCGACCGCGCCGACGGCTTCGAGCGTCTGGCCTCCGTGGTCGACCTCGCCCGCCGTTCCTGGGCGGCGCGTCCCGCCGACCTCAGAGCACTCGACCGCGCGCGAGAGAGCGAGCCGGAGTGGTTCGAGAGCGAGCGCATGGTCGGAGGGGTCTGCTACGTCGACCGGTACGCCGGCGGACTCAGCGGCATCCGGGACTCCATCCCGTATTTCCGCGAGCTCGGCCTGACCTACCTGCATCTCATGCCGCTGTTCGAGAGCCCCGAGGGCAACAGCGACGGCGGCTACGCGGTCTCGAGCTATCGCCGCGTCAACCCGAAGCTCGGCACGATGGCCGACCTCGTCGAACTCGCCGCCGAACTGCGCCGGGCCGGCATCTCGCTCGTCGTCGACTTCATCTTCAACCACACCAGCAACGAGCACCGCTGGGCGCAGAAGGCCGTCGCGGGCGAGCGCGGGTACGAGGACTTCTACCTCATCTTCCCCGACCGCGAGATGCCCGACGCGTACGAGCGCACCACTCGCGAGATCTTCCCCGACGACCACCCGGGCTCGTTCGTGCAGCTCGACGACGGCCGGTGGATCTGGGCGACCTTCTACCACTTCCAATGGGACCTGAACTACGCCAACCCCGCCGTCTTCGAGGCCATGGCCGGCGAGATGCTGTACCTGGCGAACCAGGGCGTGGAGATCCTGCGGATGGATGCCGTGGCCTTCATCTGGAAGCGCCTCGGCACCACGTGCGAGTCGCTGCCCGAGGCGCACCTGCTGCTGCAGGCGTTCAACGCCGTGCTGCGGATGGCCGCTCCCGGGCTGCTGTTCAAGTCGGAGGCGATCGTGCACCCCGACGAGGTCGTGTCGTACATCTCCCCCGACGAATGCCAGATCTCCTACAACCCCCTGCAGATGGCGCTGACCTGGGAGGCGCTGGCCACCCGAGACGGACGCCTCCTCCAGCAGGCCCTCGAGCGGCGCCACGCCCTGCCCGCGGGCACGGCCTGGGTCAACTACGTGCGCAGCCACGACGACATCGGGTGGACCTTCGCCGATGAGGATGCCGCCGAGCTCGGGATCGACGGCTCCCCGCATCGCCGCTTCCTCAACGACTTCTACGTCGGCCGAGCCGAGGGCACCTTCGCCCGCGGCGTGCCGTTCCAGGAGAACCCCCGCACGGGCGATGCCCGCGTCACCGGCACCACGGCATCCCTCGCCGGGATAGAGGCGGGCGACGCCGGTGGCGAGGACCGCGTCATCCTGGCGCACGCGCTGGCCCTGTCCACCGGCGGCATCCCGCTGCTCTACCTCGGCGACGAGGTGGCCCAGCTCAACGACTACGGCTATTCCGACCGCCCGGAGGAGGCGGGCGACAGTCGATGGGTGCACCGCCCCTTCCGTCCCGCGCAGAACTACGCGGACCGGAGGGATGCCGACACCCCGGCCGGACGCGTGTTCGCCCGTCTCACGCGTCTGCTCGACGTCCGCCGCGCGACCCCGGAGTTCTCCGGCAACGAGCTGATCGCCTTCGACGCCCACGTCCCCTCTGTCGTCGCCTTCCTCCGCCCGGGCGACAACGGATTCGCCGTCCTCGTCCTCGCCAACGTCGCCGACTCGGCCGTCGAGATCGACGCGCTGACCCTGTCGGGCATGGCGCCCGAGGCGCTGGACCTCGTCTCGTCCGCGCCGATCTGGTTGGGAGTCGGTGTGACCCTCGCTGCGCACGGGACTCGGTGGCTGCGCGTGCGGCCGCGCTGACGAACGACGCGTCCATGAGCTCCGAAGCCGCCCCGCCTGGCAACCACGTCCGCCATGTCGTGGCGTTGCTCGCGGGGGTGGCGGCGATGGCGAGCGTCGTGTGGGCGCCGGTCGGTCTCGTGGGAGACCTCATCATGCTCGTCGTCGGCGTCGCGGCCCTCCTCTTCGCCGGGGAGGCGGGTACCCGCCCCGGCCCCCTGCGCGCCCTCGCCATCGCCGGTGCACTGCTCGCGGGGCTGGTCACGGTCGCCGCGGGGGGCGTCTTCCTCGTGGCGCTCGCGAACGCCCTGTCGTGAGCCGTCACTAGCACGGTTCTCCCCCGCCGCCCAGCCCCGGACCGCGGACGACCGGACGCCTAGCGTCGAGCCATGAACCACCAGGAGCTGTCCGCCCTCACCGTCTCGCGCGCGCACGAGAACGTCGATGCCGGAGGCAAGCCCTTCGCGTGTCTCATCGTCAAGGACGGCGAGATCGTCGTCGAGGCGGTCAATCACGTCGCCCAGGACGGCGACCCGACCGCGCACGCCGAGATCCGCGCCATCCGCGCGGCCGCCGAGAAGGGCATCCGCGACCTGGCCGGTCACGACATGTACGTCACGGCCTATCCGTGCCCGATGTGCCTGGGCGCCGTGTACTACGCCCAGCCGGACCGTCTCTTCTTCGCCGTCACGCGCGAGCAGGAGGGCGAGCACTACGAGGACGGCAACCGGCTCATGACGCTGGCGTCGTTCTACGACGAGTACACGATGGCACCCGAGGACCGTGCGCTGCCCGCCGAGCAGATCGAGGTGGATGACGCGACGGCGCCGTTCCGGGAGTGGACCACGCGTCACGGATCCTGAGCCCCGTGGCGTCGGCGGGCGGACCGGATCGTCACGGGCGACGTGCCGGCTACAGGACTTGAACCTGCAACCCCCGTTTGTGCGGTGCGATGTCCTTAGGCGTACTTCTCTGTACCGTCCGCGGAATTTCGCGGCACCGGTACAGAGAAGTACACATATGGACAGGTTCAAAACCGTGAGTAAATCGTGAACGGGCCGATACCCATTCGCAGACGACAGTCACAGTTTGATTGCGCGGCTATGTGCCCGCTGTGAATCGCGGATATGTTGAGCCGACGCCCGCCCAATTGGGGGACGCGGGCACCTACAGAGAGAACACCCGCATGACCGTTCCTGCACCCGCACCTGCGCCGTTCGCGCCTGAGCCCGCCGCCCCGAAGCAGAAGAGTCCTCTTGGGCTCGCCGCCCTCATCGTGGGTGCGGTCGCCTTCGTCTTCGCCATCATCCCAGTACTGAGCTTCATCGCGTGGCTTCCCGCCCTCGCGGCGATCGTCCTCGGCATCATCGCCCTCGTGCAGAAGGGCCGAGCCCGCGGTTTCGCGTGGGCCGGTCTCGCCCTCGGCGTTGTCGCATGGATTGTCGCGATTATCGTTTCGATCGCCTCCGTCGCCGGTCTCGCAGGGGCCGTCAGCGAGTCGGTCGCGTCCGCGAGCGCCGCACCCGTCGCCCCGAGCTCCGACGCCGCACCCGTCGAGACCACCGCGGCTGAGCCCGCCGAAGCCGCCACCGAGCCCGAGCCCGCCGTGCCTACGGAATACCTCTCTGCGCTGGCCCAGGCCGAGACGTACTCGAGCATCATGCACATGAGCAAGGCCGGCGTGTTCGACCAGCTGACGTCAGAATTCGGCGGGCAGTTCACCCCCGAGGCCGCTCAGTACGCGGTCGACAACGTCGCCGCCGACTGGAACGCGAACGCGCTCGAGACGGCGAAGACGTTCCAGGACAGCATGTCGATGTCCCCGGCCGCCATCTACGATCAGCTGATCTCCGAATTTGGGAGCAAGTTCACCGAGGCAGAGGCGCAGTACGCGGTCGACAACCTCGGCTGATCGCGACGCGTAGCGCGCGGCCACGAACGACGAAACGCCCCCGGCGCCCCTCCCCCGCACGTGCGGGATGGGGACGCCGGGGGCGTCTGTCATGCGGCCTTCGTGTAGCGGATGGCGAGGGTGAATGATCCGGGGGTGGCGGTGCCACCGAAGCCGCCGTATGCCGTGCCGACAGCGACGAGACCGCGCGCATCGCCGGTACGCATCGACTCGCGAAGCGTCGCCGGCAGATCAATCGAACCGACACCGCCGGCCGGAATCTGTTCGGACGATGCGAGGGCGAACGCGCCGTCGGTTGGCTCCCCCTCGGGACGCGTGCCGTGCGTCGTCCCCCGTACGGTGAGCGATCCCGATCCGGCCTCGGCGACCCTGCGGACGGTGAGCACCGCCGAGTCGATCGATAGCGCGCCGAGGTTGGCGATCTGGTCACCGTAGCCGGCGAAGCCTCGCAGCTGACCGGACCCCGCGGCATCACCCTGGTAGATGTCGGCTCGCCCGTCGTGTCGGTCGGTGTGCCACTGGTCCCACGCGCTTTCCCGCAGGCTGTAGGTGCCCGACACCTGCGGCGCGATGGTCACGGTCGCTGTCACGACGGCATCCTGCGCCGGCACGGGCGGCAGCGGCTGTGCCGGCGGCGGTTCCACGGACGGGCCGAGGGCAATCGCGGGGCGCCCCCAGTCGTCGAGCATGACCCATGCCGTGCCGCCCACCTCGTAGACGCCTGTCACCGACGGGACAGTGAAGGCGCCGCCGTCGAATGTGACCAGCACCCGTGCGTCGGTGACACCCGTCACCGTCGCGGGGATGACGGGCGGCAGCGGCCGGGACGGTCCGAGCGCGAGCACCGGCCGCGACGTCGTCGGGTCGATGAGCACCCGGGCCGGCCCCGTGCGGGCGTACCGACCAGCCACGGCCGGCAGCCACACGTCGCCGCCCCGAATCCCCACGCGGACGCGTCGAGCGTCCGTGTCGACGTCGAGCACGACGCCGGTCGCGACCGTTGCCGTGTCGTCGTCCACACCCGGCCCCTGCGACGTCGCCCGAGTGAGCAGCCCCGCGAGATTCAGAGCGCTGAGATCCGTCACCCGGACACCCCCAAATCGATTCGCATGTCTCCCCCGTCAGCTGTCAGCGGCATATCCCACGCGGTGACCCATCCCCAGATCACCTCTTCGCCGCGGGCGATGGCGATCGGGTCGTCGATCTCGATTCGCGGGTCGGGAGCGATTCGCACGGGCACCGACTGCGCCGGGCGCGAGGCGTTTCGCAGCATCGTCTCGGCCGCGGCCTGCGCCTGCGTCGCGTTCTCGAGCAGGCTCGACGACCACTCCTTGACGACCACGCCATACGGCCCATTGACACTCATCGGCCCCGAGGTGAGCGTCGCGACCCCCTGAACGTCGGGCTCCGAGGCACTCCCCGTCGTCGCGACGACCACGTTCGGCACGCCGGCCCGAGAGTCCGCGCGGGGTGCCGACACGAGCGTGCCCCCTTCGCCGTCGCGCAGCGTCAGGACCGGCGTCGGCACCGCGGGCAGCGGTGCCCGGAACAGGATCTGCCCCCAAGAATCCACACGCAGCAGCGCGGGCCAGGCGTCGGCAATCTCCTGCAGATTCTCGAGACGGTTCCGAGACCACGACATCGACGCCGGGCATGCACGATCCCGTAGCCGGGGGTCGAATGCGACCCCCATTCCGCGCGGCGCGAGGCGCATCGCTTCCGACTTCATCGTCCCGCGCGGCGACGACACCCTCAGCAGCCGGTCATCGCGCGGGCGCGCCAATAGGGATTCAGCCTTGACTGACACCGTGCCGTCGTCGTCGTCGTCCCATTCCTTCACCTGGTAGCGGCCGATCCGCGTTTCCCACGCGGTGCGGTCGACGACGCTCTCGACGATGATCGACACGTCGATCGCCTGCCCGTACCGCGCGAGCGGATGCGACGCGTCAGCGCCCGGGCGCCAGTCGAACAGATCGAGTCCGGGCGACGAGGCGGCGAACCGCGGCACGGTCAAACTGAGCTCCTCGATTACCTCCTGATCGGCCTTCCCGGTCACCCGGCCCGCAGTGATCGGGATCTCAGCAGCCAGCAGCTGACCGCCGAGCCACGACGTCAGACGGGCGCGCCAGATCGGCGCGCCCGCGAGCACTTCGTCGGGTGGCCCTTCACGCATGGCTCCCCCCTCTCAGAGCAGCGACCAGTCGGCCGCGTCGAACTGATCCCACGTGTCGAACGTCTCATCGAACGTGCGCACGGCCGGTTCGGATGCCGACCACACTCGAGACGACATCGCTGCGTCGAAGTCATCCCAGCTGAACAGCACCAGCGGGGTCGACGGCTGCGGATCGGCGATCTCGCGCACGCTCAGCGACCAGCGCCGCCAGGTGTCGAGCCCCTCCTGCACGAGCTCGTCAGACCAGCCCGTCACGACCCCAATGACGACCGTCTTCAGGTCTCGCATGCCCGGCTCGAGCCGCCGCACGATCGGGCGCCCCGTTCGCAGAATGCGTTCCATGACGACTGAGTCGCGGCCCTGCGTGTCCAACTCCCACGAGTATGCGAACGACCCCGGGACGTCGAGTCGCAGGGCCGGATCGGACCGCCCCGCGATCTCGAACGCCGACGACCGAGTGCCCGCGGCGCGCTTCTCCGTGAGCGTCGCCACTTCGACGGCGACCAGGTCGCGTCCGTCGAGCACCTGCACCAAAGCCGGGCCGCTGAACTCGACGAACACGCGATTCGATAAGTACGTCGTTCGACCGACCGTCACCTCGTAGACGACGGAGGTGTTCAGCGGTGGCCGGTTATCGATCAGCACCACCTGCGTGCCGCTAGCGCGTCCGACCCCGCCGGGCACATTCCACCGTGCGCCGTCCGCGGTCGTCCCGACGACCTCAAACTGAGTGCCGGCCGCGACACCGTTCAGCAGGATCTGAACGGGTCGCGGCGCGGCCGAGGTGAGCAGACGAGCCTCTGCGAAGACTGCCACCCGGCTACCTCCCCAGTGCGTTCTTCAGGGTGCGCTGCGCACCCGAGATGATCAGCGGATACACGATCTCCCCGATGAGGCGGGCGAGGTAGTCGAGATCCTCTCGAGCGAGGCGCACCGGCCCCGCCGAGCTCGACCCGCCGCCGCCGGCACCGCGCGACGCCTCGATCGCGACACGTTCCATGCGAGACGCCACGCGGTCGACGGGCTCGATGTACTCGCGCCCGCCCGGGTTGTCACCGACGACGGCAAGCATCGGCCCCATGGTGACACCACCCGTCGCCAGGTACGGCACCTGCGGGATTCCCGGGCTGAAGGTCTGCCCGCCGACGATCGGCACCCATGACGGGATCGTGACCGACAGCGAGTTGACGCCCCGAATCGCGCTATTCACGAGCCCGATGATCGCGTTCACCGGGCCGCGAACCGCCGCAAGCGCGGACTGGAAACCGGCCGACATCACCCCGGCGATGGCCCCGAAGACGTCGCCCACGGTTCGCCCCACCCACTGCACAGCGCCCACAATCCCGTTTATGACGGGCGAGATGATCGACGCCCACACCCATTGAAACCCGCCCCCGACGGCGTTCAGCGCGGGAGAAATGTAGGTCGACCACAGGATGCCGACCGCGATCCCGAGCACCTGCAGGGCGGCCGAGATCCAGTCGATGACCGGCTGTATGACGGACGCCCAGAGCCAGTTCCAGGCCGCGCCGATCAGCCCGAGCACGGGCGAAACGACCGTCTCCCAGAGCCAGACAATCAGGGCCGCCCACAGACCGATGTAGAGCATGATCCCGGTGATGACGGGCAGGATGATGGTCTGATAGATCCAGGTGAACACGGCCCCGATCGCGTTGAAAACGGGTGACAGGACCGTGTTCCATAGCCAGTTCCACGCGTCACCGATCCACTGCGTAACTGCGCCCCAGTTGGCCCACAGCCAGATCGCCGCGGCGACGAGCAGGCCGACCGCGACGATGATCGCCGCGATGATCCACGTCACGGGCGACGCGTACCAGGCGGCGTTATTCGCCCACTGCGCGGCCGTCTGCGCGACGGTCGCCGCGCTCGCCCCGGTCTGCGCCACGCGGAACGCCGCCCACAGCCCGCCAAGGGTCTGCAGAATCATCATCCCCTTCAGCGCCACGTTCGCCGCCAGCACGGCCCCGGCGAGCACGGATGCGCCGATCGCGAGCGCCTGCACGGCGCCCGTGTTCTCACGCGCCCACCCGGCGAACGACTGCAGCCCGCCGAGTACGACGTCGATCGCCGGCCCGAGGGACTCCCCCAGTTCGATAGCGGTCATCTCGAGATCTCGGCGAATGATCTCCCACGCGCCTGCCGCGTTTCCGCTGACGGTGTCGGCCATGCGAGACGCTGCACCCGTGACGTCGCCGAGCCCGCCCGCGGCATCCGCCAGCGAATCCAGGAACGCCGGGATCTCGTTCACCCCGAGATCCTCGAGCGGCGTCCCGAACAGGCCGATCGCCGCGTTCGCACGTGCGACCGGGTCTTCGATCCCGAGCAGACCGTCGACGATCTGCAGGAACCCGCGCTTGCCTTCCTCGCCGCCCGCGAGCACCTTCGCGGCCATGTCCGACGCCGACAGCCCCGCGGCTTCGTACGCCGCGACCGACGTTGCGCTCATGTCGGTAGCGCGGATGCCGAATTCCTTCACGGCATCGCCGGTCTTGTCGATGCCGTACATGCCCTTCGCCGACGCGGCGACGAGCGCGCTCATTGCCGCCTCGCCCGACATGCCGATCTGCGCGAAGAACGGGCTGTACTCGTCGACCGCGTCCACGACGTCTTCGCGGACCGCTTTCGGCACCCGCTGCAGAGCGGCCGTCAGCAGATCGAGACCCTCGTCGGCGGATGCCACGAGCCCGGTCGTCATCATCTGACCGACCACCTGCGAGATCCGGTCGGCTTCCATCTCGAACCCGCCCGAGAGGGTCAGCACTTTCTCGGTGACCCCCTGCAGCTGCTCGACACTTGCGTCGCGCATGCCGGCGATCGACGCGATGACACCGCCCGTCGCGTCCTGCACCTGCTCGAGCGAGCCGCCGAAGTTGTTCGCGTAGGCGTTGCCTGCAGCCTCACCTGCGCGGGCCGCTTGCGGCTCGGTGAGAGCGAGCGTGCCGGCGAGCCGGTCGACGCCCGCCTCGGCGTTCGCGTAAGCGACGGCGGCACCGGTCGCGGCCCCACCGACGGCGAGCAGCGTCCCGGCCGCAACCTTGCTGCCCTCGTTGAGCGCATCGTTCCACGCGTCGAACTTCGCTTTCGACCGGTCGACCTTGTCGAGCTCCTCGTCTTCGACGAGAAGGCGGATGATCAGATCGCTGGCATTCCCCACCTGGTCACCTCCGTTTCTTCAGTTCGTCGGCCTCGTCGGCGCGCTGCTTCGCGATCGCGTCGCAGGCCAGCGCCAACGTCACCCACATCTCGGCCGGCAGATTCCACAGCCGTTCCGGGGTGAGCTCGGGCCAGTAGTCGTGCCGACAGATCAGCAGCGCTCGCTTCTCGACCTGGTCGACCAACCAGGGCTCCCGTTCGTTCAGCGCGTCCCGCTCAGGCCACGCCCCCTCGGCATCGGCCGGGGCGCGGTTGCGCCGTCCCCGGCCGTTGCGGATCACTGAGGGTCCGGGGTCTCCTCACCCTCCGACTCCTCGCGCAGATCGCCCGGCTGAGCGAGGATCTTCTCGACGTTCTCGAGCTCGGCGCACGACTTGAACGTCACGTCGTGACCGGCGCGACGCAGCGACGCGAAGATCGCGACGGCCGTCTGCATCGATGAGGTGCGCATCTGTCGCGCGTACTCCTTGCGGTTCCACCCCGTCTCGCGCTCCACCTCGGCGGTGTCGAACAGGGTCGGCTTCACGATCGGGATCGTGGTGCCGTCGGTCAGCTGCAGCTTTGCCATGCGGTGTTCTCCTAGGTCTTATCGGCAGCGGTCGCGATGATCTCTTCGACGCTGCTCAGCAGTTGCTTGCGCCCCTCCATGACGGGGGCGCGGAAGAATGGTTGGCCCGCCTGGTCGACGTAGCGACTGCGGTTTCCGAACGCGGGGTGACGAAACCGGCGTTTCTGCCAGAACTTTGCCTTGTTGTAGCCGCCGTCTTTCGGGCCGGTCGTCTTGAACTCGACGCCCTGCCGGGTCTTGCCGGCGACCACGCGGAACTTCAGCCCGTCCTTGATCCCGGCGCGCAGCTTGGTCGACTGCCCGGGACGCTTCACGTCGGTCTCGCGGTACGTATTCACCTTCACCGCGTAAAACTTGCCCTTGCGGCGCGCGTGCACGAGCTTGTGACGGAACCCCGTCTTACTCAGCCCGCGCGGCAGCGGCCCATCGAGCAGCGCCCGCTGTGCCGAGATGACCGGCGCTCCGAGCGCTCGAAGTTCCCGCCGAACCGGCGTGCGCACGGCCGGCGGGAACTCGCGCATCCTCTCGAGCAGGCGACGCAGCGACTCCGGGTCGGGGGCGGCGCCCGTCGCCTGCTCGGTCACGGTGCGGTGTCAAGCGTGCGGTACACGACGTAGATCGGCTGCGCCGTCACGCCGTCGTCGAACGCCTCGTAATCCACCGACAGCTTGATCGGGCTCCCGCCGTCCGAGGCGGGCACCTCGCCCTTGAGCCGGATCGCGGGCAGCACGATCTGCAGCGTCGGCTTCAGCGCCCCCGACACCGCGACGTTGTGCTCGAACGTGAGCACGAGCGAGAGCGCCGTCTGCGTCAGGTACGCGTCACGCAGGGTGTTGTCGATGTACTCGGCGGTCAGCTTGCCCGAGATCTCGGGGGCACCCAGCAGCGGCGCCCGCGAGCGCAGCCCCTTGCCGCCGAGGTTCCAGCCGTCCGAGTCCAGCGAGCGCTTCACCGACAGGCTGACGTCGGCGATGTTCGCCGCCGGGGTGCCCGTCATCGACGCGGGCGCGGTCGCCGTCGGTGGGGTGAGCGTGCCGCCGACCGAGATCCCGCCGTGCACGAACGTGAACAGCGAGTCATCGGCCGGGTAGCTCGCGGCGGATGCCGCAAACGACGTCAGCAGTTCGCGCGCGGTCAGCGACAGCTTGGCCTCGACGAACCCGCCTTCTTTCGCGCTGATCTCGATCGAGTCGAACGCGCACCCGGTGAAGGTGTGCGGGTAGGCGTTCACGCCGCCGAGGGTCGGCAGCACCTCCTGCACGGTGAACGTCGGCACCGGGTCGCTCGTGCTGAGGGTGTGCACCTGCTGATACATCGCCGGCACGGTGCCGCCGATGAGGGTGTTCGTCAGACCACCCAGCACGGCGTTCAGCCAGAGCCCGAACCCGCGGGTCGGGACGTCGAACGCGACGTCGCCCGAGCCCTCGAACCGGGCGATCGCGTTCCGGTTCAGACGGTTGACGTTACGACCCGGGCGCAGCCCCTTCGACTGGACAGTCTTCACGTCGTACTTGATCTTCGCGTCCGACTCGGCGAACCGGGTCGGGGCGACGGCGACGCCGTAGGTCGTCTCGCGGGTCATGCCCAGCGTGAAATCGAGTTGCGTCGTCACGCGGTCACCTCCTCTTCGCCGCTGCCGGCGGGTCCAGGCACGGCGGGGGCGGCCGGCTCGCTCTCTTCGTCGTCGTCGGTCGACGCGTCGCTGTCGGCCGGTTCGTACGGCTTCAGCGCCTCCTCGACGGCGTCCTCGGCCGAGGCGTTCACGGCCTGGAAGTTGTCGACCTGCGCGGCGAACATCGGCACGAGCTCCTCGCGCACGTCGAATTCCTCACCCGCGGTGATCACGCGACCCAGTGCGGGCACGTCGAGTGCGCCGAGCGGGGACACGTTCTTGAATCGGGGCACGGCCTTTGCCATAGCTCCCCCTTCCGTTGTCGGTTGTCAGGTGGGGCGCACTCGGTGCGCGCACACGAACTCGGCGACGATCTCCACGACGTAGCCGCCGTCGCTGCCGGGCACTTCGACGCCCGCGTTACTCATGCGCCCCGGGAGGCACCAGAGCACCGCGCCGCCGAGCGTGATGTCGTTCTGCGTGATGTGGTCTTGGATTTCGGCGAGGATCTCGTACGCCTCGGCGAACGTCTCGCGCGCGTCGTCTTCGCCATGCCCGGCGCGCCACGCGCCGAGATTGACGCCGACGCGAATCGCCTCGTCGAACTGCCGTCGGGCGCCGATGTTGGTCAGGTCGGGGTCGACGTCGAGATCGGTCAGGCCGACCCACTTCGTCGATGCGACAGTCTCGGGTGTCGCGTAGTAGCGGTCGATGTCCGACCCGCGGTGTGCAGTCGCCGCTTGGATGGCGGCCCACAGCCCGTTCCGGGCGGCAAGGATTCCGGTTGACTGACCGATGCCGCTCACGTGGTGCTGCCGTAGTAGATGCGGGGCGGGTAGGGCGCGAGCCAGACGGAGACCTTCGCGAGCAGGCCGACTCCGGCCGGGGCCGCGTTCGCAGGCTCCCCGCCGCGCACGCCCGCGCCGCTCTTCGTCTGATTCCACATGTGCTTCGCCTGCTCACGAGCGCTCATGGTGAACTCGAGCGGCAGGGAACCGTCGGGCAGTTCATGGCGAGCCGGGTCGACGTGACGACCGGTCGCTCGGTCGATAATGCTGCAGGCAGTACGGGCGAACAGATCGAGCTCGTCGAGCTCCGTCGCGACCTTGTCGGCCGGGAGGGTGAGCGCCTTCCCCAGCGTCGCGCCTGAGATGGGCCAATCTCGTGCCACTGTCGGGCCTCCTCTCACGATCGCGGGGGCAGCGCCAGAACGGCGCTACCCCCGTGATCAGCGGTTACTCGGCGACGGCGACGTACCCGTTCGCCACGTACTGCGCCGCCTCGTCGGCGGGCAGCGTGATCTTCCCGCCGACCCGCGGCCAGGCCTCGCCGTCGCGCAGGCCCGAGATCGCGATCAGCATCACGACCTCGACGTCACCCGACCCGGACACCTCGGCATCCGTGTGCGGCTCGAAGGTCGGCTGTGCCGCCTTCGACGCAGCGTCGGCCAGCACCGACGCTGCCGCGGCGACGTCGGCGACCGCCGGTCCCTGACCCTCGGCCGGGTCGACCTCGCCCTGCGGCTTGACGTCGATCGTCACGTCGGCGATCGCCTGGCCTGCGGGGTCGGTGGCGGTGTCGCCGGCAGCGACGGCCACGAGGGGCGCGGGCTGATTGGGTGACGTCTCCACCGCGGCATCCTCGCGGGCCTCGCCGGTCGTGACGTCGAGCCCGTCGGGCGTCGACTTCGTCGTGCGGGCCATCAGGCCGCGCCCCCGGCGAAGTGCTTGATGGCCGAGGCGTCCATGAGACGGCCGTCGGCGCGCAGCTTGCCGCGGAACGCGACCTGGTCGGTGCCGAACAGGGCGTGGTCGGAACGCTCGATGCGGACGCTTCCGACGGTGCGCACCCAGTAGCGGGAGAAGTCACCGTAGAACAGCGACTTCGCGCCGGCACCGACACCCGCGATGAACGGGTCACGGAACACGGGCGCGCCGAGCAGGGTCGACGGGGCGCCGTTGAGGCCGTTCGGCTCCCAGAGGTAGCGGCCGGTGCCCTGCTCCTTGAGCTTGCGCACCGAGGCGACCGCCGAGTTCGACGCGACCCACGAGGCGTTCGCCTGGTACGGGGCCAGCACCGATTCCTGCAGGTCGATCAGGTTGTCCCAGGTGGGGACGCCGCCGACGCCCGCCGCACCGGTCACGCCGGCCGTGGTGGCAGTCGCGATGCCCTGCGGGGCGCTCACGCCCGAACCGGTGGCGAGATCCTGACCGAGCGCGACCGAGATGTTCTCGCCGATGAGCTTGTTCGTCAGAGCCTCGATGTCGATCAGCGAGTCCTGCACGAGCTCCGTCGAGATGCCGACGAACTGCCCGTAACCCTTCGCCCCGAACGTGATCTGACCGAAGGTCGGGTCGGTGCCGGGGATCTGCGTCGCCTCGGGGGCCGGGCCGGCCGCACCGAAGGATGCCAGGCGGGGCAGGGTGACGTTGTCGCCCTTCTCCGTGACGAACACGTACGCGCCCGCGGCGAAGATGCCCGAGAACTGACGCAGCGGCTGGATCAGCTGCGAGAGGTAGGTCTGCCCCACCGTGTTGCCGCCGGCCGCGGCGGTGCCGACGGACAGCGCGCGCGCCTCGGCGTTCATGATCGATCGGACCTCGGCCGCATCGGGAATGTAGTCGAGGAACTTCGTGTCGCCGTTCAGCACCGAGCGGATCTCGTTCGCGAACTGCGCGACGTCCGCGGCCGTGCCGAACGCCGAGCGGTTCCCGAGCAGATCGCCCGCGAAGTTCGCGGCGCGCTCCTCGATCGTGCGCTGCTGCACGAGCAGCGTGATCCGGTCGTCGTAGTCGTTGTAGGCGCGCTCGAGCGCCTCGAACTTGGTCCGCTCGTCGGCGGTCAGCGTCCGCTCGGCGGCGATGTCGGCGAGGGGCTTCCCCTCGGTCTCCCACGCCCGCTTCTGGTCGGCGGCGAGGGACTTGATTCGTTCCTGAATGGTCGTCATTCGGGGGTGTCCTTTCAGATCCCGCGCGTGCGGGCTCGGTGAGCGAGGGCAGGGTGCGTCTCGCGGTTCTTTGCCGCGGCGCGCTTGGACGCCTCGGCTTCCCACTCGCCGGGTGCGGCGGGGGCGGGGTGGAGGGATGCGCGCACGGCGTCGATGTCGACGGCGCTGCGCATCTGTGTGGTGGCCGCCCAGTAGGCGGGGTCGGCCACGGGGGCGACGTCGCTCAGCACGCAGCTGATGACGCGGCGCACGAGACTGCCGGCGGCGTTCTCGCGCCATTCGACATCGAGCGCGTGGAACGCGAACGACGAATGCCGGTAGTCGCCGCGTTTGGCGAGCGCGGCGACGTCGCGACCGGCGCCCGTGTCGGGCAGATCCACCTCGTAGCGCACGCCGACGTCGTCGATGTACAGCCGCAGGGTGCCGGCATCCGTGGTGCCGAGCAGCAGTCGACTGTCGTGTTCGGCGCGTGCGATCACGCGCGTGTGCACGGCCATGTCGACGCGGCCCTCGGCATCCGGTGCGCCGAACGCTTCGGGTGCGATCTCCTCGAACCACCCGCCGAGATCGCGGGAGGGCGAGTTGAACACGACCGCGTAACCGGTCAGGACGCCCACACCCCCGGACCCTTCGGCGGCGGCGCGGAACTCGGTCGGTCGGTCGACGACGCGGCGTTCGAGCTCGGTCATCGTGTCCCCCCTTCGGGCATCTCGACGCGGGACGTCGAGTCAGATTCGGATTCGGATTTCGTGGTGGCGTACCAGGCCTGCCACTGCTCGATCTCGGTCTGATCGATGCCGCGGCGGCCGAGCTCGTGGCGCGCCTCAGCGAGCGTGAGCGTGCCGTTCTTCAGCTGCTCGGTGATCGATCGCATGTACTCGAGCAGGCCAGGGCGCTCGAGTCGCGACAGGTCGTAGGTCACCTGTTGCCCGAACGGCAGCAGCGAATTCCCGACCGCCTCCGCACGCCCCGACACACCGCCCAGATTCTTGATGCGGAACAGCGTCTGATCCATCTCGCGGTTCGAGTACGTGCGCGACGACCCGGCCTTGCCGCCGACCTCCTCGGGCGGGACGCCGAAGATAATCGCGATCTCCGTCGCGGATGCCTCGATGGTCTGCAGAAACTGCGCCTCTTCGGGCGTGACGGTGATCTTCTTGTAATCCCACTCGCCCGGCAGTGCGACCGGCTTCCCCTCGGCGGCGGCTTCGACAAAGTCATCTCGCGCTTCGGCGAGCACTTTCCCGTCAACGCGCGAGCCCTTCGCCTGCAGGATCGCGGGCGGCATCGACGATTGCTTGAACCAGCGGCGCCCGTACTGCCGTGCCAGGTCGGCCCACTCGAACGATGACGCGAACGCCGCAATCGGCGACAGCCCTTTGACCGTCCCCGCGCGCAGCTGCTCGCGGGCGTGCACCAGGTTGCCGCCCTGCTGCACGAGCGAGACAGACCGCCCGTTCACGTAATACTTCGGCGCGAGCGGATTCGAGTCGTCCACGCTCACGAAATCGTCGGGAATCCACTGGCAGTAGCGACGGAAATCGTCGACCAGGCCGAACGCGTTCCCCCGTGACTTGAGCTCCGTCACAAACTGCACCCGCGAATCCCAGAGATTCAGCGTCGGCGACGGGTCCGACAGGATCAGTGGCGTCTCGACGATCTCCCGGGAACCGTTGCGCGTCTGCGTCACGGTCGCGGTCGCCTGCGCCCACTGATCCGAGATGTAGCGAATGGCCGCATAAACGGCCGCCTGTCGCATCGCGCCGCCGCGTCCGAGGCTCTGCCACGCGGGGCCGAACACGTCCGTCGCGGAAATGTCGCGGGTCTCGACGGCGCGACTGAACAGGCTCACGATCGCCACCGGGAGGGCAGGGGGTGCACCACGAGCAGCACCGCCACGCCGGCCACGATCAGCGCCACGGGCGGCGACCACATCGCCAGCCCGGCGACGATCAGCGCGACGCCGATCACCTCGAGCACCTCGTCGCGGAACGTCGCGAGGAACGCCAGCAGCACCGCCCAGGCGGCAGCCAGCGCCGCGCGCGGCTTGATTCGGTCCGTCATCCGGCCCCCTTCGTCGTGCCGTTCGCGGCGCGAAGCGCTGCGATCGGGTCGTATGCGAGATCCGGCAGGAGCTCGGCGAGCATCTGCCGGGCGTATGTCACGGCGACGAGCGCCGAAACGGGGCGCATCGACTTGCCTCTGATCCACTTCCAGCCGGCATCCGTGGCCTTCGTGTTCGCCGACTTCAGCGCCTCGGTGAGCTCCTCTTGCCCGAGGTGCACGACGTCGCGGTTCAGCACGGCGTCGAGCAGGCCAGGGCCGGCGACGGCGATGTTCGCGGCGGTCATCACGCGCGCGTCGATACCCGCCTCGAGCAGCTTGGGCAGCAGGAACCCGGCCGCTCGGTGCTCGAGGTAGACAGGTCCGGGCGCCTCGGCGACCAGGTCGACGATGCCGGGAACGTCGAGCCCGTCGTCGCCGTCGAGAATCCAGTCGGTGCCGGGTGCGTCAGCGAGCACTTCCAGGTGCACCTTCGTGTCGGACCGGATGCCGGCGACAGCGATCGATGACCACGCCGATTCGGGCGCGACGTCGATCACGTACACGACCTCGTCGCGCGCGACTTCCGAGCCGGGGTCGACGACGCCCTCGGCCTCCCACCGTTCTTTCGGGATCTTCCACGTCTTCTCGACGTCGTCGCTCCACCAATTCAGGAACGGCCGCAGGAACCCGCCCTGCATGGCCTCTCGGAATGCCGCGATCTTCGTCTGATTCGTGGTGTAGCCGAGCGCCGGCATGCACCCCCACCACGTGAGCGGGTCGTCGGGGTCGGCCCCGTCGGGCGCCGAGTATTCGACGTACATCGTGCGCATGCGCTGCGCGTTCAGCAGCGACGGGTCCGCTTTCAGCAGTTCGACGCGGGCGCGGCCCGCCTCGGCTTTCTTCCACATGAACGGCGACTTGATCTTCGACTCACCCGCCGTCGAGATCCACAGCGATTGCGCGTCATCGACGGCCGTCGTTGCCGGCATCAGCGCGGCCTCGAGACGGTCGTCTTTCTGCGCGAATATCTCGTCGCCGACGGTGAGCCCGAGCGTGCCACCGTGGCCGGCGTTCTCTGTCGGCGCGTCGATCGACCATTTCGAGCCGTTCAGGAACTTCATGTGCTCGCCACCATTGGTGAGATTGAGCGTGTTCCCGGTGCGATTCCGCTGCAGCAGCTGCCCGAACGGCGATGCCGCGATGCGATGGTGCTGCTCCTCCTGCAGCTTTTCGAGCGCCTTCTCACGGGTCTGCGCGATGTACAGCAGGTACTGACGTTCGGGCCACATGATCATGCGGTGCACGCCCCACGGCAGAACGATCGACGTCTTGCCCGACTGACGCGGCACGATGATGACAATTTCCGAGTACCAGAGCAGGCCCGTCGCGGGGTCGATCTCGAACGCGGTTTCGAGGATTTCCTGCTGCCACGGCATTGCCGCCCAGCCGAGCAGGCCCATGATGTTGACGACCTCGTGCGCGATGGTCTCGCGCGCTGGGTTACGTGGAGTCGCCCACCGGGGCCGGGTTTCCACTCCCGCCGGTGCCCCGGATCGCACCCACGAGGGCGGCGAAGGCATCAGCACCGCCAGCACCTCCCGAATCCTTGACGTCGGCCAGCACCTTGCGCAGCGCCTCCACGGTCGACGCGAAGTAGCGGGCATTTGCCGGGTCATCGAGCGCACGCGCACCGCGAAACACGAGCTCATGTCGCAGCCGCGTCGCGGCATCTTTCGCCTCGGGCAGCGCCTCGCGTGCCGCTCGCTCGATCGCGGCCGACGGCTCGAGGATCTCGAGGGGGTCGACGCTGTCGCGGTGAATCCACCCAGCCGCCCGGATCGCATCGGCTGCGACGACCGACGCCGTCGCTGAATCGCCGTGCGCATCCCACAGCGCGGACTCGATCAGCTGCGCGAGCTCGTCGTCGGACGCAGGCCGACGCACCGTGAGGGCGGCCCGCACCTGCTCGTCAAAGTCAGGCGCTCCGACGGCCACGACGACCGCTCGTGTAGGGCGCTTTTCGCGTGTAGGGCGCGCCCTCACCTCGGGTGCGGGCGCCGCCTCGACGACCGGCTCACCGCCCGCGGCCACACGCTTTCGCTCGCGGTAGGCGGCCTGGTCATTCGTCTTCCACGCGCGGCACTCGCTGCACCGACAACCCGCGCGATACCGCGCCCGGCCGCCGTGCTCGGGGGTCTTCGCCACCACGGCGACCACCTCCGCTCTGCGCCCCGCTGACGCGTCAAGATCCGGCGGCGCATCGGGGCGCACGGTGGCCCCTGTTCGGCCACTCACGGACCGCCTGCGCCCTACGCGCCCTACATGCCGATTCGGATGAACCGGGGAGAGGGATTTATGGGCGGGGCGAGGGTCAGGAGCACATACCGGGGGATGCAAAAAATCGATCGAAACCCGGCGGGTGGCCGGCGGCGGGCGGTGCGTCACGCCTTCCTGCCACCGTCGCCGAACACCCGTCAGGCTTCGCTCATTCGTCTTCGTTCGCGTTCCGCTTTCCTGCATTCACCCAACGCGAGGAGCGGGTACCGCGACGCACATGGGGTGCCCGGTCCCGCCTACCCGAGTTGCACCCGTAGTGCGCAGGTCGCAGGTTGGACGGCTCCCACGTTCCCCCCTTCGACGCGGGCAGCACGTGATCCAGGGACGGTCCCCACGGATGCCAGGGGCGCAGCCCGTAGATCACCGGGCGTCGACACAGCCAGCACATCGAGCCAGCCGGGCACACCAGGGCCAACAGGTCCGCGTACTCCGCGGCGCTGAGCTTCTCCGCGTGGTGAGGCAATGGGCTCCGCTCCTCCCCCGGGCGGCGAAATTGCCCCGCCCCGGATCAGCTTTTCTCCGACGCCCCCGGGGTTTCGATGTCAGCCGGGATACGCATGCGCTCATCCCACGCCCTATCGCCGCTGCTCTTGAACTCCGCAGGCTTGAGCGATCCAGCAGCCCAAGCCTCAAGGCGTGTACTTACGCTCACCGCCACCATGCTGCGACGCGTGTTCTCGGCCGCCGTGAATTCACCGCTGCCGGTCGACCCGACTCGCATCAACTGGCGAACCCACCACTGCCCGACGTCGTAACTGTCGTCTGCGATACGCAAAGCGGCGAGACGGCGACTGATGGACTCTGGCAGGGTTTCCGCAGCGGCCCGCAACATCGACGCAGTCGACACAGACGTCTCGATCGTGAACGCGATCGCGTCGAGCGCAGCCGCACGTCGCGCGTTGGCTCGGTCCTTATCCCGGTCGCGCGCACGCTTCGCCCGCTCCGACAGCTGGGACAGCAGGAAACCCACGATCAGGGTCACAGCAGAGAGAGCCCACGGCCCCCACCACGGCTCGCCACCCTCGGACAGCGCCCGCACGATCTCCTGCACCTGCTCGTCGGTCATCCGCCCACGATATCGGCGCTAATGTCCGATGCCAGGCGTAGCCTCCGCCGTATGGACCCCCGCCGCGGCTCGATCCTCGGGACACCCGACGAGCAGACCGAGATCACCTACCTGCGCGCAGGCGGCGAACCCCCGTGGGAGCGACCGCACCGGGACGGGGTCGACATCACCGACCAGCCCGAGCAATGGACCCCGTATCAGCGCGAAAGGCGAGACACGTTCGAGGCCCGCGTCGCCGACTACCGACGACGCGGGCTCCTCTGAACTCGCGCCGGCTCCATGACGTTAGACAAACGCTTCGACCTCGAACGTGCGAACGATCGCCGACCGCGCTTCAGCGGTCGCCGAGTTGTTCGCCACACGGATGGATGCCGTCACCGGACCGAGCTCGAGGGCCGCTCCCACGTCTTCCCACATGTCGATCACCGTGTCGCCCAGCATCAGATAGATGTCCTTCGACACGCAGTCGACCAGCAGGCCGAGGTTGTCATATCGCTTCCCGTTCTGAAAGTAGGGGAAGTGAGTCAGCGCTAGCACGCTCGACCCGGCAGCCGTGACGCGCAGCAATGTCGGTTGATACGCCTCATCCATGCGCAGCTTGCCGAACATGACGCCACGCGTAGGTGTCGGCTGCTGCGTGAGGCCGAACTGGAAGATGCCTACCGAGGTACCGGCCGGCCGCATCTCCACCATTGCCCGAAACCGCACGGCCCGGAACTTCGTCAAATCCAGCGTGGGGCCGGAAAGAATTGCTGTGGCCGATGCAGCTGCGGCGCTTGTGATCGTCACGCCCGGCTTGTCCGTCGCCGGATTAGCGACCACGTACGATGCGCCCGCACCGCCACCCGTGGTGAGCGTACTCATCCAAGATGCAAGCGTGCCGTCCCGACCATCCCACTGATACCGCAATGCGGCAGGGCCGAGAATTGGCATGTCGTTGCGATCCCAGTCGATCACTTAGTTCACCTCCCCGATGCCGAAGGCGCCGCGGTGCCCGCCGGACCGGTACATGAACATGCACCGTCCCTGATACGCGAATGTGTTCCCGAAGTTGTCGAATCGAGTCGACGTCTCCCACGGCGCAGGGTCGCCCACATCGAGCAGGCTCGGCGGTTCGGCAAGTGCCGCCATGTGGGAGGCCATCGGGGCGGCGATGATCTCGTTATCGACTACGACGCCACCCGCCTGCCGGTTGCCCGCGGGACCGATTACCCAGGTAGCCCCCCGGAACGCGATAAAGGCCGAGTGCGTGGGGCGCCACATGAGCTCGCTTGTCACCGCGGCGTTGCCTGCCTGTGTCACGTCAGAGGCCGCCGACGGCGTACCAGTGATAGCGATGCTCTGCCCTTGCATAGAGCGCAGCATGTTCAGTTGCGAACCGATGACGCGTTGGTCGCGCACCAGCGAGAACCCAGATCCAGGCTGACGGCGCCATAGGGTACGCAGACCTCGCACCGTGCCGCCGAACAACGTGTAGAAGTACTCGCGGCCACCGACGACGATGGGGCCGTTCATATAACCCGTGTGACCGTCGCCCGGATCGGTCGGCGTCACATCGGCAGCGATTCCGCGGCGCGTCCAGTTGATCAGGTCGGGCGAGGTGGCCCAGAGCGATACCTGCGACCCAACGGCGTCGGGAATGCGGGCAGCCGCGGCGTTTTGCATGGAGTACGTGTGCACGTACAGGCCGAGTCGGCGGTCCTTCCACACGCGTGGGGTCTCGTGCTGCAGACCGGCTGTGTCATCACGCCAGATGAGACCCCGATCGGTGAATGGTCCGAAGGGTGTCGGCGCGGTGGCCGCGAACAGGCCCGTCGTAGAGTGCACCGATGCGTGGTCGGTCGAATAGAACAGCCACCAACGCTTGTTCGCGTCCGGGTGACTCGGATTCTCCACCATGTTGGCCCACGTGATTGACGACGCCGAAGTCTGCTCGGCCCGCAGTACGGGACGCTCGAGAAGTTCCGGGGGGCGACGAAATCGGGGCAGCGATGAGTAAGACTGCGGCGTCGGTGCAGCCATGACTGCGACGCTTGCGACTGTCTCGACCACCGAGAGCGGCGCGTATCTTGGGTCTCCCACGCTCTTTGCCGTTTGCACGACGGCCGCTGCGGCCGGCGACCCTGCGCGCTCGATCTCCGACCCGATGAACTGCGCCGTCGGAATGCTCGTGGGGCCGGGCTCCCCCCGCTCCCCCTTGGTGATGACGATGTTCGGGGCGGCGTCCAGGATGGGCGCTACCTCAGTCAAATCGACGATTGTCCCCGCCGGCAGCTGGAACCGAAACGACGTGGCCGTGATCGAGTGGCCCAACGGTGAGCGGAGATCGAAGGATGCCGACCACTGAAGGTCCGTGGGAGTCGACGCCGGGTCGTCCGTCGCGAGCAGCGACACTAGGCGCGAACCGCGATATGTCAGGTAGCCCTCGCCGTCGAGCTCGGCGACGATCGGCGTCGGGTAGACAGTCGTCGGCACGGGCGACGCGGTCACCACGCGAAGCGCTGTCGCCGACAATGTGAAGGTGACCGAGCCCGAGAGCGGCAGCACGTCGGGGGCGGTTCCCTCGTCGTCCGAATCGCCTACGCCGGCTACGAAACGCGCCTTAACGCGCCCGTACTTCATCGGAGTCAGATCCGCCACTGTGGACCCCCTTCACCTACTCAGAACTCGAGGCGCCCCCGCGGGGGCTGAGCGCGACGGGCGCGCTCGGTAACCGACACCGCCACCTCGGGCGGATCGGCCTGCTGCACGACGAGCGCCTCGACGGGCGGCATCATGCGGGGCTGATCCGGGATCACAGCGAACCCGACGATCGCGGCGACCGACGCGCGCGAGAGGGTCACGCGACCTCGAGATGCTGCACGCGATCACCGCTGTAGGTCGACCCGTGCACGTTCGGCTCAAACACCTCGACGAGCGCGCGGGTGAGCGGGACCGTGACGAGCACGACGTCGACCGACAGTCCGCGGAATTCGGTCGCCGACGTAAGGATGCGGATCGACGAGCCCGATTCGAGCTCGCCTCCCATGCATCGCCGGGCAGCCTCGCCGACAGCGCTCCGGTCGACGGACGGCAGGCCGGGCCAGAACACCGCCACCTGCAGCGCCGAGAGCGGCGGCTCCCACTCGGGGTCACGTTCGCGGGCGAAGGTCGCGGGGCTCGCCTCGAGCGAGCTCGCCGCGTCTGCGGCATCCGCCGAGGCCGTCGCGGCATCCGCGGCCACGCGCGCGGCCGACACCGTGTCAGCGGGGGTGGCGGACGGGGCGAGGGTGCCGGCGTTCACCATCTGCAAGGCGCCGACCAGGATCGACGCGACGACGGTCGCCACCTGCACGATGAGAGACGACGTCTCGGCCGAGAACAGCGAGAACGCGAACCCGGCCGTACCGATGGCCGCGCCGAGTGCGTAGATCGCGCCGCGGCCGTTCGTGTTCAGCCACGTGAAGCGAGCCCCCGGGCGCAGCAGGAACAGGCCCAGCGCGCCCTGCAGCGCGAGCAGCCCGGATGCCGACAGATCGAGCAGCGCCGACGACTGCGCGTCAGTCACCGCGCCGATGACGACGAGCAGCGACACGAGCGAGGCGACCAGCGCCTGCGCAGCCTGCCGGCGTGCGTCGGTGAACCATCCCGCCCAGCGGGTCAGCGTTGCCTTCATCCGTGCGTCTCCTCGTCGTCGGGCTCGAGCGTCTGCCAGAGCCGGTCATCGACGGCCGACAGTTCGTCGACCCGCGTGTACAGGCCGGCGACGCCGACCTCGAGACGCTCCGACGTCTCGCTGAGCTCGGCCACCCGCGCTTCTGTGCGGCGAACCGAGTCGTTCAGGCTCGTGCCCGAGTTGGGATGCAGTTCGTGGTGCACCTGCGCGAGCGCGGCGTCGGTGCGGTCGATGAATGCGGGCAGCCCCTTGACGCTGTCGAGCACCTGCGCCGCCGTGATGACACCCCGCGCGAAGGCGAGGATGCCGGCGGGAATTGTCTTCACGACCGGCCACACGCGTTTCACGAACAGCCACACGCCGACGACGCCGGCACCCGCGGTAACCACGGCCGCGGCGACGTCCCCGAGACCCACCATCGCGATAGCGTCAGCGAGCCACGGGGGCGGTGTCGCCGCGGCCACGATCAAGCCGACTTCGCCGGGGTGATGTCGGTCAGGTCGTCTAGCAGCTGCGGGGGCTGATTGACGAGCTCACGGAACCCGAGGTTCCGGCGCACGTCCAGCTGCACACCGTTCGACAGCCGGTACTTCGTGCCGGCATCGAAGTTCACCGACCAGTAGATCTGACCGCCGTCACCGGCCGGCACGCTGACGGTGATCGACTTGTCGGGGTCTTCCTTGTTGGTCTGCCGGGTCGCCTCGACAAAGGCGTCGACCATCTCCTGCTTCGTAGCCATTTCGTCCCACTCCTTCGGTACGGGTCGGGGGTTGATGTCGATCGACGCGAACGCGGGGATCGTGAACGGGTCGGGGTCGCCGATGTGCCAGAGCTCGCGGGGCGAGACGAAATCGACGATGAAGCCGACGATGCGGCAGAGCGCGACGAACCGCGCCCACGCGAGGGACTCCGACCAGGGGGCGAGCGCACGCCAGTTGTTGACGTCGATCGCAGCCATGTCCCGCCCGTTGTAGGTCAGGCCGTGCGAGGAGTAGCCGGGCACAGCGGCCCACACTCCGAGCTCCTCGCGGTACTCGTACTGAATGCTGAGCGGGCGGTACCCGTTCCAGCCGGGCGTTATCTCGAGCAGCACTCCGTACTTCTCGAGCGCGAGGCGCTTCATCTCGGCCCACCGGGCGGCAGTGCCGTGCGGCAGGTAGTGCTTCTCGCCGAGCTTCACCATGTCGGCGAGCGGCGCCTGACCGTTCTTGTAGCGGGGCATCACTGCTCCTCTCGTCGGATCACGGGAAGGCGAGCCAGTAGAACTCGACCGGGTTGTTCGGGATGCCGCCGCCGTCATTGGTGACGTAGAACTGGATCTGGTCAGCGTTCGCGACGACAACCGCGATCTTTCGAGTTGCGGACGCCGCGCCCTGGTTGCGGTCGGTCGCGACGATGCTGCCGGGCGCCTGCCCGAGCGGATGGTCGACGGTGACCGTGCTCGTCGCCGACGTCACGCCGACGAACATCGCGCCGTGTGGGAGCACCGCCCGCCACGCCTCACCCGTCCACCGAAAATCCATGTCGGGCGTGACACACCGGTCACCCGGGGTCAGCATCGCCGAATTGGCATCCGTCCACGTCTTCATCGACGCCTTCGACGAGAACGACAGAACACCCGACACGGGCACGAACACGCCGCCGCGTGAAATTTCGACCTGATGCAGCGGTCGCGCATCCGCGCGCGCGACCGTAAGCGGGCGACCCGATCCGACCGGGAAGTCAGTCGAGTCGAGCGCCGTCACCAGCTGCGAACGCTCGGTCGCCGAAGCCACCGGGACAATGTCGTTCACCGAGAGCACCATGTCGGCCAGCGCCTGCCGCGACGGGGTCTCCCCGGCCGCGATTGTCGAATGCTTCTTCTTGTCGGTCGCCACTAGGAACCCCCTCCGGGTCGCGCGGGTCGACCGCCCGGGGATGCACTCACCCGAACGGCCGACCCTCTCACCGCTCCCACCTCACAGGGAGACCAGCACCCGGCACCCGCCGGGTAGAACTACGCCCCGAACCGCTCGCGCTGGCATAGGCCATGCACCCACGCGGCACCCGCATGGCGCGGTGCTCGACGACGTGGCGTGCGGCAATGAGAGTGCAGCGGCGGCGATTCGAGGCGAGCCCCCGACCCGGATTAGACGCACGGCGTCGGGAAGACTCAGACGCAGGAACACCGAAGGCCCGAACCGCCAACCGGTCCGGGCCTTCGTGTCAACTCTTGCGCAAGCTCAGCTTAACAGGCCGCGACGTCACACGGAGGGCGTTTTGGCCCTCAGGATGATTTCTGCCACCAACGCTTGCGCACCCCCGAACCGTCGCCGATCGCCGCACGCATCGCTTTCAGCATCGAATGCCTACGGTCTGCCACCTCGCCCGGTGCGACCGGCTTCTCGTGCTCCCGCGTCACGGTCCCCGCGTTCGGATCTCCACCGGCTGCCCTTATAGATTCATCCCGGTTGGCGCGCATGTTCGCGCCGAGAAACCTGGACGCTTCGTCGTAT
This sequence comes from Microbacterium sp. NPDC089188, assembly GCF_040685155.1. Classification (NCBI taxonomy): domain Bacteria; kingdom Bacillati; phylum Actinomycetota; class Actinomycetes; order Micrococcales; family Microbacteriaceae; genus Microbacterium; species Microbacterium sp. NPDC089188. The sequence goes on along the minus strand of NZ_JBFBHH010000002.1, from coordinate 550,741 downwards.
ACCTCCGCGGGGCCGAGCACGGCAATGCGAGACAGCAGCGGTACGGGCTCGATCATTAGCTGCACCATCTCATCCACCCGCGGCGGCGTATCCCCCAGCAGATTGGCAGCCATCTGCCCCGAGACTCCGCGGTCGATGGTCGTCAAAAAGTCCGTGTAAGCGGCCATGCGCTCGGTTCGAAGCCAGTGATCTCGCTCGCGGGCTGCGCCGATGCCTACCCCCCGCGTTGTGAAGTAGCCCGTAGCAAGGATGCCTAGGAACCCGAGAATTGCCGTCCACCCGTCCATGCACTGACTATGACGCATGAATGCGATTGATGCTCGAGCAGCTGCCAGAGCCCGGCGGGCTGCCCGTGCAGGGTGCCGGGTGCGGCGAACTTCTCGCCGCACCCGCACTCGTGCTCAGTGACCGTCACGCGGCATCCGCCTCCGCGTACCGGCCGCCCTCGTCGCGGACGTTCTTCGCCGCCGCCATGCGCTCCTTCACCGCGAGCAGCGCCGACCGGCGGTACAGCGGTGTCGCACGGCCGGCGACGTAGGTCGTCCGCTCGGGCTCGATCTCGCCATCCTTCCGCCACCGCTGCAGCGTGCGCAGCGACCCCGCGACGTCGGCCGCCTGCTTGCCGCCGAGCAGCGGGTCGCCGGCCTCCGCGATCGGGCGCGCCGTCGACTCGTCGAACACCCGGTCAGGGCGCAGCGCACGGGATGCCGTCACCGCGCCCTCGACGGGCTGCTCGCGGCGCTCCGCCCCCCACTTGTCGAGCGCATCCTGCACCGACCAGGCGACGCGCACGCCGTCGTCGTCGGCCGGATGCCGCTCGAGCAGCAGCGCGTTCAGCGACACGACGTCGTCTTCGTCGGACAGCCACGCGTCGAGATGCGCGCGGATGCCCGCAGCGGCGGCCTCGGCGTCGTCGAACGCCTCCGCAGCATCCGACCGCGGCCACCCACCCGACGGCGACCACCGCCACAGCCCCTTCTGCAGAGCCTCCGACGCGTCGATTAGATCCGCGGATGCCGGCGCGGGCGCCTCGGGCGACGCCGACCCGGTGCGCCGCGCGCGATCCTCGTACACGATCGCCGACGTCGGATCGATGAGCGACCTCATCCGGCCGATCAGATCCGCAGCCTGCCCCAGCACGTACCGGAACCGGCCCCGACACTTCGCGCACACGAGCGTGCCGCCGACCGTCGGCTCAGCTGCGCACCCGTCGCACGGAAACGCGTACTCCCGGCCGTCGTAGACCATGCAGTCAGCGAAGTGCACGCCCTGCTGCGCACACCCGAGGATGCACCCGGCCGTCGACTCAGAACGGGGTGTCGTCGCCATAGCTGCCCCCCGTCGACCACGCGCCCGACTGATCCACCGGCTGATCCCCCGGCGCGCCATACGGTGCCGACGACGGTCGCCCGCTCGACCCGTTGCGGGGCGCCGTGCGCGTCACCTGCGCGGTCGCGTACCGAAGGGACGGGCCGATCTCGTCGACCTCGAGCTCGATCGACGAACGGTTGTTCCCCTCGCGATCCTGGTAGCCCCGCTGCTTCAGCTGCCCGACGACGACGACACGCGCCCCCTTCGACAGCGACCCAGCGATGTGCTCGGCGTGCTCACGCCATGCCGAGCAGATCGTCAGCGTGGTCTCTCCGGTCATGTGTTCGTGCTCCTCGTTTCGTTCTTCGGTCTGATACCTGCTGCGGCCCGTGCAGCCCGGGCGCGGCCCGCGGACGCCTCTCGGCACCCGTTGCACCCACAGCGGTGCGCGTTGTAGTAGTGGCTCGTCTTCCCGTGTCGATGCCCCGGCGGGCAGATGACCCGCGGCGATCTCGGTACGTACCCAGGCGCCTCGGCCAGCAGTCGCCGCCGGTACACGACCGACTCCGCGAACGCCGCCGCCACCCGATCCATGAACAGGGCGAACGCGAGATCGCTCACCACGGCTCATCCCCCGGCCCGTCCGACTGCTGCTCCCACTCGGCGACCTGGTCCGTGTAGCGCTGCTGCGCCAGCCAGCGATCGTGCTGCCGGCGGGCGGTGCCGCAGGGTCCGCAGTTCTCCCGGCGGCCGTTCGGATGGTCGACGCAACCGATCGGCGGGGCATCGAGCAGCAGCGGTCGCCGCGGCAGCGCGGACCTCTCGGCCCGCTCCCGCCACGCGGCCCACTCGCCGTCCCGCTCGGCCTGCTCGGCACGCACCCGCGCCTCCGCTCGCTCCCGCGCGCCCTCCCCCTCCATAGCCGCGAAATTCCTCGGAACCCCGAGCGGCGGGGGCGGCGGTATCTCCGACGTCGCCCCGCGGGTATCGGCCTTCAGCGGCCGGCACAGGGCCAGCACCTCGGCCCCCTCGTGCTCGTACCGGCGCAGGAAACCCGACTCCTCGAGCATCAGCACGTGCAGGATCACCTGCTCCGTCGCCGCCTCCCCCGGGTAGATCGCCGCGGCGATCAGTTCCGGCACCAGCAGGCAACGCCCCTCGACGTCCGTCGCCTTCGTCCACAACCCCAGCGCCGTCGGCTTCGCCTCGTGCGGCGCCCTCAGATACCCCACGAACTCGAGATCCGCCCCGCTGATCCTGCGCTGAACGCTCCTCGTTGACACCCTGTTCGTTACCTCTCGCAAAGCCCTTGAAACACAGATCCACCGCTAGCTGCACGTAGTGCTCGGGCACGCTGAAGCATTCGGTCCAGCCGCGGCCGTACGGCATCAGCGACCACGCGTCGAGCTCCGAGTCGAACGCGTCAGGGAACCACCGCCGCAGCTGCCGCAGCGCCTCCCGCTCCCACGTGGCATCCGTGCCGCGCGCGAGCACGAGCACGTGTCCGCCGGTCGACGTCATCGCTTCGATGCGGCTCCACTGCGACGTGCGGCCGACCTTCAGCACGGCCCGCTCAGGCCAGTAGATGACGTAGGTCATCGCGAACCGAGGCATGCGCCTCGCGGGTCGCGTCGCTACGGTTTGGTCATGACTGAACCTCACAACCTCTCGATCACGCACGAGCCCCTCGACGGCCCCGGCATTCGCGTCTCGCGACCCGGCGGCACCACCCCGAACGATGTCGTAATCTCCACGCTGAACGACATCATCAGCGGCCTGTCGGACGACTTCGACCGCCTCGACGGCAAGCCCGACCGGGACGACCTGATCCATTCGCTGCGCAGCGTCATCGCCGCCACGCGAGATCTCGCGCAGTTCACCCTGAACGTGCACCGCGACATCGCCGACGGCAGCCTGAATTACCCGCCCGACGCCTTCGATCAGTAAGCCCCTCACCGACGGCCCCCTCGCCGACTCGGTGCGGGGGCCGGCACCGCTGGCAGCCCGAGGCGCACCCGATAGGCCTTGTGCGCGTCGGTCACCTTCGAGCAGAGCCCGGCAGTGTCGAGACGCATCGCCGGCTGCCCGCACAGCTTGCACTTCGGGTAGTCGCCCTGCATCCGGTCGATGCGGGCCGACGTGGCCGCCCACTCGCGGCGCAGGTGCTCCGTTCGACGGCCGTCGATCTTTGAGCCGGCGTCATCCCACCCGCCACTGGGCAGTGCCGCGACCTCGGGCGAGCAGCATCCCAGCTTGCACCCCTTCGTCACGACGCCAACCGCTCCTCCTCCTGACCGGCAACCCACTGCCGCTCGAACTCCGCATACGTCACCCGCGGGTGCTCCTCCCAGTGCTCGACGAGCTCGGGCGACGCGTACGCGTACGCCCGCACCGCCGGCCCATAGAACAGCGACACCGCGTCGACCCCGCGCCGACGGCCGCGATCGTTCAGCAGGGCGCCGTTCGTCGCGACCTCCGCGCGTGTGTACGACGAATGCAGCACCTCGTCGAACGCCTCCCGGCACTCGCGCCACACGGCGAACGCCTCCGACACCACGCTCACGCGGCACACTCCACCTCTTCGGGCTCGTCGGCCGGCTCGTACCCGCCTTCGTTGTCGAGTCGCACCCACCCGTGCAGGGCGTGCAGCAAGGGCACGTCGACCGGGCGGCGGATGCCGATCCGGGCGACGCGGAACCCGAGGCGTGCGGGCACCTCGTTGCGGGTGATCTCGCCGTGGCATCCGGCGACGCCGTCACCACAGAGCAGGACACCGTTCGCCGCAAGGGCGAGGTACGCGCGCGACTGCACCCGGCCCCGGCTCGCGCGCTTCACGCCGCCCGCGCCGCGATCCTCGCGATGATGCAGGGACCAGCCGCCCGGGCCGGGGCCGCGACGCTCCCACACCAGGAACGCGCCGCACTTCGCACAACGGCCGCCGTCACGCTCCCAGATCAGTGCGACCGTCGCAGGCTTGAACTCTGCCGGGCCGGTCACGGGAGCGCCGCCGCACCGTATCGGGCACCGCCGCGTGTCTCGGGCGCAACCAGGCGCGGGACGTTCGCAGCGGGCGGGCGCGGCACGGGTGCCGGCATCGCGGCGGTCTCGATGCCTCGGTCTCGGCGGTGCACCTCGGCGGCCTCCCACGGGAGCGCGGCGACCGCCGCCTCGAGCTCGGCCGCCGCGGCGTGCGAGATGCGCGGGGCGGGCTCTCCCTCGGCGGGCTCGAGCGGGGCGGGTGCCGCGACGCGGGCGCGCGGCTTGCCCGGGTCGAGGCGGTCGCCGATGACGTCGGCGAAGGCGCGGGCGAGGGCGGCGCGCAGCACGTAGGACTCGAACCGCTCTGTCGGGTTGTCGAGCCACACGTCGACCCATCGGCGGCCGGTCTCGGTCGTCGCCTCCTCGCCGGGCAGTGCTTCCACCCAGCGCCGATAGACGACGGTCTCGACACCATCGCGGCGCACGGTGGCGCGCGCTGCGGCGGGAAGGTCTTCGCTCAGCCACAGCGGCACCCATACCTCGCCGTCGGCGGTGAACTCCACCGGGTCGATCTCGAGGCGCGACCCCGTCGCGAGGGCGAGGCGGGTGTACTCGGCGAGGGTCTGGGCGACGTCGTCGACCGGGACGGGCGCCGCGGGCCGCTCGGCACCGCGCAGGCGGGATGCCCGCGTGTCGACCGGGATCAGAATGTCGTCGATGTTCGTCATGCGGTCAGCACTCCTAAGCGTTCGTTGTGGTCGTAGACCGCCCAGTTCGGCGGGATTGCGATCTGCAGTTCCTGCGGGTATCCGGGCCACGCCCCGGACTCGATGCCGGCAGCGAAGAGGCGACGCGCCTCGGCGGCGTCGGCGTAACCCATCTCGAGGAACTCGCGGCCGAGCACGTAGGACGCCGTCAGGTAGGGCGGTTCCTTCTCGACGACGACGAATACGAATTGGTCGACGTGGCCGCCCGCCGCGGCGAGGGTGTCGAGATAGTGGCCGACCTGGACGTGATAGCCGAGCTCGGCGACCGTCTTCGAGAACTTCACGGGCGTTGCCAGGCCGTGCTTCGTCTTCAGGTCGACGGCGAACCGGCGGCCCGACCCGGTGCCGAGGTAGTCGAACCGGCACCGCTGCTCGATACCCGTCTCGGGGTCGCGGGAGAACACGGACATCTCGGCCGCGCCCTCCTGCTCGAACATGGCGCGGGCCATTGCGTGACCCAGCACCGATTCGGCCATCGCGTCCACCTCGGCGATCTCGTGCGCCTTGAGCGGGATTACGTTCGACGCGCGAGCCATCGCGACCCACCATTTCGCGGCCTCGCTCGAGATGGCCCGGTTCGGCCCGGACAGCAACTTGTCGGGGATCTCGACGACGTCCCACCCCGTGCCGAGCACCTTCGCGTGCACCGCCGAGCCGACGTCGAACGCCTTCTTGTGCGGCGGCTTGTTCTCGGCCCAGTGAGCGAATCGAGCGGGCGCCTGCAGCAGCTGCCGGGCGCCGGTCGACGACAGCGCCGAGTGCGCGTGGTAGATCACCTCGTCGAGATCGGGCACGAATCCTTCGAGCGCATTCACGATCGGCCCCCGCCACGCCGCAGGTACCAGCCGACCGCCAGCCAACCCCAGAGCAGCCCCGCGAGGGGCAGCCCGATTTGCCATGGGAACAGGTCGGGATTTGTCATCCGTTCGCCCCGTTCGGTCCGGTGAGCACGCCGGGCGCCCACTCCTTGCCGCAGATGCACGTGTGGTCGCCGCTGTGGTCGACCTCCGTGCGGCAGCGGTGCGTCAGCGTCGAATGCGGCGCATCCGGGCGCTGCTCGGTCGCGGTCGCCCGGCACCGGTACGCCGGGAACGGCACCGGGTCGGTCTTGCCTCGGCCGTAGAACCGGCCGGTCGACGGGTTAGCCATCAAGCGTTCCTCTCATCGCTCGTGTACGTGCAGAACAGGCACCCGAACCGACGCGTCTCGGTGTCGAAGGTGCGGGCGTCGGACCCGCAGCAGGGGCAGGCGACGCGGACGACGAGCGTCGGGTCGCCGCCCTCTCCGCGGACGTACGCGGCGAAGTGCTCATCGGGCACGACGACGAGCTCGACAGGGACGGCGAACGCCTGCGCGATCGCGACAGCCCTCAGCGGGGGCGCCTCCGTGAGCACGGTCACCGCTTGTCCCCTCGCTTCGCCCTGCGACGGCGCGCGACGGCGGCGCGGTGCAGCTGCGCCTGCCGAGCCTCGGCGGCCAGACGCTCGCGCTGGCGAGTGCGGCCGATGTACTCCATGACGATCGGATCGGGATTCAACGCGACCTCCTCGGGTCGGTTTCGGGCAGCACGGAACATCGGCCGTGACGCCGGGTGAGGTGAAAGGGGGTGAGGGTTAGCGGGCGAGCGCCCAGACTTCGGCGCGCCGGGTGCCCGTCGGGCCGGGCTTGAACGCGGTCGTCCGGGTCAGCCACCGCTTGCGCTCAAGCTCGGGACAGCAGGACCGCAGACGCTGATCGGAGTAGGTCGAGCCGAAGCGACGGCCGAGGGCGACGACCTCGTGCTCCGCGAGGGCCGTCACGCCCTCGTCGCGGGCGATCTCGAAGATGGCGAGCACTTCCATCTGCGATCGGGCGAGATCCGTGTCGGCGACCGCCTCGGCCGAGGTGACCGGGTGATCATCCCGGGTGCGCAGCGTCTGACCCATCAGGCGACCGCCTCACGGTCGTGACGGTCGGCGTACCGGTCGACACGGTCGAAGCGCTTCGCCGCCCGCCGATCGCGCGCGATACGCTCCTCGCGCTCCGTGCGCACCCGACGGGTCTCGAGCGCCTTCACGGTCGGCAGGCCCGGGATTGCGAGGGTGCGACGCGTGCCGCTCATGCGTCGAGCCTTCGCGTGAAGCCGTGCGTCTTTTGGTGCGCCAGCTGCGCGACGACACCGTTCAGTAACCGGGCCGCGCGCTGCGAAGCGTCCGCGTAATCGCGAGCGTGGCCATCGTCGGCGACGAGACTGTGCACGGTCGCGAGCGCCATACGGTCGCGTTCGATGCGCAGCGCCTCATCGTTGAGCGCGTCGGCCGCGGCATCCGCCATGCGGCGGGACCGGGCCAGCACCTCGCGGTGCGTCGGCGCAGCCGGCGCGGGACGATGCCCGACGGGGCGAGCCTCTTCGATAGCGGCGCTCACGCAGTCACCCCCGACAGGGCATCCTCGGGAAACCCGACGTAGGCGAGGCGGGATAGCAACGCGCGGGAGAGGGCGAGCGTCTCGGCGGGGGTGAGGTAGCGGACGCCGTCGCGCTGCTGCATGACGACGACGCGCTGCCCGTCGATCGTGGTCGTGTCGATCGTGAACGTGTCACTGTCGAACGACGCATCGACGACGAGAGCGACCGGGCGCTCGACGGCGGGAACGGTAACGGTGTTGCGGTCAGGCATGTACTGCCCCTTCGGGTGAGGTGGGTTGTGACGCCGCGGCCTGCGTCGGATCGGTGATTCGCTCTCGCATCCACGCGTCGAGATCGACGGGATAGAAGACGTTCAAGCGGCCCTGCTTGAATTTGCGCGGGCCTTGCTCCGCGGCGAGTAGGTTTCGGAAGGTCTGGTAGGCGAGGCCGCTGTACGTCGCGGCCCCTCGGGTCGTGAGAACCGGGCCGCCGCGGTCGGGCAGGCTGCTCACGATGCCGCCGCGTGCGCGGGCTCCTCCGCCCGGCGCAGGAGCTCTTTCGGGTCCATCCCGAGCCACATCGCGACGGACATCAGGTCGCTGATGCTGAATGCGACGGCCCCGCTCAGGCGACGTCCGGCGGTGTGCGCGGTGATATCGAGCACCCGCGCCATCTCCCCCGCGGTGCGTTTCTGTCGAGCCATCTCGCCCCGCACCTCGCCCGCGAGGCGCTGCGCGGCGGCCGTTCCGACTGCTGCGTGATTTGTCATGTGACGAGAATGAATGACTTGTCATGCGGTGTCAAGCTCGTCATGCGTATTGACTAAAAATCATGCAGCGGACATACTCAGATCCCGTGGACAACTACTCTCAGCGCCTCGCCGACGCTCTCGTTTCCGAGATCAAAGCCGAGATGGGCCGACAGGATCTCTCCTCCCGCGCTCTCGGCCGGTTGATCGGCGAGAACTCGCAGTACATGTCGATGCGTCTCGACGGCGGGAACCCCCGCACGGGCGAGCGAGTGACGCTAAACGTGCGCGACCTCTACTCGATCGCCAGTGCGCTCCACATCGACCCCCTGGACCTGATGAGCCGCGCACAGCGGGCCGCGAGCGAGGCCCACAACGTGACGCCGTTCCCGGCCCGCAATGTCGGAACCCCCGCCGAAGATGGCATGTACCTCGCCGCCCGCGCCGCCGACCCCGAACCCACGGACGAACAGCCCTCTTATGACGACCCCAGCTGACCTCCACCTCCTCGACTTCGCCGACGCGATCGGCGTCACGATCGAATACGTGCGCATGCCCGCTGACCGCGACGGGATCTACGACCACGACGCCCGACGCATCCGCCTACGCCGCGGCATGTCGGCGCGTCACCACCGGTCGGTGCTCGCGCACGAGCTCGGGCACGCGGCGTTCGGGGATACGCCAACCCGCTTCGGCCCGGTGCACGCGAAGCAAGAGCGCCGCGCCGAGGAATGGGCCGCGCTCCGCCTAATCGACCTCGACGATTACCGGCACCTCGAAGCCGTGCACGCCGGCCACCCCGGCGCGATCGCCGTCGACCTCGACGTCATGCGCAGTACGGTCATCGCGTTCCAGAGCCTGCTCGCGCGTCTCGGCGACACCGTCTACATTCGCCCACGGATGGGCGCCGGAATGTGGGAGCAGCGCGAGGGTGTCGCCTGATGGCTCGGCCGCCGCTCGAACTCGAGACATGGGGGCGCATCCGCCGCATGACAGTGAAGGGCAAGCCGACGGCCCGCGCCTATTACCGAGACTCGGACGGCGTCACACGGTCAATGGATCGCCAGGGGAAGACGCCAGCCGAGGCCGAGCGCAATCTCGTGCGGGCGCTGAAACAGCGCCTCGCCCCTGCGAGCGACAATCTCACCGCCGACACAACCGTCTCCGACCTCGCAACGCGATGGCTTGCCTCACGGACCCGTCTCGCCGAGGGCTCTGTGCGGATCTACCAGAACGCGATCACGAAGCACATCACCCCGGGCCTCGGCAGCGTGCGCCTGCAAGAGTGCAGCGTGCCGCGGCTTGACCGATTCCTCGTCGCGCTCGCCCGGTCGTCCGGCCCGGGCACAGCGAAGACGACGCACGTCGTGCTGAGCGGAATGTTCACCCTCGCCGCCCGTCACGGCGCGGTGCGCGCCAATCCGATGAGCGACGTCCCCGCACCCGAGCGCGCGAAGCGCAAGGCGCGGGTCGCGGCCCCCGATCGCGCGGCCGTGCAGGGCATCCTCGACCGGTTTCAGCAGTGGGACGCCGGGTCCGAGCCGCGCGAGGAGAGCGACCGTCGACCACGCCGGGCGCGCGCGAGCGATCTCGCCGATACCGCGAACATGTTCGTCGGCTCAGGCATGCGTACGGGCGAAGTCTTCGCGCTGCGATGGGATGCGCTCGACCTCGTCTCACAGCGGGTCATCGTCCGTGGCACGATCGCGCAGGATCGCGACGGAAAGATGTTCGTGCAGGAGGTGACGAAGAGCGACGCCGGTTATCGCGAGCTCGAGCTACCTGCCGAGACGGTCGACATGCTGATGCGGCGACGGGTCTCGTCGTTCTCGCAGTTCGTGTTCCCCTCGAGCGTCGGCACGTTCCGGCATCCGAACAACTACCGCACGACATGGCGCGATGCCCTGAAGGGCACAGCGTGGGAGGGCGTGACGCCTCGCAGCTTCCGCAAGACCGTGGCGACCGTCGTCCGCGACGAACTCGGGATCGAAGCGGCCCGAGATCAGCTCGGCCACGAGGAGACAAAAACCACTGAACGCAGTTACGCCGACGAAGTTCACCGCGGACCCGCTGTCGCCAAGGTGCTCTCGAAGCTCCTGACCAGACCGGCCTGAGTCAGCACAAGCCACTGAGCGCTCTCACACTTGCGGGATGCCGCGCTCTTTCCATAGCCCGTGTACGATTCATCGAATGGGGGGACGCCGTCGTGTGCGCTGGACCGGGGCACGCGACCTCGGCTTCTTCTTCCATTGGGAGTCGATCGCCGTTGCCGCGGGCGGTATTGGCTTGGCTGCACTCGAGGCATGGAACATACCCGACGAGTGGCCGCTGGAAGATTTCGTACGCGACTACAAGCTTCTGCTTGTGGTACTCCTGGCCGCCCTCGTTGGCTTGCCGCCCACCATAGCCCGTGGACTCGATCACCTGCGTGCGCGCGATGACGCAGGGCAAGTCCAGGTGGAGATCGCGACAGCTCTCTACGGCATCGAGATGCGCCTGATGCACTTCGTTTCCAAGCTCCGCGAGGTGTTCGCAGGACACACCACGAACACGTATCAGAACCACACCCTCAGCGACTGCCAGTCGTATTTTTCGTCCCGTCCAGGGCGTCACACTGACGCTGGCAGGCAGAACATCGTCGAGGTCAACTATTACGCCGTCAAAAGATCGGGGAGCAGCACCTCCCTGGTGCGGACTCTTTTCACGGGTTCGGGCCATGCGAACATGCGAACGACGTTCTCCACTGCTCGTGGCGCCTCGGCCGAGGCTAAAAAGCTGGTCAAGACCATCACGAGCGGCGGATCAGTCTTCTGTCGTGACGTGCGCGACGTCGACACCGCCCGCAAACTGCACATCGAAAACGCTGAGGAACGGCCCTACCGCACCTTCCTCTCGGTTCCGGTGCTTCGCGACAAAAACTCCACCGCAGAAGATCGCGTCATCGGCATGATCTCAGTGAACGCATCTGAGGTCGACTCGATCGCGGAGAGCGACGGCGCAATACTCAAGGTTTACGCGTGGGTTCTCGCGGCAGCATTTGAGGCCGACCTCAACGGAAAAAAACGGCGCGCTTCGATGCCAACGTCGGAGCACGCCGGTAGTCTAGATAGATCAACCACAGGGGGCGACTCATGATCGGTTTCAAGCCCAACGATTACCAAGAGCCCGCCAAGCGCACCGAAGTCCCAGAAACTGACTTCAAACGCTTCCGGCAGGAGCGGTTGGATCTGCAATCAACTGAGATGCGTGATGCGTTCCGAAGGTACAACCGGAACCATCGCTCCCTCTAGGCGACGCGCTCCGCTCATCCAGCCAGTAATTCGAAACGGCCCCATCTCGAAAGAGATCGGGGCCGTTTCACGTTCCGCGACGGAGACGCGCCAACCCGGTTCAGTTGGCGCAATCCCATCAAAACCGTGAGTAAGTAGTGAGTCACACGTTAAGCGCTTACGATTTGCGCCGGCAATTAGCCGCTTCATCAGGCAATTTCTGTGCCGGCTACAGGACTCGAACCTGCAACCCCCGTATTACAAGTACGGTGCGCTACCAATTGCGCCAAGCCGGCGTGAGGCGCTCAGCGCCTCGGCGATCGAGTCTACGACGCGCGACGACCTCAGTCGTGCCGCCCGCTCTGGCGATCCCACTCCAGCGATTTGAACTGCAGGAAGGAGCAGAGATTGCCGGCGATGACCAATTCGGCGGCGAGGCTCGCCATGTCGTGGGGGCTGAGCGTGAGGTCATCGGGGCGCGCGGTGAGCGTCGCCTCCCACAGGGGGTCGTCGTAGCCGCGCGGCTGCATGTAGATCGACGCCTTGGTGTTGCGGAGGTTCATGACCACCAGCCCGGTGTCCTGACCGTCGGCATCTTCCTGGTCGACGACCTTGATGGTGCCGGCCACGGCGTGACCCTGAGTGAGGAACTCTTCGACCCACACCGTCAACTGACCACGGGACCGCCGCGGCGGGGAGTCCTCGATCTCGTCGTCCATGTCACCAGAATCTCATACGTCGGGTATGTCGCACGTGCTGCGTCGAGCGGCCGATCAACCCGCGGGAGTCGCCGAGGGGGTGGGCGTCGGAGTGGCCGTGGAGTAGTACGCGTTGCTGTCGACGGTGAGCACGAACTGCGCGAACTCCTTCGCGTCATCCATGTTCCCGACATACTCCGTGCCGTTCACGAGCACCGTCGGAGTCGCGGTGAGCGCGTGACCGTCGGTACCCGGCAGGCCCTTGATGGCGCGGTCGGTCGCCGCCTTCGCCCACGAGGTGTACGTCTCGTCCTCGATGCAGTCGCGCACGGTCGCCACGTCGCTGACGCCGGCGCCCTGGGCCATGTCGGCGAGCTGCTGGTCGCTGTAGCCGTCGGAGTCCACCGCGGGCTGGTTGGTCAACAGCTCGTGGTTGTAGGCGAAGAAACGGTCCGAGGCGTGGGTCGCGACGCACGCCGCCGCACCCGCGGCCCGCAGGCTGTACTTCGTGCCGTTGGATTTCGAGGTCAGCATGGCGACCGGGTAGTAGGTGAGGGTCGCCGCGCCGTCGTCGACCCACTTCGACAGCTGGGTCGCATTGGCCGCCTGGAACTCGTGCGCCTCGGTCGACATGTAGTCGACGTACACGCGGATGTCGACCGGAGCGGCCGTTCCGGTCGGTTCCGGAGTCGCGGCGGGCGAGGGGGCGGCATCCGTCGACATCGTCGCGGCGCTGCCGTCGACGGTCTGATCGGCGAGGGGGTCGGCGACGCCCGTCGCGGAGGTCACCACGAAACCGTCGTCGGTCGCCGTGTCGGGCAGGGCCTGCGAGCGCGCCTCGCGCGAGTTCAGCGCGGCGGAGACCCCGACCGCACCCACGGCGATGACCGCGACGGCCCCGACGCCCAGCAGCGATCGACGCGCGATGCGCCAGCGCGTCTGCTTCGCCTTGACCTGCTGCGCCTTCTCACGCACCGCCTCGCGACGGTCGCGTTCGGCGGGAACGTTCGGGGACTGGTCGTGGGACATGAAACCTTCCGGGCATAAACGTCTGCCGCATGAAATCGGGGGGAACGCGCGGGTGGAGCGAACGATCAACGATGCTAACGAGGCTGGCTGAGAAATGACCAGACACGTGCGATACTGACCCTGCGCCCACTGTCGGGCGCACGGGGTCGCCCCCGTTCATTCCATTCACTACGGATCGTCCGGCACGTACCTGCCGGTGAAGGAGAAGAAAACATGGCGTCCGTCACCTTCGACAACGCAACCCGTCTGTACCCGGGCGGAACCCGCCCCGCCGTCGACAAGTTGAACCTCGACGTCGCAGACGGCGAATTCCTCGTCCTCGTCGGCCCCTCGGGCTGCGGTAAGTCCACCTCCCTGCGCATGCTCGCGGGTCTCGAGGAGGTCAACTCGGGTCGCATCCTCATCGGCGACCGCGACGTCACCGACGTGCCCCCGAAGGACCGCGACATCGCGATGGTCTTCCAGAACTACGCGCTGTACCCCCACATGACCGTCGCCGAGAACATGGGCTTCGCGCTCAAGATCGCCGGCGTCGGCAAGGAGGAACGCGCTGCGCGCGTCCTCGAGGCCGCCAAGCTCCTCGACCTCGAGCAGTACCTCACCCGCAAGCCCAAGGCCCTCTCGGGTGGTCAGCGTCAGCGTGTCGCCATGGGCCGCGCGATCGTGCGCCAGCCCCAGGTCTTCCTGATGGACGAGCCGCTGTCGAACCTCGACGCCAAGCTCCGCGTCCAGACGCGCACCCAGATCGCCTCGCTCCAGCGTCGCCTCGGCGTCACCACGGTCTACGTCACCCACGACCAGACCGAGGCCCTCACCATGGGCGACCGCATCGCGGTCCTCAAGGACGGCCTGCTCCAGCAGGTCGGCACGCCGCGCGACCTGTACGAGACCCCGAAGAACGTCTTCGTGGCCGGCTTCATCGGCTCGCCCGCGATGAACCTCTTCACCGCCGACCTGGCCGAGGGTGGCGTGCGCTTCGGCGACCTCGTCGTCCCCGTCGAGGCCGACACCATCGGCAAGGCCCACGGCTCAGAGGTCACCATCGGTGTGCGCCCCGAGGACATCCAGGTCGCCCCCGCCGACGGCCGCGGCCTCTCGGTCGTCGTCGACCTCGTCGAGGAGCTCGGCGCCGACGGCTACCTCTACGGCCACACCGACATCAACGGCAAGCGCACCGACCTGGTCGCGCGCGTCGACGGTCGTCGTCACCCCAACGCGGGCGAGACGGTCGTGCTGGCCCCGGTTCCCGGACACGTCCACGTGTTCGACCTCGAGTCGGGCGAGCGCCTGACCGACCGGGCCATCGCCTCCGCCTGACCCTCGCACCGACGCGGCGCGTCCTCGATTCCCGACCTCGTCGGGTCGGGGGCGCGCCGCACCGTTTTCCCGGAGGTACCCGTGTCCGAATCGCTCAGCATCACGGCCAGCACCGTCGACCCGGGCCTTCTTCAGCTGCCGTGGTCGACCAGCCTCGCCGATTGGCCGAGCAGCCACATCGTCGCGCTGCCGAAGGGCATCTCGCGTCACCTGGTGCGCTTCGCGAACCTCTCCGGTCGCGTCGTTGCCATCAAGGAGACGACCGAGGAGATGGCCCGTCGCGAGTACGACATGCTCGGCAACCTCGACCGCCTCGACGCGCCGTGCGTCGATCGCGTCGCGGTGATCGCGGGCCGCACCGACGCCTCGGGGCGCCCCCTGCCCGCGGCCCTGGTCACCGCGCACCTCAAGTTCTCGCTCCCCTATCGCGCGCTCTTCACGCAGGTCCTGCGCCCTCACACCGCGACGCGCCTCGTCGACGCCCTGGCCGTCCTCCTCGTGCGGCTGCACAACGTGGGCTTCTACTGGGGCGACGTGTCGCTGTCGAACACCCTGTTCCGGCGCGACGCGGGCGAGTTCGCCGCCTACCTCGTCGACGCCGAGACCGGCGAACTCCACGGCAACCGCCTGAGCCCGGGTCAGCGGGCGCACGACCTCGACATCGCCCGCACCAACATCGCCGGCGAGATCATGGACCTCGAAGCCGGCGGACGCCTGGAGGGCGGGGTGGACGCCATCGCCATCGCCGACGGTCTGGTCGCCTCGTATCACTCGCTGTGGGGTGCCCTCACCGACAAGGAGACCTTCGCCGTCGACGAGTCGTGGCGCATCACCGAGCGCGTGCACCGTCTGAACGCCCTGGGCTTCGACATCGGCGAGATGTCGATCCGCACCGCCAGCGACGGCACGCAGGTGTCGATCCAGCCGAAAGTCGTGGATGCCGGGCACCACCAACGCCGTCTCCTGCGGCTCACGGGTCTCGATGTCGAGGAGAACCAGGCCCGTCGCCTGCTCAACGACCTCGACGAGTTCCGCGCGCGCGTCTCACGCCTCGGCGCCGACGAGGAGATGGTCGCCCACGAGTGGCTGACGCGCGTCTTCGAGCCGATCGTCATGGCGATCCCCTGGGACCTGCGCGCCAAGCTCGAGCCCGCCGAGGTGTTCCATCAGGTGTTGGAGCACCGCTGGTACATGTCGCAGGCGCGGGGCCGCTCCGTTCCCCTCGCCGAGGTCGTCAGCTCCTACATCGACGACGTCCTGCGCCACCGCCGCGACGAGGCGACCGTCATGGGCCCGCCCACCGACACCATGTCGCTTCCGACGGTGTCCGACGCCGACGCTCCGGCGACGGGCGAGGTCCCGACCACCGACACCGACCTCGTCGACTGGCGCGACCTGGTCTGAGACGCGGCGGTGTCGTAGACGTCCCCCACCGCCGAGGGCACGCGACCGCGTCGAGGTCACGGGGTCGGCGTGCCACCTCCTCACGGTCACGTGATCCCGCGGGTGGGTCGACACGCTGGCGGAACGACCGAGGCCGTGGCATCCGGAATCAGGATTCGGATGCCACGGCCTCGGTGTTCAGCGGGTTCAGTACCCGACGGTGAAGCGCTCCCGCGAGTGCGCGGGGTTCTCGATCTCGTCGAGCACGGCCACCGCGAAGTCGGCCCCGCCGATGAAGGAGTCGCCCTCGTCGTCGACGACGAGCACGTCGCCGCCGTCGCGGTAGGAGCCGGTGCGCTCCCCCGGCGCCCACGAGCCGAAGCCGCCGGCCGGGTGCACGTAGAACCAGTCGCGCCCGGTGTCGTCGGCCTGCAGGTCCTCGAGGATGCCGATGGCCTCACGGGCCTCGGGCTTGTACTCCTCGGCGAAGCCCTCGGTGTCGATCAGGCGCGGGCCGCCCTCGGCGACCAACGATCCACCGGCACCGCCGACCACGCCCACGCGGACGTTCTCGGGCAGAGCCGTGACGAGTTCGGCGATGGCGGGGCGGAGCTTGCCCTCCATGTCGCCGCGGGGGGCGGCGGCCGACACGACCACGTCGACGCCCTCGAGCTGAGCGACGAGTCCGGGGACGTCGAGAACGGTGCCCTCGAGGTAGGTGGCCCCCTCGACGCGCTCGGCGGGGACCGAGCGGGCGATGGAGACGACGGTGTGACCGCGGCGGACGGCCTCGGTCACGATGTGGCTGCCGGCGTAGCCGGTGCCTCCGATGACGGCGATGCGGGGCATGAGCGTTCCTCTCGACGGGTCAGACGGTGCCGCGCAGCGTCGACACCTGGTACAGGGCGACGGATGCGGCGATACCGGCGTTCAGCGATTCGGTGGCGGCGGAGATGGGGATGGAGACGACCTGGTCGCACGTCTCGGTGACCAGGCGCGACAGGCCCTTGCCCTCCGAGCCGACGACGATCACGACGGGACGGTCGGCGAGTTCGAGGGCGGGGAGCGACACGTCGCCGTCGCCGTCGAGGCCGAGGACGAAGACGCCCTGCTTCTTGAACTCCTTCAGCGTCGCCGTGAGGTTCGCGGCGAGGGCGACCGGGATGCGGGCGGCGGCTCCCGCGCTCGTCTTCCACGCGGCGGAGTTGACGCTCGCCGATCGACGCTGCGGGATGATCAGTCCCTGACCGCCGAACGCGCCCGTCGAGCGGATGATCGCGCCGAGGTTGCGGGGGTCGGTCACTCCGTCGAGGGCCACGAGCAGCGGCACCTCGCCGCGGTCGATGATCTTCTCGAGCAGATCCTGCGGGTGCGCGTACGCGTACGGCGGCACCTTCAGGGCGACACCCTGGTGCACGCCGTCGAAGCCGGCCATGCGGTCGAGCTCGGGTCGGGTGACCTCGAGCACGGGGATGCCGCGGTTGGTGGCGATCGACAGCATCTCCTTGACGCGGTCGTCCATCTCGACGCGCTGGGCGATGTACATCGCCGTCGCGGGGATCTTCGCCCGCAGCGCCTCGAGCACCGAGTTGCGGCCGGTAACCGTCTCGGTGTCGTCGGCGGCCTTGGGGCTCTTGCGGTTCGGGTTCCCGCCCACCGCGCGCACGCCGGGGCGCCCCTTTCCGCCCGCTGCGGCGTAACGCTCTTCGGCGGCCTTGCGCTTGCCGGCGGGGTGCCAGGCGCGGTCCTCGGCCTTCGGGGTCGGGCCGCGTCCCTCGAGCGCCTTGCGGGAGTGCCCGCCGGTGCCCTTGAGAGGGCCCTTCTTCTTGCCGGGGTTGCGTGCTCCCGGGCGTCCTGGCTTAGGCATCGATACTCCAATTGGTTCCGGCCGGAGTGTCCTCCAGCGTGATTCCGGCGGCGGCGACGGCATCGCGGATGCGGTCGGCGGCTGCCCAGTCCTTGTCGGCGCGAGCGCGGGCGCGCTGCGCGATCATCTCGTTCACGAGAGCGTCGAGGGTCGTGTCGACCGCCCCCGTCGCCCCGGTCGGCTCCTCGGCATCCAGCCCCAGGATGCCGAGCATCGCCACCACCGCGCGGTGAGCGGCGACGGCGGTCTCGAGGTCTCCCCCGTCGATGGCCGCATTGCCGGCGCGCACGGTCTCGTGCAGGGTCGCGATCGCCTGCGGTACCCCGAGGTCGTCGTCCATCGCCGCCGCGAAGTCCGTCGGCACCTCGCCGGGCACGACGACCAGCGGGTCGGCTGCGGCGGCACGCAGAACGCGCTGGCGGAAGGTCGAGATCCGCTCCAGCGCGCTCGCCGCTTCGGAGAACGCCTTGTCCGACACGTCGAGGCTCGAGCGGTAGTGCGCCGCCGCGAGGGCGTACCGCACGACCCGGGGGTCGTGCGTGGCGAGCACGTCGGCGGCCAGGGTGAAGTTGCCGAGCGACTTCGACATCTTCTGCCCGTCGACGGTGACCAGGCCGTTGTGCACCCAGTACCGCGCGAAGGCGTCGCCCGCGGCGCTCGACTGGGCGATCTCGTTCTCGTGGTGCGGGAAGCGCAGGTCGAGGCCCCCGCCGTGGATGTCGAACTCGGGCCCGAGATAGCGGCGCGACATGGCCGAGCACTCGATGTGCCACCCGGGCCGTCCCGCACCCCACGGCGACGACCAGGTCGCCGAGGCGGGCTCGCCGTGCTTCGCGCCCTTCCACAGCGCGAAATCGTGCGGGTCGCGCTTACCCCGGGGATCCGCGTCGGCGGCGGGTTCCATGGCATCCAGGCTCTGCCGCGTCAGCTCGCCGTACGCGGGCCACGAGCGCACATCGAAGTAGACGTCTCCCGAGGCGGCGTAGGCGTGCCCGCGCTCGATGAGCTCGGCGATGAGCTCCTGCATCTGCGTCACCGATGCGGTCGCCCGCGGCTCGTACGTCGGGGGCAGGATCCCGACGGCGGCATAGGCCCGCGTGAACTCGAGCTCCATGCGGTACGCGAGCGCCCACCACGGCTCCTCGTCGGTGGCATTGGCGAGCACCTTGTCATCGATGTCGGTGACGTTGCGCACGAAGGTGACGCGCCCGAAACGGTGCTCGAGCCAGCGGCGGAGAAGGTCGAACGCGAGGGCGGCGCGCACATGGCCGATGTGCGGACCGGACTGCACGGTCGGACCGCAGACGTAGAGGGTGACGTTCGAGGGGTCGAGAGGGACGAACTCGCGCAGAGCCTGCGCTTTCGTGTCATACAGCCGAACGGTCACCCTCCCAGCCTACCGGCCGCCCCTCCGCGCGACCCGTGCGTGAAACACGACCCGGCTAGGGTGCCGGAGTGCCTCTGCTCATCCGCCCCGACGACCTCTCCTCCGATGCCACGCGTGCCCTGGCGGCCGCGCACCTCGCGGGGATGCACGAGAACACCCCCGCCGAGAGCGTGCACGCCCTCGACCTCGACGGCCTCACCGCCGAAGGCATCACGGTGTGGTCGGCGTGGGTCGACGACGAGCTCGCCGGGATCGGCGCGTGCAAAGACCTCGGCGACGACCGGGCGGAGCTGAAGTCGATGCGCGTGGTCGACGCCTTCCTCGGGCAGGGCATCGGTCGTGCGATCCTGCGACACATCGTCGAGGACGCCGACGAGCGCGGTATCCGCAGCCTCTGGCTCGAGACGGGCAGTACCGACGACTTCCTCCCGGCGCGCCGGCTGTATGCCAGCGAAGGGTTCGAGGAGTGCCCGGCGTTCCCGCCCTACGTCCCCGACCCGCTGTCGACGTTCATGACGCGACGGCTCTGACGCGCGCGCTCAGGCGGGGACCACGAGCGCCGTCGCGAAGGCGGCCACACCTTCGCTGCGCCCGGTGAAGCCGAGACCGTCGGTGGTCGTCGCGCTGACGGAGACCGGGGCGCCCACCGCGGCGGAGAGGATCCGCTCCGCCTCGACGCGTCGCGCCGCGAACCGCGGCCGGTTCGCCTGCACCTGCACCGAGACGTTGCCCACCCGCCACCCTGCGGCGGAGAGCAGCCCGACGGTGTGCGAGAGGAAGGCATCGGCGTGGGCACCGGCGAACTCGGGCCGGTCCGTCCCGAAGTGCGTTCCGATGTCGCCGAGCCCCGCGGCGGCGAGCAGGGCATCGACGATCGCGTGCGCGACCGCGTCCCCGTCGGAGTGCCCCGACAGGGCCACCTCGCCGGGCCACTCGAGTCCCGCGAGCCACAACGCGCCCTCCCCGCCGAACGCGTGAACGTCGGTGCCGATGCCCACCTGGGGTCCCCGCGGAACCGGAGTCGCCGCGGCGACGGGCGACAGTCGTTCGGAAAGGAGCGCCCGTGCGCGGTCGAGATCGGGGGCCGTCGTGATCTTGAACGCCACCGCGTCCCCCTCCACCGTCGCGACCGAGTGACCGACGGATGCCACGGCGGCGGCGTCATCGGTGTGATCCGCGTCCGCGTCCCGCAGCGCAGCCTCGAGCACGTCACGACGGAAGCCCTGCGGCGTCTGCGCCGCGGCCAGCTCGGAACGATCGACCGCCGCGACCACGCGGCCGTCGGCGTCGACGCGCTTGATGGTGTCGACCACCGGCACGGTCGGGATGACGGCGACGGCTCCCGCGTCGATCGCGGCCACGACCCGGTCGAACACCGCGGGCGGCGTGAGCGCGCGGGCCGCGTCGTGGACGAGGACGGTCTCCACATCCGACCACAGCGCGGCGAGCCCGGCGGAAACGGACTCCTGGCGCGTCTCGCCGCCCGTCACGATCGTGACGAGGTCGGCGCGTCCCCCGGCGGCGTCGCGCGCATCGGTGAGGGCTTCGCCCTCGAACCCCTGAGGAACGACGACGACCACCTGCGCCGGCTCGGCCGCGAACACGCCCACGAGACAGTGGTGCAGGATGCTGCGCTCGTTGAGGCCGACGAAGGCCTTGGGCGCTCCGCCTCTCAGGCGGGTGCCGGAACCGGCGGCGACGACGATGACCGCGAGACGCGGAACCGGAGTGAGAGTCACCCGTTCACGCTAGCGCGGCCATGCGCGCGCAGCGGCCGCGACGACGATTGACGCGCGCCCGGGCAGGACGCGCACCGATGTCGATGTCGTCAGGACGCGAGGACCTCGTCGAGCACGACGCTCGCACGGTCTTCGTCGGTCTTCTCGGCCAGAGCGAGCTCGGACACGAGGATCTGGCGCGCCTTGGCGAGCATGCGCTTCTCGCCGGCGGACAGGCCGCGGTCCTGGTCGCGGCGCCACAGGTCGCGCACGACCTCGCTGACCTTGATCACGTCGCCCGACGCGAGCTTCTCGAGGTTCGCCTTGTAGCGACGCGACCAGTTGGTCGGCTCCTCGGTGAAGGGCGCGCGCAGCACGTCGAAGACGCGGTCGAGACCTTCCTTGCCGATCACGTCACGGACGCCGACGAGGTCGACGTTGTCGGCAGGGACCTCGATGACGAGGTCTCCCTGGGTGACGTTGAGCTTCAGGTACTTCTTCGTCTCGCCCTTGATAACGCGTTCTTTGACCTCGATGATCGTGGCCGCGCCATGGTGCGGGTAAACGACGGTCTCGCCAACCTCAAAAAGCATGGAGTTATGTCCTTTCGGCAACATCCAGGATACCACAGGCCCGCATGCGCTAAGGTTCCGCCCACCGTCGCACCCCTCAGCCCTCTGCGCGCGCGAGGCCGAAGCGGGACCGGGGCGCCGCCGTGGACCGCGTAGGATGATTCCGATGTCGTCTGCCGTTCTTGGAGGATCCGTGAAAACGCGCCTGATCGCGTCCATCGCCGTGGGTGCCGCTGTCGTGCTGGGCACGACGGGGTGCAACCTCATCGCACCGCAGGCGACCACCATCGACTATTCCGCCTCCGACGGCGTGAACGTCCCGGCCGCCGCCGGTCCTCTGCACGTGCGCAACGCGCTCATCGTCGCCGACGAAGAGGGCACGACCGGCAACCTCGTCGCGGCCATCGTCAACGACACCACCGACTCGCTCACGCTGCGCGTCGAGGTCGGCGAAGGATCCTCGGCCGTGAAGTCGACCGTGATCGTGCCGGCCAACCGCACCGTCAGCCTGGGCGACCTCACGAGCGACACCGAGCCGCTCCGTCTCGACGGCATCGACGCGATGCCCGGCACCACGGTCCCCGTCTACTTCCAGTCCGGCGACGGCGAAGGCTCGCTCATGCAGGTGCCCGTGCTCGACGGCGCCCTCGAGTACCTCTCCCCCCTCGCCCCGACGCCGACGCCGTCCTTCTCGGTCACGCCGATCCCGGTCATGCCGACCGTGACGCCGTCGCCCTCCGCGACCCCCGCGTCCTGACGCGGACGACGAAGGCGCCGACGGTTCTCCGTCGGCGCCTTCGTCGTTCGCGGGGGCGGGTCGAGCGTCAGGCCTCGAAGCGGTAACCGAGACCGCGCACCGTGACGAGCATGCTGGGCTCGCTGGGGTTCTGCTCGATACGCGAGCGGATGCGCTTGATGTGCACGTCGAGCGTCTTGGTGTCGCCGAAGTAGTCGGTCCCCCAGACGCGGTCGATGAGCTGACCGCGCGTGAGCACGCGTCCGGCGTTGCGCATGAGCACCTCCAGGAGCTCGAACTCCTTGAGGGGGATGCTGATCTCGCTCCCGTCCACCGCGACCGTGTGACGGTCGATGTCGAGCACCACCCGTCCGCCCGAGAGCACACGGTCGTCGAGATCGGCGTCATCGGGGGTGCGGCGGCGCAGCACGGCCCGCATCCGCGCGAGGAGCTCGCGCGTGGAGTAGGGCTTCGTGACGTAGTCGTCGGCGCCGAGCTCCAACCCCACCACGATGTCGACCTCGGAGTCCTTCGCGGTCAGCATGATGATCGGCACCTGAGAGGTCAGGCGCAACTGCCGGCACACCTCCGTCCCCGGCATCCCGGGGAGCATGAGGTCGAGCAGCAGGATGTCCGCTCCGCGCTCGCGGAAGGCCGCCAGGGCGAGCGCGCCGTCTTCGGCGATCTCGACCTCGTATCCTTCGCGGCGCAGCAGGTAGGCCAGCGGGTCGGCGAGGTCGGGCTCGTCCTCGACGATCAGAACGCGGGTCATGCGGTGTCTCCCTTCACGGGTGAGGCGATCGCTGCGGTGGCCTTTCGACCCTTGCGACGCGGTTTGGAACGGACGCTGTCGAGATCGGGGGTCTCCGACAGCGGAAGGCGGATGGTGAACGTCGACCCGCGGGAGGGCCGGGACCACAGGCGCACCTCGCCGCCGTGCCGCTGCACCGCGTGCTTCACGATGGACAGGCCGAGACCCGTTCCCCCGGTGCGTCGCGAGCGGGCCTGGTCGGCGCGGTAGAAGCGTTCGAACACCCGGTGCTGGTCGCTCTCGGGGATGCCGATCCCCCGGTCGGTGACGGCGATCTCCACGACGCCGTCGTCGAGCTTGACCCCGACGCCCACCTTCGAGCCCTCCGGTGAGTACGCGATCGCGTTGGCGACGAGATTGCCGAGCGCCTCGGTGAGGATCTGCGGTTCCCCGCGCACCCACAACCCCTTCGTGCCGCCGCGCACCACCGTCACCTGCGCGGCGTCCGCCTGCACCGTGTAGGCCTCGACCGCGGCGGTCACGACCTCGTCGATCGAGACGACGCGCACGTCGCGCAGCTCGTCGGCCGCCTGCAGGCGCGACAGGCTCAGGATGCGATTGACCAGCGCGCTCAACCGGGTCACCTCGGCCTGCAGACGCGTGGAGAAGTGCCGCACCTGTGCGGGATCGTCTGCGGCGGACTCGATGGCCTCAGCGAGCAGGCTCACCGCACCGACGGGCGTCTTCAACTCGTGGCTGGTGTTGGCGACGAAGTCTCGCCGCATCTCCTCGACGCGCTCGCGCTCGGTGATGTCGCGCAGCACCAGCAGCGTCAGGCGTCCCGAGATGGGGGTGGCGCGCACCGCGACCAGCCTGGGTTCGGCGGGGGCGGCACCTCGGCGCAGACGCAGGTTCTCGGCGATGCCGGCGCCTGTGTCGCGGGCCACGCGGGCGACGCGCTTGAGCTCGTCGCTGGCGATCACCTCGCCCACCTGGACGCCGAACACCTCGGCCGCCGGCGAGAGCGCCAGCACCGTCGAGGAGGTGTCGCAGACGAAGGCGGGGTCGTCCATCGCATCCAGCATGGCCTCCACGCCCTCCGGAACCTCGGTCGAGGTCTGAGCCAGAGTGCGGTTCCGGGCGCGGATGGCTCCGGCGATGAGGCCGACCACCGCGGCCCCGATCAGCAGGCCTGCCAGGAGCGCGAGCAGCGAGAGCTGCGGTTGTTCCATATCCACAGCGTAAAGGGGTGGATGCGACGTCACCCGCCGTTCACCCCCGCCCGGGCCCGGGCAGCGGCTACTATTCACTGTCACAGCACCACTCGTTAACCTTCGCTGGGAAGAATCCCCGAGGGTTGCGGGACACCCATGTGCCGTGCCGCCGACGAGGAAGGTACCCGCGATGCGCGAAGTATTCCACCAGTCCCTCGAGGACGTCCAGAGCCGCCTGGTCGAGATCGCCGACCTCGTGACGGTCGCCATCGACCGCGCCACGCGCGCCTTCGGAACGAGCGACGTCGCCCTCGCCGAGGAAGTCATCGAGGCCGACGCGATCATCGATGAGAAGGCCGTCGAGCTCGACGAGCTGGCCATCGAGATCCTCGCCCGCCAGCAGCCCGTCGCCCGCGATCTGCGCATCGTCGTCACCGCCCTGCGAGTGAGTGCGTCGCTCGAACGCATGGGCGACATGGCCGAGCACATCGCTCAGCTCGCCCGCTCGCGCTTCCCCGAGCGCGCCATCCCCAAGGGACTGCGCACGACGTTCACGCGCATGGGCGAGCTCGACGTCGAGGTGGCGCGCAAACTCGCCGAGCTGCTGCGCACGCAGGACCTCCGCATCGCCGAGTCCATCCGCGACACCGACGACGACATCGACGAGCTGCACATCAGCGTGTTCGAGAAGGTCCTCGGCGAGTCCTGGAAGGGCGAGGCCACCGCCACGGTCGACGCCACCCTCGCCAGCCGCTACCACGAGCGCTTCGCCGACCACGCGGTGTCCGTCGCGAAGAAGGTCGTCTACCTGGCCACGGGCGACTGGGCCGGTGCCGACGAGGAGGCCGAGCACGAGCCCAGCCCGGTCATCTGACCGCGTACACGACGAAGGGGTGGATGCCATGGCATCCACCCCTTCGTCGTGTCGGCGTCAGTGCTTGTTGCCCTGCGCGGCGACGGCGGCCGCGCCGGCGGCAGCGGCCTCGGGGTCGAGGTACTCACCCGGGCCGAGGGGCTTCAGGTCGTCGTCGAGGCGGTACACGAGCGGAATACCGGTGGGGATGTTGAGCTCGGCGATGTCGGCGTCACTGATGCCCTCGAGATGCTTCACGAGGCCGCGCAGCGAGTTGCCGTGCGCCGTCACGAGCACGGTCTTGCCCGCCTGCAGATCGGGCACGATGTCGGAGTGCCAGTAGGGCAGCATGCGGTCGATGACGATGGCGAGCGACTCCGTGTCGGGCACCTCGCCGTCGATGCCCACGTAGCGCGGGTCGCCGACCTGGCTGTACTGGTCGTCGGCGGGCAGCGGCGGCGGCGGAACGTCGAACGACCGGCGCCAAAGCATGAACTGCTCGTTGCCGAACTCTTCGAGGGTCTGCGCCTTGTCCTTGCCCTGCAGGGCGCCGTAGTGGCGCTCGTTGAGGCGCCACGAGCGCTTCACGGGGATCCAGAGGCGATCGGCTGCGTCGAGAGCGATGTTCGCCGTCTGGATCGCACGGCTGAGCACCGAGGTGTGCAGCACGTCGGGCAGCACGCCGGACTCGGCCAGCAGCTCGCCGCCGCGCTTCGCCTCGGCCTTGCCCTGGTCGGTGAGTCGCACGTCGACCCAGCCGGTGAACTGGTTGGTCTTGTTCCACTCGCTCTGCCCGTGGCGGAGGAGGATCAGCGTGTGAGGCATGACTCCATGCTATCGACGCGGGACCCGCGCTCTGCGAGTGGGTGCTGGCATCATGTCCGAGTGACACCCTCTCCCGTCGGACGCCCCACGCGCGGCACCACGGGGACCAATCGCCTGCGGCGCGTCGACCGGTGGATCGCGCGCCACCCCGTGCTCCGGCGCACCGACGACCCCCTCGTCGTCGACCTCGGATTCGGCGCGAGCGCGGTGACGCCCCTCGAACTCCTCGCCCGGCTGACGCGCCAGCGAACGGATGCCACCGTCCTCGGCCTCGAGATCGACCCCGAACGGGTCGCGCGTGCGCGGGAGCAGGCCGCGGGGGTCGCCGGCATCGCGTTCGCGCGGGGCGGCTTCGAGGTCCCCGTGTCGGACGGTCGACGCCCGGTCGTCATCCGGGCGATGAACGTGCTGCGCCAGTACGACGAGGCCGACGTCGCCGATGCGTGGGCACGCATGTGCGGCCGCCTGCAGCCCGACGGCATCCTCGTCGAAGGCACGTGCGACGAGATCGGACGCATCGCCACCTGGGCGGAGGTGGGGGCGGATGCCGTGCCGCGCAGCCTCACGGTGTCGCTGAGCCTGAGCCACCTGGACTCCCCCGCCGTCGCGGCGGAGCGACTGCCGAAGGCGCTCATCCATCGCAACGTCGCCGGAGAGCGCGTGCACGAGTTCGTGGCATCCCTCGATCGGGAATGGACGCGCGCGGCGGTGGTGGCGCCCTTCGGCCCGACCCATCGCTGGCGCACGGCGATGGCCGCCCTCGCCACCGAGGGCTGGCCGCTGGTCCGGCGCGAGAGATGGCGACTGGGTGAGGTCGGGGTGGCGTGGGAGGCGGTCGCTCCGCGGTGAGTCGCGCGGAGCGCCCGATGGCGGCGGGATCGCCGCCGACGACTGCGCCGCGACGCGACAAAGGAAGACCGCCGGCGGGCAGCCGTCAGATCCGCGGCAGGAGTGCGCGCGCCTCGGCTGAGGGCATCCCCGCCGCGACGAGCAGGTCGACGGCGAGCGGGCGCATCGCGGCGACGAGATTGAGTTCGCCGATGCCGCCGTCGGGCAGGAGCCGCGCGGGGTCGAGGCGGCGGGTGAGGCCGGTGAGCGCCTCCCGCGCCGCGGGCTCCATCGAGATGTCGTCGAGGCCGTCGCGCACGAGGGCGGCCGCTCGAGCGAGCTCGGCGAGGAGGTCGGCGGGCACCGGGCGAGGCTGGCCGTCGGCGCAGAGGTAGGCGGCGCGCCGCGCCACGACGCGCAGGTTGCGCGTCGCGAGGTCGAGCGCCTCCCGCACGCGCTCGTGGCGCTGCAGCTCGGTGCGCTGACGGCGCAGGAACGGTGAGATCCTCGCCACCTCGCGGCCGGACTCCAGCGACCCGCTCCAGGCGTCGACGTAGGTCTGCAGTGAACGCGCCCGCTCCAAACCCCGCTCCGCCCGAGCGCGGTCGCCCTTGCGCAGGGCCCGGACGATCGTGGCCATCGCCGCATCCACGGCGTCGAACAGTTCGTCGGCGTCGCGCAGCTCCGTGCGCCGCAGCGTTCGTGGGATGAGGGCCGTCACCGCCAGCGCCGCGACACCGCCGACCGCCCCGTCCACGAGGCGCAGGAACGGCGCGCCCGAGACGAGCACCAGCGCGATGAGCGACTGCACCACCGCGGCGAGCGCGAACCCCGGCTGCGGCGAGAGGAAACGCGCAACGACGAGTGTGACGGCCATCGCCACCGCGATCTGCCACCACCCGGCGCCCGCCACGAGCAGCACCACCTCGGCGATGAGGATGCCGACGAGCATGCCCAGGACGGTCTCCGCCACTCGCCATGGTCTCGCGTCGCGCACCAGACCGAGGCTCGATACGGTCACGGTGGCGGCGAGCAGGGGCACGGGATGGCCGAGCACGAAGTGCGCGAAGGCGAAAGCGGCCGTCGCGGCGACGACGATCTGCGCGATCGCGGGCACCGACTCGCGTACACGATGCAGCCGGCGCGACAGCGTCGACCGCCAGCGTGAACGAGGGACGACGACCCCGACGGTCGTCGACGACTCGTCGGTGCTCATTCCGTGGCGCGGCGGCGGCCCAGGCGCGGCAGTCGCGGGACCGCGGCGGTCGCTCCGGCATCCGCCGGGACGACCGTCTCGGCGGATGCCGCGAGCGGGCCGTCGGCGGTCATGACGACCAGGGGCACGTCCTCAGGAGCGGTGCGCTTCACGAGGGCGAGGGCGATCGGCCCCTCCTCGTGGTGGACGGCGACCGACGTGATGGTCCCGATCACCGCGTCGCCGGCGCGCACCTCGTCGCCCCGAGCGGGCAGGATGTTGTCGCTGCCGTCGAGCTGCAGGGCGACCACACGGCGCGGCGGATGACCGAGGTTGTGCACCTTGGCCACCGTCTCCTGCCCGCGGTAGCAGCCCTTCGACAGGTGCACGGCCGTGCGCAGCCAGTCCATCTCGTGCGGCAGCAGCCGCTCGTCGGCGTCGACGCCCACGCGCGGGCGCCATGCCGCGACACGCAGCGCCTCGACGGCATCGAGACCGGCCAGCGCGACCTCGCCGCGCACGGCGGCATCCACCAGACGCGCGTACTCCGCGGCACCCAGGATCGCCTCGGACCAGTCGCGCTCGGCACCCGGGTGCGGCTCGACCCGGGCGTAGGCCCACCCGCCGGGAGAGACCTCCGGCCACGGGTCGACCCACACGGGTGCGACCGCCGTCAACGCCGCCACGGCTGCGCGCGTGCCACCCACGACGAACAGGTCGTCGGAGCGATCACGCACCTCCACGCGCAGGCGGAAGCGCATACGGGTCAGCCACGCCGCGAGGGCCTCGGCGTCCGTCGCGTCCACGAGCAGCCACGTGGTCTCGCCGTCGTCGACCACCGCGGCCGCGTGCTCGACACGACCCTGCGGATCGAGGATGAGCAATTCGGTCGAGACGCCGGGAGCGAGGTGAGTCAGGGCCTGCGACGACAGCGAGTCCAGCCAGCTGCGGCGGTCCTCACCACCGACCGAGATGACGCGACGGTCGCCGAGGGGGGCGAGGGCCTGCCCGGATGCGAGCTTGCGCTGCTCCGTGACGGGCGAGCCGACGTGGCGGAGACCCCGCTCGTCGGCGACGGCACCGGGGACGTCCGTGAGCGCGCTCACGTCACTCCGCCCGCGCGAGACGGGCCGAGGCGTGCGATCCGAGCTCGCGCCCGAGGGCGGCGATGTCCCACGCCCAGAGCAGGTGGTTGTCGACGAGACCGTAGAGGCGCGTGGCGGCCGTGTAGGGCTTGGCGCCGGCGGTGCGCACGACCGCGTCGGTCGCGAGGTCGATCCGCGGGCCCTTCACCTGCCCGACGTAGAGCTCGAGCACGCCGTCGGCGTGCGCCAGGCTGACCTCGATGTCGAAGCCGCCGTCGGCGTTGCGCAGGGCTTCCACGTCGTCGGCGGAGCGCTCGGCAGCTGCGGCGGTCGCCGGCAGCAGCGCAGGGCCCGCATCGGTGTCGGAAGCGGGGCGCGCCAGACGCCAGTACCCGATCTCGGAGACGAGGGGGCGACGTTCGTTTCCGTCGAGCAGCCAGGCGTCGGCCGAGTAGTTGAGGAAGGCGCCTCCGTCGTGGCTGAAGCTCACGCGATGCGCGAACTCACCGGAGAAGGTGCGACCGCCGGCCTCGTAGTCGATGACGCCGGTGCCCTCCCAGACGCCGACGAGCCAAGACAGGGGGACGAGGTCGGCCGGGAGGTCTGTCGGGATCTCGATCACGAGAGCGCTCAGCGCTGGCCGCGATAGAGGTTCCAGATGACCGTTCCCGACACGAAGGCGATCGCCAACGAGGCGAGGCCGAGAAGTCCCACGAAGAACAGTTCGAGCGCGAGGAGGTCCATACGTCGATCTTAGAGGGCGGCGAGCTCGGCCAGCGCGAAACCGACCGTGATGACGCCGAGGACGACGAGTGCGCCGAGGCTGCTGAGCGCCATCCGCTGGATGAACGCCTGCGACCGGCCGTACCAGAGCTGCACGGCGAAGGCGGCGATGATGCAGCCGCCCAGAGCGACGCTGATCCACTGGGCGCGCCATTCCGCCGGGACGAACAGCCCGATCGCCACGCCGGCCAGAGCGGCCAGCACCCAGATGGCGACGATCCCGCCGAAGGTGCGCCGCGGAGCGAGGTCGGGAGTGGACATGCCCCCCATCATCGCCCAGGAGGCGTCGTCGGCGCACGCGAAGCGCCGGTGACGGTGCGCCGCGGCGCGTCACCCTAAGATGATCGGGTGCGCGGCAGGCCGCGCGGGGAGGTCCACTTGGCTCAGCTTCTCGTTCTCAGCTCCGCCCCCGGCGGCGGTGCGGCGCTGCCCGCGCTCGAATTGCTGAGCCACCGCGTGCGCCAGATCCCCGCCGAGGCAGCGCAGCTGATCAACGCCCCCAGCGCCGACGTCATCTTCATCGACGCCCGCTTCGACCTTGTCGGCGCGAAGTCGCTGTGCAAGATCATGTCGACCACCGGCGTCGAGGCCCCGCTGGTCCTCATCGTGACGGAGGGCGGGCTCACGGCCGTCTCGACCGACTGGGGCATCGACGACGTCGTGCTCGTGGGTGCCGGCCCGGCAGAGATCGACGCGCGCATCCGCCTCGCCATGGGGCGCCGCACCGTCGACCAGGTCTCCACGCGCATCCAGACCTCCGGCATCACGATCGACGAGTCGTCGTACTCGGCGAAGGTGCACGGCAAGCCGCTCGACCTCACCTACAAGGAGTTCCAGCTCCTGCACTTCTTCGCCACGCACCCCTCCCGCGTCTTCACGCGCGAGCAACTGCTCAGCGAGGTGTGGGGCTACGACTACTTCGGCGGCACCCGCACGGTCGACGTGCACGTGCGACGCCTGCGCGCCAAGCTCGGCGATCTCGAGCAGCTCATCGGCACCGTGCGCAACGTCGGCTACCGCTTCAACGTCTATGAGGACGACGCGCCCGCCACGGCATCCGCCCCGGCCTGAGACGCGCGGAACCGCCCGTTCACTCCCGTGTCACCGACCCCTGCAATGATGTGGGGATGATGGAACACGACGCGCTGGATGCCGGACTCGGCGACGCCGACGACGACGACTTCGACGAGGCGGTCGAAGCCGAGGATGACCAGCTCCCCGACCACCGGTACCTCGACCGCGAGGTGAGTTGGCTCGCGTTCAACCAGCGTGTGCTCGAGCTCGCCGAGGACCCGACCGTCCCGGTCCTGGAGCGCGCGAACTTCCTGGCCATCTTCGCCAGCAACCTCGACGAGTTCTTCATGGTGCGCGTCGCGGGTCTCAAGCGCCGCATCGTCACGGGGCTCGCCGTCCCCACCAACGTCGGTCGCGCCCCGCTCGACGTCCTTGCCGACATCTCCGCCGAGGCCCACCGCCTGCAGCTGCGTCACGCCGCCGCATGGACCGAGAAGGTGCGCCCCGCCCTCGCCGAGGCCGGTATCGAGGTCGTGACCTGGGACTCGCTCGACGACGACACCGCCGCGCGCCTGACCGAGTACTTCCAGCGCAACGTGTTCCCGGTGCTCATGCCCCTCGCGGTCGACCCGGCGCATCCGTTCCCCTACATCTCGGGGCTCTCGCTCAACCTCGCCATCCGCATCCGCAACGCCCGCACCGGGCGCCAGGAGTTCGCCCGTCTCAAGGTGCCGCCGATGCTGCCGAGGTTCGTCGAGGTCGCCGGCGACGGCCCGGGGGTGCGCTACCTGCCCCTCGAGGAGCTCATCTCGAACCATCTCGGCGACCTCTTCCCGGGAATGGAGGTGCTCGACCACCATGCGTTCCGCCTCACCCGCAACGAGGACATGACGATCGAGGAGGACGAGACCGAGAACCTCATCCAGGCCCTCGAGGCCGAGTTGCTGCGTCGCCGCTTCGGCCCGCCCATCCGTCTCGAGATCACCGAGGACATGGATGACGTGACCCGGGCGCTGCTGCTGAGCGAACTCGACATCACCGAGCAGGAGGTCTACCGCCTGCCCGGGTCGCTCGATCTGCGCGGCCTGTTCGATCTCTCGCGGATCGACCGACCCGACCTGCACTACCCCCCGCACGTGCCCAAGACCGCCCTGGCCTTCCAGCCGCCGGAGCAGAACGGGCGCGCCGACCTCTTCGGGGCGATCCGCAAGGGCGACGTGCTCGTGCACCACCCCTACGAGTCGTTCGCGACCAGCGTGCAGGCCTTCCTCGAGCAGGCCGCGCGCGACCCGCACGTGCTCGCCATCAAGCAGACGCTGTACCGCACCTCGGGCGACAGCCCGATCGTGCAGGCGCTCATCGACGCCGCGGAGGCCGGCAAGCAGGTGCTCGCGCTGGTGGAGGTGAAGGCGCGCTTCGACGAGGCGAACAACATCGTCTGGGCGCGCAAGCTCGAGAAGGCCGGCGTGCACGTCGTCTACGGACTCGTGGGCCTGAAGACCCACTGCAAGCTCGCCCTCGTCATCCGCGAGGAAGAGGGGCGCCTGCGCCACTACAGCCACGTCGGCACCGGCAACTACAACCCCAAGACGAGCCGCATCTACGAGGACTTCGGTCTGTTCACGGTCGACGACCAGGTCGGGCGTGATCTCACCCGCCTGTTCAACGAGCTGAGCGGCTACGCGATCGAGAAGAAGTTCAAGCGGCTGCTCGTCGCGCCCCTGCACCTGCGCAAGGGCCTGCTGCGCCACATCGAGAAGGAGCGGCAGAACGCCCTCGCCGGCAAGCCGTCGGGCGTGCGCATCAAGGTCAACTCGATGGTCGACGAGCAGATCATCGACGCCCTGTACCGGGCCAGCCAGGCCGGCGTCCCGGTCGAGGTGTGGGTGCGCGGCATCTGCTCGATCCGGCCCGGCGTCCCGGGGATGAGCGAGAACATCACGGTGCGCTCGATCCTCGGCCGCTACCTCGAGCACTCGCGCATCTTCTCGTTCGCGAACGACGGGGATCCGCAGATCTTCATCGGCAGCGCCGACATGATGCACCGCAACCTCGACCGCCGCGTCGAGGCTCTCGTGCGCGTGATCGACGAGAACCAGCTGCGCGAGCTGACGACCCTGTTCGATCTGGCCATGGACGACGGCACCAGCTCGTGGCACCTGGGGTCGGAAGGCGAGTGGACGCGTCACAGCGTCGACGCCGAGGGCGCCCCGCTGATCGACCTGCAGGAGCACACCATGGCGCTCGTGCAGCGCAAACGACGCGCCCGGACGGCCCGGTGACGGAGACGGCCGTCTACGCCGCGGGCGGTGTCGTGTGGCGGGTGGTCGAGGGGAAGCTCCGTGTTCTCCTCATCCACCGCACCAAGTACCGCGACCTGACGCTGCCCAAGGGCAAGGTCGACCCCGGCGAGACCCTCGCCGAGACCGCCGTGCGCGAGATCCGGGAGGAGACCGGCATCCGCGTGGCCCTCGGCGTGCCCGTGGGGGTGTCGCGTTATCGGATGCCGAACGGCCGGACGAAGATCGTGCACTACTGGGCGGCCGAGGCGACCGACGCGGCCGTGCGCACCTCCAGCTTCGTGCCGAACAAGGAGGTCGCGGCGATCGAGTGGATGAGCCTGAAGAAGGCACGGAAGAGCCTCAGCTACCCCGTCGATGTCGAGATCCTCGACGAGTTCCAGCGCTTGGTCGACGAGCGTGCTCTGCCGACCTTCCCCATCGTCGTCCTCCGACACGCCAAGGCGCGCTCGCGCGACGACTGGGACGGCGCCGACGACGCGCGTCCCCTCACCCCTCGCGGTCGTCGGCAGTCGCAGGCGATCGTGGGACCGCTGCTCGCGTTCGGCGTGCGGCGGGTCATCTCGAGCCCCGCCGAGCGGTGCGTCCGCACCGCGACGCCCATCGCGCAGGCCATCGGCCAACGCGTGCAGTTCTCCGCGTCGATCAGCCAGGACGCGTGGGAGGAGGGACGCGCCGACGCGCGGTCGGTCATCGGCCAGCGGGTGCGGTCGCGCAAACCCGTCGTGCTCACCAGCCACGGCCCGGTGCTCCCCGACATCCTGCATGAGCTCGCGCTGGCCACCGGCACGATGAGCGGGTCGTACCTGGGCAGCGCCTCGGCGCTCGAGCCGGCCGCGTTCTCGGTCGTGCACGTGCCGGTGGAGCACCCGGGCGCGGGGATCGTGGCGATCGAGACGCACGAGCCGCAGGTGTGACGCTCCCCGCCGGGCTCACCGTCGCCTGGGGCGAGGTCCCCGCGGGCGTCGCCCGTCGCGCGGTGTCGCGGCGCCTCCTTGGCCGGCTGCTGCCCGAGGCGCGCTTCGTCTCGCGGTGCCCGGCCTGCGCGGGCGACCACGGTCGCGTGCACGTGGAGGGGGCGGATGCCACGGTCTCGGTGTCGTACGCACCGGGATGGGCGGTCGTCGCGATGATCCGCGAGCGCACGCGGCTCGGTGTGGACGCTGCTCCCCGTGAGGTGCGCGGGTTGGAGCGGGTGCGACCGGACGCGACGGCGCAGGCCATCGATTGGGCCCGCGTCGAGGCGGTGCTCAAGGCGGACGGCCGAGGACTCGCGGTCGACCCGGCGCGGGTCGAGGTCCGCTCGGACGGCACCGCCTGGACCGCGACCATCCGGCCCGGCGCTCTCGACGGCGCGACGTCGTCCGTCGTCTGGCGCGGCTGGGACCTCGACGCCCCCGATGGACTCGTCGCGGCGGTCTCCCTGTCCTGAGGCGATCGCGCTATCGAGCCCCACCACGTGATCGCCCGAGAGGGCGCGGCGCGCGACCCGCTCAGGGACGAGGGGGAAGAGCCCGGTGGTCGATCCATCGCGACAGCACCGTCGCGGCATCCCCTCCCCCGGCAGCCTCCACGGCGCGACGGAAGTCGTCGGTCGTCACGAGGCGGTGACGATGCTCGGCCGTCCACGCTCGCAGCAGGTCGAAGAACGCGGCGTCACCGACCTCGCGCCGAACCGCGTGCAGGGCCATCGCGCCACGTTTGTAGACGCGGTCGTCGAACATGTCGTCGGGACCGGGGTCGACCAGCAGCAGGTCGCGGGGCTTCGCCACCAGACCCGCGTAGTTCTCGGCGACGCAGGTCTCGACGTCGGTGCCGCCGGACTCCTCCGACCACAGCCACTCCGCGTAGCAGGCGAAGCCCTCGTTCAGCCAGATGTCGCTCCAGCGCGCGAGTCCGACGCTGTTGCCGAACCACTGGTGGGCGAGTTCGTGGGCGACGAGCCGCTGCGCAGCGGGGACGAGGTGGTTCATGCCGAAAACGGCGAGCCCCTGTGCCTCGAGCGGGATCTCCAGCTCGTCGGCCGTCACGACGAGGCTGCACGCCTCCTGGGGATAGGGGCCGAACAGCCGGTCGAACAGCCGCAGCATGTCGGGCACCGTCGCGAATGCCCGATCCGCGGCCGACGTCAACGCGGGCGGAGCCGTGACCGACACGGGCGGGATGACGCCGTCGCCGCTGCCGACGAGCGGACGCGTCCGGTACCGACCGACGTGGACCGCCGCGAGATAGGTCGCCGTGGGCACGTCGGAGGTGAAAGTCGTCGTCACCCGTCCGCCGCGGCGGGCGGTCGCTCCCGCCACCCCGGTGGCCGCGACCGCGTAGCCGTCGTCGACGGTGATCTCCATCCGCATGCGCGCCCGGGCATCGGGGCGGTCGTTGCACGGGAACCACGTGGGGGCACCGATCGGCTGCCCCGCGACCAGGGCGCCGTCGGTCAGCTCCTCCCAGCCCACCGTGCCCCACCGCGAGCGTCGAGGGGCGGGGGCACCACCGTATGTCACCTCCACCGCGAAGCGCTCCCCCGGCGCGATCGTGCGGCCGGGGGTGACGCGCAGCACGCGCGGTCCCGCGGCGAAACGCGCGAGGGCGCCGTCCATCCGGACGCGTCCGGTCCGCAGGCCGACGAGGTCGAGGGCGAACGACGACAGGGATTCCCGGGCGATGCCCACGATCGTCGCCACCCCGTCGAGGCGGTTGGTGCGGACGCGATAGGTCAGAGACAGGTCGTACGACTCGACGTCGTACGACCTGTCTCCGCTCTGCGGGGCGTAGGAATCGGCGCCGCTCACGTCGTCGACTGGTAGGCGCGCACCTTCACCGCGCGCCAGGGGCCGATGGGGTTGCCGCTCCACCGCGATCCGACGGGGACGGTCTCCCCGCGCATGACCAGCGAGGCCGGACCGACGGTCGCGTGCGCGCCCAAAGTCGAGGCGGGCAGCACCACGCTGTGAGGCCCGAGGGTCGCCCCGGGCTCGAGCTCGACGGTGTCCATGCTCATGATTCGATCATGGAAAAGGTGCGTCTGCACCACGCAGCCCCGATTGACCGTCGATGCGTCGCCGAGGGTCACGAGATCGGGCTCCGGCAGCCAATAGCTGTCGCACCACACGCCCCGGCCGATGCGCGCGCCCAGGCTGCGCAACCAGACCGCAAGGGCTGGCGTCCCGGCCGCCGCGCGGGCGAACCAGGGTGCGGCGACCATCTCGGTGAAGGTGTCCGACACCTCGGTGCGCCAGACGAAGCTCGACCACAACGGCTGCTCCCCCGCCCGGATGACGCCGACGATGGCCCACTTCGCCGCGGTCGACATCCCGGCCGCCACCGCACCGGCCGCGAGCATCACGACCCCCGACAGCAGCAGCGTCCACACGGGGCCGAGGCCCTCCCACAGAGCGGCGAGCGCGAAGATCACGCCGAGGCCGATGCCGCACGTCACGACCACCGGAACGAAACGGCACAGCTCCCACAGCGTGCGGGCCAGCCGGAGCCGCGCCGTCGGCCGGTACGTGCGCGACTCGTCGCCCTCCGCGGACAACCGTCGCAGGCGCACCGCGGGCGAACCGAGCCACGACGACCCGGCCTTCGCTTTGCGCGGCGCGGCCGACAGCACGGCCACGAGCCCGTCGCGCGGCACGCGGTGGCCCGGAGCCGCCATCCCCGAGTTGCCCAGGAATGCGCGCTTCCCGATGCGCACGGGCCCGAGTCGCAGCCACCCGGCGTGCAGTTCGTAGGAGGCGACCATGGTGTCGTCGGCGAGGAACGCACCGTCCTCGATGCGGGTCATCGACGGGATGAGCAGAACCGTGGACGCCTCGACGTCGCGACCGACGCGCGCGCCCAGCATCCGCAGCCAGACGGGGGTGAACAGCGACGAGTACAGCGGGAAGAGGATCGTGCGCGCGGCATCCAGGAGGCGCTCGATCGTCCAGGCCTGCCACGCGACGCGGCTGCGCACGGGATGCGTCCCCTCGACGAGACCGAGCGAGAGCAGCCGCACGAGCAGCACCACGGATGCCGCGAACACGAGGCCGGTGACCGCGACGGCGGGCACGAGCCACGCGAAGGCCGCTCCCGCGGCGGCGCCGAGGGTCGCGGATCCGCGCACCCCGTGCGCGAGCACGAGCCCGCCCACGGTGAAGGCGGACAACGGTAGGAGGGCGAGCAGCACCGCCGAACCGGCGTAGGCCCAGAGCCACCGGGTCGGTGTGGCCGGACGCTCCGTCGGCCAGTCCTTGGCGGTGCCGCCGACGCGGACGGCGGGGGAACCGGCCCAGGACTGGTCGGCCTTCACGCGGCCGAAGACGGCCGAACCCGGCGCGATCTCGGCGCGTCGCCCGATGCGCGTTCCCGGCGCGAGGGTGGAGCGCGCCCCCACCGTCGCCTCTGCGCCGATGCGCACCTCGCCGATGCGCACGAGGTCGCCGTCGATCCAGTACCCGGTGAGATCCACCTCCGGTTCGATCGACGCACCGTCGCCGACGACGAGCAGCCCCGTCACCGGCGGCAGCGCGTGCAGATCGACGTCGCGCCCGATCCGCGCGCCGAGCGCGCGCGCGTAGTACGACACCCACGGCGCCCCCGCCAGGCCGACCGCATCCACCTGATCGGAGATCTGCTCGGCGAGCCAGAGTCGGATGTGCACCCAGCCTCCGCGCGGATAGTCACCCGCGCGGACCCCCGCGAGCAGGAGACGAGCGGATGCCACGGCGATCGCCATGCGCCCGAAGGGCGTCGCGAACACGAGCAGGCCGATCACCAGCACGGGCCACGGGACGCTCGGCAGCACGTCGAATCCGGGCAGGAGCCGCAGGATCGCGGACGCGGTGAGCAGGTACAGGAGCCATCGGATGCCGGAGAGGATGAACAGCGGAGCGCCCAGCACCGTCTGCACCCATTGCGTCGTGCGCGGCGTCGGGGCGGCCCGGTGGAAGGATGCCGGCGTCTCATCGGCCAACTGCGGTCCGAGCGCCTTGGCCATCGCACCCAGCCGCGGCACGTCGTAGATGTCGGCCACCGAGAACTCCGGCACACGGGCGCGGATGCGCGAGACGAGCTGCGCCGCGGCGAGGGACCCGCCCCCGAGGTCGAAGAAGTCGGCCTTGCGATCGGTGACCGGCATTCCCAGCACCGCCTGCCACTGCTCGGCGAGCCAGGACTCGTCGGCCGAGAAGTCGGTGGCGGCGGGGGTTTCCACCCCGGGCAACGGCCACGGCAGCGCCGCGCGATCGACCTTCCCCGAGGTGCGCACGGGCAGCGACTCGACGACACCCAGAAGCGGGATGGTCGCCGCCGGCAGACGCTCGGCCAGCAGCGCGCGGGCCGCGTGCCGGTCGAGCTCACGACCCTCCTCCATCACGAGGTATCCCACGAGCACCGGTACGCCGGCTTCGGTCGTGCGCACGGCGACGGTCGCCGCGCTCACCTGCGGCAGGTCCTGGAGGGCCGACTCGACCTCGCCCAGCTCGATGCGGCGGCCCCCGACCTTCACCTGATCGTCGGCGCGACCCTGGAACACCAGCCCCTCCGTGTCGAAGCGCACGAGATCGCCCGAGCGGTACGCCCGCTCCCAGCCGAGTGTCGGCATCGGCGCGTATTTCTCGGCATCCTTGGCCGGATCGAGATAGCGCGCGAGCCCCACACCCCCGATGATCAGCTCGCCGACCTCTCCCTCGGCCACCGGCCGACCCTCGCCGTCGACCACGGCGAGCGCCCACCCGTCGAGCGGCAGGCCGATGCGCACGGGAAGCGAGCCGTCCAGCGGTGCGGCGCAGGCCACGACGGTGGCCTCGGTCGGCCCGTAGGTGTTCCACACCTCGCGCCCCTCGGCGACGAGGCGGGCGGCGAGCTCGGGCGGACAGGCCTCGCCGCCGAAGATCAGCAGGCGCACGTTCTCGATGGAGTCCGCGGGCCACATCGCGGCGAGGGTGGGCACGGTGGACACGACCGTGATGCCCTGACGCAGCAGCCACGGCGCCAGGTCCTCCCCGGACCGCACGAGAGAGCGAGGGGCGGGGACGAGGCACGCGCCATGCCCCCAGGCGAGCCACATCTCCTCGCACGAGGCGTCGAAGGCGACGGACAGACCGGCCAGCACGCGGTCTCCCGGGCCGAGCGGCTCGTCCTGCACGAAGATGCGTCCCTCGGCTTCGACGAACGCCGCCGCGGATCGGTGCGAGACGGCGACTCCCTTCGGCACCCCCGTCGACCCCGAGGTGAAGATGATCCAGGCGTCGTCGTCGACGGAGGGCGGCGCCACGATCGGCACGGCGCTCGTGCTCGGGTGGGGCGCCTCTCCCTCGTACAACCGCACGAGGTCGCCCGTACCGTCGCCCGAGACGAACTCCCCGTCGCCCGCGACGATCCCGCGCACGCCCGCCTCCCCGAACACCAGCCGCGCGCGCTCGTCGGGGTCGTCGGCATCGACGGGAACATAGGCCGCCCCCGCGGCCATCACCGCGAGGATCGAGACGTAGAGCTCCTTCGACCCCGACGGCATCCGCACCCCCACCCGGTCACCGCGGCGTACGCCGGCATCGTGAAGGGCCGCGGCCGTCCGCCAGACGCGGGCCAGCAGCTCGCGGTAGCTCAGGGCGCCCGATCCGTCGTCGATCGCCGATGCTTCCGGATGCCGGGCGGCCACCGCCGACAGCAGATCGATGAGCGTGCGCGCGGGGGCGGCGGCATCCGTTCGATCGAGCGGGCCCTGGGCGGCGAAGGCAGAGGTCGTCACGGGGCTGAACAGTACAAGGCCCAGGCGAACACCCCGGACGGGCCACCCCGGTTCACCTTCCGTTCACCCATGCAACGCACACTCTTAAGAGTCGCTGTTTACCGTTCCCGACGAACCCTGCACCGGGTTCCGTCCCCAAACATGCGAAGGATTCACATCGTGAAGCTCTCCCGACTCGCCCAGCTGGGCACCGTGGCCGCCGTGGCCTCCCTGACTCTCGCCGGCTGCGCCGGCACCTCGGGCTCCGGCGACGCCGCGGGCTCCTCGGCATCCCCCACGTCGTCCGACGTGGCGTTCAGCATCGACCCGAACCTCTCGGGCACGATCACCGCGGGCGGCTCCAGCGCCCAGTCCAACGCGCAGGCCGCGTGGACCAGCGCCTACAACGCGCAGGCCAAGGGCGTCACGATCAACTACGACAAGTCGCAAGGCTCCGGCGGTGGCGTCACCAACTTCCTGAGCGGCGCGTACGACTTCGCCGGCTCCGACGCCCCCCTCAACGCCGACCAGACCACCCAGTCCGAGGCCCTGTGCACCGAGGGCGGCGTCAACATCCCCGTCTACCTCGACGGTGTCGCGATCATCTTCAACATCCCCGGTGTCACCGACCTGAAGCTCTCGGGCGAGACCATCGCGAAGATCTTCGCTCTGCAGATCACCGACTGGTCCGACCCGGCCATCACGAAGGACAACGGCACCGCGCTCCCCGCCGGCGCCATCACCACCGTCGCACGCTCGGACGGCTCGGGCACGACCCAGAACTTCACGAACTACCTCGCCGCGACCCAGTCGTCGGTGTGGACCTCGCCCGCCGGGAAGGACTGGCCGATCGAGGGCAACGTCTCGAAGCAGAAGGGCGGCTCGGGCGTCGTCGAGGCCGTCAAGGCCGGCTCGGGCACGATCGGCTACGCCGACCACTCGGCCATCGGCGACCTCAACGCCGCGTCGATCGTCCAGGACGGCACCGCCGTCGCCTACAGCGCCGAAGCCGTCACCGCGACGTTCGAGGCCGCGGCCGTCGACGCCTCCACCGGTGTCACGGGCGACCTGGCGAAGAAGTTCGACTACTCGAAGCTCACGGCCGAGACCTACCCGATCCCGCTCGTGTCGTACGCGATCACCTGCACCACCTTCAAGGACGCCAAGCAGGCCGAGCTCGTGAAGTCGTACCTCGGCTTCGTCACCAGCTCGCTCGGCCAGCAGGTCGCTGCGAAGAACGCCGGCTCGGCGCCGCTGCCCGACTCGGTGCTCGAGGCCGCGGCCGAGACGCTCGCCGCCATCAAGTAAACATCTCTTCGGTTTCGGCCCGGCCCGCACCTTTCGTGCGGGTCGGGCCGGGCTGATCGGAACGTTCGACCCGGGTCGAACGCTCCGCTGAGCCGAATCCTCAGAGAACACCCGACCGAGGAGCACCCATGACCCGTGCCGAGCGTGAGGTCCCCCGTGACTGACACCGTCTCCGACACCGAGACCGCCCCGTCCGCACCGACCGATCCGACCACGTCGACCCCGGCCCGCACGAGCATCGTGGGCAAGCGCCGGGTCGGCGACTCCGTCTTCCTGGGTCTGTCGACCACCGCCGCGGTGTCGATCATGATCATCCTCGCGGGTGTCGCGATCTTCCTCATCCTGCGCGGTCTCCCCGCGATCACGGCCAACTGGAGCGAGGGCGACCTCGCCGGCTACCAGAACGGCCAGTGGTCGAACTTCTGGGAGTACGTCGGCCCGCTGCTCTTCGGCAGCGTGTGGGCGGCCTTCATCGCCATGATCATCGGCACCCCCGTGGCCATCGGCATCGCGCTGTTCATCTCGCACTACGCGCCGCGCCGCATCGCCGGCGCCCTGGGATACGTCGTCGACCTGCTCGCCGCGGTCCCCTCGATCGTGTTCGGCCTGTGGGGCATCATCGTCATGCGCCCGCTGCTCCTGCCCGTCGGCGAGTTCCTGAACGAGTACCTCGGCTGGATCCCGCTGTTCCAGGGCCCCGTGTCGTCGACAGGCTCCACGATGCTCACCGGTGGGGTGGTGCTCGCGGTGATGATCCTCCCGATCGTCACTTCGATCACCCGCGAGATCTTCCTGCAGACCCCGCGTCTGCACGAAGAAGCCGCACTGGCCCTCGGCGCGACGCGCTGGGAGATGATCCGCCTGTCGGTGTTCCCCTACGCCCGCAGCGGCATGGTCTCGGCCACTCTGCTCGGGCTCGGTCGGGCCCTCGGCGAGACCATGGCCATCGCGCTGATCATCTCGCCGAGCCTCATCTACTCGGTGCTGTTGCTGACCGACGGTTACAACTCGCAGACCATCGCGGCCAACATCGCGCTGAACTTCCCCATCGCGACCGACCTGCAGCGCTCGGCGCTCATCGGGACCGGTCTGATGCTGTTCGTCATCTCGCTGGCGGTCAACATGTTCGCCCGCTACATCATCGGCGCGACGGGCCCCGGCGCCAAGGGTCGCAAGAAGGGCAAGCGCTCATGACCGTCACGGCTCCCTCCGCGCCGCTGGCCCTCACCAGCGGCCAGCTGCCCCGCTTCATCGAGCCGATGGTGCTCGCGGGCGTCGCGATCGTCGTCGCCGTGCTGCAGCTGCTGTTCGGCGGTTTCAACCTCGCGGCGTGGCTCATCCTCACCGCGCTGCTATACCTGATCGCCATCGGCATCGGCTCGGCCATCGTCGAGAACCGCCGCAAGGCCGTCGACCGGGTCATCCGCGGCCTCGTCACGGCGGCCTTCCTGCTCGCCGTGGCGCCCCTCATCTCGACGCTCTACACGGTCGTGTCCAAGGGCCTCGCCGTGGTGAACCTGCCGTTCATCACGCAGGTCGGCGGCTCGGCATTCAACCCCGACACCCTCGAGGTCGTGGCGACCGCGGGTGCCTGGCAGGCGATCACCGGAACGCTCATCATCACGGGTATCGCCGCCCTCATCTCGGTCCCGATCGGCATCCTCGCGGCCGTCTACCTGGTCGAGTACGCCCAGCCGAACAACCCGCTGCGCCGCGCGATCACCTTCCTCGTCGACGTCATGACGGGCATCCCCTCCATCGTCGCCGGTCTGTTCGCGTTCTCGCTGTTCAGCCTGATCGTCGGCCCGAAGGCGTTCAGCGGGTTCTCGGCATCCATCGCCCTTTCGGTGCTGATGATCCCGATCGTGATCCGCTCCACCGAGGAGATGCTGCGTCTGGTGCCCGCCGACCTGCGCGAGGCCTCCCTCGCGCTGGGTGTGCCGCGGTCGGCGACCATCATCAAGGTGGTGCTGCGCACGGCCGCCTCGGGCATCATCACCGGTGTCGTGCTCGCGGTCGCCCGCGTCGTCGGCGAGACCGCTCCGATCTTCATCGCGGCGAGCTTCACCGACAACTTCAACGCCAACCCGTTCGAAGGCCCGATGCAGACGCTGCCCGTCATGGCGTACACCGCCTACAGCTTCCCCGGACAGGACATCGACGCGTCGCAGGCCAACGCCTGGGGCGCCGCGTTCCTCCTCGTCGTCCTCGTCGTCATCTTCAACCTGATCGCCCGTATCGTGGCGGCGGTGTTCGCGCCCAAGGCGCGCTGAGCCCAGAAAGGCACCTCTCGTGTCCAAGAGCATCGAGGTCCAGGACCTCAACGTCTACTACAGCGACTTCCTCGCGGTCGAGGGCGTCTCGATCGACATCGAGCCCCGCTCCGTCACCGCCTTCATCGGTCCCTCCGGCTGCGGCAAGTCCACGTTCCTGCGGACGCTGAACCGTATGCACGAAGTCATCCCCGGTGGTCACGTCAAAGGCCGCGTGCTGATCGACGGCGACGACCTCTACGGACCGGGCGTCGACCCCGTCCTCGTCCGTCGTCACGTCGGCATGGTGTTCCAGCGGCCGAACCCGTTCCCCACGATGTCGATCCGCGAGAACGTCCTCGCCGGCGCGCGCCTGAACAACAAGCGCCTGTCGAAGAGCGACGGCGACGCGCTCGTCGAGAAGTCGCTGCAGGGCGCCAACCTCTGGAACGAGGTCAAGGACCGTCTCGACAAGCCCGGCGGCGGCCTCTCGGGCGGTCAGCAGCAGCGTCTGTGCATCGCCCGCGCGATCGCCGTCTCCCCCGACGTCCTGCTGATGGACGAGCCCTGCTCGGCCCTCGACCCGATCTCGACGTTCGCGATCGAGGAGCTCATCTCCGAACTCAAGAACGAGTACACGATCGTCATCGTCACGCACAACATGCAGCAGGCGTCTCGCGTGAGCGACAAGACCGCCTTCTTCAACATCGCGGGTACCGGCAAGCCCGGCAAGCTCATCGAGTACAACGACACCTCCACGATCTTCACGGCACCCACCGTGCAGGCCACCGAGGACTACGTCTCGGGACGCTTCGGATAAGCACTCGCCCCCGCGAGAACGGAGGCCCCCGCTGTTGCGGGGGCCTTCGTCGTTCTCGAACGGGACGGATCAGTCGCGGCGACCGAGCAGGAAGGTGTTCAGCTCGTCGGTGAGCCCCCGGTCGACGGCGACGGCGCGGCCGTCGACGGCGGAGATGGGAGCCGCGAGGCGCACGCTCGACAGCAGCCAGGCGGCATCCGCCCGCTCGAGATCACCCACGGGGACGTTCTCGTACCCGGTCTCGGAGCCGCGCTGCTCGAGGTGCGCGAACACGCTCAGCTGCGTCGTGCCGTGCAGGATCCCGGCGCTGGGCGACGGAGTGACGAACCGGCCGTCGATGCGGAGGAGAAGGGACGCCGTGGGCGCCTCGAGGAGGAACCCGTCGGTCGTGACGAAAACGGCATCGTCGGCA
This sequence comes from Microbacterium sp. NPDC089188, assembly GCF_040685155.1. Lineage (NCBI taxonomy): Bacteria > Bacillati > Actinomycetota > Actinomycetes > Micrococcales > Microbacteriaceae > Microbacterium > Microbacterium sp. NPDC089188. The sequence goes on along the minus strand of NZ_JBFBHH010000002.1, from coordinate 506,222 downwards.
CCCTGTCGCTTCGCCTCGCGGATCGCGGCCATGTTGACGGCGTACGAGAGCGTCTTGGCTCCCAGGAGCAGCCAGGGCGCGCGGGCGGGCACGTCGAGGGGGTACCCGCGATCGAGCGTCACGACGCGCACGCCGTCGCGTCGGGCCGCGGAGTTGTCGGGGGCCGTCGCGAGAGTGACCCAGGCGGTCGGTATCGCGCCGCCCTCGATTCCGCGACTCAGGATGAGCTTGATGACGCTCTCCCCCGGCCCCGCCTCGGCGCTGACGCGCTGGATCGCCGCCCGCCACTGCGCGAGATCGGGTGCCGGCAGATCACACAGGGATGCCGAGTGCGCGAGTCGTTCGAGGTGGGGGCCGACCTCGTGCGGGTGCCCGTCGACGACCCCGATGGACTCGAAGACGCCGTCACCGCGCTGCGCGCTCAGGTCGCCGAGTTCGAGGGCGGGAGCAGACGGGTCGATCACGCGGAGCGTGCTTCGCAGATCGCCGCCCTTCTCGAGGGATGCCACGGGGTCGATCATGAGAGCGAAGCGCAGAACCATGACGTGAGCCTACGGGGAGACCCCGACACGCCCGGGTCTTGTCAACGGGGGTCGCGGAGGGAATGTCTCGGGGCTGGCCTTGTTACACTTTTCTAGCCGGGCCGCAGTAACCCCGGGCTCCATCTTCTGCCGCTCTGAGCGGCCTTGCGCCGAGAGGCGTTCTGCGGTCCGGCACTTATCTTTTCCGGCGTTCATCATCGATGCGGCGTGCAGTCCTCCCGCCCGTCGACCGCCTCGTTCTCTCCCGACCGCCGCGCTCTCCCCCGTGCTCTGCACCGTCCTGGGTCGCGTCTCCACGACGCGCCGCGACCGGCGCGTGCCTTCGGCGTGTCCTGGACACTCGACGGAAGAAGACGCCGCCGCGTGGCCCGATGTCGGCCTCTGCGCCGCGCGGTGCCCGAAGCAGCACTCGCCGCGGCATCCTGAGACGAGTGTCCGGGACACGCCGCGACCGCCGTGCGGATGCGGCGCGTCCTGGACACTCGAGGAGAAAGCGGCCGGGGTTGCGCGGAAAGGAGGCGGGGGCGGCTCAGGTGAGGGCGTCGCGGCGCCAGAGCGACGCGGAGGCCGACAGGTCGTCGGCATAGGTAGCGAGACGGAGGGCGCGGGTGGTGAGCGCCGTCGCGCGCTCCGACTCGGTGTTCTCGTAATCGTCGGCCAGATGCGTCGAGCCGGCCGCCTGGACGCGGCAGAAAGCGGCGGCGCGGTCGAGAGCCACCGCGAAATCGCCGTCGAAAAGCCCGCGGAGGATGGTGTCGATGAGCTGCACGAGCTCCTCCGGGCCGGCCGGGGCGGGCGCCCCCGCGACCACCGCATCGACGGTGGCCATCTCCACCCGTCCCCGCTCGTACAGCAGCGCCGCCGTCGCCGCGTCGTCGTGGATCATCAGCTGCAGGAGGTAGAGACGCCACAGGGCACCGGGGAGCGACCGGGCAGGCGAGCGCGACCAGAGTTCGGCGATGTCGTCGATCCCGTGATCATCGGTGAAGGCGACGAGGCGTTCCACCACGTCGACGCTCGGGTCGGCGCGAACCCGCGACAGCAGCGCCTGAGCCGTGCTGTGGGCGACGCGCGACACCTCGGCGGGATCCTCTGCCGAGAACAGGCGGTCGAAGAGTTCGGCGGGACGCCGGACCGGCTTGTGGAATTCGCGGGGTGAGTCGCTCATCATTCCAGGCTAGAGCGTGCCCCGCCGCGGGCGGGCCGCGAACGACCCGCTCACCGGCCGTGGATCACGCCGTGGCGACGGCGACGACCGGAGCAGAGCTGGGCGTTCCGTCGGGCGACCCGCCCGCCGGCTCAATCGTCACGGCGATGACATCGCCGCTATGCATCTCGCCCTGCAGGACCGCCGTGGCCTTGCCATCGGCATCCGGTTCGAAGGTGCCCGCGGCGATCGGCGTCTCGCCGCGTACGAACCACAGCTCATAGGTCTTCCCCTGCTCGGGGGCCGGCATGCCGTCGGTGACCAGAACGCTCTGCCCCGTCGACGGCGACCAGTGCGCGGTCGCCACGGTGCCGTCGGGCATCGTCGCGGTCGCCGACTGCGCGTCGGGGGCGTCTTCGATCTGCTGGAGCGCCACGACGGCGGCCGGGGGAGCCAAGATCTGGCTGACGGTCACGGCACCGAAGCCGAGCACGAGCACGGCCGCGAACGAGGCCGCCAGCGTGAACCACCGACGCGGTCCCCATCCGGATGCTGCGGACGGACCGATGGTGACGCTCTCGCGCTCGGGTGCGACCGGAGCGGCACCCACGGCCGCGAAGTCCTCCTCATCGAGACGCGAGGAGGACTCGTCGACCGGTGAGGCCGAGTCCTGCGGGAGCTCCGAGATACGCGCGAACAGGGATGCGCGGACGGAGGGCGGGGGCTCGACGGGCTCGACGGAGGCGCTGATCGCCGTCACGATGTCGCTTGCGTCGCGCACGTGGTGGTCCCAATGCGGATTTCCCGCCATAGCCTCCTGGTACGCGCGCTCATCTGCCTCCGACAACGCGTTCAACGCGTGTCCGACGGCGAGGTCGGCGAAATCCCTCTCGTTCACTTGTCCACCCCCATTTCCATCCTCAAGCGCGACAACCCGTCGCGCATTCTGGTCTTGACCGTTCCGAGCGGCGCCCCGACGAGGGTCGCGATCTCACTTTGGCTGTACCCGCCAAAATAGGCGAGCGTGAGGGCTTCCTTCTGGGCGTCGGGAAGCGCCGCCAATGCATCGACGACGCGCCGCCCTTCCATTTTCAGTTCTACTCTCTCGGAGACATCGTCATAAGCGACGTCCATATCGCGGAATCCCGCGCGCACATCTCGATCCGTACTCGACTGCGACGACCGGACCCGGTCCACCGCTCGCCGGTGCGCGATCGTGAGCACCCACGATCTTCCTTGACCTCTGTTCGGAGTGAACCGTGAAGCGGATTGCCAGACTTCGAGGAAGACCTCCTGCAGGACCTCCTCGCTCTGCGCACGGTCGACGAGCACGCGCAGAATCAGACCGAAGGCCCGCGCGGAGAGAGCGTCGTACACGCCCGCGAATGCGGCACGGTCGCCGGCGGCGACGCGCACCAGAAGGGCGCCGATCTGGTCGACCGATCCCGTCCCGTCGTCGGGGAGGTCTAAGCCGTCGATCACCATGTCATCCATCATTGCCTACCGGCCTGGAGAGTCCCACGCATACGCGCGCGCGTCGCGGTTGAGCTAAGGAGGGCGGTAACGAACCCCCACGGGGTGCTCGAAAAATATTCGCAAGAATATTTACTCAACTCTGATCTGGGCTTTTTCTTCGAATGGGACGACATTTCGGGGTCCGTGCGCAACATTCCGCAATCCGATCCCCGGGGGGTCCCGAAGACCCTGTGTAAGCCGCTCCACGGCGAACCGCCCCTCGCACCGGGGTGTCCCTGCCGGGTCGCAGACCGCGATCCGAACGATTTCGGAGGAATGTCATGCTCACCAACAAGAAGCCTGTCGTCGCCGGTCTCGCCCTCGTTCTGGGTTCGGCCTTCGCTCTCACCGCATGTTCGGGTGGCACCACCTCGGGCAGCACCGCCGAGGAGAGCTCGTCGGCCCCCTCGATGGCCGCTTCGCCCTCCGCATCGGCGTCGTCGTCGATGATGGACCCGGCCGCCAACCTCGTGGGCCCCGGTTGCGCCGACTACGCCGCCGCCGTTCCCTCGGGTGCCGGTTCGGTCGAGGGCATGGCCGCTGACCCGGTCGCCGTCGCCGCCTCGAACAACCCCCTCCTCACCACGCTCACCGCGGCCGTCAGCGGTCAGCTGAACCCCAACGTGAACCTGGTCGACACCCTCAACGGCGGCGAGTTCACCGTCTTCGCTCCGGTCGACGACGCCTTCGCCAAGATCGACGCCGCGACGATCGACTCGCTGAAGACCGACACCGACACCCTGACCAAGATCCTCACGTACCACGTGGTTCCCGGCCAGATCGCGCCCGACGAGATCGACGGCACGCACACCACCGTCGAGGGCCAGGACGTCACCGTCGCCGGCTCCGGCGACGCGATCACGGTCAACGGCTCGACCAACGTCATCTGCGGTGGCGTCCAGACCGCCAACGCGACCGTGTACCTCATCGACTCGGTGCTGATGCCCCCGATGTAAGTCCTCGGAGCGTGAGCGATCACGCATCCGACCGATCGACGACCGATCGGACCTGACGGCGAGCGCCGGACCCCAGGCGAGGGGGTCCGGCGCTCGCTTTCGTCTGCCGGTCAGCCGGCATCGACCTCGCTGATGATCTCGTCCTGCACGAGCCGGGCTGCCGTGGGTCCGGCATTCATGAACCATGGGTCGTAGTCCACCGGTACGGCCCGCCCGTCGGTGACCGCTCCGAGCGTCGTCCACAGCGGAGCGCTCTCGATGAACGCGACGCCCTCCCCCGTGCCCGCGTAGAACACGTGGTCGGCGTCGGCGAGATCAATCTGCTCCGCGCTGATCTCCTGCGACGTCTCGTCGAACTGCTGCGACGAGGGGCGACCGAGGCCGAGATCCTGCGCCAGACCGCCGGCGAAAGACGGCACACCCATGATGCGCGTGCGGTCACCCGTCGACTGCAGGAACGACACGGTCGTCGCTTCCGCCTCGCGTCCGGCGGCGAACGCCGCGCTGTCACCCTGGAGCGAGTCGAGAACGCCCCGCGCCGCGCCCTCGTCGCCGAGCGCGTCGGCGATGAGGAGGAAGTCGCTCTTCCAATTGACCCCGTTTCCCTTGGTCACGACCGTCGGCGCGATCGCCGACAGAGCGTCGTAGAGCTCGGCGCCGCGCGTGGCGTTGACGAGGATGAGGTCGGGGGCGGCTTGCGCGATCGCCTCGAGGTCGGGCTCCGTGCGCTGGCCGATGTCGGTCATGGCGTCCAGGGCCGCGGCATCCTGGGGGAAAGCCTCGCGAAGGTACGCGGGCACGAGTCCGCTGTGCTCGGCGCGGGTGGCGGCGGTGGGCACCCGGCCCAGAGTGAGCAGGGCGTCGAGCTGGCCCGTCGACACCACGGCGATGCGGGTGGGGGCCGCGGGGATCTCGGTCACACCCGCGAAGTGGGTCACCGAGCGGGGGAAGACCCCGTCGCCCTCGGTCGAGCCCATCCCTGGCTCGAGGTCGCGCGCGACGACCCACTCCCCGGTCGAACCGGCCTCGGAGTCGATGGATGCCGCGGGGGCGGCCGTTCCGGCGCACCCGGTGAGGGCCAGGATGGTCGCGGCGGCAAGGATGCCGAGCAGGCGTCGGGGACGGAAACGGTCGGTCACGGACGAAGAACGAAAGACGATCACCCAGTTAGGTTATCCTTACCTGTGTGCCCGACGTGACCGCCGCCGTTCTCCCGACGGCCGTCGCGGAGCGCGTGATCGCGCGGCGTCGTCGCTCACGCGCGCGCGCCCTCGTCTTCACCCTCGTGATGCTCGGGGCCGTGGCCCTGCTGGTGATCGCGAGTCTCGCCGTCGGGTCTCGCCCTCTCGCCCCCGGCGATGTCGTCGCCGCCCTCTTCTCGGATCGGCGGGATGCCGCGGGCGTCATCGTGCACGAGCTGCGAGCGCCGCGGACGCTCACGGCACTGCTGACGGGCGCGTGCCTCGGCGTGGCCGGAGTGCTCATGCAGGCCGTGACGCGCAACCCCCTCGCCGATCCGGGCCTGCTGGGCGTGAACGCGGGGGCCGCGGTGGGAGTGGTCACCGCGATCGCCATCTTCGGCGTCGGCACGGCGAGCGGATACGTGTGGTTCGCCTTCGCGGGAGCCGCGGGTGCGGCGGTGCTGGTGACGGCCGCAGCACGATCGGGTCGGCGCGGCGACACCGTGGGTCTCGTGCTGGCGGGGGTGGCGCTGAGCGCGTGCCTCGGGGCGCTCGTGCGGATCATCACGCTCGTGGACGACGACACCTTCGAGTCCTTCCGCTTCTGGGCGGTCGGCTCGTTCGAGCGCCGGGATCCCGACGTCGCCCTGCAGTTGCTGCCGTTCGCCCTAGCGGGTGTGATCCTCGCCGTCATCGTCTCGCGCGGTCTCGATCAGCTCCGCCTCGGCGCCGACCTGGCGCGCGCGCTCGGGGTGTCCCCCGTCCTCGTGGTCCTCGGCGCAGGCGCGGCCATCACGTTGCTGTGCGCGACGGCCACCTCCGCCGCGGGACCGCTCGCATTCATCGGACTGCTCGTCGCTCATCTCGTGCGCGGCAGCGTCGGCGTCGGCGTCCGCTCGTCGCTTCCGGTCGCCGCGGTGACCGGCGCCGCCCTCACGGTCGCGAGCGACGTCATCGGGAGGGTCATCGCTGCCCCCGGGGAGATCGAGGCGGGGATCGTCGCCGCGTTCCTGGGCGCCCCGCTCCTGCTGTGGCTCGTCATCCGGAGGGCCTCATGAGCTCCGTCGCGGCCGTCGCCCGACGACGTCGGTACGCCCTGGTCACGGCGGCGATCGTCACCGTCGCCCTCGGCTCCGCCGTCGTGGGGGTGACCACGGGGTCCTTCCAGACGTCGCTGGGCGATGTGGCGTCCGTCTTCTCCGGCGGCGCCGATGCTCGCACGAGCGTCGTGGTGCTCGGGCTGCGCGTGCCCCGCGTGCTCGCGGCGCTGCTGATCGGCACGTCACTGGGTCTGGCGGGCGCCGTCTTCCAGACTCTCGCCCGCAACCCGCTGGCGAGCCCCGACATCGTCGGCTTCACGGCCGGCTCGGCCACCGGCGCGCTCGTCGGCCTGATCGTCGTGGCGCCCACGGCGTCGCCGGCCGCGGGGGCGTGGATGGGCGGGCTGCTCACAGTGGCCGTCGTCATGCTCATCGCGCGCAGCGTCGGCGTCTCCCGCGAACGCACGATCCTGGCCGGCATCGCCCTGTCGATGCTGCTGGCCGCGGCGAACGACTACCTGCTGACGCGCGCGCCGATCGAGATCGCCCGCAACGCCGACCAGTGGCTCCACGGCAGTCTCGCCGCCACCTCGATGGATGACGTCGCCCCGCTCGCCGGGGCGATCGGCATCCTGAGTGTCGTGCTCATCCTGCGCCGGCGGGATCTGCGCGCTCTCGAACTCGGCGACGACACCGCCCGGTCGCTGGGGGTGCGCACCCCGCGGGTGCGGCTGGTTCTGCTCGTCGTCGCCGCACTGCTGACCGGCACGGCCACCGCGGTGTCGGGTCCGATCGGCTTCGTCGCCCTCGCGGCTCCCCAGCTCGCCCGGCGCCTCTTCGGCACCAGCGGTATCCCGTTGCTCGGGTCGGCCCTGACCGGTGCGACCGTCCTCGTGATCGCCGACGTCGTCGCGCAGCGCGCGCTCGCGCCGCTGCAGATCCCCGTCGGTCTCCTCACCGGCGTCGTCGGCGGGGCCTATCTGTTCTGGATCGTCGCGCGCTCGCGCCGGTGAGCACGTCGGGCTCGGGCGTCCCGGTAGGCTGGAGTCATCAGGGCCTGTAGCTCAGTTGGCAGAGCATCGGACTTTTAATCCGCGGGTCGAGGGTTCGAGCCCCTCCGGGCCCACCACGTCAGCGTTCCCCGCATACCGACCTCGGCGATGCCCAGGGGAGACGCACAGTCCGAGCATTCACACCGCCTTGTTTCCAGAGGCGGTTTTTCCGTGCGCGCGAACTCTTCGTCCGTGGCGACCGGCTCGCGAACGCGGAGTCATCCCCCCGCCCTCCTCCCGCGACGTATCCGCTCGACGGTCTCCCCCGCTGCCACGCCCACGAGAAGGACCGCGGCCGCGATCGACAGCCTGAGCGCGTCGAAGAACGGGAGGAAGAAGGCCACCCCCGCGAGCGCGACCAGACCGACGAGGCCGATCAGCTGAGCTCGCGACCACCGTCTTTCGAGAGTGCGCCGGAAGAGCGCAGTGCCGGCGAGGAAGAGCATGGGTGCGCCGACGATGACAGTCGTCGCGGAAACACTTCGCTGGTCGGGATGCGAGAGCATCTCTTTGTCGCCCACGCTCATCAGGACGATTCCCGCGATGATCGGGAGATGCACCCAGGTGTACGCGGTGCGGGCGAGTCGGGCCGGTTCGTCCGACGCCTCGATCGCCTCCGCACCGATGCGCTCGCCGTGGTCGAAGTAGATCCACCATGCGGCCGCGGCGGTGACGAAGGCCGTCACCAGCGATGCGACCGACGACGCCGACGACTCCTTCTCGACGAAGGCGAGGCCGGTGATGAGCAACCCCTCGCCGACGGCGATGAGGACGAAGAGCGAGGTCCGTTCGGCGATGTGAGGGCCGGACAGATCCCACGATCGAAGAAGCACTTTCCCTCGACCCGGTATCGGGTACCCGAGGGTCGTACCGAGCAGTTGGAGAGCGAGAGCCGCGGTCCACAACGGCAGCTGCCACGCATGCGGCAGCACGGCGCCGACGATCCAGAGGGCGCCGCCCGCGGCGGTCCACCCGAGGATCAGAGCGAAATCGTGCGCCACCCGCCGGGCGTGGCGCGCCGTCGCCCACACGATGAACGCCGTTCGACCGACCTGGAGGACGACGTAGGAGAGCGCGAACGCCCACGCCCGATCACCGAATGCTTCAGCGATCGACACGCTCATCACGAGCGCGACGAAACCCAGTGCGACCACCGCGCCCCGAACGGGGAGCTTCACCGGGTCGAGCCAGTTGGTCACCCACGTGGTCGACACCCACGCCCACCACAGGGCGCACACCATGATGATGCCCTCGAAAGCGCCGAGCGGAGTCTGGTTCTCGTACAGGTAGGCCGACAGCTGCGTCAGCGCCAGGACGAACATCAGGTCGAAGAACAGCTCGACGTAGGTCACCCGATCCGCGCGCGAGGAGTCCGAGGGACGGAGGACGTCGCGGGCCATACCGAATGCCATGCCCCATCCTGACACCGGTGCAGGGGGCTCAGGCGGATCTCCGAGGCCGGCCGTGACGGGCCCACCTCCCACGGTGGGGTCTCACCGGCCGCCTCACCCGCCCGGGCAGTCGCAGGTCCCGCCGCTGGCGCACTGGCACGGCAGCGACGGGTAGTCCTCCGCGGTCACCGTGCGGCGCACGTCGAGTCCGTCGATCTGCTCCGGCTCCCCGTAGCGCGAGTAGTCGATGACGTCGGCGACATCGGCGAGACCGTGGCCGGCGCCGTCGGTGCAGTCGGAGGCGAGGGTGTGGATCTTCCGCTCACCGGCAGGGAAACGCAGCTCGAAGCAGACGGCCGCGCTGCGCTGGTCGTAGAAGAGTCCACCGCCCGTCTCGACCCCCGCCGAGGTCGCGAGCATCAGAGACGTTCCGTCATCGGATGTCGCGAGGCCGAGGAGCTTGTACAACCCCCCGGCCGGGACGACGGCGGGGTCGGCGTACGCGGGTCGCACATCGGAGACGAATCCGATCCGGGCGATCGTCGCCTCCGGGTCGGAGACGATGTCGGCGCGATACGGCCAGAAGGTGTCCTGCGCCCCGTCCACCGAGCGCGCGAGCGCGTCCTCCAGCTCCGCCTCCGGCGAGGGCATCACCCCGCACCCCGCCGCCAGCAACGCAGACAGGCCGATGGCCACCGAACAGATACCGCGTCGTGCTCCCCCGTGCATGCGGGTCAGTGTGCCGCATCCCGCATCACCGCAGCGGCATGCGGGTGCCCCGCACCGTGACCAGAGGCACCGGCCCTGCCTAACGCTCACGAAAATACGAGAGCGCGCGTCCTGCATCGACCGATGCGACCCCCAACAATGCGCCGCAGAGCGCGCCGGCCATTCCCACGGCTGCGGAGAACAGGGAGAACTCCATCGCCGGAGGAAAGGCGCCCCTCGCCTGCACCGCGGATAGCGCAGACGTGGCCACGAGCGAGACCGCCGACGAGACCGTCAGCCAGACGCTCGACTCGAGAAGGAGCATGACGCATTGATGAAAGGGGCGGATGCCGATCAGTCGAGCGGCAGCCAGTTCCAAACGCCTGGACCGCACGGCGAAGAAGCCGAGCGATGCCCCCAGAACCACGAGCGATCCCGGTACAAGCACGCTGGCACGTCCGCGATACTTCGCTTCGCCATTGAAGCTCATTCCCATCGACGCGTTGAGCTGACCTACAGTCGGGGGGCCCTGACCCGCGTCGTCTCCTCCCACCACCGTCGAACTGGCTATGGACTGGATGCGGGGCGACTCCGGCCACACGTCCACCCAACATTGATCGAAGACCCCCGAGACGAGAGCCGTCTCGATGGCGGCATAGCCGAGAATCGCCCTTCGACCGTCGTCCGGGTAGGCGAAGGTGCCTGCCAGATGAGCTTCGCCCGTGACGAGCTCCAACCTGGACCTGTCTGCACCGAGGGCTCTCGCCGCCTCTGCGGACAGGAAGACACCATATGCGTCACCCGTATCGGGCCGCAGCATGGGGAGGAGGCCGGGGGTGACATCGAAGGTGGGAAGCTCCACCCCCGCAGTGATGGTCGGCGTGATCTGTCGCGCGGCGGACCGCAGCGCGCCGGCATGACGGACATTGGGTAGATTCGCGAGATTCGCGCACCGCAAGCCGTCGACGCGACCGGCGGCTTCGACCACGATGATGTTGGCGCCCGCGTCACGGTATGTCGCCGACGCAGCGAGGAGATCGGCGGTCACTGCCGCGTTCCATGCCAAGACGACCGAGAGCAACACGCACCAAACGGCGCCGAGAAGGACCGCTCGGGTCGTTCCCGACACCAGGTTTCGCCCCGCTTCGGAACACAGCACTGTCGGCCGGATCGTCGACCCGTCTCTCACGATTGATACCCGGCCAAGTCCAGGACGTCGGTGCAGGAGTCTCGCGTGCCCGCATCGTGCGTGGCGATGACCACGATGCATCCTCGTTCCGCCAGGCGTCCCAAGGACTCGTTCACAACGGCGGCCGTTCGCACGTCGAGTTGCGCGGTGGGCTCGTCGACCAGCAGAACGCCGGGCGCTGCGGCGATGGCACGCGCCAGCATCAGACGCTGCGCTTCCCCTCCCGAGAGATGGCGAAACCGTTCCTCCGCCACGGAGCCCAATGCGAATTGGTCGAGGAGATCCCGCGCCTTGCCCTCGGCCTCGGCGCGACTGTCGCCACGAGCAAGAAATGCCAACGCGACGTGATCGAGGGCGCGCCTTCCCGGGACCCCGTGGGGATTTTGAAACACCCAGTTCGACGTGGTCGACCTCGCACGGACGACACGCCCTCGGGTCGGTTCGAGATTGCCGGACAGGATGTTCAGAAGAGTGCTCTTCCCGGCACCCGACGGGCCCACGACGGCATAGGTTCGGCCCGGGATCAACTCCACACTGATCGCCGAGAAAAGAGCACGTCCCGTCTCGTATTCATGGCCGACGTCGTCGAGGATCAGGGACATGTCTGCTGATCGTCAGGAGCGATGAGGACCTCCGAGGGGCTCCCCGACGCGAAACTCATCAACGTGTAACCCAGCTCGCTCGTCAGGATCTCTCCCTCGTCCGTCTGCACGCCGTCCGAGACGCACCCCTTACCTGTGCGCGTGCCGAAAATGGCGGACGGAGGGATCCGAGAAACCTGGATTGGGGTCGTCAGCTGAACGTCACCTTTGAGTACGACCGTCTTCGGATCCGCCACGTACGCCTCGAAAGAGGGCGTCTCCGAAATCTCCGGCCACGACTGTCGATCGACGTTTCCCTGCTCATCGACTGCCGCCGAGACGCCGTCGATGACGACGGTCCGCGGCAGGTCAGGCATGGCGACCGGCAGAGTGCCGATTCTCAACGCGGAGATGCGAGGCGGGAGTTCCGCTAGGACGTCACCCGGATGGACCACGCTTCCCACGGGGACGGGGCAGCTCGCGCCGGTCACCGACTCTTCGGGGAGCCAGACGATGTCGGACGGTGCGATCTCGGTGATAAGGGGAGCATCTGATGCGATCGCGCGCCGCAGACCGTTGAAGAAGGCGATGGTCTGCGGCCCCACGACCCCATCGATCGCTCCGCGAAACCCGAGGCTCGCGAACGAGCGCTGGAGCTCGCGGACGTCTCCCCCCTTCGCATCGGCGCCGAGCGGCCGCCATAGCGGATGCGGGGTGGACAGATCGATGAGCGGCGTGCCGTCGACGGCGAAGACCGAGTCGCCGCTGACGATGGCCGCCTCGGGCGCACAAGAACTCGAGGTCACGATTCCGCTCGTCTGGACGAGCACCCTCCAGCTGGTGTGGAGCGAGACGTCCATCACCACGGTGTGCCGGTCGGAGAAGTCGTTCACCTGAACGTCGGAGCGTTCCACCGCGAACGGGGGCGCGAGGTCGGTGGGCACGGAAAGCCTGCCCTGCACGTATCCGACCGCCGCCCCACAGCCGACCAGAAGGGTCAGCGCGCCAACGAGGATGACGGCCCGCTGGCGCCTCTCCGCTGATCGGCTCTTCATGACTCGATCGCACCTGCTAGGGCGCACCCACGACGCCCAACGGATCTTGGACGCATCGTCGGACGTCATCTGCCGACCAATTCACTCCCGTTTGGTCCGCCAGATCTTTGTCGTATTGCGCCACGGTGTAGGCCACGGCGACGATGTGGTGCCGTTTGAAGCACTCGACCACGATGAGGGTTTCATCTTTGCGCTCGGGATTCCGTCGGATCTGCTCGTAGAGCATCGCGACCGATCCGACGGTCTTCTTCTCACACCCGGGCACCGCGTCGGTCGTCACCTGAGCCTCCGTGAGCTTCCCGTCAGCCCGGACGGAGAACCCGCCATCGGGATCGAGCACGACAGAGACACCGAGGTCCTCCAGGCAGCGGGTGAAATCGTTGCGAAGACCGGCGTACTCGGTGTCGGTGACGATGCCGTCGGCGAGGATGTCCCTCTGTGCGGATGTCGTGTCGGGATTCTCGAAGATGCGTGTGAACCAGTCCGACCACGGTCCGTGGAATGCGGGAGAGGTCGCGACGCGGGGCGGCTCGCCCCGACCACTCGACGCACCTGCGTTCGTATCCGGATCGGCGCACGCCGAGAGGACACTGACGCACACCAATCCAATGAGTACCGCCCGAAGACGCGACCGCTCCCGCACAGCAGGGTTTCTCACACCGTGTGGAAGGCGTAGGTGTACCACACCACGTTCGCGTAGCTCGCGCTCTGCCACGACGTCTGGCCCGTGGGCGCCCAGCGCGCGTAATGGATTGTGCTGCCCTCCTTCACCTGGCTCTGAACGACCTTGTTCGCACAGAATGACGTGCTGTTGACAGCTCGGGACTCGGAGTAATACCCGCACGAGCCGTTGTCCGCGAAAGCGGCGGGAGCGGCGACGAGAGTCGCTCCACTCACTGCGATTGCGATGGTCATCGCGGCCGCGATTCTCGTCGTTGGCTTGATCATGATCGTTCCTCTCCTCCGTTGATGGCGGACGACGTCGAGTCGTCCACGCGCTCAGAGAAGCACCGGAGGACCATGCGGTGCACGGAATGCGTGCTGCGTCATGCGAAGGTGAAGCCAGCGAGCCTGTCCGCGCTCCCGCGCTGGGCACGAGCTGCACATGCGCCTGAATGAGGAGGCGCGCCGCGACAGATCACCCATCTCATCGATCCCGCGGGAGCGGAGATTCGCCCGCCTCGACCACTTCCCGCACAACCGACGTCCCGGCGCGGAGGTCCTCCCGCATGCGGCGCCAGCCGAAGCCCGCCTCTCAGTCGAGCAGCTCCACCCCGAACTCCGCGACGACCGCGCGCACCTCGCCGAGGTAACGCTGGGCCTGCTCGGTGAGGGGGATGGCGGTGCGGTCGATCCAGCCGATCTCGATCTGCTCGTCGATGTCGAGGGGCACGGCGACGATCTCGGGATCGAGGTCGTCGCTGATGATGCCGGTCGAGATCGTGTAGCCGTCGAGGCCGATCATGAGGTTGAAGATGGTCGCGCGGTCGGACACGCGGATCTCCTGCCGGCTCGACAGCGTCGAGAGGATCTCCTCGGCGAAGTAGAAGGAGTTGTTCGCGCCCTGGTCGAAGGTCAGGCGCGGGAGGTCGACCAGGTCGTCGAGCGTCGCGCGCGGACGGGATGCCAGGGGGTTGCGGCGCGAGACGAAGATGTGCGGCGCCGCGACGAACAGCGGATGGAAGGCCAGGCCCGAGTCGCGCAGCAGCTTGTCCAGCACGTTGCGGTTGAAGTCGTTGCGGAACAGGATGCCGAGCTCGCTGCGAAGGGTCCGGACATCTTCGATGATGTCGAACGTGCGCGTCTCGCGGAGGGAGAACTCGTACTCGGCGGCATCCGTCGCCTTCACCATGCGCACGAACGCGTCGACGACGAACGAGTAGTGCTGCGCCGAGACGCCCAGCAGGCGCCGGGAGGGAGGGCGGCCGAGGTAGCGCTGCTCGAGGAGCTCGGCCTGCTCCACCACCTGCCGGGCGTAGCCGAGGAACTCCACGCCGTCGTTGGTCAGTGTGATGCCCCGGGCCGAACGCGTGAGCAGGGCGCGGCCGACCCGCGTCTCAAGATCTTTCATCGCGGCCGACATGGTGGGCTGTGCCACGTAGAGCAGATCGGCGGCGGCGGAGATGGACCCCTCGGCCGCGACCTCTATGAAGTACTGCAGCTGCTGCAGGGTGATCCCGCTCGCGCGCTTTGCCATAGGTACAAGCTATATCAGTGCATAGTCGACGGGAATTACCCGATGACCCGGGGGGCGGCGCACGATGGAGGACACCACCGTCCGCGGGCTCATCCGGCCCCCGCACCCGATTGGCCCGTCATGGCGAACGACATCGCGTTCAGCATCACCACCACCCGTTTCGACGAGGATTACGCTCCGGCCGAGTCCTCGCGCGTCACGACGAACTTCGCCAACCTCGCGCGGGGCGAGGGCCGCCAGCAGAACCTCCGCAACGCCCTGTCGATGATGAACCACCGTCTGAACGAGCTCGTGCCCGGCGAGGCGGACCAGTACCGCGTCGAGCTCGACATCGTCTCGGTGCACCTGCGCTTCGCAGACGGGGCCGATGACGAGGAGTTCCCCGTCATCGAGGTGCTCGACGTGAGCATCGTCGACACGCGTACCGGCGAGCGCCACCGCGGCATCGTCGGCAACAACTTCTCGTCGTACCTCCGCGACTACGACTTCAGCGTCGTCCTGCCCGCGGCGAATGCCGGCGGCGCCGGGTTCACGGTGCCGGAGGACTTCGGCATCCTGCACGGGAAGATCTTCCAGCACTTCCTCGACTCGGACGCCTACCGCGAGCGCTTCGCACAGGCGCCGGTGATCTGCATCAGCGTCTCGACGAGCCGCACCTACCGGCGCACGGGGGTCGTGCACCCCGTGCTCGGCGTCGAGTACGAGCAGGACTCCTTCTCGCTGACCGACGACTACTTCGGCCGTATGGGCCTGCAGGTGCGGTACTTCATGCCGCGCGGCAGCGTGGCACCGCTGGCGTTCTACTTCCGCGACGACCTCACTGCGGAGTACTCCGACCTGCAGCTCGCGGGCACGATCGCCACGATGGAGACGTTCCAGAAGATCTACCGCCCGGAGATCTACAACGCCGTCAGCCCCGCGGGCGAGGTGTACCGCCCGACTCTCGACGAGCCCGACTTCGTGCGCACCGGCATCGACTACGACCGCGAGGAGCGCAGCCAGCTCGCCGTGACGCAGGGCCGCTACGCCGAGGAGCACTTCGTGAAGCCCCACCGTCAGATCCTCGACGCGTGGGCCGCCGACTACGCCGCACCCGTCCGATGACCACCGAAGGATCCGCCGCCGTGACCACGCTCCTGCCCACCTCGACCGTCGGCAGCCTCCCGAAACCCGCTTGGCTCGCCAAGCCCGAGGTGCTCTGGTCGCCGTGGGAACTCGAGGGCGACGTCCTCGTCGAGGGCAAGCACGACGCCCTCCGCTCGGCGGTGCAGGAGCAGGAGCGCCGCGGCCTCGACATCATCAGCGACGGAGAGCAGACGCGCCAGCACTTCGTGACCACGTTCATCGAGAACCTCGACGGCGTGGACTTCGAGAACCGCGAGACGGTGCGCATCCGCAACCGCTACGACGCCAGCGTTCCGACCGTCGTCGGCGCCGTGAGCCGTCGCGGTCCGGTCTTCGTGGAGGATGCCGCGTTCCTGCGCGCGCAGACCGACCGGCCGATCAAGTGGGCTCTGCCCGGTCCCATGACGATGATCGACACCCTCTCCGACCGTTACTACGGCAGCCGCGAGAAGCTCGCGTGGGAGTTCGCGACCATCCTGAACGACGAGGCGCGCGAGCTCGAGGCCGCCGGCGTCGACATCATCCAGTTCGACGAACCGGCCTTCAACGTCTTCTTCGACGAGATGAAGGACTGGGGCGTCGCCGCCCTCGAGCGCGCCGCCGAGGGACTGCGCGCCGAGACGGCCGTGCACATCTGCTACGGCTATGGCATCAAGGCGAACACCGACTGGAAGGCCACG
This sequence comes from Microbacterium sp. NPDC089188, assembly GCF_040685155.1. Lineage (NCBI taxonomy): Bacteria > Bacillati > Actinomycetota > Actinomycetes > Micrococcales > Microbacteriaceae > Microbacterium > Microbacterium sp. NPDC089188. Next base: position 489,863 of record NZ_JBFBHH010000002.1, on the reverse strand, counting down.
CTCGGTTCCGAGTGGCGCCAGTACGAGGAGTCGTTCCCCCTGCTGCAGCGCTCGAGCATCGACATCGTCTCGCTCGAGAGCCACCACTCGAACGTGCCGATCGACCTCGTCGAGCTGGTCCGCGGCAAGAAGGTCATGCTCGGCGCCCTCGACGTCGCCAGCGAGCGCATCGAGACGCCCGAAGAGGTCGCCGACACCCTCCGCCGCGCCCTGGAGTTCGTGGATGCCGACAAGCTCATCCCCAGCTCCAACTGCGGCATGGCGCCGCTGCCGCGCCGCGTCGCCTTCGACAAGGTCAGCGCGCTGACCGCGGGAGCCGCACTCCTGCGCGAGGAGCTCGCGGGCTGATTCCGCGACGGGTCGGGAAGCCACGGCATCCCGGCCCGTCTTCGATCGCCCCCCACGCGGAGCCGGTTCCGTCGCGAACGCGGATGTCGTGGCAGAGTCGGAACGATCCCTTCCCCGTTCCGAGGAGCAGCAGTCCCATGCCCATCGCCGCCGATGATCCCCGCCTCGTCTCGCCCTTCGACGCCGCCGCGACCCGCTACGACGACGTGCCGTTCCAGCGCACCGGCGCCAGCGGCATCCCCCTCCCCCGCATCTCGCTCGGCCTGTGGCAGAACTTCGGCACCGGGCGCACGCTCGACAGCCAGCGCGCGACCCTGCGGCACGCGGTCGACCGCGGCGTCGTGCACATCGACCTCGCCAACAACTACGGCCCGCCCTACGGCGCCGCCGAGGCCACGTTCGGCACGGTGCTCGACAGCGACCTGCGGCGCTACCGCGACGAGCTGTTCCTGTCGACGAAGGCCGGCTACGACATGTGGCCCGGGCCCTACGGCGACGGCGGTTCGCGCAAGTACCTGATGCGCTCCCTCGAGCAGAGCCTCACGCGCATGCGCACCGACTACGTCGACGTGTTCTACTCGCACCGCGTCGATCCCGACACGCCGATCGAAGAGACCGTGCACACCCTCGCCGACATCGTCCGCAGCGGTAAGGCCCTCTACGCCGGCATCTCGAACTACCCCGCCGACCTCACGCGCCGCGCCCACGACCTGCTCGCGGCCGAGGGGGTGCGTCTTTTCATCCACCAGCCGCGATACTCGCTCTTCGACCGCACGCCCGAAGCGGAGCTCTTCCCGACGCTGCGCGAGCTCGCCGTGGGGAGCGCGGTGTTCTCGCCTCTGGCGCAGGGCCTGCTGACCGCCAAGTACCTCGACGGCACCGTGCCCGCCGACTCGCGCGCGGCCGACAGCCGCTTCCTCGACGCATCGGCGCTGACCGACGACTACCTCGAGCGCATCCGCGGCATCGACGGCATCGCTCGCGAGGCCGGGCTGTCGATCCCCCAGCTCGCCGTGGCGTGGGTGCTGCGCGACCCGGTCGTCACCACCGCCATCATCGGCGCCTCGCGCACGAGTCAGATCGACGACGCCGTCGCGGCCAGCACCACGCCGCTGTCGGACGACGTGATCGAGGCCCTCGAGCCCTTCGCCGCCGGCGTGGGCGAACGCATCGCCTGAGCGCACAGCACACCGTCGTCCGCGGCGCAAGCGGCATGGCATCCCCCGGTCCGTCGCGTTGGCTGGGACTCCAGCTGACTGAAGGAGGCGCCATGGGTGTTGCACGATGGATCGGAACCGGGGCCGTGGGACTGGCCGGAGCGGTGATCGCGCGGACGGCGATCGGACGCGCGGTCGCCGCCGGGACCGTGGCCTACCGCGTGTGGACCGACCCGAAGGTGCAGAAGGTGCGTCGTCGGGTGGTGGCGAAGCTCGCGAAGCAGCGCCGCACGCGCTGACAGCGCCTCACCGCCCGGGAATCACCCCGAGGATGACGCAGGCGACGCCGGCGACGCCGAGGACCACCGCGTACAGCGCGCGGTGGTCCTTCTCGATCAGCCGCACGTAGACGCCGTTCACCCGCGCCGCCGTCGTGGGGAAACGCGTCCATGCCGTCGCAAGCAGGACGAAGGGGGCGGCGAGCGCCGCGAGGAACACGGCGTACGCCAGCCACCGCAGGAGCGGGTGATCGCTGACCCCATCGGCCACGCGGCCCGTCATGTACATGATCGGCAGCGTGGTGAATCCCACGATCGAGCAGCTGACGCCCAGCACGTACGAGCTCCAGCCATGGGCGTGCGACGACGCGGTCGTGCGGTGCGGTGGGCGCGCGGGTCGTCGGACCCTCCAGATCCCCATGGCGACCGCGCCGGCGAGGAACACCGCACCGGCCGCGAGGTCGACCCGGCGATCGAGCACCGCGTCGGTCGTGCCGCGTTCCGCCGCCGCGACGAACTCGGTCGGGTCGAAGCTCTGCAGCACGAGGTAAAGCACGGTGGCGCCGGTCGCGAGACCCGCGACCATCCACCCGACGCGGGCGCCGACCCGGGTGTTCTGCGCGAGGGCATCCGCCGTCGCGGCGTAGAGCGCCGGGTTGAGGCCGAGAGTCACCCCGAGACCGACCATCGTGGTCAGGGCCGCCGTCCAGCGCGCGAGGTCATCCACGTCGCGGGGCTCCTCTCAGAGGGTCAGGGCCCTGGTGACGCTCGGGCGGGATCGTCACATCGTAGCGAGGCACGCGTCAGTGGCTGTCCGACGAGCGCGCACCCCCGACGGGGAGCGGCGAGAGCGGCTTGGTGACGCCGAAGGCGAACGTGGTGTCGATCGACGAGAGGGAGGGGATCGCGCGCAGGTGCTCGCGCAGCAGGCGTTCGTACGCCTCGAAGGTCGGTGTGACGATGCGGACGAGGTAATCCCAGTCGCCGGCGAGAAGGTGCGCCTCGACGATCGACGGGATCGCGCGCAGTCGCTCCTCCACGGCATCCACCGTCGCCCCTTCGTGCGAGGCCAACCGCAGGCGGACGAACGCCGTGATCTCGAGATCGACGGCCTTCGGTGACACGACCGCGCGGTAGCCAGAGATGACCCCCGCCTCCTCGAGCCGGCGCACACGACGCAGACACGGCGAGGGCGAGAGGCCGACCCTGTCCGCCAGGTCTTGATTGGTGAGGCGGCCGTCGCGCTGCAACTCGGAGAGAATGAGGCGGTCGATCTCGTCGAGGGCGTCCATCCGGCAGATTCTGCCAAACCAGACCCGGTACGAGCAATATTCGCAATCCTCTGCGCCCATGTTGTTCCTACGCTCGCAACGTGACCACCTTCGCCCTACCCCGCCCGTCGGCGCTCTCGCGACGCACTGTGGTCGGGATCGCGGCCGTGACCGCCGTCGTCTGCCTGTGGTCGTCGTTCGCGCTGTCGACACGGGCGCTCGAGGCGACGGGGATGAGCATCGGCGACGCGGCGGTCGTGCGATTCGGCGTCCCCGCCCTCGTGCTCTCCCCCTGGATCCCCCGCACGCTCCGCCGCCTCCGCGGCGAGCCCACGACGGTCATCTCCCTCGTCCTGCTCGCAGGGCTGCCGCACTTCCTCCTCTTCGCCTGGGGCGCGCACCTCACCTCGGCCGCTCTGACCGGCCTCCTCGTCCCCGGCACGGTCCCCCTCTTCGTGACGATCCTGCTCTTCCTGCACCGGCGGACGACGGTGTCTCGGACCCGGCTCATCGCCCTCGCGGCGATCGTCGCGGGAGTCGCGGCGAGCGCCGTCCTCATGGGAGGGGTGGCGGATGCCGGGGGCATCGCGGTTCTGCTCGCGGCCGGTCTCGTGTGGGCGGCGTACACGCTCGGGCTGGGGCGGACGCGACTCGACCCGGTCGGGGTCATCGCGCTCGTCTCCGTCGTGTCGCTCGTCGCCGCTCTCGCGCTCACCGCCACCGGTGCGATGCCGTCGAACCTGTTCGACGGACGCGTCGACGTCTCCGCCTGGGTGGCCTACGGCCTCGTGCAGGGCGTCGGAACGGGGCTCCTCTCGACCGCCTGCTACGTCGTCGCGGTGAAGAACCTCGGCAGCAGCATCCCCGCCGCCGCCGGGGCCCTGAGCCCCGTGCTGACCGCCCTCGTCGCGGTCCCCCTCCTCGGCGAGCAGATCGCCCCCGGGCTCGTCGTCGCGCTGGTGCTGATCGTCACCGGGGTGGCCGCTTTCGCCCTCGCCCCCGCACGGACGACCTCGCCGCCGCCGCCCTGACGGCACCCGGCCCCGGCGGCATCCGATTCCGCTCCCGCTCCGAACAAAGGACGAGGCAGGCTCGCGCGTGCGCGGTGCCGGAAACGAGGATGCCATGACCACCGACACCACGGCACGCACCACCGAGACCACGAGGGTGCGCCGGCCGCACGCCTGGATCTGGGCCGCCCTGGCCGGAATCGTGTCGGCGGCGACGTTGCTGGCGGTCGCCGAACTGTTCGCCGCCCTCGTGGCGCGCTCCGCGAGCCCCGTGCTGGCCGTCGGCTCGTTCATCGTCGACGTCGTGCCGCGCCCCCTGAAGGAGCTCGCGATCACGCTGTTCGGCGAGACCGACAAGATCGCGCTGCTCGTGGGCGTCGGCCTCGGTGCGGTCGTCGCCGCCGCCGTGGCCGGGGTGCTGCAGTACCGGTTCCGGCCGGTGGGCGCCGTGCTGCTCGGGATCGGCGGCGTGCTCGCCACCGCCGCGATCATCACCCGCGCAGGCGCCGGAGCCCTCTCGTGGCTGCCGCCGGTGCTCGGCACCGTGGCCGGTGTCGTCATCCTCATCCTCACGATCGCTCGCCTGAAGCGCTGGGTCGCCGCGGCCGATGACCGCGACCTCGACGGGGTGCGCGCCGGGCGTCGTCAGTTCCTCCTGCTCACCGGATTGACCGCCGTCGGCGCCGTCGTCGTGGGTGTGGGCTCCCGTATCCTCAACGCCACGACCTCCTCCGTCGCCGCTGCGCGCGACGCTCTGCGCCTGCCCGCGCCGCGCACCACGGTCACCGTGCCGGAGGGCGCGAACTGGGAGGTCGATGGACTGAGCCCGATCATCACGCCCAACAGCGACTTCTACCGCGTGGACACCGCTCTGACGGTCCCCAACGTCGACCCCACCACCTGGCGCCTGCAGATCGACGGCATGGTCGACACCCCTGTCGAGCTCAGCTTCGACGATCTCGTGAACATGGGCCTGAACGAGTACGGCGTCACCCTGACCTGCGTCTCGAACGAGGTCGGCGGAAATCTCGTCGGCAACGCGATCTGGACCGGCGTTCCGATCCGCGACGTGCTGCGTATGGCGGGCGTCCAGTCGGACGCCGACATGGTGCTCTCCGAGAGCGTCGACGGGTACACGGCATCCACTCCCCTCAGCTCACTGACCGACGACAACCTCGACGCCATCTTCGCGGTCGCCATGAACGGCGAGCCCCTGCCGTTCGAGCACGGCTTCCCCGTGCGCATGGTGGTGCCGGGCCTGTACGGCTACGTCTCGGCGACGAAGTGGGTCACGAAGCTGACGGTGACCCGCTTCGACAAGGACGAGGCGTACTGGACGCCCCGTGGCTATGCGGCGCAGGCGCCCATCAAGATGTCGTCGCGCGTGGACACGCCCAAGATCGGCGCGCCCGTGCCCGCCGGCACCGTGGTCATCGCGGGGATGGCATGGGCCCAGCCCATCGGCGTGCAGAAGGTCGAGGTGCAGATCGACAACGGCGACTGGCAGGAGACGCATCTCTCGACGCCGATCAACGATCAGTCGTGGGTGCAGTGGCGCCTCGAGTGGACCGCCGAGGCCGGCAGCCACTACATCGCCGTGCGCGCGACCGACAAGCAGGGCAACGTGCAGATCCAGGAGCAGGCTCCCATCGCGCCCGACGGCTCGAGCGGATGGCAGCGCACGCTCGTGACCGTCTCGTGACCGTCTCGTGATCGGGCGGAGTCGGCGAGCGGATGTCAATCGCTGTCGCTCCCGGCCGGTGACGGGCATGATCGAGCCATGCCTTCAGCAAGCATCCCCGCCCGCTTCCGTGCCGCATGAGCACCGTGCCCGATGAGCCGTCGACCCTGCCCGCCACCCCGGGGGTGATCCCCGACCACCCGCTGACGAGCATCCGTCGCTCGATCCCGCGCGACTGGGACGAGCAGGTCGACCTGTTCGCGATCGTCAAGCTGGACAGCGGCGGGTTCGTCCGCGGGTGGAACCTCGGTGCGGAGCTCATCAAGGGCTACACCGAGGACGAGATCCTCGGCTCCCATTTCTCGCGCTTCTACCGCGAGGAGGCTCAGCGGCGCGGTGTGCCCGATCAACTGCTCGCCGCCGCTCAGCGCGACGGCCACGTCGAGGACACGGGCTGGCGCGTGCGCAGCGACGGCACCGAATTCTGGGCGCGCGTGACCATCTCGGCCATCCGCAACGATCAGGGTCAGGTCCTCGGTTTCGTCAAGATCGTGCGCGACCTCACGAGCGAGAAGCAGGCGGCCGACGAGCGCGCCTCCCTCCAGAGGACCTTCGCCCACGACCTCCTCTCCCCCGTCACCGCGCTCCGCGGCTACCTCGACCTCATCGCCGACGAACTGCCGCCGGATCACCGCCTCCTGCGCCTCGCCGGCGACGCGAGCGACCACATCGTCGCCATGGCCCAGGCGCTCATGGCCGACGTCACCTCGTCCGCCGAGCGCGGTCGCCGCCGGGCGACCCTCGACCTCGTCGCGCGCGGCGCCGTCGCCCTCGTGCTCCCGGGCGAGCTCGGCCGCGTCCGGTTCGGCACCATGGATGCCATCCCCGTCCGCGCCGACGTGTTGGGACTGCGACGCGCGATCGCCAACGTGCTCGAGAACGCGGCGAAGTACTCCGACGACGTCATCGAGCTCGACGCCTTCGAGACCGACGAGGGCGCGGCCGTCCGCGTGCGCGACCACGGTCGTGGCATCCATCCCGACGATCTCGCGACGATCGTCGAGGAAGGCCGCCGAGGGCGCTTCGCGGTCACGACGGACGGCGGCCAGGGGATCGGCCTGTCGAGCGTGCACCGCGTCGTCGCCGAGCACGGGGGGAGCCTGCGCATCACGAGCACCCCGGGCGAGGGCACGACGGTGACCCTGACGATCCCCCGCGCCGACGACGACGAACCCGTCGTCCGCGACGACTCAATCGACTGAGCGGGCCAGCACCGCGCCGGCGGCCTCGATCTCGCGGAGGGCCTCGGCACTCGAATCGGGGTGCACCCCGGCGATCAGGTCGGTGAGCACCCGCACGCCGCGACCCGCCGCGACCGCGTCGAGAGCGGAGGCGCGGACGCAGTAATCGGTCGCAATGCCGACGATGTCGATGTCGCGGATGCCGTGCGACTCGAGGATCTGCGCGGCGGTCTCGCCGTCGTCGGACACCCCCTCGAACAGCGAATAGGCGGGCTTGCCCTGCCCCTTCTTCAGGTGGTGGGTGACGCGTTCGGTGTCGAACACCTCGTCGTAGTCGGCGCCGTACGTGCCGCCCACGCAGTGCACCGGCCAGGTGTCGACGAAGTCGGGGGTCGCGGAGAAGTGCCCGCCGTTGTCGTCGTCGCCGTGGTGCCAGTCGCGCGAGGCCACCACCACCGCGTAGTCGTCGGCGTGCGCCTCGAGATAGCGCGAGACGCGGGCGGCGACCTCGTCGCCGCCCTCCACGCCCAGCGCCCCGCGCTCCGTGAAGTCGTTCTGGACGTCGACGATGAACAGGGCGCGGCTCATGAGGCGAGCCTACGCGCGTCGGGCGGGCCGCGGATCGCGTGCGGCGTTGCTCCGTGAGGTGCGGCGCGAGCTGCCGACGGGCGGGCGAGGCCGGGCGCGGGCGGGCGAGGCCGGGCGCGGGCGGGCGCGGGCGGTCGAGGCCGGGCGCGGGCGGTCACGGGCGGTCGAGGCCGGGCGCGGGCGGTCACGGGACGAGCCCGGGTGGCCGGGCCTCCCGGAGGGGTCGCGTCATCCGCGAGTGGTCCTGGGGCGCGCCCGATGACCGGGCGGGGAGGAGTCGGGTCACCCGCGGGCGAACAGCAGCACGATCGAGACGACGAACGCCACCGCGCCCAGTGTCAGGACGCCGGCGGAGAGCAGCGAGAGGAACCGCACCACGGGCGAGGACCGCGTGAGCCGCATGCGGTGCGACGCACCGCGGCGGTAGAAGATGTCGGCCATGTCGGCCGCGCCGATCTTCGCGTCGTCGTGCGCCGACAGGGGCGCCTCGTTGACGCCGCCGCCGTCGTCGAACCAGCGCACGACACGTCCGCCGTCGACCGGTTCGACCACGGCCCGAGCCGGAGACCACGTGCCGTCGAGCAGAAGGAGGACCACCGCCGCGAAGGCCAGGACGAGCCCCCCGCCCAGCCCGACCCACGTGAAGATCTCGATGAGGGCATCGAGGGCGTTCGACACGGGTGCTCCTGCAGGCTGACGACGCGTCACGCGGACGCGGAACGGCTCTCCAGCCTATCGGCCCGTGACGGGCGCTCTTCGGCCTTCCAGGGCCTCCAGACGGCGCGTGGCGACGAAGGCGACGATGAGCGGTACGGCGGCCACCAGGCCGAACGAGATGTCGATCAGCTGCCAACCGAGCGGCAGCCCGCGCAGCGCCCCCGCGATGAGGGCGAGGGGCACGATGCCGGCGCACGCGATCAGCCCCCACACCGTGATCCAGACGTTGCGCACGGGGTCGAAGAGCGGCCCCACGAACGCGACGGCGATGAGCAGGTGCGCGAACGCCAGCCAATCGGTGCCGTAGGCGATGAACGGGAACGCCGCAGCCGTGGCATCCAACCCCTCCCCCACCCGGTCCACCCAGCCCGTGAAGGCGGGGGCGGATGCCGCGACACCCGTGGATCGCAGGACCTCTCGAGCGAGGGCGAGCTCCTCCCGCAGCGGGAACGCGGTGACACCGCTGACCACGAGACCCGCGATGACCACGCCGAGACACAGACGGATGACGCGACGCAGACCCCTCGCGTCCGAGACGAGTGCGGTCACGGTGCCCCCTTCGGGGCGCGTCGCCCCTGCGCCGACCATACGGCCGCGGCCGACAGCCCACGCGCACTCGTCTCGACGACGAAGAAAGGCCCCCACCCGGTGGAAGCGGGTGGGGGCCTTCGGAGCCGCCTAAGGGAATCGAACCCTTGACCTATTCATTACGAGTGAATCGCTCTGCCGTCTGAGCTAAGGCGGCATGTGCGCGCTGTCGCGTGCACGATCATCGATCTTACATGCTCCAGCGGCCCTCGCGGTACGCGGTCAGTAGTCGCCCGTCGCGGAGCGGTCGGCCAGGATGTCCCGGCTCGACGACAGGCCGAGACGCGAGGCGCCCGCGGCGATCATCTCTTCGGCCGCGGCGCGCGTGCGGACGCCGCCGGAGGCCTTGACTTCGGCGCGGTCTCCGACCGTGCGCTTCATCAGCTGCACCGCGTGAACGGTCGCGCCGCCGGCGGGGTGGAAGCCCGTCGAGGTCTTGACGAAGTCGGCTCCCGCCGCGACCGCGGCCTCGCACACGGCCACGATCGCCTCGTCCGACAGGGCGGCGGACTCGATGATGACCTTCAGGACGGTGGGCGCCGGCGCCGCGGCGCGGACGGCGCGGATCTCGGCCTCGACGACCTCGTAACGCCCCTCGATGGCGGCGCCGATGTCAATGACCATGTCGATCTCGTGCGCGCCCTGGGCGACCGACAGCGCCGCCTCGGCGGCCTTGACCTCGGCGTGGTGCTTGCCGCTGGGGAAGCCGCACACGACGGCCAGTTTGAGACCCTCCGGCAGCTGGACCGGGAGGAACGACGGCGAGAGGCACACGCTGTAGGTCCCGAGCTCGGCGCCCTCCGCGATGATGCGCTCGACGTCGGCGCGGGTGGCCTCGGGCTTGAGCAGCGTGTGGTCGATGTAGCTCGCCAGGTCGGCGATGGGCGCGGTCATAGGGGTCTCCTCCGGATGTGACGGATCAAGCGTAGGCGCACGACGTCGTCATGGGGCTACTCGCAGCGCAGATCGGGGCCGGGCACGGTGCCGTCGACGAGGTAGTCGTCGACCGCGCCGTTCACGCAGTCATCGCCCTTGTTGTAGGCCAGGTGGCCCTCGCCGACGTAGGTGACGAGGACACCCTGCGAGAGCTGATCTGCGAGCGCCTGGGCCTCGGCGTAGGGCGTGGCCGGGTCTCCTGTCGTGCCGAGCACCAGGATGGGCGGCGACCCCGGGGCCGTGATGGCCGCCGGCCGGCCCGTCGACGGCGCCGGCCAGGCCGCGCACGCGTCGGGCCCCACCCAGTAGGGCGCGACGACCGGAGCCTTCTGCTCCAGCTGCTGCTGCAACGCCGTCTCATCGGTGTCGTCCTCGCGGGGGTAGTCGACGCAGTTGTAGGCGCGCAGGGCCTGCATGGTGTTGTCGGTGTACTGCCCGTCGACGCGGCCGTTGTAGAAGTCGGCGAGCTGGAAGGCGACGGAGGCGTCGCCGTTCTGCACGTCGGCGAGGGCCACGCGCAGATACGGCCAGTTCTGGTCGCTGTACAGCGCGGCGACGATGGCCGTCAGAAGCGTGTCGGCGCCGAGGAGGCGTCCGTCGGAGCCCGCGAGAGGGCGGGCGTCGGCGCGGGCGAGCAGCGAGGCCACGTCATCCATCGCATCGTCGACCGACCCCGAGAACGGGCACTCCGAGGTGCGCAGGCAATCGGCCATGAACGCACGCAGCGCGTTCTCGAAGCCGACCGCCTGGGCGATTCCGCTCTCGCTCCCGGCAAGGCTCGGATCGATACCGCCGTCGAGCACCATGCGCCCCACGCGCTCCGGGAAGAGCCCGGCGTAAGTCGCACCGAGCAGGGAACCATACGAGAAGCCGAGGTAGCTGAGCTTCTCATCGCCGAGGACGGCGCGCAGCAGATCCATGTCGCGCGCGGCGTTCTCCGTGGAGATGTAGGGCAGGATGCCGTCGCTCCCCGCCTCGCAGGCCTTCGCGAAGTCCGCCTGCCGCTGCTCGAGGGCCGCGTTGCGCTCGTCGCTGCCGCGCGCGCCCGGCGGGACGTCGTACAGGTAGGCATCCATTCCGGCGGCGTCGTAGCACGACACCGCCGTCGACCGGCCCACGCCGCGGGGGTCGAACCCGATCACGTCGAAGGATCGCGTCAGCGCCTCGTCGGCGACGAGCGACAACGAGTCGCGGACGGTGTCGACGCCGCTCACCCCCGGGCCGCCCGGGTTGGTCAACAGCGACCCGAGCGGTTCGCCGGAGGTCGCGCGGTGCCGGATGACCGCGAGCTGCAACTCACCCGCAGAGGGGTCGGAGTAGTCGCGCGGGGCGGTGACAGTGGTGCAGTCGAAGCCGGCGCTGCCGCACGCGGTCCAGGTCAGTGTCTGGCCGTAGTAGGGCAGCAGAGCGGCATCGATGCCCTCCGTCTGAGGGGCGAGGGAGCGACCGCCGTCGGGGGCCATGGGCGGGATCTGCGCATAGAGGCAGCCCGTCAGTGCCAGCGCGACGCCCACGAGACCCGCGACCAGCGCGGTCAGGCGCCGTCGCACGCTCACGGGGCCGAACCGTTCGCCACGGTGATCATGAGACTCTCCAGGGCGAGCAGCGGCGCGGCGTTCTGCTCGAGGTTGCGGCGGGTCGCCGAGATGCGATCGAGGACGCCGAGGCTGCGCGCGGGCGTCCATTGCGTCGCCAGCGCGCGCAGAGCGTCGAGGCGTTCGACGTTGACCAGGTCGGCCTCGCGGCCGTATTGGACCATCACGACATCGCGGAACAGGGATTGCAGATCGGTGAGCACACGATCGATGCCGTCGCGCAGGCTCCGCGTGGCCCGGCGCTTCTGATCGTCTTCCAGCGCGTTCACCTGCCCCCGCACCGAGGGCGGGACCGCGGCCCCCTCGGCCACCCCGAGCATGCGCAGCAGAGCACGTCGCTCCTCCTCGTCGCGAGTGGCGGTGAGCGCCTTGGCGTCCTCCGTGGCCAGGCGCACGATCTGCCCCGCGACCTCGACGGCGTCGCCGATCCCCCGCACGGCCAGCACGGCCGCGAGGGTCTCGGCGCGCCGCGCCCGGGCGTCGTCGTCGGTGGCCAGACGCTGCGCCATGCCGATGTGCCTCTGCGCGTGACGCGCCGACTCTTCGGCCACGTCGGGCGTGATTCCGGTGCGCTCGACGATGAGACCCGCGACATCGGCCACGGAAGGTTCCCGCAGCCGAAGAACGCGCACCCGCGAGCGGATGGTGGGCAGCAGATCGGCGTCGCTCGGGGCGCAGAGCACCCAGACGGTCTTCTCCGGCGGCTCCTCGAGAGCCTTCAGCAGCACGTTCGACGTGCGCTCGGCCATGCGATCGGCGTCCTCGACGACGATGACGCGGTGCCGACCGAGCGAGGGCGCGAAGGACGCGCGCTCGACGAGACGGCGCGCCTCGTCGATGCGGATGACGACCTGCTCCGTCCGCAGAGCGGTGAGATCGGGGTGCGTCCGCGCGAGCACCTGATGCTGCGCCCGCTCGTCGCCCGGGTCGGCGATGAGCTCCGCGGCGAACGCGTAGGCGAGCGTCGAACGCCCCGAACCGGGCGGCCCCGTGATGAGCCACGCGTGGGCGAGCGCGGAGGGGTCGGATGCCGCATGGCGCAGGGCAGCGACGGCCTCGTCCTGACCCCACACGGCGTCCCACGGGAAGGGGGCCGCACCGGCGGCCCGCGGAGACGGCTCGAGCGCGACGGACATGCGTTCCAGCCTAATCCCGGGGTCGGACAGCGCTGCTGAGCATCGACTGTCGGTGCGCGTCCGACTCAGCGGAATCGCGCGACGACGGCGTCCCGTACCCGTGCGGCCAGGACCTCGGGCGTCTGCGTCGCGTCGAGGACGACGAACCGATCGGGCTCGCGTCGCGCGAGGGCCAGGAAACCCTCGCGGACTCGGGCATGGAAGTCGTTCTTCTCCGCCTCGAGCCGATCGAACGGCTTGTCATCGGCGTCGAGCCGCTGACGCGCGGCTGTCGGGTCGAGGTCGAGCAGCACGGTCAGGTCGGGGAGCAGGCCTCCGGTCGCCCACAGCGACAGCGCTCGCACGTCATCGGGGTCGAGCACCCGGCCCGCACCCTGATAGGCCACCGACGAGTCGAGATAACGGTCCTGGATGACGACATCGCCACGGGCGATGGCCGGCTGCACGACGGTCTCCACATGGTGCGCCCGATCGGCGGCGTACAACAGCGCTTCAGCACGCGCGGCGATGTGACCGCGGTGGTGCAGGACGATCTCGCGAATGCGCACGCCCACCTCGGTGCCGCCCGGCTCGCGAGTGCGCACGACGGTGCGCCCGTCGCCCGTGAGCCACTCCTCGAGCATTGACGCCTGGGTCGTCTTGCCCGCGCCGTCTCCCCCCTCGAAGGTGACGAACAAGCCGGGACCCCCGGCCGACGCCGCCCGAGGGGCGTGCAGCGGCCGAGGCTCGAGGCCGGTCACGAGTTCTTCGCCGGGGCCTTGCGGGTGGTCGAGGTCGTCTTGGCCGCGGTGGTCTTGGCCGTCGTCGTCTTGGCCGCCGTCGTCTTTGCAGCCGTGGTCTTGGCAGCCGTCGTCCGCGTCGCGGTCGTCTTGGCGGCGGCCGTCTTCGTCGTGGCGGTCTTGGTCGCCGTGGTCTTGGCCGCCGTGGTCTTGGCAGCGGCGGTCTTGGCGGCCGTCGTCTTGGTGGCAGCCGTCTTCCGCGCGGTGGTCGTCTTCTTGGGTGCCGGTCCCTTGGCGCGCTTGTCGGCGATCAGCTCGACCGCGCGCTCGAAGGTGATCTCCATCGCGTTCTCGCCGCGGGGAACCGTGGCGTTCGTCTCCCCGTCGGTGACGTACGGCCCGAAGCGACCGTCCTTGAGCTTGATCGGCTTCCCGCTCACCGGATCGGCATCGAACTCCTTGAGCGCGCTCGACGCGCGACGCGCGCCGTACTTCGGCTCGGCGTACTTCGCCAGCGCCTCCTCGAGCGTGATGTCGAAGATCTGCTGCTCGTTGTCGAGCGACCGCGAATCGGTGCCCTTCTTCAAGTACGGACCGAAGCGACCGTTCTGCGCGGTGATCTCGTCACCCGTCGACGGGTCGGCGCCCACGACGCGCGGAAGGGAGAGCAACTGCAGGGCGGCGTCGAGCTCGATGGTGTCGACCGACATCGACCGGAACAGCGACGCCGTGCGGGGCTTCGGGGCCGCCTCCTTCTTCGCACCGCGCTTCTTCGGGGCCTCGACGACCTCCCCCGTGGCCTGATCGACCTCTTCGGGCTCCTCGGCGTCGACCTCCTGCACGTAGGGGCCGAAGCGACCGTCCTTGACGACGACGAGCTTGCCGTTCTCAGGGTTCTCCCCCAGCACGCGGTCGCCGGCGACGGGCGCGTCGATCAGCTCCCGGGCCTTCTCGGGGGTGAGCTCGTCGGGCGCCAGGTCTTCCGGAATGTTCACGATCCGCGGCTTGGCCTCGGCGTCGCCCGAGGGGTCGGCGACCTCGAGGTAGGGACCGTACTTGCCGAACCGCAGCGTCGCCGTGTCGGTGATGCGCGTCGAGTTGAGCTCGCGGGCATCGATCTCGCCGAGGTTGTCGACGATGTGACGCAGGCCAACCTGCTTCTCCGACCCGAAGTAGAACGACTTGAGCCACTCGGTGCGGCGCTGCTCGCCGCGGGCGATCGCGTCGAGGTCGTCTTCGAGTGCTGCCGTGAAGTCATAGTCGACGAGGTCGGCGAAGTGCTCCTCGAGCAACCGCACCACGCTGAAAGCGAGCCAGCTCGGGACGAGCGCCTGCCCCCGCTTGGTGACGTAGCCGCGGTCGAGGATCACGCCGATGATGCTCGCGAAGGTCGACGGGCGACCGATGCCCTTCTCCTCCAGCGCCTTGACCAGGCTCGCCTCGGTGTAGCGCGGCTTGGGAGAGGTGCTGTGCCCCTTGGGCTCGACGTCGCTCATCGAGAGCTCGTCGCCCACCGCGACGGCAGGCAGCGACTGGTCGGCGTCGTCATCATTGCGCTTCTCGTCGGCGCCTTCTTCATAGGCCTCCAGGAAGCCCTTGAAGGTGTAGACGGTCCCGGATGCCGTGAACTCGGCGACCTGCGCGGCGGCCTGCACCGTGAGGGTGACCGTCGTCGTCTCGTACTTGGCATCCGCCATCTGGCTGGCGACGGTGCGCTTCCAGATGAGGTCGTAGAGCTTCTGCTCGTCGCGGTCGAGCGACGAGGTCAGCGAAGCAGGGGTGCGGAAGGTCTCGCCCGAGGGGCGGATAGCCTCGTGCGCCTCCTGGGCGTTCTTCGACTTGCTCTTGTAGACGCGGGGGTTCGCGGGGACGGCCTTGTCGCCGTACAGAGCCACGGCCTGCGCGCGGGCGGCCGAGATGGCCTGTCCCGACAGCGCGACCGAGTCGGTTCGCATATAGGTGATGAAGCCCTTCTCGTACAGACGCTGCGCCACGCCCATGGCGTGCTTCGCGCTCATCGAGAGCTTGCGACCGGCCTCCTGCTGCATGGTGGACGTCGTGAAGGGCGCGCGAGGGCTGCGGGTACCCGGCTTCGCCTCGACCTTCGACACCGTGGCGCGACCGGCGGCGGTGATCGCGTCGGCCAGCGCACGGGCGGCCGCCTCATCGAGCACCACGACGGCCTTCTTGAGCTGACCGTTGTCGTCGTAGTCCCCACCGCGGGCGATGGGAGCCCCATCGAGACGGTTCAGTCGCGTGGTGAACGACGAGCCCGACCGCGAGGCGAGCGCTTCGACGTCCCAGTACGACGCCGACACGAACGCCATGCGCTCGCGTTCGCGCTCGACGACCATGCGCGTGGCGGCCGACTGCACGCGGCCGGCGCTCAGCGCCGTGCCCTCGCGACCGGAACCGACCTTGCGCCAGAGCACCGGCGAGACGTCCCAACCGTAGAGGCGGTCGAGGACGCGACGCGTCTCCTGTGCGTCGACGAGCGAGACGTCGAGGTCGCGCGTGTGCTCCGCCGCGTCACGGATGGCGTCCTTGGTGATCTCGTGGAAGATCATGCGGCGGACGGGGACCTTGGGCTTGAGGACCTCGAGCAGGTGCCACGCGATGGCTTCGCCTTCGCGGTCACCATCAGTGGCGAGCAGGACTTCGTCGGCGGTCTTCAGCGCGCGCTTGAGCTCGGCGACCGTCTTCGTCTTGCGATCGTTGACCACGTAGAAGGGATCGAAGTCGTTCTCGACGTCGATGGAGTACTTGCCGTACGCCGCCTTCTTGTCGGCCGGGATCTCTTTCTTCGACGCGAGGTCGCGGATGTGACCGACCGAGCTGAGCACCTCGTAGTCGTCGCCGAGGTATCCCTGGATCGACTTCATCTTCGTCGGGGACTCGACGATGACGAGCTTCTTTCCGTTTGCCACTGGGGTCCTTTCTTCGATGCACACCATACACACGCCTCCCTGTTCGGGTTCCGGGAGGTCTCACGGGCTCGAGACGACGGGAGGTCCGGCTCGCGAGCGCGCATCGAGGGGAACTCCACCGTACGCCCCGGCGACCGTGACCGTGGCGACCAGGCCGTCGACATGGCACTCCGCCAGCTCCCACCCCGCTGCGGCGGTCACCCGTGCGGCCGCGTCGCACGGGTAGCCGGTCACCGCACCACTGGCCGTGTCGGCCGCCGCGAGAGCCGCCGCATCCGCCGTCCCCGCCACCCGCCGCGCCGTCACCGCAGCACCGCCGACCGCGGCCACCGCCACCGTCAGGGCGGCGACGACCGCCACGACGCCGACGGTCGACGCGCTGCCCGCCATCAGCGGCCGCCGTCGAGGGCGCAGGCCCGCGCCTCCGCGGGCGGGAGCGGAAGGGCGATCGGGATGGAGCGCGTCGCCGACGTCGACACGCAGACGAGACCGTCGCCGCGCATCACGGTCATCGAGCCGCCGGCCGCGGCGAGCGCCGCCGACGCCCCCGCGTCGTCCCCCCGACCGAGGAGCCGGGCTCCCTCGGTCGCCGCCTGCTGCAGACGGAGCGTCGTCATGGCCGTGCCGAGCACCCCCACCCCGAGCGCCAGGACGAGGAGCACGGCGGGGAGGGTCACGGCGAACTCGGCCGCGACCGCGCCCCGCTCCCCCAGCGGGGAGAGCGGGATCCCGGTCGCACTCCGATCCTCCCGCTGCACGCTCGTACCCGCGGCCGTGACAGACCCTCCCCGCGGGAGTCTCCACCCCGCGCCCGTTTTCCGCTCCCCGGGCGGGACGCTCGAGCCCGCCCGCGACCGACCAGGCGTCGTCATTGCACGGTGAGCGCGCGGCGAACGAGGTCGGTGAGGATGCCGCGCACCTCGTCGCTGCGCATGATGGCGACGAGCAGCCCGGCGAAAGCGACAGCGGCCATCGTCGCGATGGCGTACTCCGCGGTGGCGGCGCCGCGCTCGTCGAGGAACACGCGTCGCGCGCCGGCTCCGGTCAGCAGCGGGAACGGCGACGTGTCGCGGGTGAAGAGGGATCGGGGGTCGAGGTCGGACATGGGTTCTCCTTGTTCTTCAAAGGGATTCGGGTCGACGACGTGGTCAGGGGACGACGTCGGAGCGGAGCAGGCCGAGCACGATCGGCGCAACGGCGAGCAGGAGGAACGCGGGCAGGGTGCAGATGCCCAGCGGGAGGAGCAGCCGCGTCGACAGGCGCGCGGCCGCCTCTCGACCGTTGGTGCGTGCCCGGTGACGCGACGCCCAGGCGTCGGCGCGGAGCAGCTCGGCGGCGGGGATGCCGGCTCGCAGCGCCAGGTCGAGCGTCTCGTCGATGGCACGCGTCCCGGACTCGCCGGGGCTGCGCGCGCGGCGCGCGATCACGGTCCGGGCCCGCTCGGGGGACGCGCCCGCGGAGAGCGCGACCGCCCACAACTCGGCTTCGAGGCCCGGCACCGACGCGGACGGACGCGCGGACCGCGCCAGCCTCCGCGTCCAGACGCGCGCAGCAAAGACCAGGGCGACTCCGCCGGCCAGGCACCCGCGTCCGATCGGATCGGCGAGGAGCGTGCCGACGGTATCTGCTCCGAGAAGCATCCCCAACGGCACGCCGGCAACGGGGAGCCAGCCGAGCAGGCGGGCCGTCGCGAGCGGCTCGGCCACCGCGACACGCACGTCCGAGGTGACTTCGGCTGCATCGCGAAGGGCCCCCGCGACGGAACGGAGCGTCTCCGCCAACGGTGCGCCCGTCTCGACGGCGACGCTGTAGACGGCGGCGATGTCGGCCCATGCCCCTCCGGCGGCGGTGAGCACGACGCCGACGTCATCGCCGCCCTCGGCGGCTCGGGCGGCGGCCAGCACGGCGGGGTCCCCTCCCGCTGCCAGGTGCTGCCACGCCAGGGCGGGCGCGGCGCCACCGCCCAGCAGCACCGCGAGCCGCACCACGATCGCGTACGGGTCGGTCCGCGGCGCCGTCACGACCACTCCTGCGGGCGGATGGTCAGTCGGCGGCCGCGCAGGACGGGGCGCCCCCACGCTGTCACGCGTCGGAGTCCGTCCGAGCGCTCGACATGCACCACCGCGCCGACGGCGCTCACGACCTGCCGCGCCGTGGTCACGGCATCCATTCCGGAGAGTGCGCCCAGCGCCTCCAGACGCGTCGCGACGTCGGCGAGGCTGCTCGCATGGAGCGTGCCGGCGCCCCCGTCGTGTCCGGTGTTCAGGGCCATCAGGAGCTCGCGCAGCTCTTCGCCGCGACACTCTCCCAGAACGAGACGATCGGGCCGCATGCGCAGCGCCTCCCTTAGGAGCCGCGCGAGGGGGATGCCGCCTGCTCCCTCGATGTTGGCCTGGCGGGCCTCGAGGGCGATGTGGTGAGGATGCGCGGGGCGCAGCTCCGCCACCTCCTCGATGGTGATGACACGCTCCGTCGGGGGCGCGCATGACAGCAGGGCGGAGAGCAGAGTGGTCTTCCCCGCGCCCGTCGCCCCCGTGATGAGTACGTTCTCGCGTCGGTCCACGAAGTCCTCAAGACGCTCGCGCTGCGCGGCCGACAGCATCCCGGTCCGTTGCAGCAGCGCGAGGTCGGGTGCATGCCACCGGGGGACGCGGATGGAGATGGTCGTCCCGCGGGCGGCGACGGGTGCCAGTACCGCGTGCACCCGGACGCCCCGCTCCCAGCGCACGTCGACGCACGGAGAAGCATCGTCGAGATGCCGTCCGCCTCGCGCGATCAGCCGGACCGCCAGACGGCGCACCTCCGTCTCGGTCGCCCGCCACGACGCCACGCGCTCGATTCCCGCGCCCCGATCGACGAACAGGCCGTCCTCTCCGTTGATGAAAAGGTCGGTGACGAGGGGGTCGTCGAGGAAAGGGCGGAGGAAGGTCACCGCGGCGTCGTCGTCGACCGCGACCGCGCCGTCGTCCTGCGCCGCCGGCCGGGATTCGGCCGGGGCGATGCGTGCGGGGGAAGGGAGGGATGCCACGACCACGACGGTAGGCATCGCCGGAGCCCCGGCACGGGGCGGAGACGGGCATCCGTGGACAACGGCCCGGATCTCCTCGCTGGGGAGGAGGGGCGCGAGGGCCCGGGAAAGAAGGGGGCGGCATCCCTACAGTGGGGGGCGAGGGATGCCGCCGCGCGCCGGAGGAAAATTGGGGGGCTCCCCCCGACGCGAGTGCCGGAAGCGATGTTCGGGCGTTCCTAGAGTACGCGCGCCGATGAGCCGGGCCAACTCTCGCGACCTATTCATCGCGATATATCACCTGTTTCCCGGGCGGCGCCGATCCCAACTATCGGAGGTGGCCCCGGTGCAGAGCGGTCGCTAGCGTGACCCGGGTAGAACGCCGCGCATCGACGCGGCGTGACGTGAACGCGAAGGAGCGCCGCGATGAGCAGCCAGATCGACCACCTCCTCAACGAGACCCGGCGGTTCGCACCGTCGGCCGCTTTCGCCGAGAGCGCCGTCGCAGACCGGAGTCTGTACGAGCGCGCGGCCGCCGACCGCGAGGGCTTCTGGGCCGATCAAGCGCGCGAGCTGCACTGGCACACGCCGTTCACGCAGGTGCTCGACTGGTCCAACCCCCCGTTCGCGGAGTGGTTCGCCGACGGCGAGCTCAACGTGGCCTACAACTGCCTCGACCGGCACGTCGAGGCCGGGAACGGCGATCGCATCGCGCTGCGGTGGGAGGGCGAACCCGGCGACCAGCGCAACGTCACCTACGCGGAGCTCACCGACGAGGTCAAGCGCCTCTCCAACGTGCTCCTCGACCTCGGCGTCGAGCGCGGGGACCGCGTCGCGCTCTACCTGCCGATGATCCCCGAGGCCATCGCCTCCATGCTCGCCGTCGCCCGTATCGGCGCCGTGCACTCGGTCGTCTTCGGCGGCTTCTCGGCCGACAGCCTCCGCGCACGCATCGACGACGCCGGCGCGAAGGTCGTCATCACCGCCGACGGCGGCTGGCGGAAGGGGAAGGTCTCCCCCCTCAAGCCCGCGGTCGACCAGGCCCTCTCCGACCGCAACGGCTCCGGCATCCAGGAAACGGTCGAGCACGTGCTCGTCGTCAAGCGCGGCGAGAACGAGGTCGAGTGGAACGCCGACCGCGACATCTGGTGGCACGACGCCGTTCCGCAGGCCTCCGCCGAGCACGAGGCCGAGGCGTTCCCCGCCGAGACACCGCTGTTCATCCTCTACACCTCGGGCACGACGGGGAAGCCGAAGGGCATCCTGCACACCTCCGGCGGCTACCTCACGCAGGCCGCGTTCACGAACCGGGTCGTTCACGACGTGCACCCCGAAACCGACGTCTACTGGTGCACCGCCGACATCGGCTGGATCACCGGGCACACGTACGTGACGTATGGTCCACTCGCCAACGGCGCGACTCAGCTGCTGTACGAGGGCACGCCCGACACGCCTCACCCGGGTCGCTGGTGGGAACTCATCCAGAACCACGGCGTGACCGTCTTCTACACCGCCCCGACGGCGATCCGGTCGTTCATGAAGATCGGGCGAGACGTGCCGCAGAGCTTCGACCTGTCGTCGCTGCGCCTGCTCGGCTCGGTCGGTGAGCCCATCAACCCCGAGGCGTGGGTCTGGTACCGCGAGATCATCGGCGCCGACGAGACGCCCATCGTCGACACGTGGTGGCAGACCGAGACGGGCGCGATCATGATCTCGGCGCTGCCCGGGGTCACCGAGACCAAGCCGGGGTCGGCGCAGGTGCCCCTGCCCGGCATCTCGATCGCCGTCGTGGACGATGCCGGCGAACCCGTCGGCAACGGCAGCGGGGGGCTGCTCGTGGTCACCGAGCCCTGGCCCAGCATGCTGCGCGGAATCTGGGGCGATCCGGACCGTTACCGCGAGACCTACTGGGAGAAGTTCGCCGAGAAGGGCTACTACTTCGCCGGCGACGGGGCCCGCCTCGACGACGACGGCGACGTGTGGTTGCTCGGCCGGGTCGACGACGTCATGAACGTGTCGGGGCACCGTCTCTCGACCGCCGAGATCGAGTCGGCCCTGGTCGGCCACGAGGGCGTGGCCGAGGCGGCCGTCGTCGGCGCATCGGACGAGACCACGGGCCAGGCGGTGGTCGCTTTCGTGATCGTCAAGAGCCGCTACCTGAAGCAGAACCCCGTCGAGGGCCTCGGCGACGAACTGCGCAAGTGGGTCGGAGAGCAGATCGGCCCCATCGCGCGCCCGCGCGACGTCTACATCGTCGGGGAGCTGCCGAAGACCCGCTCCGGCAAGATCATGCGTCGCCTGCTGCGTGACGTCGCGGAGGGACGCGAGGTGGGCGACACCACGACCCTCGCCGACACCGCCGTCATGAGCGTCATCAGCGCCCAGGTGAAGTGACACTCCCCGGCCGGGGATGCCGCGTCCGCGGTGTCCCCGGCCGGCCCTTCCTCCGAGGCGGCTCCCCCGGGCCCCCGCGCGTCGCGCGTCAGACGACCCGGCGCGCGCGACGGCGTCGCATCCCGGCATCCACCCTCGCGACCGCCACCCCCCATCCCCCGCGCACGGCCGGGAACACCCCCGCCGCCCAGACGAGGGATGCCACCGCGTCGCCGAGGTAGTGCACGCCCTCGATCACGACGGCGGCGGTCATGCCCGCGACGAGGACAGCGCCCATCGCGATCACGAGCGAACGCCACCGGGTCCCCCATGCCAAACACACGCACGCGGCGACGAAGGCCGCGGTAAAGGCGACGTGACCGCTCGGGAAGGAGGCGTCGGCGGCCCGTCCGATCGTCGCCATCGCCGCCTCGCTCATCCCCGGTCGCGGACGGCCGACCATGACCTTGACCGCCTCGGCCGAGCCCCACGTCACCGCGACCGCTCCCAGGAAGACGACGGCCGGCCGCCACGAGCGGGTCAGACCGGCCACCGCGGCCGTCGCCGCGAGCATGATGATCGCCGCGGGCATCGGCTTGAGGGCGAGGTAGAACGCCTCCGCGGTCGACCGGAGCGCACCCCCTCGGAGGTGGTGGAGGGCCGCCGACGCGGCGACATCGATCTCGGTCAGGCGCAGCAGGAAGCCGACCAGGACCAGGCCGACGATGGTCGCGACGGCGATCGCCGCCTGCCTCCGCAGGCGTGCGGGAGGGTGCGTCAGCACGGAACCGGTCACCGCGAAAGGAGGGGTCACGAGGGCGATCGTCCTCCTCGCTCCTTCTGAATCAGCCGAGTCACCCGTGGTGCCGGACCCGCCTCGCCGCACCGAAGCGGCCGCAGGAACGCCGGAGGGCCGTGGACGTCATCCGCGTCCACGGCCCTCCACGATCACGTCGTCAGGCGACGGTGAAGATCACCTCGACCTCGACCGGGCTGTCCAGCGGCAACACGGGCACGCCGACGGCCGACCGCGCGTGCGCGCCGGTCTCGCCGAACACCTCGCCGAGGAACTCGCTCGCTCCGTTGATGACTCCCGGCTGCCCGGTGAAGTCGGGGACGGATGCCACGAACCCGGTCAGCTTCAGGACGCCGGTGAGGTTGTCGACACCTCCGACGAGGGCTGCCGCGGCCGCGATGGCATTGAGCGCGCACTGTCGGGCGTATCCCTTGGCATCCATCGGGGTCACCAGACCCTCGGATTCGCCGACCTTGCCGGTCGCCGGCAGCGCGCCCTGCACCATGGGCAGCTGACCCGAGGTGTAGACGAGGTCGCCGTGGCGCTTCGCGGGGATGTACGACGCCACCGGCGGGACGACCGAAGGGACCTCGACGCCCAGAGCGGCCAACCGCTCGCTGACGCTCACTGCTGCCCCTCGAACTGACGCGCTGCCGCCTCGGCGGCACCCAGACCGGCGTTGGCGCTTCCGCCGCCGACGGGGCGCTTGAAGTAGGCGACGAGACCGCCCTCGGGGCCGGTCACCACCTGCACGAGCTCCCAGCCCTGCTTGCCCCAGTTGTTCAGGATCGCGGCGGTGTTGTGGATCAGCAGCGGCGTGGTGAGGTATTCCCACGTGGTCATGTGACGGCTCCCCGGCGGTCGCCGCGCGCGTGGATCTCGCGCGCGGAATCGGATACGTGCGCGCGCGAGCGCACGCCTTCGAGGCA
This sequence comes from Microbacterium sp. NPDC089188, assembly GCF_040685155.1. Classification (NCBI taxonomy): domain Bacteria; kingdom Bacillati; phylum Actinomycetota; class Actinomycetes; order Micrococcales; family Microbacteriaceae; genus Microbacterium; species Microbacterium sp. NPDC089188. The sequence continues at coordinate 466,566 of NZ_JBFBHH010000002.1, read as the reverse complement.
TCGCCCAGCAACGTCGCTTAGCATCAACCCTATGCCCGAGAACAAACGAACGGCTAGCGGTGCCCTCGGCGGCATCGTCGGCCTCGTCGGCCTGAGCGCGGTCGCCGGACTCCTCGTCACCGCCGCCGTGACGCCGGCCATCGCCGTCTCCGGCGCGGCCGCGTCGAGCGCGATCACGATCTTCGACAAGATGCCGAGCTACCTGCAGCCCGACGAGCTCATGCAGCCGACGACGCTGATGGCCGGCGACCAGGTGCTGGCGAAGTTCTTCGACCAGAACCGCTCCCCCGTCACCTTCGACCAGGTCAACCCCGTCATGTACGACGCGATCCTGTCGTCGGAAGACCCCCGCTACTACCAGCACGGCGGTGTCGACCTCATCGGAACGACGCGTGCCCTGCTCAGCAACGCCTCGGGCGGCGAGACCCAGGGCGGATCCTCGATCAGCCAGCAGTACGTGAAGAACGTGCTGGTCCAGCGCTGCGAGCGCGACGCGAAGGCCGTCGAGGCGACCGACACCACGCCCGCCATGACGCGCGACGAGGCCCTGCAGAAGTGCGCTCTCGAGGCGATCCAGTCCGACGGCGCCGCGGGCTACCAGCGCAAGCTCCAGGAGATGCGCTACGCCGTGCAGCTCGAGAAGGAGTACACGAAGGACCAGATCCTTCTGGGCTACCTCAACATCGCCAACTTCGGCGGTGTCACCTACGGCATCGACGCCGCGGCCAAGCGCTACTTCAACGTCCCGGCCTCGCAGCTGAACGTCGGGCAGGCCGCGGTGCTCGCGGGCATGGTGCAGAACCCCAACCGGTTCCGTATCGACATCCCCGAGGGCTCGATCAACGACGGCACGACCGCGTGGAACAAGGCGCCCGACGGGTCGATCGACGACGTCGACCAGGGCACCATCCAGGCGCTGTACACGCTCCGCGACAACGGCGAGATCACGCAGGAGCAGCTCGTCAACGCCGCCGACGGCTACAGCGAGACGAAGGGCCGTCAGCTCTACGTGCTCAGCCGCATGGAGGCGGACGGCAAGATCACGCACGAGCAGTACGTGCAGTTCGCGATCGAGCCGATCACCCCGCAGATCACCTCGACCGACCAGGGCTGCGTCGTCTCCGCTGCGCCCTACTTCTGCCAGTACGTCGTCGCGACGATCCTCAACGACCCCGCCTTCGGAACCGAGACCGACGATCGCGTGCGGGCTCTCCGTCAGGACGGTCTGACCATCCAGACCACCCTCGACTGGCGTGTTCAGGATGCCGCGCAGCAGGCGATGAACGACAACGCGCCCGCCATGTACGCCAACATGGACTTCGGTTCGACGGCGGTCAGCCTCGAGGCCGGCACCGGCCGCGTCCTCGCGATCGCGCAGAACACGAAGTTCACCCAGGACCCGGCCCAGGCCGAAGCCGACCCGTCGTACAACTCGATCGTGTTCGCCGGCGACAGCACCTACGGCGGCTCCGACGGCTTCAACGCCGGATCGACGTTCAAGTTGTTCACCCTGGTCGATTGGGTCGAGAAGGGGCACTCGCTCAACGAGAACCTCAACGGTCGTCTGGGCCCCGTGCCGAACATGACGAACTCGTGCACCGGCGACTGGATCAACTTCAACAAGAAGGACATCATCCAGAACTTCGGGAACAGTCAGGGATACGTGGGTACACCGCTTCGCTTCACGCGGGACTCGCTCAACACCGGGTACCTCGCGATGGCCTCCGAGCTCGACCTCTGCGACATCGCCAAGACGGCGAAGAAGCTCGGCGTCACGCGCGGCAACGGCACCGACATCGACATGGCGGTCGCGAACAACGTCATCGGCAACGACCCGGTGTCGCCTCTCGCGATGGCGGGTGCCTACGCCACGGTCGCCAACGGCGGCACGCACTGCCAGCCCAAGGTGATCGACAAGGTCACCGACAGCGACGGCGCCGAGCGGAAGGCCCCTGTGCGCGAGTGCTCGCCCGCCCTCACTTCCGACGTCGCCGCCTCGGTCGGCTACGCCCTGCAGGGTGTCATGGCCAGTGGCGGTACGGGCTCCTCGGCGAACCCGTACGACGGCACCCCCGTGCTCGGCAAGACGGGTACGCACGAGGGCTGGAACACCTGGATGATCGAGTCGTCGACCAAGGTCACCACGGCGGTCTGGGTCGGCAACTGGCGCGGTATCGAGACGCTGTTCGGAAAGTACTGGAACGGACAGCAGCTCTCCGACATGCGCTACTCGATCGCCCGGGCGACCCAGAGCGCGGCCGACGAGTTCTACGGCGGCGACCGCTTCCCCGACCCGCCCTCGAACGCCCTGCGCACGCAGCAGCGCGATCTGCCGAACGTCGTGGGTCAGTCCATCGACAGCGCTCGCTCGACGCTCGAGAACGCGGGCTTCCGCGTCTCGGTCGGCGACCCGGTGGACGCCGATTTCGGTAACGACCGTGTCGCGGCGCAGAACCCCGGCGGCGGATCCGCCCCGGCCGGTTCCGTGATCACGCTCAGCCCCGGCAACGGCCAGGGCGGAACCGTGCCCGACGTGGCCGGCCAACCGGTGAGTTCCGCCCGCGCGGCGATGCTCTCGGCGGGCTACGGCACGGTCTCCATCGGTTCGTGCGCGAAGGACGAGAAGGCGCCCGCAGAGGGACAGGTCGTCTCGACCAACCCCGCCGGCGGCTCCTCCGCGAACAAGAGCACCAACATCGCCCTCACGATCGTCGCCAAGGACTGCCCCTCGTGACCGGTCCGGTGATGAAGGCCGCCCTCGCGCCCCTCGGGGTCGCGGGGGCGGCCGCCGTCGGGGCAGCCGTGTGGGGAATGGGTGTCGAGCGGTACCTCTTCACGGTGCGCTACCACGCCCTGCGCGTGCTCCCCAAGGGTGCGGAGCCGCTCCGCATCCTGCACGTGTCCGACGCGCACATGGCGCCGTGGCAGCATCGCAAGCAGGAGTGGATGGCACGACTCTCGGAGCTCTCGCCCGATCTCGTCGTCAACACCGGCGACAACCTCGGACACCGCGACGGTCTGACCGGTATCCGCGCGGCCCTCGCCCCTCTCCGCGGTGTCGCGGGCCTCGTCGTGCACGGCTCGAACGACTTCCAGGAGCCCGCTCCTCGCAATCCGCTCCGTTACTTCCTGGGCCCCTCGGGCAACCTCCCCGCCCACAAGCACCTCGACGTCGACGCCCTCGATCAGTTCTTCACCGACGATCTCGGCTGGAGCATTCTGGATGACACCGCGGTGTCGGTCGAGGTGAAGGGCCTGCGGGTCACCGCCTTCGGCGTGAACGATGCCCACCGGAAGTGGGACAAGCCCGAGCTCATCCCGCCGGTGCTGGCAGCGCTTCCCGCCGCCGACCTCACGCTGGGGGTCATGCACGCTCCCTATCGCCGAACCCTGGACACCTTCGTCGAGTTCGGCGCCGACGTGCTGTTGGCCGGGCACACGCACGGCGGTCAGGTGAGGATCCCCTTCAGCAGCAAGGCCCTCGTCTCCAACTGCGATCTCCCCCTCGATCAGGCGCGCGGTCTGAGCGAGTGGACCGCGGCGGGGCGTACCGTCCCGCTCAACGTCAGCGCCGGCCTCGGGCACTCGATCTACGCCCCGGTGCGCTTCGCCTGCCGCCCAGAGGCGAGCCTGCTCACGCTGCTGCCGCGCTGACCTTTCCTCCCCACCCGGAGAAGGGATCGATCCGTCCACGGATCGGTCCCTTTCTCGTGCGCACGGGCGGGCGATTCCCAGACGATCGAACTCCTCGATCGAAGGGAATCCCTCATGAACCATCCGCCTCCGTCGTTTCGTCGTCTGCCGGCCGCACTCGCCCTCCTCGCGGTCCTCCTCGGCAGCCTCGCCGTCGCACCCGCCGCTCAGGCCGCCGAGCGCGGCACGGGCTTCGGCACCTGGGCGCCGCTCTCACGCACCGGCTGGCACGGATCCATGCGCGTCGGAGATGTGCACACGTACTGCATCCATCCGGGCCTGCCCGTGGCCACCGACGCGACGACCGATCACGGCACATCGAGCGACGTCAACGGTCTCTCGCCGCAGCAGCTCGCGTCGATCAACCATCTCGTGACCACCTATGGCCAGACCGACGACCCCGTGCAGGCCGCGAGCGTCGGCTGGGCCGTGAAGGCGATCGTCGACCGGCAGACCACTCTTCACTCGTGGGGGTACGAGGGAGACGACCTGCCCGGCGCCATCGACTGGATCATGCGCCGCGCCAGCCCCGAGAACAGCGGTGCGATCCAGGAGCGGACGATGCGGTACCTCGCCGAGGCCGAGGCCGTGCCCGTTCCCCGCGTCGGTGGCACCCTCGCGCTCGGGACCGACGAGGCGGACCCGACCCGTGGTTCCCTCACCGTCGACGTCGATCCAGCCGCGACGGGCACGGTGCGGCTCGAGAACGCGGTCTTCGCCGACACGGGAACCTCCGTTCACGAGAACGTCCACGGCGGTGAGGTCCACCCGATCATCGCCCCCGCCTCGTCCTCCGACGATGGGCGTCCCTACACCGTTCACGCGACGGGTTCCTTCACCGTCCCGGCGGCAGCCGTCCGCTTCTACTCCACCCCCGGTCAGCAGGAATCCGCGGGACCGGCAGATCCCGAGCGGTTCGACCTCTCGGCGGCGGATGCCACGCCGCGACCGGTGCAGTTCTCGCCACGCCTCGAGACGACCGCGCAGGTCGCGGAAGGGCGGTTCGTCGACGAGGTCACGGTGTCGTCCCCCGAGGGGGTCTGGCCTCGGCGCGGCGACGGGTCGTTCGTGCCGATCACCGCGACGGCCGATATCTATCGCACCGGCGCCTGGCCCGCCGAAGCCGCTGAGATTCCCGCCCATCTCACCCCCGTCTCGCACCTCAGCCTGACGACCGACCCCGCGCTGGGCGCCGGCACCTACACGGTACGAAGCGCCGAGCTGCACGGCCCCGGCGTGTACACCGCCGTTTGGAGGATCGATCGGGAGGCGCAGGATGCCGCCGTCTCGCCGCACCTCCCTCGGGGCTACCTCTGGGTGGAGCGTTTCGCCTCCCCCACCCAGACGGAGCAGGTCGCACCGCCCGCGCCGCCCACGGCGTCAACCGCTCCGACTCCCCCGCCCGCCGGGACCCCGCCGCTCCCCCCGTCGGCCCCGGCCCCGCTCGCCTCCCTCGCCGCCACGGGGACGCCCGCGACGGCGCTCCCTGGCGCGATAGGGGTCATGACGACGGCAGGGGGACTCGCGGCCGTCGCCTGGGCGTTCGCGCGCCGGCGTCGCACCCTGCGCCCCTGACGACACCGGGCGGCGGTCCGCCGGGGGCGAGCCGCCGCCCGCCCGTCGCTCGCTCGCCGATCGCGGCGGGCGAGCGACCGGCCCGCAGAGAGCGGCGCGCCCGAAGGTCCGCGTGGTTCGGAGCATGGCCCGCGGCAGGGTAGACTTTTCAAGTTGCAACGGGGTGTGGCGCAGCTTGGTAGCGCGCGTCGTTCGGGACGACGAGGCCGCAGGTTCAAATCCTGTCACCCCGACCATCGCATCATTGAGAAGGGCTCCCGCCCAGCGGGGGCCCTTCTTCTTTCTCCGAGGAGGAGTCTGCGGGGTACAGGTGCTGCGAGTCCGTCGCAGCTGGACCCTGGTCCCGTACGGAGAGGCGCGTTCACCCGCCGCCTGAGCCCCGACGCCACCTGAGCGCAAACGCCGCCGGAGCGTCCACGCCACCCGGCCGAAACGCGCCACCCGGCCGACACGCGCCATCCTCTCGATAGGCGCCGCACTGCCGAAATGCGCGTGCCGACATTCAGCGCAGTGTTCAGATGCGGCGCAGTGTCCCCATGCAGCGCTGTTCCGCAATGCAGCGCAGTCTCCACATGCAGCGCTGTACCGAAATACAGCGCAGTCTCCACATGCAGCGCTGTTCCGAAATGCAGCGCTGTTCCGACGCGCGGCGCACGACCGACATGCGACGCACGACCCGAAGCTCCGCTCGCACGAAAAAAGCGCCCCCGGACCTTCCGAAACGGGAAGGCGCCGGGGGCGCTCACTCAGGGATGCTTAGCGCACGGAGCGACGCACCTTGCGGTAGCCGAGGGCACCGAAGCCACCCAGCATGAGGGCGAAAGCGCCCCACGCGAGGGGAGCGACGTCACCCATACCGGTGTTGGCGAGGCCGCCACCGTTGCCGCCGCCGGGGTTGCCACCGGGAGCAGGGGTGCCGCTGGGCGAGGGAGCCGGAGCGGGAGCGGCGGTGACCGAGAAGCTCACCGAAGCGGAGCTCGACACACCGTCGACCGTCTGCGTGGCGACCACGGCGTAGTCACCGGCGGCCAGAGCGTCCTTCAGCACGACCGACCACTTGCCGTCCTTGACGACCGTCTCGCCGACCTTCGCGTCGTTGATGGTCACCGTGATGTCGGCGCCCGTCAGACCCGTGCCCGAGATGGCGGTGGGAACCGCGGCGCCGCTGTACGACTCGCCGTCCTGGATGCCGGTGATCACCGGAGCCGACGGGGCGACGGTGAACTCCACCGTGGCTGCTGCCGACGTCTGGCCGTCACGCGCCTGGGTGGCGGTGACCGAGTACTGGCCGATGCCCAGGTCGGTCTCGACCGACCAGGAGCCGTCCTCGGCGACCTTGGCGGAGCCCTTGACGTCGCCGGTGAGGGTCACCGTGGCGCCGGCGAGGCCGGTGCCCGAGATCGCCGTGAGCTCGTTCTCGACCGTGGAGCCGTTGGCCGGCGTCGTGATGACCGGAGCCTCGGCCTTGACCTCGACGGAGGCGTCGACCGTGGTCGAGGTGTTGTACCCGCTGACCGAGGTGAGCGAGAAGGAGTAGGTACCGAGCTTGTCGGGAGCGGGGAAGCTCCAGTTGCCCGAACCGTCGACCGTGACCTCGAAGGAGTCACCGGAGGACGGCTTGACCTTCAGCGTGGTGCCCACCTGAGCGGTACCCGAAATGACGCCGCCGACGCCCACCGAGCCGCCGTCGGCGGGGGTGGTGAGGGCGGGAGCGTCGATCTTGAGGGCGACGGTGTAGCCGTCGGTCTGCGCGAGGCCGGCCTGGAGGTCGGCGGCCCACAGGAGGTCGCCATCCTGGCTGCCGCCGGACACGACACCCACCGCGGTGCCTCCCTGGAACACGGCTCCGCCCGAGTCGCCCTCCTGGACGATGCGGGAGTCGCTCTCGATCGCGAAGCCGTAGACCCAACGGAAGGTCTCGTCGGGCTTCGTGATCTTGGACCACCCCTGCACAGCGGTCACCGTTCCCGTGGTGAATCCAGTGGTGCGGCCGGACTTCGAGGCAGGCTGGCCGACCTGAGCCGAACCCACGGCCTTGACGTCGGTCGTCGACTTCGAGAGGTCATCGCTGGATGCCGTGGTCCAGTCGGTGATCTCGGGGTGCAGCTTGAGGGAGTCGTTGGTGATGTCGATCGTCGCGATGTCGACCGACGTCACGTCGCCCTCGGAACCTTCAGTGCTGCCGGGGCCACCGAACTGGGTGAACGCGAGCGTCCCGAGCTCGTCCGTCACCTCCGCGGTGGAGTTGTCCCCCGCCCCACCGCCGGCGGGGTCGCCCGAGGGGAGCGTCAGGAAGCTGGACGAGAAGAGACCGTCCTCGTTGCAGTGACCGGCCGTGATGACAGCGGGCTTGCCCTGCGGGCTCCAACCCGTGAAACCGATCGAGCACAGACCACCGGGGCCCGGGTTCGCGGGATCGGTCGAGAAGTAGCCGGCGCCGGCGACGACGTCGTTCTCGGCGAGCGCCTTGATGGGGCTGTCGATGACCTTGACCTCGACGTTGGACTTCGACTGGACGAACGTCTTCGCCTCGCCCTGCAGAGCGGCCTCGTCAGCGGTCGCGTAGACGACGACGTTGCCGTTCCCGTCCTTCGCGACGGCCTGGACCTGCTCGTCGCTGCTCAGCAGCTGCTTGGCCGTGGCGTCGAATTCGGGGCCCGACGTGGGCGCGACCGACTGGTCGTCACCGGCGAAGGCGACCGCGGGGGCCAGCAAGCCGGACGCGGTGAGCGCGAGAGCGGCGGACGCACCGGCCCACCCCATACGCTTCATGTTTCGTGTCATCGTCTCATCTCGTGTCGTTAGTGGAAAAACGCACCATGAGGAGGACAGGAACCAGTGACAGGGCCCCCACCCATCTCTCAGCGTCGCCGCTTACCTTACGACAACCTGAGCGTTGGATAAGAATGTTTTTCGCATTCCGTCAGAGATGAGGAGATTCTCATGATCCGCAGGTGGAAGGCCGTTTCGGCAATTGCATTCATCGGCATTGGAATGATCGCTCGGGGCGGGAACTCCGAACCCCCGTTCACCGGCGACCGGTGGGTCGGCGGTGGCACCGAGCACCTCACTCTTCGTGACGGCGAGGTTCGCGGAAGCGACGGATGCAACGGCATCCTGGGCAGCTACACCGAGGACGGTGCACGACTGTCCTTCTCGCTCGGCATCGCGACGCTCAAGGCGTGCCTGGGTGTCGACACCTGGCTGCGCGGCATCCGATCGGCGGAGATCACGGGCGACACGATGATCGTCTTCAACCGGCACGGCGAGAAGATCGGCACCCTCGCGCGCGAGGAGTGACCGCCCTCCTCACCCGACGACACCCCGCGGTCAGCGCGCAGCACCCCCGGTAGAATCGGTCTCTCCCGCGCGGTATCTCGAGGATGCCGATCGACATCCGTCCGCGTGCCGCGCGCGACCATCACCTTCCCTAGGAGCCCCGTGTCCGACACCTCGCCCCGCCTCGTCGCCTTCGACCTCGATGACACCCTCGCCCCGTCGAAGTCGGCCATCGATCCACGGATCGGCGAACTCCTGCTCGCCCTCGCCGCGCGCGTCGAGGTGGCGATCATCTCCGGCGGACAGCTGCAGCAGTTCCGCACGCAGGTCGTCGAGCGCCTGCCCGAGGCGGATCCGCAGCTGCTGGCCCGGTTCCACCTCATGCCCACCTGCGGCACGCAGTACTACCGCCTGACGCCCGACGGCATCGAGACCGTCTACGCCCATTCGCTAACCGACGACGAGAAGCAGCGCGCCCTCTCGGCCGTGCGCGAGGAGGCCGAACGCCTCGGGCTCTGGGAGGCCGAGCCGTGGGGCGACATCCTCGAAGACCGCGGTTCGCAGATCACGTTCTCCGCCCTCGGCCAGTCGGCCCCGCTCGAGGCGAAGATGGCGTGGGATCCGACGGGCGAGAAGAAGAACAGCCTGCGCGAGGCGGTGGCCGCGCGCATCCCCGACCTCGAGGTGCGCTCGGGTGGCTCGACCTCGGTGGACATCACCCACCGCGGCATCGACAAGGCCTACGGCATGGGCAAGCTCGCCGACACCACGGGCATCCCGCTCGACGACATGCTCTTCGTCGGCGACCGGCTCGACCCCGACGGCAATGACTACCCGGTGCTCGCGATGGGCGTCGACTGCCACGCAGTGCATGGCTGGGAGGACACCGCCGGCTTCCTCGAGCAGCTCATCCCCACCCTCCCGGAGAAGGACCAGTCCTGACCTGCCGAGTTCGTCCACATCCGGACGGGCGCGGCCGAACGAGAGGCGCGCGAGCCGAGAGCCGAGGGCGCTCGCACGACAGGAGCATGGACGCGCCCCCGAGCCCCCGCTCGCCTCAGAGGATCTTCCCGATCGGTTCGCGCTTTTCGGCCTGGAACCGGTCCTCGGTCCGGCCGTAGGCCCAGTACCCCGAGAGCGACACCTGCTCGCGTCGGAGCCCCCATCGGGTGAAGACGATGTCGCGAAGGGCCTTCATCGCCTCGCGTTCCCCGTGCGCGAAGACCTGGCCGCGCCCATCGAGTGGATGCCATGCCCCCACCGTCTCGGCCAGCACCGGCGTCGAACCGGCCGGGGCCTCGCCCCGGTGCACCCAGGTCACGACCACGCCGGCGGGAACCGTGAGGGGCACATGTTCGTCGGCGCTCTGCACCTCGAGGAACGCCGCGCCGACGGCATCCGGGGCGAGGGATTCCAGCGCGGCCGCGATCGCCGGCAGTGCCGACTCATCGCCGGCGAAAAGGTGCCAGTCGGCCGACGGGTCGGGCGCGTATCCGCCCCCGGGTGACGAGACCACGAGGCGGTCGCCGGGCTGAGCGTGCGCCGCCCAGGGACCCGCGAGTCCCTCCTCACCGTGGACGACGAAGTCGATGCTCAGCTCGTCGCCGTCGACCGCGCGCACGGTGTAGGTGCGCGTCACCGGCAGGTCGTCCGCGGGAAGGGTTTCCCGAAGCACCGCCAGGTCGTATGGCGGCTCGAGGCCCAGCTCGGGCTTCGCGAACGTGATCTTCACGTATGCGTCGGTGTGGGGACTGTCGCGGAACGCCGTCAGGTCGGTTCCCCGAGCGCGCACGCGTACCAGGTGAGGGCTGAGCCGCTGCGTGGCGACGACGTGGAGCACGTGCTGCGGGCGCGGCGGGCGCGCGGGGCGATCGGTCACGAGGTTCCTCTCACGGGGTGGCCGACGCCCGCGCGGCTGCGCGCACGGCGTGGCCGACCGCGTCGTCGGCGGTGTCGGAGGGGCTCAGGGCCTGTGCCACCTCGGTGTAGTAATCGGTGATGTGTGCGCGCACGCGCTCTCGCGCGCTGTCGGCATCTCCGCGGGACACGGCGTCGACGATGTGCCGATGCTCCGCTCGGAGCCGGTCGGAGGTCGCCGTCCACGAGTCCAGGCGAGCGGCTCCCGCCTGCGTATAGGCCTCGATCGAGCTGCGGAGCCCTGCCATCATCGCCGACACGACGGCGTTGCCGGACGCCTCCGCCAGTGCTTGGTGGAAGCGCGCGTCCAGGGCGAGGAACTCGACGGGGTCGAGGGACTCGGCATCCATCGCCTCGAGGATGCCGGCGATCTCGGTCAAGTCGGCGTCGGAGCGCGCGAGCCGCTCGGCGACGTCGCACTCGAGCACGACGCGGGTGCGCACCACGTCGCTCAGGGGGAAGCCGTTCGCCGCCACCTGCAGGCGCAGGAAGGCCGCCAGGCCCCCGCGAGGGGTCGTGACGATCATCGCCCCGGCAGAGGGACCCGAGCCGGTCGCGGTGCGCACGACACCGAGCACCTCGAGCACCCGTACGGCTTCGCGCACGCTCGAGCGGCCGACGCCCAGCTGAGCGGCCAGTTCACGCTCGGGCGTCAGGCGGTCGCCCGGGCCGAGGCGGCCGTCGCGGAGGTCGCCCTCGATCCGCTCGAGCACGACCTGCCAGGCGCGCGGTGCACTGTCCGGCATGAGGCTCCCCCTTCGCCCGGCGCGACGATGTGGCCGGACCACATCACCCTACGCGCGCGGGATCACTCCGGGGCGGACGTCGCGTATCCGGCGGGGTTCGTCGTCTGCCAGTTCCAGTAGTCGCGGCAGGCGTCGTCGATCGTGAACCGCGTGCGCCACTTCAGCACCTCGGCGGCCTTCGCCGGGTCGCAGTAGGTCGCCGCGACATCGCCCGGGCGGCGCGCGAGGAGCTTCTTGGGCAGCTCGCGGCCGACGGCCTTCTCGAACGAGGCGACGAGCTCGAGGACGCTCACCGGACGCCCCGTGCCGAGATTGAACACCTGATGCCCGGGCTGCGCCTGCTCGAGAGCGGCGACGTGCCCCTCAGCGAGGTCGACGACGTGGATGTAGTCGCGCAGGCCGGTTCCGTCGGGAGTGTCGTAGTCGTCGCCGAAGACGCCGATCTCGTCCAGGGTGCCGATCGCGACACGCGAGACGAAGGGCATGAGGTTGTTCGGGATGCCGGCCGGGTCTTCGCCGATGAGACCCGACGCGTGGGCACCCACGGGGTTGAAGTAGCGCAGGACCGTGACGTTGAGCTCGGGGTTCACCCGGGCCACGTCCGCCAGCACGACCTCGTTCATGCGCTTCGACTTGCTGTAGGCGTTCGACAGGTCGATGCTCGTCGTCGACTCCTCCGTGAACGGCAGGTCGGCCGGGTCGGAGTAGACCGTGCCCGTGCTCGAGAAGACGAACGATCGGATGCCGCGGGCGATGCCGACCTTCAGCAGCGCGAACGTGGTGTCGAGGTTGTTGGAGTAGTAGGCCAGCGGCTTCTGGGTGCTCTCCCCCACGGCCTTGAACGCCGCGAGATGGATGATCGCGTCGATCGGGCCGTGTTCGTCGAAGACGGCGGTGACGACGGACTCGTCGGCGGCGTCGCCGACGACCAGGGGCGCAGGCTTGCCGGTGATGCGCTCGACCCGCTCCGCGGCGACGGCGTGCGTGCCGGACAGGTCGTCGAGAAGGACGACGTCGTGGCCGGCCTCGAGGAGGGCGACGGCCGTGTGGGTTCCGATGTAACCGGCACCGCCGGCGAGGAGGACGCGCATGCCTCCAGGCTATCGGTCGACGCCGACACCGCCGTCCGCGCCCGCGGCAAGCAGGGCTGCGCAGAGCGCCGAGACGGCACCGCGCGGACAACTCGGCGACGTCCCGCGACGAGGTGTCAGCCTGATGCCGTCTCGCGGTCCGGATGCCGCGGAGGCGCGTCAGCGGCCGTCGAGCCGCCCGCCGGACTCACGCAGGTAGCAGGCCGCGCACATCGACTCGTAGGTGACCTCTCCGGCGATCTGGCCCTCGTCGATCGCGACCTGGTCGCCATCGAAAACGAAGCGGCCGCCGACGAGGCGGGCGTTGAAGATCGCTTTGCGCCCGCAGCGGCAGATCGTCTTGAGCTCCTCCAGGCTGTGCGCGATCTCCATCAGGCGCGCGGATCCGGGGAACGCCTCGGTGCGGAAGTCGGTGCGGATGCCGTACGCCAGCACGGGGATGCCGTCGAGCACGGCGATGCGCAAGAGGTCGTCGACCTGGCCCGCGGTGAAGAACTGGGCCTCGTCGACCAGCAGACAGGCGACCGGGGCGTGGCCCGCCGTCGCATGGAACGTCGTACGCAGATCGTCGTCGGAACCGACGAGGAAGTCGACCGGTCGGGTGACGCCCAGGCGGCTGTCGATCTGGTCGGCGCCCTTGGTGTCGATCTCGGGCTTGGCCAGCAGCACGCGCTGGCCGCGCTCCTCGTAGTTGTACGCCGCCTGCAGCAGCGCGGTGGACTTCCCGGAGTTCATCGCGCCGTAGCGGAAGTACAGCTTCGCCACGCGGGACTCAGGGGTTGATCGCGAGGGCGCGAGCCGTGGCATCCAACTCTTTGCGAGCGGCCTCGGGGTGCGTGTTGAGCGACTCGCCGTAGCTGGGGATGAGGTCGCGCAGGCGCGGCTCCCACTGCGGCATGCGCTCGGGGAAGCAGGTCTTGATCAAGCCCAGCATGATCGACACGGCCGTCGACGCGCCCGGAGAGGCACCGAGGAGACCGGCGATCGAGTGGTCGGCCGACGTGACGACCTCGGTGCCGAACTGCAGCACCCCGCCCTTCTGCTTGTCGCGCTTCATGACCTGGGCGCGCTGACCGGCGTCGAGCAGCTCCCAGTCCTCGTCCTTGGCCGTCGGCATGAAGTCGCGGAGGCTGTCGACCTTCTTCGAGTGCGTCTTCAGCAGCTCGCTCACGAGGTACTTGATGAGACCCGGATTGTCGACGGCGACCTTGAGCATCGGACCGATGTTATGCGGGCGCACCTGCGTGACGATGTCGAGCATCGACCCGTTCTTGAGGAACTTCGGGCTGAAGGTGGCGAAAGGGCCGAACAGCAGCGACGACTCGCCGTCGATGACGCGGGTGTCGAGGTGCGGCACCGACATGGGCGGGGCGCCGACCGAAGCCTGCGAGTAGACCTTCGCGCGGTGCTTCGAGACGATGTCGGGGTTGGAGGTCTTCAGCCACTGTCCGCCGATCGGGAAGACGCCGTAGCCCTTGATCTCGGGGATGCCGGAGCGCTGCAGAAGCTTCAGCGCCCACCCGCCCGCGCCGACGAACACGAACTTCGCGTTGATCGAGCCGGGGGTTCCGCCGATCACGTGGCGGTACGAGACCTCCCAGGAGCCGTCCTTCTGCTTCTTCAGCTTCTTGACGTCGTGGTTGGTGACGACCTCGACGCCCTTCTCGCGGAGGTTCGCGAAGAGCTGTCGCGTGAGGGAGCCGAAGTCGACGTCGGTGCCGGCGGGCACGCGCGTCGCCGCGAACGGCTCGCCCTTGCGGCGCTTCTGCATGAGCAGCGGCGCCCACTGGTTGATGACGCGGGAGTCCTCGCTGTACTCGATGCCGGCGAACAGCGGCTGCTGCTTGAGGACCTCGTAGCGCTTGCGGAGGAAGGCGACGTCCTTCTCACCGCGGACGAAGGTCATGTGCGGGGTGGCGTTGATGAACGTCGACGGCTCGTCGAGCACGCCCTCGGCCACGAGCGAGGCCCACAGCTGACGGCTCTGCTGGAACTGCTCGTTGATCGCCACCGCCTTGGCGGGGTCGATCGAGCCGTCCTTGCCCTCGGGGGTGTAGTTCAGCTCGCAGAGCGCCGCGTGACCGGTGCCAGCGTTGTTCCACGCGTTGGAGCTCTCCTGCGCGACGTCGCTGAGTCGCTCCAGCACCGCGATCTTCAGATCGGGCTGGAGGTCCTTCAGCAGCGTGCCGAGGGTGGCGGACATGATGCCGCCACCGATGAGGAGAACATCGACGTTTTCAGTCACCCGTCGATTCTAGGTGCGGGCCGTGAGGTGTCTCGACATCGAGAGATCGGTCGGTTCGATGTCGAGACAACCCCGCGCCCGCGGCATCCGGATGCCGGAATCAGACGGTCGCGGCCCGCTTCTGCGCGACGATCTCGGCGATCTGCACCGCGTTCAGCGCCGCGCCCTTGCGCAGGTTGTCGTTGCTGATGAACAGCACGAGGCCCTTGCCCTCGGGGGCCGACTGATCGGCGCGGATGCGGCCGACGTAGCTGGGGTCGGTGCCCGCGGCCTGCAGCGGCGTCGGGACCTCTTCGAGCGTCACGCCGGGGGCGTCGGCGAGGAGCTCCCGCGCGCGCTCGGGCGAGAGGTCGCGGGCGAACTCCGCGTTGATGCTGAGCGAGTGGCCCGTGAAGACGGGGACGCGCACGCAGGTCCCGGCCACGCGGAGGTCGGGGAGCTCGAGGATCTTGCGGCTCTCGTTGCGCAGCTTCTTCTCCTCGTCGGTCTCGTTGAGGCCGTCGTCGACGAGGTTGCCGGCGAAGGGGATGACGTCGAAGGCGATCGGGGCGACGTACTTCTCGGGCTCGGGGAAGTCGAGCGCCGAACCGTCGCGCACGAGCCGCTCGACGTCACCCTGCGCGAGGACGCCCTCGACCTGGCCGAGGAGCTCCCGCGCGCCGGCGAGACCGGAGCCGGAGACGGCCTGGTAGGTGCTGACGATGAGACGCTCGAGCCCCGCTTCGGTGTCGAGCACCTTGAGCACCGGCATCGCGGCCATCGTCGTGCAGTTCGGGTTGGCGACGATGCCTTTGACGGCCTGATCGATGGCGTGCGGGTTGACCTCGCTCACGACGAGGGGGACCTCGGGGTCCATGCGCCACGCGCTGGAGTTGTCGATGACCAGGGCGCCCGCCTCGGCGAAGCGGGGGGCGTGGGCGCGCGAACCGGTGGCGCCGGCGGAGAAGAGCGCGACCTCGACGCCGGAGGGGTCGGCCGTGGCGACGTCCTCGACGACGACCGAGTGGCCGCCGAACTCGACCGCGGTGCCCGCCGAACGGGCCGTGGCGAACAGGCGCAGCTCGCGAATCGGGAACGACCGTTCGGCGAGGATCTCGAGCATGACGGTGCCGACCTGGCCGGTGGCGCCGACGACGGCGAGGGAGATTCCGGAATCGGAGATGCGGGTCATGCGGGTACCTCGGTGGTTCGGGTGATGGATGCCGCGGAAGCGGCGTTCGGGTCAGGGTAGCGCGCGCCGCGGTGGGACGACCGACGGCCGGGAGCCCTCGCAGGAACTTTGACGGCTACGCGTCGATGAACGGCCGGATCCCGTCGGTGAGAGCGGAGACGACCGGAAAACTCCTGCCGCACGTCCGGACGCCGAGGCGGCGTCCGGCCCGAGTCGGGGAGGGTGGCTCAGCGACCGGTGCCGGCGTGGACGGTCGCCTCGGCGTCGCCGTCGAGACCGTACGCGGTGTGCACGAGGCGCGCGGCCTCGGCGAGGTCGACGCCGCGAACGACCACCGAGATCCGGATCTCGGAGGTCGAGATCATCTCGATGTTGACGCCAGCCATGCTGAGCGCCTCGAAGAGCGTCGCCGAGACGCCCGAGTGCGTGCGCATTCCCGCACCGACGACCGAGAGCTTGCCGATCTGGTCGTCGTGCACGAGGCTCTCGAACCCGACCTCGGACTGCTCGCCGGCGAGCGCCTTGAGCGCCGTCGTGGCATCGGTCTTGGGGAGAGTGAACGAGATGTCGGTGCGGCCGGTGGCGGCAGCCGACACGTTCTGCACGATCATGTCGACGTTGGCGCCGGACTTGGCGACGATCTTGAAGATGTCGGCGGCCTTGCCGGGCACGTCGGGCACGCCGATGACGGTGATCTTCGCCTGGCTGAGATCGGTGGCGACGCCGGCGACGATGGGCTCTTCCATGGCTCCTCTTTCGGGGACGAGTGCGGAGGTCTTCGAGGCGTCGAGCACCCAGGTGCCCTCGCTCGCACTGAATGTGGAACGCGCGTGGATCAGCACGCCGTGACGGCGGGCGTACTCGACCGCGCGGATGTAGAGCACCTTGGCGCCGTTGGCCGCGAGCTCGAGCATCTCCTCGCTGCCGACCCGGCCGAGCTTGCGCGCGAGCGGGACGACGCGGGGGTCAGCGGTGAAGATGCCGTCGACGTCGCTGTAGATCTCGCACACATCCGCCTCGAGCGCCGCGGCGAGCGCGACGGCGGTCGTGTCGGAGCCGCCGCGGCCGAGCGTGGTGATGTCGCGGGTGTCGCGGTTGAAGCCCTGGAAACCGGCGACGATGACGATCGCGCCCTCGTCGAGGGCCTCGCGCAGGCGCACCGGCGTCACGTCGACGATGCGGGCGGCCCCGTGCGTGGCATCCGTGATCATGCCCGCCTGGCTGCCGGTGAAGGAACGGGCCTCGAAGCCCATCGAGTGGATCGCCATGGCCAGCAGCGCCATCGAGATGCGCTCACCGCTGGAGAGCAGCATGTCGAGTTCGCGGGGAGCGGGGATCGGGGCGACCTGACCTGCGAGGTCGAGCAGTTCGTCGGTGGTGTCGCCCATGGCGCTGACCGCGACGACGACCTCGTGACCCGCACGACGGGTATCGACGATGCGCTTGGCGACGCGCTTGATGCTCTCGGCGTCGGCGACGGACGAACCGCCGTACTTCTGGACGATCAGAGCCATGAAAAGAACTCCTGGAGGGGTCGTGCGTCGGGATGTCACGGCGCCGGCGCTCGAGCCGCGCCCGTGGATCATCCTAGAGGCGCGTGCATAACCGCTCCGCCATGCGTCTTCGCGGGCTCCGCGAGGGCGGCGCGGATAGGATCGACAGGTTCCACCCCTCCCCCCTCCTGGAGCGATCGGATGCCGCCCACCCCTGGCCGCTGGCTGTCGTCGCTGCGACGACTCGTGCACACCGACGATGCGACGTCGCTCGACACGACGCTGCTCCCCGTCATCGACGAGGCGCTCGCCTCGCGCATCCTCGATCTCGCGATCCGCATCGGCGAGACGATGCTCGTCGTCGGAGCTCCGGCGAACGAGGTGACGCTGACCATCGTGCGCGTATGCGGCGCGTACGGACTCGACCCCGTCCACGTCGACGTCACCTACAACTCCATCACCATCGCGCACAGCCGCCCGGGCGCCTCCCACCCCACGACCCTTCTGCGCGTCGTGCGAGGGTCGGTCCCCGACCATGCGAAGCTGCAGCGCCTGCAAGCACTCGTCACCGAGATCACCGGCGGCCTCGCCCTCGACGACGCGATCGCCCGTTGCCGGGCGATCCGACGGCTCCCGTTCCGCTATCGCCCCGCGATCGTGATCGCCTCCCAAGCCACCCTCGCCGCCGGGGTCGCGATCATGTTCGGGGCCAACTGGCTCGCGCTGGTGCTGTCGTTCATCGCCGCCGCACTGGCCGCGACGACGCAGTACGTCATGGCCCGTGCGCGCGTACCGTACTTCTTCGCGCAGATCGCCGGCGGGTTCGTGCTCACCGTGGTCGCCGCGCTCTCCCCTCTGCTGCAGTACACCGGCATCGAGGCGGCCGCCGCGATCAGACCGTCGGTGATCGTGGCATCCGGGATCGTGCTCATGCTCGCCGGTCTCACGGTCGTGGGAGCAGCGCAGGATGCGATCGACGGCTTCGCGCTGACCGCGACCGGGCGCATCCTCGAGCTGACGACGCAGACGCTGGGCGTGGTGCTCGGGATCCTCGCGGGCCTCGAGACGGTGCGGGTGATCGGACTGGGGATGTCACCGCCGTCGAACGCCCTCCCCCTCGGCCCGGTCGTGTTCCAGTTCGTGGGCGCCGCGGTGATCGCCGTCGCCGTCGCGGTCTTCAACGGCGCGGGGGCGCGCATCATCGTCGTCAGCGCCGCGTTGAGCCTGGTCGCGTGGGCCGGTTACGTCGCCGCGACCGGACTCGGTTTCGAGGTCGCGGCCGCGAGCGGCGTGGGCGCGTTCATCGGCAGCTTCGTCGGCATCGTCGTGGCCTACCGGCTGCACGTGCCCTCGGTCGCCATCACCACCGCGGCGATCCTGCCGCTCGTGCCCGGAGCTGCGGTCTTCCGCGGTCTGCTGGGCATCGTGGAGTCGGGCGACGACCCCGCCGTGCTGATGACCGGTGTCACCACCCTCGCGGGCGCGGCGACGATCGGCATCGCCCTGGCGGTGGGCGCGTCGCTCGGCATCTACCTCGGGCAGCCGGTGCGGGCGACGTTGTCGAGCGTGACACGGGTGCGGGCGCGGGCGCGGGGGTAGAGCTCTCGCCGCGGGTTCGTCTCGGGTGGGGGCACGCTCCCGTCTGGTGCGCGTCTCACCGCGCGGAGCTCAGAGGGTGCGGCGTCCCTCGAACGCGCGCCCGAGCGTCACCTCGTCGGCGTACTCCAAATCGCCGCCGACCGGCAGGCCCGACGCGAGTCGCGTGACACGGATCTCGAGGGTGTGCAGCAAGCGGCTCAGGTAGGTCGCCGTCGCTTCGCCCTCGAGGTTGGGGTTGGTGGCGAGGATCACCTCTTGCACGGTCCCGTCGGCGAGGCGCTGCATGAGCTGCGTGACGCGCAGATCGTCGGGGCCGATGCCCGCGATCGGGCTGATGGCCCCACCGAGCACGTGGTACAGACCGCGGAACTCGCGCGTGCGTTCGATCGCCGCGACGTCTTTGGCGTCTTCGACGACGCAGATGAGGGTCGCGTTGCGACGCGGGTCGCGGCAGATCGAGCAGCGCTCCTGTTCGGAGACGTTGCCGCAGATCTCGCAGAACTTGACCTTGTCGCGGATCTCGCCGAGGAGCGTCGACAACCGCGAGACATCGAACGACGGCGACTGCAGGATGTGGAAGGCGATGCGCTGCGCCGACTTCGGGCCGATCCCGGGCAGGCGCCCGAACTCGTCGATCAGATCTTGGACGATGCCGTCGTACATCAGCTGAACCTCGCCGGGGGCTCGTAGGGTTCGTCACGCACGTAGGTGGCGCCGAGCATCTGCCGCACCACCGCTTCACCGTAGCGCTGCACACCCCCGCGGAGCGGTGCCATCCGGGGCACGACGACGGGCGGCAGCGGCGCCTCGGTCTCGTCGGCGGGCGGGATCACGTCGTCGTCGTCGACCTCGTCGGGCGCCGGGACGGACGGCGCGACCTCGCGCGGCGGCAGCACCGCACCGGAATGCGGGGCGGTCTGTGCCGGCTCGATCACGGCGTCGTCGGGTTCGTCGTCGACGGCCAGAGCAGTGGGGGCACCGTCCGACGACGGGATGGGGGCGACCGCCCATTCCGTCACCGACGACGCGTAGGGCGCCGAGGTGGAGGCCGAGCTCGAACCGGATGCCGGGGGAACCGGCCCTCGCGAACTCGCCGGTCCGGACGACGGCGCGTCGGCCGGGCGCCGAGGTGATCCACCGGACCCCCCGTCGCCGTCGAGGCGGGCGAGGTACTTCACGCGCACGCCCAGGACCGCCTGGATCGCCTGACGCAGATCTTCGCTCGGGCCGCCCTCGGGGGTACGGGTCTTGAACGCCGTGAGATCCGCCGTGGTGCGGAAGGCCAGGGTGAGCACGTCGGCGTCGAACGCGGCGACGGTGGCCGTGGACACCACCAACCACGACGACCTGCTGGCGACTTCGAGCTGGCCGAGCACCTCGGGCCAGGCGTCTCGCACGTGTCCCAGTTCGATCGGGCCGACGGGGATGGCGGGCGGGGTCGGGGCGACCGGCTCGAGGGGCGTCGGGTCGTCGGCGGGGGCGTCCGCACCCGTCGTCGCGGACGACGTCGAGGGAGCGGATGCCGCACCGGCGGGCGAGGAAGGAGCGGTCGGCTCCGCCGCCGCGGGGCCGTCGGAGCGTTCGCTCGAAGGGCTCGGTGTGCTCGTCGGCGTGGGGCCGGCGGGCGCAGGCTCGACGGTGGCGGGAGTCGCCTCGGTCGGGGTGCGCGCCTCGGACGGGCGAGCGGGCGGGGCCGGTGTGTCCGAGGGGGCGCTCGACGCGGCCTCGCCGGTCGGGGCCTCGCTGGTCCGCGCGTCGCCGGTCGGGGGCTCGCTGGTCCGTGCGTCGCCGGTCGGGGCCTCGCTGGTCGGCGTTGCGGCGCTCGGCGGTACGAGGTCCTCCGTCGCGACGGAAGCGCTCCTCGCCGAGGAAGGGCTCGACGCGACGTCTGGGCCCTGGGGCGGTGCACCTTCCGCCACAGAGCTCGATGCGCCGGGGGCCGACGTCGTCGGCCTCTCGGAGCCGGGCATCGGGGCGGTGTCGAAGGGGTGGGCGTCGCCGTCGTCGGCGAAGGGCGGCGGGGCATCGTCGTCGGTGAACGGCGGTGGCGCATCGTCGTCGGCGGGGAGCGGGGACCCGGGTCGGGCCGACGACCCGGACGCGTTCTGCGGGCCGGCGGAGCCCGGCTGAGCGATGCGCGAGGTCGTCGCCGCGGACGAGGGGGCATCCGCCTGCGATCGGGACGAGGACGCGCCGGGGTCGGCGATGCCGGGAGCGGCCACCGGCGTCGACACGGGCCGCGCGGGACCGGGGGACGCGACGGTCGGCGCGACGCCCGGTGACGCCACGGTGGGCGCCGCTGCAGGCGACCCCGTCGGCGCGGCGCCCGGTGATGCCACAGCGGGCGCCGCCGCGCCGGGCGAGGCCACGGGCGGTGCAGCGACGCCGGGGGCGGCGATGCGGGGCGCACCCGGCGACGCGATGGCGGGCGATGCGATCGACGGCGATGCGACCGGGGGCGATCCGGCCGCGGGGGCGGCGATGCGCGGCGCGCCCGGCGCCGACCCCCCGTCGCGCGGGGCGGCGACGCCGGGGGCGGCGATGTCGGCGGCGGGCGAGGCCGGGCGCCCCGTCGCGGGAGCGACGGGGGCGGAGGCTCCCGCGTGCGCGACGTCGAGATCGTGGGCGGTCGCCGGGGCGGTGCCCTGCGGGACGCCGGCGTGGGTGAGCACACGGGCCACGAGCAGCTCGAGCTGCAGACGCGGAGAGGTGGCCCCCGTCATCTCGTCGAGCGCGGCGACGACGAGGTCGGCCGTCCGCGACAGGCGGTGCACGCCGAAGGCGGTGGACTGCCGGGCCATGCGCTCGAGCTCGTCGTCGGGGACGCCGCGCAGCACGGCCGAGGCTCCCGCGCCGGTGGCGGCCACCACGATCAGGTCGCGAAGCCGTTCGAGCAGGTCGTCGACGAAGCGGCGCGGGTCTTGACCGGTCTGCACGACGCGGTCGACCGCGGCGAACGCCCCTCCCCCGTCGCCCGCGGCGAACGCGTCGACGACCTCGTCGAGGAGCTCGGAGTGGGTGTAGCCCAGCAGCGCCACGGCCCGCTCGTAACGCACGAGCACATGCCCCGCGGCATCCGCGTCGCTGCCGGCGATGAGCTGGTCGAGCAGTGACAGCGTGTCGCGCGGAGACCCTCCCCCGGCGCGCACGACGAGGGGCAGGACTCCGGCCTCGACGCCGACGCCCTCGCTCTCGCAGAGCTCCTGCACGTACTCGAGCATGGCCGCGGGCGGGACGAGACGGAACGGGTAGTGGTGGGTGCGCGAGCGGATGGTGCCGAGCACCTTCTCGGGCTCGGTGGTGGCGAAGATGAACTTCACGTGCGCCGGGGGCTCTTCGACGAGCTTGAGCAGGGCGTTGAAGCCCTGCTGGGTGACCATGTGCGCCTCGTCGAGGATGAAGATCTTGAAGCGGTCGCGGGCGGGCGCGAAGATCGCCCGCTCACGCAGATCGCGGGCGTCGTCGACGCCGTTATGGCTGGCCGCGTCGATCTCGACCACGTCGAGCGACCCGCCGCCGCCGCGGCCGAGCTCGACGCAGCTGTCGCACACGCCGCACGGGGTGTCGGTGGGGCCGGCTGCGCAGTTGAGGCAGCGGGCGAGGATGCGGGCGGACGTGGTCTTACCGCAGCCGCGCGGACCCGAGAACAGATAGGCGTGGCCCACGCGGTCACTGCGCAGGGCGGTCATGAGCGGCTCGGTCACCTGCGACTGCCCGATCATCTCGCCGAACGCCTCGGGGCGGTATCGGCGGTACAGGGCTGTCGTCACCCCACCAGCCTACGGCGTCCCTCCGACATCGCTTCCGTGACCGGCTCCGACCGGGTCGCCGCCGCCCGAGCTCGCCGATGTCGAACCCCGCGCGAGCCCCCCGACGCGCTCCCGAACAGGGGATGCCACCGGGACAGGCCGATCTCCCGGCATCCGCCCTGTTCTCGGCGGTTCCCCTGTTCTCGACGCCCCGCGCGCCCCCGCAACGACGAACGCGGCGACACCCCGGGAGGGATGCCGCCGCGTTCGAGCAGGATCAGAAGCCGCCGTCGAGGCCCACCGCGATGGGCGACTCGTCGTCGCTCACGAGCGGGATCGCCGCGGTCACGATCGGCACCGATGCCGACAGCAGCGTGCCGTCCTCGCGCACGGATCCCTCGAGCTGGCGGATCGAGGGGCGCCCCGGACGCACCGGACCCTGGCCGTGCAGCGCCACGCGCACGGTCTCGCCCGGCGCCACCGTGTAGTCGACGTCGCGCACCGCGAACGCGACGGGGCCGCCCTCTCCCCCGGCCCGCAGCGTCAGCGCGGTGGCGGTGAGGGTGACGTCGAGGCGGGTGCCGTGCCAGTGCAGCACGTACGACAGCTCGGGCCAGTCGGCGGGCAGGCGCGGGTCGAAGGTCAGGCGGCCGAAGTGGTCGCGCATGCCGCCGAAACCGCTCACGAGCGCCGTCCACACGCCGCCGGCCGATGCGACGTGCACGCCGTCGGAGGCGTTGTGGTGCAGGTCGCCGAGGTCGACGAACGCGGCCTGACGGAAGTACTCCAGCGCGAGGTCCTGATAGCCCACCTCGGCGGCCAGGATCGACTGCACGACGGCCGACAGCGTGGAGTCGCCCGTGGTCAGCGGGTCGTAGTACTCGAAGTCCGCGAGCTTCTCGGCATCCGTGAAGTGGTTGCCCTGCAGGAACAGCGCGAGCACCACGTCCGCCTGCTTCAGCACCTGGTACCGGTAGATCACCAGCGGGTGGAAGTGCAGCAGCAGGGGGCGCTGGTCGGGCGGGGTGTTCTCGAGGTCCCAGATCTCGCGCTCGAGGAACACGGCGTCCTGGGGATGGATGCCGAGGGCCTCGCTGAACGGGATGTGCATGGCCTCGGCCGCCTTCTCCCAGCCCTCGGGCTCCGAGGGGTCGAGGTTCATGCGGTCGGCCATGTGGGCGTAGGCGTCGGGGTCGTGCTCGGCGAGGTCGCGCACCGTGCGCGCGGCGAAGCGCAGGTTGAAGCGCGCCATGACGTTGGTGAACAGGTTGTCGTTCACGACCGTCGTGTACTCGTCGGGCCCCGTCACGCCGTGGATGTGGAACGAGTCGTGCTCGCCGTCGGCGGCGGCGTCGCTGGAGCGCCAGAAGCCGAGCGTCGACCACAGGCGCGCCGTGTCGACGGCGATGTCCACGCCCTCGCGGGCGAGGAACTCCTCGTCGCCCGTCGCCCGGACGTACTTGGCGAGCGCGAAGGCGACGTCGGCGTTGATGTGGTACTGCGCGGTGCCGGCGGCGTAATACGCCGATGCCTCCTCGCCGTTGATCGTGCGCCACGGGAACAGGGCGCCCGCCTCGTTGAGCTGGTGCGCGCGCTTGCGGGACGCGGGGAGCATGAGGTACCTCATGCGCAGGGCGTTGCGCGCCCACAGCGGCGACGTGTACGCGAGGAACGGCAGGACGTAGACCTCGGTGTCCCAGAAGTAGTGGCCGCTGTAGCCCGACCCCGTGACGCCCTTCGCGGGCACGCCCTGCCCGTCGGCGCGGGCCGCGGCCTGCGCCAACTGGAACAGGCACCAGCGGGTCGCCTGCTGCAGGTCGCCATGACCGCCGATGCGCACGTCGGAGCGATCCCAGAAGTCGGCGTACCAGGCGATCTGCTGCTCGACGAGGCGGTCGATGCCCGTCTCGACCGCCCGGTCGAGGGTGCGGCGGCAGCGGTCGAGGAGCTCGCCCGTGGGCACACCACGCGAGGTGTGGTAGCTCACCAGCTTGGTGATGGTGGTCGGAACGCCGGCCCGCGCGTGCACGCGGTAGACGTTCTTCGCGATGTCGGGCTCGATGAGTCGCCGCGAGGTGTACTCGTTCTGCGTGTCGACGAGGTGGTCGGCGATGACGGCGAGGGTCATGCCCGATTCGCTGACCTCGTAGCTCAGCGCCGAGCGTTCGCCGTCCTGCCAGTACTCGCGCGGCTGCAGCACGCGGTCGCTGAGCTTCTCGGTCTTACGCGGGTCGAATCCGGACTGCGTGGATGCCATCGGCGAGCCGCCATAGATGCCCTCGCCATCCTGGCGGTTGAGCAGCTGGCTGCTGACCGTGACGGGCGCGTCGGAGTCGAGGACGGTGACGGTCAGACGCAGCACGGCGAGGTGCTTCTCGTCGAACGACACGAACCGCTCGTCCTGGATGCGCACGCGCTTACCCGAGGGCGTCACCCACAGGATGTCGCGACGGAGGATGCCCTGGCGCATGTCGAGCACGCGCTCGTACTCGCGCACGTCGGCGACGTCGAGCGAGAGCGGCTCGTCGTCGACGTAGACGCGCATGACCTTGGCATCCGGTGCGTTGATGATCGTCTGGCCGACCTCCGCGAAGCCGTACGCCTGCTCGGCGTGACGGATCGGGAAGGTCTCGTGGAAGCCGTTGATGAACGTGCCCTGCTCGAGGGCGAAGCGCCCCTCGATGGAGTTGCCGCGCAGGCCCAGGTAACCGTTGCCGACGGCGAAGAGGGTCTCGGTGACCCCCACGTCGTCGAGGGAGAACTGGGTCTCGACGAGTCGCCACTCGTCGATGGGGAAGCGATCGCGATCGATCATCGGGCGGGCCTTCCGGTGGCGGGTTCGGGTCGGCACGAGCGGGCGGCATGCCGCTCGGGCGGGTGAGGTTCGGGGGCACCGTCCGCAGACGGAGCGAGGGACGCCGCGCGCAGGCGACGGCTCAGTCTACGAACGCGGCGAGGTCGTCGACGACCACCGTCGCGCCGGCGGTGGAGAGGTCGTCGGCGCCGACGCCGCGGTCCACGCCGACCACCACGCCGTAGCCGGCCGCGACGGCCGAGCGCACGCCGCTCAGCGCGTCTTCGACCGCGACCGATCGCGCGGGATCGACGCCCAGCATGCGGGCGGCCTCGGCGAACACGTCGGGGGCGGGCTTGGATGCCAGATGGTCGCGCTCGGCGACCACGCCGTCCATCACGACGGGGAACCGGTCGCGCAGCCCCGCGGCCTCGAGCACCTCGACGGCGTTCTTCGAGCTCGACACGACCGCGATCGGGGTGCCGGCGGCCTGGAGCACGTCGAGGAGGGCGACGGACCCCGGATAGGGACGGATGCCCTCGCTGCGGAGGATGCGGGAGAACACCTCGTTCTTGCGGTTGCCGACGCCGCACACGGTGTCTTCGCTGGGGTCGTCCGACGGGTCACCCCACGGCACCTCGACGTCGCGGCTGCGCAACAGGCTCGCGACCCCGTCGTAGCGCTTCTTTCCGTCGACGTATTCGAAGTAATCGCGGTCGGTGTAGGCCGGTTCGATCTTCCACGCCGCGAACAGCTCGTCGAACATCGTCTTCCACGCGCGCATGTGCACCTCGGCGGTGGGGGTGAGAACCCCGTCGAGGTCGAACAGCACGCCGTCGAACGAGGTGAGGTCGGGCAGGTCGGGGCTGTCGGTCACGGCGTGCTCCAGATCGGGGTGCGGTGGCGCGGGCGCCCGGAGCGCCGCCCCTCCAGCGTAGTGGCGGGACGACGCGGCGAGGGGCTATCGCGCGGTGACCGAGAGGGCGCGTCCGCCGATCCACACCTGGGACGGATGCCAGTCGGCATCCCACTGCACGAGATCGGCCGCCGCCCCCTCGGCGACGTGACCGATGTCGGTGCGCCCCAGCGAGCGCGCGGCGTTCTCTGTGCAGGCCGACAGGACGGCGGCGGGGTCGAGCCCCGCGGCGATCATGCGGCACACGCCCTCATCCAGCACGATGCCGGCACCGGCGATCGTGCCGTCTCGTCGCCGGCCGAGCCCGTGGGCGTCGTTGGCGACCGGCTGACCGCCGAAGTCGCACCACCGGTCGGTCTCGAGCCCCGCGGTGACGATCGCGTCGGTGACGCCGACCGTGCGTCGAGCGGCGGAGGCGAGCACGAGCGAGACCACGCTGGGGTCGAGGTGCTGCCCGTCGATGATCGTGCCGACGAAGAAGCGATCGTCGGAGAGCACCGCGCCGGGGACCCCGGGTTCACGCGGTTTGAGGGGGCGCTGGGCGTTGAAGACGTGGGTCGTCATCGTGGCGCCGGCGTCGCCCGCCGCGTGCACCTGCGCGGCGGTGGCGTCGCTGTGCCCGACCGCGACCACGTAGCCCTCCCCGGCGAGACGGTGGACGGCTTCGAGCGCGCCGGGGAGCTCCGGGGCGAGGGTGACGGTGCGCAGCGCGGCGCGGGCCGCGGGGCGCTCGAGCAGGGTATCGAGGTGCTCGCGGGCGGGGGCGAGCATGAGGTCGGCGCGGTGCGCGCCCTTACGGGCGGGCGAGAGGAACGGGCCCTCGAGGTGCGCGCCGAGGACACGGGCGACGGGTTCGTCGGCGAACCGCTCCTTCGCCCGTCCGACGCGCTCGAGGGCGGCGACGGTGTCGGGCAGGGGCGCGGTGATGACGGTCGGCTCGATCCCGGTGACCCCGCGCGCGGCGAGCCCGGCGAGGAGAGTTCGCCACCCCGCCTCGTCGGCGGCCGCCACGTCGACTCCGAACGAGCCGTTGACCTGGAGGTCGAGCATGCCCGCCGTCACGACGCCGTCGACGACGTCGTGATCGACGCTCTCGTCCCCCGTCGCCGGGCGGATGCGGGTGATCCGCCCCGCGGCGATCTCGAGGACGACGGGGCCCACGAACGATCCCCCGATCAGCGCCCGCGCGGCACGCAGGCGCATCACAGCCCCTGCCCCGCCGGCTTCCCGGCGTAGGTGGTGCGGTAGTAGTCGACGAAGGCGAGCTGGCTCGCGGCATCCTCGTCGACGACGACCGTCGCGTGGGGATGCAGCTGCAGCACCGAGGCCGGCCACCGCGCCGACACGGGTCCCTCGACCGCCTCGCGCACCGCTTGCGCCTTGCCGCGGCCGAAGCCGAGCATGATCGCGTGACGGCTGTCGAGGATCGTCGCCAGCCCCTGCGTGAGGCAATGGGTGGGGACCTGATCGATGTCGCCGTCGAAGAACCGGGCGTTGTCCTGCCGTGTGCGGGGGGTGAGGGTCTTCAGTCGCGTCCGACTCGCGAGGCTCGACATCGGCATGTTGAAGGCGAGGTGACCGTCGGTTCCGATCCCGAGGATCTGCAGATCGATGCCTCCCGCGTCGCGGATGCGCTGCTCGTACGCGGGACCGGCCTCCAGCGGCGGGACCTCGAGGTCGCCCGGGCCGAGGATCGCGTCGGGGGCGAAGTCGACGTGCTGCTCGAGCTCGGTGCGGATGAACTCGCGGTACCGCTCGGGGTGACCGGCGGGCAGCCCGACGTACTCGTCGAGCAGGAACGCCCGCACCCGCGCGAAGCTCAGGTCCTCGTCCCGGTGACGGCGCGCGAGCTCGCGGTACACCGGAAGGGGCGTCGAGCCCGTGGCGAGGCCGAGCACCGCCGACGCAGTGGCGTGCAGCAGGGCGGTGTAGGCGTCGGCGACGACGCGGGCGGCATCCTCGGAGGTGGGGACGACGACGACCTCCATCACCGTCCCCCTCTCGCTCGGGCGCCGAGGGCGCGGCATCCGTTCGTCATCACAGCACCTCGAGGATGTCGTTCTTGAGCATCTCGGCGCGGGGGCCGAAGACGGCCTGCACGTTGTCGCCGACCTCGAGCACCCCGGCGGCGCCGAGCTGCTTCAGTCGTGCGTGGTCGACGAGTGTGCGGTCGGCGACCTCCATGCGCAGGCGTGTGATGCAGGCGTCGACGTGCTTGAGGTTGGCGCGGCCTCCGAAGGCGTCGATGAGCTGCTCGGCGGTGGACCCGGTGGGAGCCGGGGCGGGCGCAGCGGCTGCGGCAGTGTCGGTGGCGGTGGCGACGGCCGGCGCGGACGGGGCGATCGGCGTTCCGGCGGCGGGGTCGGCGTCGGCGTCGACCGCGGGGGCGTCGCTCGTCGGGGCGGACAGGTCTTCGCGGCCCGGGGTGCGCAGGTTCCACTTCTTGATGACGAGGCGGAACAGGAGGTAGTAGACGCCGAAGTAGATCACGCCCATCACCACCAACAGCCAGATGTTGTTCGCCGCCGGCGCCGTGCCGTACAGGAGCAGGTCGAACAGTCCCGCGGAGAACGAGAAACCGAGGTGGATGTCGAGCAGGTAGGCGACGGCGAGCGAGATGCCGGTGAGCACCGCGTGCACCACGTAGAGCGGGAACGCGACGAACATGAACGCGAACTCGAGCGGTTCGGTGATCCCGGTCAGGAACGCCGTGAGGCCGGCGGCGCCCAGGATGCCGATCGCGGCCTTGCGCTGCGCGGGATTGGCCAGGTGGATCATGGCGAGCGCGGCGGCGGGGAGACCGAACATCAGGACAGGGTAGAAGCCCGAGGTCAACGCACCCGCGGTGGGATCGCCCGCGGCGAAGCGGGTGAGCTCACCGGTGACGACGCTGCCGTCGCCCTTCGTGTACGAGCCCTGCAGGAACCACACGTAGGAGTTGAGGATGTGGTGCAGCCCCACGGGGATGAGCATGCGGTTGGCGAATCCGTAGACGAAGGCGCCGATCGCGCCCGTGCCGCCGATGAAGGCCCCGAGGCCCGTCAGGCCGGTGTCGAAGATCGGATAGAAGTAGCTGAGCCCGAACCCGACGACGAGGCTCGCGAGCGAGACGACGATGGGAACGAACCGGCGCCCACCGAAGAATCCCAGGTAGGACGGCAGTTGGATGGTGTGGTACCGGTCGAACAGCCACGCCGTGAGCAGGCCGATGACGATGCCGCCGAACACGCTGTAGTTGATCTGCACCTGATCGCCCGCGGCCGTGGTCTGCCCGGCGAGCACCACCGGCGACATCGCCTTGAACACGTTCGCGAGCACGAGGTATCCGACGACGGCCGCGAGCGCCGTCGATCCGTCGGCCTTCTTCGCGAAGCCGATCGCGACGCCGACCGCGAACAGCAGCGCGAGGTTGTCGAACAGCGCACCGCCGGCCGCGCTCATGGCCTGGAAGAAGGGGCCGATGACCGGCAGGTCGATCTGGCCCAGCAGGTCGGGCTGACCGAGACGGAGCAGGATGCCGGCGGCCGGCAGCACCGCGATGGGCAGCATGAGGCTCTTGCCCAGGCGCTGCATCTGCGCGAAGCCCGGGATTCCACGGCGGCGCGCGGTGGGGACGGTGGTGGCCATGACGGTTCTCTCTCGACGGTGACGGAACGGATCAGACGGACAGAAGGGGGGTACCGGGGGTGATCTCGGCGCCCTCGGCGGCGTGCAGGGACACGTCGTCGGCGGAGCGCTCGAGGACGACCACGGGGACGACGCTGGCGAGGCCCGCCGCGCGGATCGCCGGCACGTCGTAGGCGATGACCGGGGTGCCCGCCGCAACCCGATCGCCCTTGGCGGCATAGGGCGTGAAGCCCTCGCCCTGGAGCTGGACCGTGTCGAGCCCGAGGTGCACGAGCACGCCCACCCCCTCGTCGGTCACGACGACGAACGCGTGCGGGAAGACCTGCAGCAGCGTGCCCTCGACCGGCGAGACGACGTCGACGATCTCGAGAGGCGGCTCGACCGCGACGCCCGGACCCATCGCCCCCTGGGCGAACAACTGATCGGGTACGTCGGCGAGCGGCAGGACGACTCCGACGAGCGGGGACAGGATGACGGTCACGGGGACTCCTCGGGGGCGGCGGTTCGACGGTACGCACCAGCGACCGTCGCTTAGGTTGGGGAAGATCAGATCGTCTTCGCCCGCGCCGACCACGTGGCTCGTACTGGTACGTACCAGTGAAGCTACTGGTCACCGTCGGGCGTGTCAACACCGAAAGTCGACGCCGTCATGCCCCGTCTCCGCGATGCCGACACCCCGCCCGCCGTCACCGCCGGCCCCATTCCCAAGCACGCCCAGTTGCGCGCGATCCTGCTGTCGGACATCGGCAGCACGTGGCCGGCCCACGCGGCCATCCCGTCGGAACGCGAGCTGTCGACCCGCCACGGGGTGAGCAGGGCGACCGTGCGCGAGGCGCTGCGGCAACTGATCGACGAGCAGAAGCTGTACACGGTGCAGGGGAAGGGCACCTTCGTCGCCGGCGAGCGCGTGCAGTCCCAGCTGCACCTCGCGTCGTTCACGGAGGACATGCGTCGACGGGGCATGGTCGCCACGACCCTCGTCCGCCGCGCCGAGAGGGCGATCCCGCCCCTCGACGTGCGCGCAGCCCTCGGCCTCGATGAGGACGAAGAAGCCTGGTCGATCGAGCGTCTGCGCCTGGCCAACGGCATCCCGATGGCCCTCGAGACCGGCTGGTACTCACCGCGTCTCGCCGACGACCTCGGCGAGCAGGACCTCGGCACGTCGCTCTACGGCCTGTTGGCCGAGAGGTACGGCGTCCGCATCGACGCCGCCGAGCAGACGGTGTGGACGGAAGCGGTCGAGGATGCCGTCGCGACGGCGCTCGCGGTGCCTCCCGGGTCGCCGGTCCTGGTGTTCCGGCGCACGTCGCGCTCCGGCGGTCGCGCCGTCGAGCACGTCACGTCGTGGTACCGCGGGGATCGCTACCAGGTGCACATGGCGCTGGCCGGAGGCTGAGTCGACCTCAGGCCGTGACCGACAGCGTCTGCCGGGCGATCTCGAGCTCCTCGTCGGTCGGTACGACGAGCACCTCGACGAGCGAGGCATCGGTGGAGATGCGACGGATGCCGCGCTCGCGCGCCGCGTTGCGCGCGGGGTCGATCTCGACGCCGGCGAAACCGAGGGTGGCCATCGCCTCCGCGCGGACCGCGGGGGCGTTCTCCCCCACCCCCGCCGTGAACGAGATGACATCGACCCCGCCGAGCTGGGCGAGGTAGGCCCCTGCGTAGGCGCGCAGGCGGTGGATGTAGACGTCGAAGGCGAGCCGCGCCGCCGGGTCGCCGGCATCCCGTCGCTCCTGGATGTCGCGCATGTCGGAGACGCCGGCGATGCCGAGAAGGCCGGACCGCTTGTTCAGCAGCGTGTCGAGATCGGCAATGGACATCTCGGCACGACGGGCGAGCTGGAGGAGCACGGCCGGGTCGAGATCGCCCGAGCGCGTTCCCATGACGAGACCCTCGAGGGGGGTGAGCCCCATCGAGGTGTCGACCGAGCGGCCACCCTCGATCGCGGCCACGGAAGCACCGTTGCCGAGGTGGAAGACGATCTGCTTCAGCTCACCGAGGGGGCGCCCGACGAAGGCGGCGGCGGCCTCGCTGACGAACTTGTGGCTCGTGCCGTGGAAGCCGTAGCGACGGATGCGGTGCGCCTCGGCGACCTCGCGATCAATGGCGTAGGTGTACGCCTCGGGAGCGAGGGACTGATGGAACGCGGTGTCGAAGACCGCGACGTGCGGCACGGTCGGAAACGCCTTCTTGGCGGCGACGATGCCGGCGAGGTTCGCGGGGTTGTGGAGCGGCGCGAGCACCGACAGCTCGTCGATGTTGATCTCGACGAGGGGGGTGACCACGGTCGGCGCGAAGAACCGCGCGCCGCCGTGGACGACGCGATGGCCGACCGCGACCGGCGGGTGCTCGTCGAGCGAGGGTCCGTGCGCGGCGAAGGCCTCGAGCATGACGGCGAAGCCGGCGGTGTGGTCGGGGATCTCGCGCTCGATGGTCGAGGTCGCGTCGGTGACCGTGGGCGCAGGGCACTCGGGCGAGGCGAGGGCCGCCGCCTTCACCGTGTGCCGCGCGACCCCGGTCGACTCCCCGATGCGCTCGACGAGGCCGCTCGCCAGGACTTCTTCGCGCGCCATGTCGAGCAGCTGGTACTTGAACGACGACGATCCGCTGTTGACGACGAGCACGACGCTCATTCGGGGCTCCCCTGGGCCTGGATCGCGGTGATCGCGATGGTGTTGACGATGTCGTCGACGAGCGCTCCGCGCGACAGGTCGTTGATGGGCTTGTTCAGCCCCTGCAGGACCGGTCCGATCGCGACGGCGCCGGCCGAACGCTGCACCGCCTTGTAGGTGTTGTTGCCCGTGTTGAGGTCGGGGAAGACGAACACCGTGGCGCGTCCGGCGACCTCCGATCCCGGCATCTTGGCGCGTGCCACGGCCGCGTCGGCGGCGGCGTCGTATTGGATGGGTCCCTCGACGAGGAGCTCCGGAGCGCGCTCGCGCACCAGGGCGGTCGCCGCGCGCACCTTCTCGACGTCGGCACCGGTGCCGGACTCCCCCGTCGAGTACGACAGCATCGCCACGCGCGGGGCGATGCCGAACTGCTCGGCCGTGGCCGCCGACGACACGGCGATGTCGGCGAGCTGCTCACTGGTCGGATCGGGGATGACGGCGCAGTCGCCGTACACGAGCACGCGATCGGCGAGCGCCATGAGGAACACGCTCGACACCACCGAGACGCCCGGGGCGGTCTTGATGATCTCGAACGCCGGACGGATGGTGTGCGCCGTCGTGTGCGCAGCACCCGAGACCATGCCGTCGGCCAAGCCCAGGTGCACCATCAGGGTGCCGAAGTACGACACGTCGGTCACGGTGTCGGCGGCCTGCGCGTAGGTGACGCCCTTGTGCGCCCGGAGCCGGGCGTACTCGGTGGCGAACTTGTCGACGTGCACGGCGTCGAAGGGGCTGAGCACCTCGGCATCGCGGATGTCGATACCCAGCTCGATCGCGCGCCCGCGCACCTCGATCGGCTCGCCGAGGATCGTCAGGTCGGCGATGCCGCGCGAGAGGACGGTGGCCGCCGCCCGCAGGACGCGGTCGTCGGTGCCCTCGGGCAGCACGATGCGGCGCTTGTCGGCGCGGGCCCGGTCGACGAGGCCGTACTCGAACATGAGCGGGGTGACGACGCTCGGGCGGGCGACGCCGAGCTCGCGCGTGAGCAGCTCGGTGTCGACGTGGCGCTCGAACAGTGCGAGTGCGGTGTCGTAGCGGTGCTGGGAGTCGGCGGCCAGGCGACCGCGCGTGTTCATGATGCGCACGGCGGTGTCGTACGTGCCGAGGTCGGTGGCGATGATCGGCAGCGGCGAGCCGAGGCCGTCGATGAGTCGCACGATCGAGTCGGGCAACTCGAACCCGCCGTTGAGCACGATGCCCGCCAGCGACGGGAAAGTGCCCGACGCGTTGGCGAGCAGCGCCGCGAGCAGCACCTCAGTGCGGTCGGCCGGGATCACCACGACCGCGGACTCCTTCAGTCGCGGCAGCACGTTGACCATCGACATGCCCGCCACGACCACGCCCAGCACCTCGCGCGTGAGCAGCGCCGGGTCGCCCTTGATGAGCTCGCCCTCGACCGAGCGCAGGACGCCGCGGACCGACGGCGCGATGAGGAAGCGGTCTTCCGGAAGCGCCCACACGGGAACGGTGCGGTCCTCTCCGGCGACCGGAGCGGCGTCGACGACCTGGCGAACGGATGCCACGATCTCGTCGAGGTGGTCGGCATCGGCGCGGTTGGCGATCACGGCGAAGAGCGCCGCACGCTCGTGCTGCAGCTCCGAGATGGCGAGGGAGGCGATCTGACCGACCTCCTGCGGGGTGCGTGCGACCGACAGACCGAGGGTCTCGCTGTGCCCCTGCTGCGCGCGGCCACCGAGAACGAGAAGCACCGGGGCACCGAGGTTGGCGGCGATGCGCGCGTTGTAGGCGAGCTCGGCGGGGCTGCCGACGTCGGTGTAGTCGCTGCCGATGATGACCACGGCGTCGCACTGCGCCTCGACGGCCTTGTAGCGCTCGACGATGCGCGCCAGCGCCGCATCGGCGTCGTCGCGCACGTCGTCGTAGGTGACGCCGACGCAATCGTCGTACGCCAGGTCGACGCTGTCGTGGTCGAGCAGCATCTCGAGCACGTAGTCGCGTTCGGCCGTGGAGCGCGCGATGGGGCGGAACACCCCCGCGCGCGGCGTGACGCGGCTGAGGGCGTCGAGGACGCCCAGAGCCACGGAGGATTTGCCCGAATGACCTTCGGCCGACGTGATGTAGATGCTCTGCGTCACGCGTCCAGCCTAGAGCGGGCCCCCGACACCGCTTCGGGGTTGCTTCGGCGTCGAGTCATCAGGACGACCCGGCAGCACTATCGTTCCGAATCATGAACGATGCGCGTCCCGGCACCACCGTCCCCGACCACCGCGGTCGCACCGGCCTGCACCTGACCGGTCTCGGCCTCGACCGCAACCCGCGCGTGGTCGTCGAAGACGTCGAGCTGCTCGCTGCGGGCTGGCACGTACTGCGCGCGACCACGTTCCGCTACCGCGGCGACGACGGCACCTGGAGCACGCAGACGCGCGAGACCTACGATCGCGGCAACGGCGCGACGGTCCTGCTCTACGACCCGGCCCGGCGGACCGTGCTGCTCACCCGGCAATTCCGCTACCCCGTGTACGTCAACGACCACCCCGACGGCATGCTGATCGAGACCGCGGCGGGGCTGCTCGACGACGATGACCCGGTGACCGCGATGCGCCGGGAAGCCGAGGAGGAGACCGGGGTGCGGGTCGACGAGGTCGAGCCGGTCTTCGAGGTGTACATGAGCCCCGGATCGGTCACCGAGCGTCTGCACTTCTTCGCCGCCGCTTACGACGGCTCCGCGCGCCACGGCGATCGCGGGGGCCTCGCCGAAGAGGACGAGGAGATCGAGATCCTCGAGTACGACATCGACGACGCCCTGTCGATGATCCGCGACGGGTCGATCCAGGATGCCAAAACGATCATGCTCCTGCAGTGGGCGGTGCTGGACGGGCCGTTCTCCCCCGGCCGCTGACGCGCCGGTGCGATCACGGTCGCGGGGCGCCGTCAATCTTGGCGAAATCTGGGAGGACCGGTTCTACCGTCGACTGCGTCGGCGCTCCCGCTCCGGCACGGGCGGCCCGTTCCGCCCCGGACCGGAGGATCACGCCGCATGCTCACCGCCCTGAATCCCTTCGACGCGGCATCCGTGCTGCAGGCCTTCGGGCCCTTCGTCCTCGCCGGGATCGCCCTCCTCGTCTTCATCGAGTCGGGGGTGCTCTTCCCCTTCCTTCCGGGCGATTCCCTGCTGGTGACGGCGGCGATCCTCAGCGACCCTCTCGGCATCGCTCCGTGGCAGGTGGCTGTCGTCGCGTCGCTCGCCGCACTCGCGGGTGATCAGGTCGGATTCTGGCTCGGCCGACGCTTCGGCCGGCGACTGTTCCGCGACGACGCGCGCCTGCTCACGACGGCACGTCTGGCCGAAGCCGAGGCCTTCTTCGCGCGCTGGGGCGGCCTCTCGCTCGTGGTCGGCCGGTTCGTCCCCATCGTGCGCACCTACGTGCCCCTCGTCGCGGGCGCTGCCGACATGCCCTATCGCCGGTTCCTGCTGTGGAACGCCGTCGGCGCCATCGGCTGGTCGTGCGCGATGACCCTGGTGGGGGTGCTGCTGGGCGGCATCCCGTTCATCGCCCACAACATCGACGTGCTCGTCATCGTGATCGTCGCGGTGTCGGTCCTGCCCGTGGTCATCGCGGCAGTGCGGCGACGTCGCGCGGGCGGCGGGACCGGGCGGTCGGTGGAGGGCCGCCGCTGAAGCGTCGGAGAGCGTCCACCCGTTTCCGGGCAAAGAAAAGACCCTCCGCGCACCCGGTAGAGCCTGGTTACCCTTGCTACGTTTCCGTCCTGGGGGAGTTGGCCTGGATGCCGCCACGCGGAGAGCCGAGTACAGCTTACCCGACCTGCGGGGCCGCTCTCGCCCGCGACCCCTCCCGCAGACGACGACGCGGCCGGGGTGCTTATCGCACCCCGGCCGCGTGTCGGTCGGATGTCAGCGCGACAACCGCACCGTGACGAGCTGGAACGGACGCAGCTCGAGATCCACGACGCCGCCCTGCACAGCGGTCACCGCTGCGGCGTCCACGTCACGCTCCAGCAGGTCGGTCTCGCTCACGCGGGCGACGTCGAAGCCGGCCTCGAGGCGCGCCTGCGTGCGCTCTCCCAGCGCTTCGTAGAGACGGACGACCACGTCGCCCGATCCGTCCTGGGCGAGCTTGACGGCCTCGACGACGACGCCGGGAGCATCGATCGCCACCAGGGGTGCCACGGAGTCCTCCCCGGCATCGGTCACCACCCGCGCGGGCAGGTTGGTGCGGTAGCCCTCGGCGACGGCGTCGAGCACGTCGGCCCCCACGACGATGCCCACCTCGAGGTGGTGCGCGCCCTGGTCCTGCCCCGGGTCGGGGAACATCGCCGACCGGATGATCGACAGGCGCACGAGCGAGAAGGTCCCCCCGCCGTCGCGCTCGTGGCGGGTGATGTCGTGGCCGTAGGTGGAGTCGTTGGTCACGGCGACGCCGAAGTCGGGCTCCGCGACCCGCACCCAGCGGTGCGCGGCGGTCTCGAAACGCGCCGAGTCCCACGACGTGTTCGTGTGGGTCGGGCGCACGATGTGTCCGAACTGGATCTCGGATGCCGCCCGGTCGGTGTGCACGTCGACGGGGACGCCCAGCTTGAGCAGCTTCTGCTGCTCGTGCCAGTCGACGTCGAGCGACAGCCGCACGGTGCGCGCGCCCGCGGCGAGCGCGACGCGCGTGACGATCGTGGACTCGCCGATCGAGCGCTCCACGACGACCGCGTCTGCGTCGATGCGCACGGCATCCGCGGTGTCGAGGGGTGTCGCGTGCCGGCGGTAGGTCTCGTCGATGTCCCACGCGTCCCACTGGGTGGGGGTGTCGCGGAAGACCTCGAAGAGCCCCGCCACCTGGCCCGCCGGCACGACCTCGCGCCCCGACACCACGTCGACGAGCGAGATGAGAAGTCCTCGGGCGTCGATCACCGCGTGGACGATGCCGTTGTCGAGCACGAAGCCCGAGCCCTCGGCGCGCGGGGTGACGTCGCGCGCACCCGGTGCGGCGGCGATGCCCAGCGCCGGCGCACCGGCGCGGGCGTGCGGCGCGGCGTTGACCAGCAGCGTGCGGTCGCCCTCGCCGACGAGCGCGCGGAGGCTGTCGGCGATGATCTGCTCGAGCTCGGTGGCGATCGCTTCGTAGTTGCGCTCGGCATCCCGGTGCACCCACGCGATCGAGGTGCCGGGGAGGATGTCGTGGAACTGCTGCAGCAGCACCAGGCGCCACAGGCGCTGGAACGCGTCGGCCGGGTAGGCGGCGCCCGTCCGCACGGTCGCGGTGGCCGCCCACAGCTCCGCCTCGCGCAGCAGGTGCTCGCTGCGACGGTTGCCCTGCTTCGTGCGCAGCTGGCTGGTGTAGGTGCCCCGGTGGAACTCGAGGTACAGCTCCCCCGCCCACACGGCCGGGTCGGCGTACTCCGCCTCGGCGGTCTCGAAGAACTCCCGCGGCGTGGAGTGCTTCACGACCGGCGCGCCCTCGAGGGAGTGCGTGCGGGCGATGGTCGCGGTCATCTCACGCGTGGGTCCGCCGCCGCCGTCGCCGAAGCCGTACGGCAGGAGCGAGGTGCGGGCCCGGCCCTTGTCGGCGAAGTTGCGCTCGGCGTGGGCGAGGTCGGCCGCGGTGACCTCGGAGTTGTACTTGTCGACCGGCGGGAAGTGCGTGAAGATGCGCGATCCGTCGATGCCCTCCCAGCGGAAGGTGTGGTGCGGGATGCGATTGGTCTCGTTCCACGAGATCTTCTGCGTCAGGAACCACCGGGCGCCGGCGGCCTTCATGATCTGCGGCAGCGCGCCGCTGTAGCCGAACGAGTCGGGCAGCCACACCTCTTCGGTGTCGATGCCGAACTCCTCGAGGAAGAACGACTTGCCCTCCACGAACTGGCGGGCCATGGCCTCGCCGCCGACCATGTTGGTGTCGGATTCGACCCACATGCCACCCACCGGGACGAAGCGTCCCTCGGCGACGCGCGCCTTCAGCCGCTCCCAGAGCGCCGGGTAGTGCTCCTTCATCCACGCGAACTGCTGCGCCGATGACGACGCGAAGACGAACTCGGGGTCTTCGTCCATGAGCGACAGCACGTTGCTGAACGTGCGCGAGACCTTGCGCGCGGTCTCTCGCACCGGCCACAGCCACGCAGAGTCGATGTGGGCGTGACCGACCGCGTGCAGCACGTGGGCACTGGGTGCCGCGGGCGCGGCCATCAGCGGGGCGAGGACGTCGCGGCCGGCCTGTGCCGTCCCCGCGACGTCTTCGGGATCGACCGCGTCGATCGCGGCATCCATCGCCTCGACCAGGGTCGCGCGGCGCGCGGAGGTCG
This sequence comes from Microbacterium sp. NPDC089188, assembly GCF_040685155.1. Lineage (NCBI taxonomy): Bacteria > Bacillati > Actinomycetota > Actinomycetes > Micrococcales > Microbacteriaceae > Microbacterium > Microbacterium sp. NPDC089188. The sequence continues at coordinate 427,726 of NZ_JBFBHH010000002.1, read as the reverse complement.
CGTCGAGCTCGGCGATGAGGCCGTGGAGCAGACGGAAGTCCTGCAGCAGGTTCCACACCGCGAGGTCGCGGAGGCCGATCGACATCTCGCGGAGCACATAGAGAGGAGCGTCGCCCGCAGTCGCGGGGTCGCCGACCGGGGTGGGCTCGAAGGTGAAGAGGCTGCCGACATCGGGATTGGATGCCGCCTCGACGAGCACGTCGACACGACCGTCGGCGTCGACCGCGGCCGGGCTGGCGTTGTTGAACGGCGAGACGCCCTTGATGGGCGCTCCCTCGCGGTTCCAGACGAGCGCCTCGCACTGGAAGCCGCTCTGACCAGCGGTGAAGCCGAGGTCGATGACGAGCTCGGCGACGGTGCCCTCGGGCAGGGCGCCCGCGGCGTCACGCCACGCAGCGGGGATCTCCCCCGACACGGCGAACCAGGTGGTCCCCCACGCGCGGCCCCACGGCGTCCCGATCGCGAACGGGCGGTAGGCGGCATCCCGCGCCTCGGCGAAGGTCACGGGCTCGCCCGGGGCCTCCCACGCCTGGATGTCGAGGGGCTGGCGGGCGCGGTAGACGGCGGGGGCGAGACGCTCGCGGACGAAGCGTTCGATGCGCATCTCGATGAGCGCGGTGCGGTCGTGCATGGGGTGTGTTCCTTGTCTGGGGGGACGGGTCAGCCCTTGACCGCGCCGGCGAGGGCCGACGGGCCGCCGAGTCCGCGCTGTACGAGCACGTACAGGCCGAGGACCGGGAGGGAGTAGACGATCGAATAGGCCGCGAGCTGGCCGTAGGCCACCGCTCCGAACGACCCGAAGAAGTTGAAGATGCTGACCGCGGCCGGCTGGTAGTCGGGGCTGAGCAGTAGCACGAAGGGGACGAAGAAGTTCCCCCACGCCTGGATGAACGTGAAGATGAACACCACCGCGATACCGGGACGCATGAGCGGCAGGACGATCTGCACGAGTGTGCGCATCGATCCCGCGCCGTCCATCCACGCCGCGTGCTCGAGCTCGACGGGGACGCCGTCCATGAAGTTCTTCATCATCCAGATCGCGATCGGCAGGGCGCTCGCGGTGAGGAAGAGGATCGTGCCGCCGACGGAGTCGATGAGGTTCAGCTGGACGAACAGGCTGTAGACCGGCACCATGATCGCCGTGATCGGCAGACACGTTCCGAACAGCACCGCGTAGAGGAAGGGCTTTCCGACGCGCATCTTGTAGCGGGACAGCGGGTAGGCCGCGAGAGAGGCGAGCACCACGGTCGCGATCGCGGTGCCGCCCGCGAGCAGCACGCTGTTCCAGAGCGGGAGGAACAGCAGGTCGGGCTTCATCACCGCGGCGAAGTTGTCGAGGGTGATGACCTCGGGCATCTTGACCGCGAGGGTCGGCTGCGCGTCGAGGGACGCGGTGACCAGCCACACCAGCGGCACCACGAACAGGAAGCCGATGACGATCATGAGCGTGTTCGACAGCACGCTCAGCGCGCGCGTGCGCGGAGACGAGAGCGAGGCCTTCGTGCGCGTCGGGGCGGGCGCGGCCGACCGGGCGCGGCGGCCCGTGACCTCGGGGAGGGTGGTGGTGGCGCTCATGACGAGACCTCCTCGCGCAGGGCGCGGACGTAGAAGAACGAGAAGACGGCGCCGATGACGAGCATGATCGTGGCGATCGCGGTGCCGTAGCCGAGCTCGCCGAACTTCAGCCCCTGCTGGTACGCGAGGATCGGCAGCGTCGTGCTCTTGTTGCCGGGGCCGCCGCCGGTCATGACGAAGATGAGCGTGAACACCGACAGCGTCTGCAGGGTCACGATCATGGAGTTCGTGCCGATGGTGGAGCGGATCATCGGGATGGTGACGTGGATGAGGCGCTTGAAACCGCTGGCACCGTCCATCTCCGCCGCCTCGGTGATCTCGGGCGGCACATCGGCCAGCGCGGCCGAGTAGACCATCATCGAGAAGGCCGTGCCGCGCCAGATGTTGGCGAAGATCACCATGAGCACCGGCAGGGTGAACAGCCAGCTGACGGGCTCGACGCCGAAGACGGCGAGGACGGCATTCAATGTTCCGTTGTCGCGGAAGAACGCGTATGCGGCGAACGCCGCGACGATTTCGGGGAGAACCCACGCGGTGACGACGATCGTGCCGACCACGGCCGTCACGATGCGATTGCCGGAGCGCATCATCAGCGCCAGGGCCAGGCCCAGGACGTTCTGTCCGATCACGGCCGAGAAGAACACGAAGACGATCGTGTTGATCACCGCGACGGGGAAGTCGGGGGCCTTGAACAACTGGACGTAGTTGTCGAAGCCGACGAAGTCGCTGGCGACGGCCGTCGATCCCGACAGCGTCGCGTTCGTGAGCGAGCCCCACAGCGACACCAGGATGGGGCCGAGCAGGAACACGGCCAGCAGCAGGGCTGCCGGCAGGAGAGGGAGCGCCCGGGCCGACGACCGGAGGCCGCGCGTCTTCACGCGCGACCCCCGGCCGGTTCCGGTCGCCCCGGGGGTAGCCAGGGCGGTCACGATCAGCCCTGCTGGGTGTTGTCTTCGCCCACGATGCCGATGACGGCCTGGTCGTAGGCGGCGGCCGCGTCGTCCACGCTCGACTGACCGGTCATGACGGCTTCCATCGCGACCTGGATCTGGTTCGAGATCTTGTCGTAGTCCTCGGTCGCCGGGCGGAAGTGGGTGGTGTCGACGAAGCTCGAGAAGGTCTCGAAGCTCGGGTTGGCGTCGAGGTACTCGCTGGACTGGGCGACGTCCGCGCGCACGGCGATCTGGCTGTTGTCGATGCCGTAGGCGGTGGCGTTGTCCTTGTTCACGGCGGTGGAGAGGAAGTCCCACGCGGCGTCGGCGTTCTTGGTGTTCTTACCGATCGCGAGGGTCCATCCCCCCGACATGCTGGTGGTGCCGGGCGCCTGGCCGTCCTGCGTCGGCATGGCGGCGATGCCGAGGGCGTCGCTCCACTCGGGCCACGCGGCGGTGCCGCCGTCGACCCACGCGGCCGACTGCCACGAGCCGTCGAGAGCGATGGCGAGCTTCGACGAGGGCAGCCAGTCGGCGGTCACGCTGGTGAAGATGTTGGGGTCGAGCGCCTGCTGCAGCGACGGTCCGAGGCCGCCCTGGTAGACGTCGCTGACGAACTGCAGCGAGTCCTTGAAGCCCTGGCTGCCGACGACCCACTTCTTGCTGTCGGTGTCGTAGAGGGTGTCCTCGGTGCCGTACATGAGCATCTCGAGCCCCTGCATGGATGCCGCCTCGCCGGCGGTCTTGCCCGAGTAGACGTTGATCGGGATGACGTCGGGGTTGGAGGCCTTGACCTTCTCGGCGGCCGAGAGGATGTCGGCCCAGGTCTTGGGCTGCCACGGCACGGAGATGCCGGCGGCCTCGAAGAGGGCCTTGTTGTACCAGAGGCCGCGGGTGTCTGTGCCGAGCGAGACGCCGTAGGACTTTCCGTCGGGGCCGAGACCGGCCTGCTTCGCGCCCTCGGCGAACTGCGACCAGTCGTCCCACTTCGCGAGGTAGTCGTCGAGCGGCAGGAGGTAGCCGGCCGCGGCGTCGGACTGGATCTTGAACGTGTCTTCGTACTGCACGTCGGGAGCGGTGCTGGCCGACTTGTTCATCAGCGCGAGCTTCGTGTAGTAATCCGCGCCCTCGGCCTGAATCGGGACGAGCTCGACCGTCATGCCCTCGTGCGCGGCCTCGTACTGCTTCTTGGCGTTCTCCATCAGCGTCTGCATCTGGTTGAACGTCGCCGTGGTCTGGTACGCGACTCGGATCGTCTTCGAGTCCGCCGCGTCGCCGCTGCCACCGGAGCAGCCGGCCAGAGCCACGGTCAGGGCGGTGGCGGTCAGAAGACCGGTCGCCATCGTCAGTTTCTTCATGGAAGCTCCCTTGCTCGGGTGGAGACACCGCGTCGCCAGAACCTTTTATAAATCAAATGGACTAACTCGGCAAGTCAGGGCAGCCGCAGCGAGGTAACGATCGCGACACGCCCCGCTATGAACGGTCCGGGCCGCGTCAGAGCGCGATCATCATGCGCGCCGGTCGGGCCGCGAACGCGCCGTCCAGCATCAAGCACGCGGCTCCCACGGCCGCCACATCGAGCCCGACCACCGAACGCCGCACGATGATCGGCAGCGTCGCCGTCGACGCGGGATCCGAGGCGACATGCTCAGCGACGATGTCGGCGAGCACCCCGGAAAGGCGTTCCCACGCGGGACCGCCGAGCACGACCTCGTCGACGTCGAGGAGGTTGTTGGTCACCACGAGCGCCCGCGCGATCCGCTCCCCCGCCCGCCGCAGCACTCCCGCGGCCGCGTGCCGGGGATCCGCCGCATCGCGCACGAGACGGTCGAGGCCCGAGCGCGGGTCGGCGTCGATGTACCCGGCCTCGGCGATGAGCACGCGCGGTTCGATCGACACCCCCAGGCATCCTCGCGACCCGCACGCGCACAGAGGTCCGTCCGCATCCACGACCACGTGCGCGATGCCCCCGGCGTTGCCGGTCCGCCCGCGCACCGGAGCGCCCGCCACGGCGAGCCCCATGCCGACGCCGGCGCCGTAGTACAGGAACATCGCGTCGCTGAGCACGTCGGAGCGGTCGAACCACATCTCGCCGACCATCGCCGCGGTGACGTCCTTCTCGACGATGACGGGCAGCCCCGTCGCCGCACCGAGGTCTTCGCGCACGTTCACGTTGTGCCACTGCGGCAGCAGCGGCGGATCGAGAAGGCGTCCGCCACGGGCGTCGAACGGCCCGGGGGCGGCGACGCCCACCCCGAGAACGAGCTCGCGCGGCACCCCCGCACGCTCGACGATCGCGTCGACGGCCGCGCCCACGGCCGTCACCAGGGCTTCGGGAGCGACCTCGCGGAGCGCGGGGATCTCGTCGTGCGCGATGACCTCCCCCGCCATGTCGACCACGACGATCGTGTCGACGACGGGGTCGAGGTGCACCCCCACGGCGAACCGCGAGCGCGGCTCGAGCTTGAGCAGCGTCCGCGGCTTGCCGGGGCCGGAGATGACCTTGCCCGCCTCGATGATGAGACCGTCATCGGCGAGACGGCGGGTGACGTTGCTGAGCGTCTGCGCGCTCAGACCGGTGCGCGCCGAGAGCTCGACACGACTCAACCCCTCCGGCGAGCGACGGATGAGGTCGAGCACCAGCGTCTGGTTGTACTCGCCGACGGCGGGCAGATTGGAACCCGTACGCATGTTCCCCGCCCTCACTCGTCGGCCCGCGGCGCGGTCCTCGGTCTCAGGGTAGACCCGGCCTCAGGACTGCAGCGCGAGCGCTGCCGCCCCCAGGAGGGGGCCGTCGCCGTCGAGACCCGAGCCGACGATGCGGCACCGGCGCGCGTAGGCGTGCAGCGCCGCCGCCTCGGCGGCCGCGCGCACCTGGTGGACGTAGTCGGGGGCCACCTGCGAGAAGCCGCCCGCGATGGCCACGGCCTCGAGATCGCACAGCGTCGCCGCCGCTGCGATCGCCTGCCCGACGGCGATGGCCGAGCGGCTGACGGCGGCGATGGCGATCGCGTCCCCGGCCGCATGGGCGGCGGCGAGGTCGAGCCCCGTCTCACCCTCCCACCCTTGCGCCTGCGCCCAGGCGACGGTCCCGGGGCCGGACGCGACGGCCTCGAGGGTGGATGCCACGACCTCGTCGCCCTCGATGGTGCGCACGAACGTCTGGCCCAGGTGGCCCGCGTTGCCGCTGGTGCCGGGAACGGGCCGACCGCCCAGGATGAGTCCGCCGCCCACGCCGGTGGACACCACGATCGCCATCGCGTCGTCGCAGCCCACGAGCGCTCCGCGCCAGTGCTCGGCGAGAGCGATGCAGGTGCCGTCGAGGGCGAGGCGGATCGGGCCGTCCACGAGCCCCCCGAGCACCTCGTCGATCGGGAGACCGGCGGCGAGGGGCAGGTTCAGGGGCGAGACCGAGCGCGAGGGCAGGTCGACGGGGCCGGCACTGCCCACACCGATCGCGCCGACGCGGGCGCCGTCGACGGCGGCGAGCGCCGCGGTGGCGGCCTCGCGGATGTTGCGGGCGATCTCGTCGCGGTCCGCGGCCCTCCCGGTCGGACGCCGGGTCACGCTCGCCCGCTCGACCTCACCGGCGAGCGAGACGAGGGCGGCATCCACCTTCGTCCCGCCGATGTCGACGGCGAGCACGTGCGTGACGGCGGGCAGGGACGGGGTGGTGTGCGACATGCGCGGGCTCCTCGGGTGGACCAACGCTCCCCGATCCTAGGGGCCCGAGCATCCGCCGAGTGACGCCTGTGTGCCGCGTCGTTTCGGGCCCCCGCCCATGCCGAGCGGGTTACGATCAGGTCACGGCGGCGACGACGCGCCTCCACCCCGCGACGCAAGGGATGCCATGGACGAGACGGTCACGCCCGAGGCGGCATCACGACTCCGCCGCCCCGACACCACCGCCCGGCCCGCGGCCGACGCGCCCCTCGACGCAGAGACGTTCGCCCGTCTGACCGGGGGAATCCTGGCATCCGTGTCGCAGGTGATCGACGGCAAGCCGGAGGCGGTCCGAAGCGCTCTCATCGCCCTCCTCGCGGAGGGGCACCTGCTGATCGAAGACGTGCCCGGGGTCGGCAAGACGATGCTGGCGCGGGCCCTCGCGGCCACGATCGACGCCGACGTCCGTCGCATCCAGTTCACCCCCGACCTGCTTCCGGGCGACATCACGGGCGTGTCGGTGTTCAATCCGGTGCAGCGGCAGTTCGAGTTCACCCCCGGCGCGGTCTTCGCCCACATCGTCATCGCCGACGAGATCAACCGCTCCTCGCCGAAGACGCAGTCCTCTCTGCTCGAGGCCATGGAGGAGCGGCAGGTCACCGTCGACGGGCGCACGCACGTGCTGCCCTCCCCCTTCCTCGTGGTCGCCACGCAGAACCCGTACGAGATGGAGGGCACGTACGCCCTGCCCGAGGCGCAGCGCGATCGTTTCCTCCTGCGCATCTCGATGGGATACCCGGATGCCGCGGCCGAGGCGCTCATGCTCCGCCAGCGCGACGCGGTCAACCCGCTCGACGGGCTCACCCCCGTCGTCTCGGCCCGCCAGGTGACCGCCATGATCGCCTGGGCGCGCGGGGTGCACGTCGCCCCGGCACTCGAGGAGTATGTCGTGGCGCTCGCACAGGCGACGCGCAGTCACCCCGACATCCGGCTCGGCGCGAGCCCCCGGGCGACCCTGCAGCTCGTTCGCGCCGCCAAGGTGCGGGCGGCCCTCGACGGCCGGTCGTACGTGATCCCCGACGACATCACGGCCCTGCTGGCGCCCGTCTTCGCCCACCGCCTGATCGCCAACCGGTCCGCGGCCGGAGGCAAGGCGGGGGCTGCGGTCGTGGCTGACGCCCTCGAGCGGATCGCCGCGAGCGTGCGCGTACCCCTCGCCGCCCGACCGTGAGAGCCCGGGTGAGGCGGTTCTGGCCGTTCACGGTGCGCGGCACGGGGGCGCTGCTGCTCGCCGTGGCGGCCTTCGTGATCGCCCAGCGCGCCGGCATCCCCGAGCTGCTGTACTTCGCGACGCTCCTGGCGGCGCTGCTCGTCGCGTCGGCGGTCGCTCTGCTGCTGACCCGCGGATCGGGCGCCGTCACGCGTGTCGTCTCGCCCGAGGTGCCGGAGGTCGGGGGGCCCGCGAGCGTGACCGTTCGCGCGGGTATCCAGAGCGCACTGCCGACGGCTCCGGGCCGGTGGCGGGACGCGCTGCCGGCGGGACTGACGGGGACGGCCGAGGGGGCGTCGCCGACGATCTCGTCGAGCCTCAGCGGTACGGCCTCCACGATCGAGGTGCGCTACGACGTGACGGGGGCTGCGCGGGGGGTGCACGCCCTCGGACCATTCGAGGTCACCACCACCGACCCGTTCGGGCTGGTGCGCCGGCGCATCGCCCTCGGCCGCACCACCGCCGTGACCGTGGCGCCGACGGTGCGCGAACTCGCGGCCCTCCCCGTCGCCGAGGGCGAAGCGGGCGGATCGCGGCAGACCACGACGCTGCAGATCGGCCAGGGCGCCGACAACCTCGTCGCCCGCCCGTACGCGCCCGGCGACTCGATGCGCCGCATCCACTGGCGGGCCACCGCGCACCGCGACACGCTCATGGTGCGTCAGGAGGAGCAGGAGGCGAGCCCCGCGGCCACGATCGTGCTCGACCGCGCCCTGTCGCGCTGGTCTCCGGTGGCCGCCCACGCCCCCGGCGGCGACGCGGCGTTCGAGACGGCCGTCTCGGCATGCGTCTCGGCGGTCGCACGGCTCGTGCACGAGGGGTACACGGTCGACGTCGTGGACAGCGACGGTCAGCTTCTGGCCGATCCGGTGGAGGGCGGCGACGACGCCGACGCCCGTGCGACCGCGGCGGCCTTCGCGAGCCTGCGTGCGCGCCCGGACGACGCGGCACGACGTGTCGTCCCCGCCACGGCGGCGGGCCTCACCGGCCCCCTGATCGTGATCACCGGGGCCTTGCAGGCAGACGACTTCGAGGCCCTCAGGGCCGTGGCCCAGCGCTCCGCCCTTCCGATGCTGCTGGTCGTGGCCGAGCGCGCGGATCTGGACTCGTTGCGCGCGGGCGGCTGGCGCGCGGCGCAGGTGCATCCCGGTGGCGATGTGGCCGCGGCATGGGACGACGCGATCGAGCAGGGGTACGCCCGTGTCGGTCGCTGACATCACGCAGTTGCGCACCGCCCGGCGGCGGCGCGACGCCGCGCTGCTGGCGGCGGGACTGTACGTCGCGATCATCGCGGCGCTGCTGCCCGCATTCTCGGTGATCGCCCCCGGCGCGTGGGTGGCCGGAGCGGCGGCCCTGTCCGCCGCGGTGCTCGGGGCGGGGCTGCTCGTGCGGCTCGCGCACCTCCCCGCCGTGGTCGCCACCATCATCGAGGCGGCGGTCTGGATCGTGGGGCTCACGCTGCTGTTCGGTCGCTCGACCGCCCTGCTCGGCGTCATCCCCACCCCGGCGACCTTCGCGACGGTGCCGGGGCTGCTCTCGGGCGCCTCCGAGGAGATCCGCCTCGGGGTGGCCCCCGTGCCGCCCGAAGCCGGGCTGAGCTTCCTGCTCGTCGCGGCGGTCGGCGCCCTCGCCCTCGTGCTCGACCACGTCGTGCTGACGGCGCGCATGCCGCTGCTCGCGGGCGTCGGCCTGGTCGCGGTCTCGCTCATCCCCACGATCGCGATCCCTTCCGACGTCGACGTCGCCGGTTTCGTGCTGCTGGCCGCCTCGCTGCTCTTCCTGCTCCGCATCGATACGCGGGCTCGCGCCGCAGCTCCCGCGCCGCGGCGGCCCTCCGCCCGCGCGCCCGGTCGACTGGGGGTCTCGGCGACGGCCCTCGCCGTCGCCGTGGTCGCCGTGATCGTCGCCGTGGTCGCCACCCCGCTCCTCCCCCAGCCCGGCCTGCGCTTCGCCACCGGCGGATCGGGCGGCACGGGCACGACCATCAACCCCAACCTCGAGCTCGGCAACGATCTGCGCCAACCGCGCGAGGTCGACGTGCTCATCGTGCGGACGACGGCCCCGACGGCGCCGTACCTGCGGGCCGTGACCCTCTCCCGCTTCGACGGAGCGGTCTGGTCGCCCGACAGCTCCGACACCGTGCCCGTCCCGGGCGACGGAGCGGTGTTCAGCCCGGTCGAGACCGACGCCGACATCGCCCGCGTCGACTGGACCACCGACGTCACCGTCGACGCCCTCGACAGCCCCTGGCTGCCCGTGCCCTACCCCGCCGCGACCGTCACCGGGCTCGACGGCGAGTGGCTCGGGATGCCGCAGAATCGCACGGTCGTCACGCGTGCGGGTTCCACGCGCGATCAGCAGTACGAGGTGCAGGCGAGTGTGCCGCGACCGACGCTCGAGCAGATCCGCAGCCGGTCGGTGGGCGACCCCGGCCTGAGCGCCGATGTCAGCGCCCTGCCCGCCGATGTGCCTTCGGTCATCGGCGACACGGCCCGCGAGGTGACGGCCGGGACCTCGACCCCCTACGACGCCCTGCTCGCGATGCAGACGTGGTTCCGCAGCAGCGCGTTCCGGTACTCGCTCGATGCACCGGTCGACGCGGGCTTCGACGGCGCGGGACTGGACGCGGTCGCCGATTTCCTGCAGGTGCGCGCGGGATATTGCGTGCACTACGCCTCCGCGTTCGCGGTGATGGCGCGCTCGCTCGGCATGCCGTCGCGCATCGTCGTCGGATACCTGCCGGGAACGGCTTCCAGCATCCCCCAGCAGGGTGGCACCGAGTACACCGTTACCTCGAGCCAGCTGCACGCGTGGCCGGAGGTCTACTTCCAGGGCATCGGCTGGGTGCCCTTCGAACCGACGAACAGCCTCGGGGTGCCGACGAACTTCGCATCGGGATCGACCTCGAACGGCGGCGCCACGCCCACCACCCCCGAACAGGATGCCGCTGCCCCCGACGCCCAGCCGTCATCGGCGCCCTCGTCGGCCGACCGCGGCGACGTGGGGGCCGTGGAAACCGGCGCCGCGGCGACGAGTGCGCGTCCGGGCGCCGCCTGGGTGCCCGTCGGGATCGTGGTGCTGGCGCTGCTCGTGGCCGCCTTCGTGCCGGCGCTGTTGCGTGTCGTCCGGCGCCGCCGACGTCTGAACGCCGCGGGCGCGGGGGATGCCGTGGCCGCGTGGACCGCGCTGCGGGAGGACGCGATGGATCTCGGCATCCCGGCCCCCGGCGCCGAATCGCCTCGCGCCTTCGCCGCGCGACTGGTCGAGGAGCACGGCGTCGCCGCCGACGACGCCGACCTGCTGCGGGAGGCCCTCGAGCGCGTCAGCTATGCCGGCGACGCGCCCGACCCCGCGCACGGACCGGCGCTGGCCGCGGCGGTCGATCGCGTCCGAGCGGGCCTGCTCGCGCGGGCGACCCCGGCCCGCCGCGCGCTCGCGCGAGTGCTGCCCCGCTCGCTCGTGGTGCGCCCGGGGGCGGTGGATGCCGAGCGCGAGAGCGCGAGCGTGGGCTGAACACCGAAGAGCGCCACCCTCGATCTCGAGGATGACGCTCTTCGTGTGGCGGAAGTGACAGGATTTGAACCTGCGAGGCGAGTTACCCCGCCTACATGGATTCCAGCCATGCTCCTTAGGCCGCTCGGACACACTTCCAACAGGAAAGCTTACACGGCTGCCGAGCCCGCCCGAGTCACGGGCCGCGTCCGACCGCGCGAGGCGGGTGTCGGAACCAGCTCCCGCCCCGCGCGGCGCGAGCCCGCGCGCACGCCGCAGCCGCGGCGCTCGCCCGGTCGCGTCAAAGCACGTCCTTCGGCAGCCGGTGCAGCGTCACCGCCCCGACCGCGCGGAAGGGGTGCAGGGGGTCGGGGGCCGTCGACCCCGTGGGCCCGCCCAGTTCACTGTGGACGACCGCGCTCATCACGGCGTAGGCGTCCATCGCGTCCCACCCGTGTGCGCCGACGAGGGTGTCGAAGACGTCCTCGTATCCGCGTCGGATGCTCTCCTGCACCGGGTCGCCGAGACCGACGAAGATCCACTCGTCGGCGGTCTCGACGCGCGGCGCGCGGTAGCCGGCATCCTTCACGAGATCGATCGAGACCACCGCGACGCCGGCGGCCTCGATCGCCACGAACGACGACTCGCCGCGGGCCATGACGGCGTGGATGTCGCCGATCGACAGCAGCGCACCCTCGACCTCGACGGGCAGGTAGACCGTGGCGCCGGGGGCGACGTCGGTGAGGTCCATGTTGCCGCCGAGCGACGTCGTCGGCATGACGGTCGAGTTCACGCCCGCCGCGGGTGCGGTGCCGATGCACCCGATCATCGGACGCGCTGCGACCACGTGGCGATCGGTGAGGTGCACGCCCTCGGCGTCGATCGGGATGCGACGGCTGACGACCCGATCGGGCATGCGGTGCTGCAGGGCGCCGGCCCCCGGCAGGCTCTGCGACCAGCCGTACGGCCCGAGGCGGATCTCGTGCACGTGCACCGCGAGCGCATCGCCGGGCATCGCGCCCTCGACGTGGACGGGCCCGGTGATCGGGTTGATCGGGGCGCGCAGGGCGGCGAGATCCCCGTGCTCGTGCAGTTCGGCGTACACGGCGTCGTCGGTCTCGAAGGAGATCGTCTCGCCCGTGCCGGGGGTGACGCGCAGGACGGGTGCGACCGCGGCGTCGAAGCCCGGACGGCCGAGCTCCTTGCCGAGCGCGTGGGTGACGCTCGTCACGAGGCCACCTCGCCGCCGCCCTCTCCGGCCGTCGCGGTGGCGTGCTCGGGCAGGGGCCCGGTGGCGCCACCGTTCCTGCGGGCGAAGACGGCGTACACGACGCCGCCCACGGCCAGCCACAGGATGCCGCCCACCTTGGCGGTGATGTCGGCGTTGAGCAGCACATAGCCGATGATGAGGAACCCGATCACCGGCACGACGAGGTGCAGCAGGTAGTTCTTCGACTTCTTCTTACCGAGGTAGTACACCGCGACCGAGACGTGCAGCAGCAGGAAGCCGAGCAGTGCGCCGAAGTTCACCAGCGACGAGATGACCGCGATCTGGCCGACGAAGAACAGCACGAGCACGAGCGAGATCGCGCTGACCGACAGGATCGCGGCGAGCGGCACCTGGCGCGCGTTCACCTTCGACAGGAAAGCGGGAAGGCGCCGGTCGCGGCTCATCGAATACAGCAGTCGTGAGGTGGCGGCTTGAGCGGCGACGGCGTTGGCGATGCCGACCGCGACCACGTTGACGGCCAGGAACGCCGTGGCCCAGCCGGATCCCGCAGCCTGCGCGACGAGCAGGAAGAAAGCGTTGTTGACGTCGTCGTCCGAGAACGCGATCGTTCCGGCGGCCAGGGCGCTGGCGAACCACGTCTGCGTGACGAACAGCACGGCCACGACGAGGAGGGCGATGATCATCGCGCGGCCGCCCGACTTCCGGTCGCCCGTGGACTCCTCGGCCATGGTCGAGATGCCGTCGAAGCCGAGGAAGCTCAGGACCGCGATCGACAGGGCGGTGGCGATGAGCGCGGGGTTGACCTTCTCGGCATCCCACACCGGGGCGGTCGAGAACTCGGCCCCGGGGATCGCCCCGGAGGAGAGGGCGACCATGGCGATCACGACGAAGATCACCACGAAGAGGAGCTGGATGCCGAGCATGACGCGGTTCGCGAGCTTGATCGAGCCGATGCCGAGCACGTTGATGACGGTGTTGATGATCACGAACGCGACGGCCCAGATCCACTGCGGCACGTCGGGGAAGATGCCGGCCATCGACGACGCCGCGAACACGTAGAGCAGGGTGGGGACGAGCAGGTAGTCGAGCAGGATCGCCCACCCGGCGAAGAAGCCGACGGTGGGGTGGATGCCACGACCGACATAGGAGAAGACCGAACCGGCGATCGGGAAGGCCTTCGACATCTGCGCGTAGGCCAGCGCGGTGAAGATCATGGCCACGACGCCGGTGATGTACACCAGCGGCACCATTCCGCTCGCGGCGTTGTAGACCACGCCGAAGATCGCCCAGGGGGCGATCGGCACCATGAAGACCAGGCCGTAGACGACCAGGTCGAGAGTGGACATGGAGCGCTTGAGCTCCTGCTTGTAGCCGAAGGATTCCAGCGATTGCTGGGCTTCGGGGGCGGACTTCGACATCGGGGCTCCTGATTCGGGTTCGGGTGGGGCGGGTGCGGTGGGGGCGGGGCGAGTTCGTTCGGGGCGCGTCAGGGAAGGGGCGCGAGGAAGCCGGCGATGACGCCGCGGAAGACGTCGGGCATCTCGAGGTGCGTGCAGTGGCTGGCTCCCGCGAAGACGTGGGAGCGGGCGCCGGCGATGCGCTCGACGAACGGCGCCCACGTCTCGGGCGTGGCCTCGTCGTACTCCCCCGCCACGACGAGGGTGGGCACCGCGATCTGCGGCAGGCGGTCGATGATCGACCAGTCGCGGCCGGTGCCGACGACGTGGAACTCGTTGGGACCGTTCATGGTGTGGTACACCGTCGGGTCGGCGAGCATCTGCGCCTCACTGTCGACGAAGTCCTGCGGCATGGGCGTGATGCGGCAGACGTGTCGCTCGTAGAAGACGCGGGTGGCCTCGACGTAGTCGGGGTGGTCGAGCGTGCCGTCGGCCTCGTGGCGATCGAGGGCCTCGCGGTTCTCGGCGGGCAGCTCGGACCGCAGGCGTGCGGCGCCCTCGAGCCAGAGCTGCATGGATGCCGGGGAGTTGCAGATCATCAGGCCCTGAAGCCCCGCCGGCCGGCGCACGGCGATCTCCGCACCGAGCATGCCGCCCCAGGACTGCCCGAGCACGTGATACTCGTCGAAGCCCAGCGCCCCGCGCAGATGGTGGAACTCGTCGACGAAGAACTGCGGCACCCACTGCTCGACGGGAGCGTCGGGATGGTGCGAGCTGCGTCCGCAGCCGATCTGGTCGTAGTGCACGACGGTGCGGCCGGTCATCTCGGCGAGGGCGTCGAGGTTCTTCACGTAGTCGTGCGCCATACCGGGGCCGCCGTGGAGGACGAAGAGCGGCGCGCGGCCGGTGGGTTCTGCGGGCTCGGTCAGGCGGGCCCAGGTGAATCCGTCGTGGAACGGAACGGTGATCTCGCGTTGCATGGAGTCATCGTGGACCCGTTAAAGGTGTGTTGGCAAACCTTTTCTGCGGATTTAACATGGGGGAAACGACGGGAGCCCATGGCCGAGACCGACGACGCCTCCCTGGTGGAGCGCGTGACCGAGCGCCTCATCACCGCCGTCGCGGTGGGCGAATTCCTGCCCGGCACGCGGCTGCCGGCCGAACGCGACCTCTCGCCCCTGCTCGGAGTGGGCCGCACGACGGTGCGCGCCGCCCTCGACGACCTCTCCACCCGCGGGCTGATCGAACGCCGCCGGGGCCGCAGCGGAGGGACGTTCGTGGCGCAGCACTGGCCCGACTCGGTGGTCGTCGGCGTCGACCGGTGGTTCGAGGAGCGCTGGAGCGACCTCGTCGACGCCTGCACGGCGAGCTCGATGCTCCACTCGTCACTGGCTCGGCTTGCGGCCGAACGACGCACGGATGCCGACATCGCCACGATGCGCGACCGCCTCGCCGCCTTCCACGCGGCACCCTCGGGCGACCCGAAGCAGCGGGCCGACAGCCTGCTGCACCTGTCGATCATCGACGCGGCCCACAACACGGCCCTGCGCGACATCCTGCTCGAGCACGAGCGCCATCTCTCGCTCTCGGCCCCCGCCCACCCGTGGGGCGACCGCGAGAGCCATCGACGCATGGAGTCCCGCGCTGCGCGCGAGCACGACGCGATCGTCGACGCGATCGTCACGGCCGCCCCCGACGAGGCGGCGGAGCTCGCTCGCCGTCACGTGCAGATCGATCTCGAACTGTTCACCGAGGCCCGGGAGTTCGCCCGCCGCCGCGCCGCGCAGGCCGCGGCCGGCTGACCCGCCCTGCCGCAGCGTCCACGAGACGGCGTGCGACGGACATCTCGACTGCAGAATGTCGCCGGGTCGTCAGCGGGCTGTCGTCTCGGCATCGAAGGCGCGCGCGCCGGGCTCGGCGGACGACAGTCGCGTCTCGAGACCGGCGCGCACGTCGGGCCACTCGTCGCGGAGGATGGAGAAGTAGAGCGTGTCGGCGACGGAGCCGTCCGGCGCGACGCGGTGCCGGCGCAGGCGCCCCTCCGGCGTCGCGCCCAGCCGCTCGATGGCGCGGGCGCTGCGCTCGTTGCGCGCGTCGCATCGCAGCGCCACGCGATTGACTCCCCAGGTCTCGAAGGCGTGGCCGAGGAGGAGGAGCTTGGCGGCGGGGTTGGTCTTCCCGCCTTGGAACGTGCGTCCGTACCACGTCGTCCCGATCTCGACCCGCCCCTGCGCGGGCACGTACTCGTAGAACGTGGTCGATCCGCGTACGACGCCGGTGCCGGCATCCCGCACGGTGAAGGCGAACAGCCCCGGGGTGGCGAGCTGTTGCTCGACGTGCGCGGCGTAGGCGTCGACCGAGGCCGGCCACGGCGTCGTCATGCGACTCCACAGGTCGGGGTCGGTGAGGGGCCACGCCGCGGCGGCGTCGGACGGGTCGGCGGGAGAGAGACGGATGCCGTGCCCCTCGAGCGTGATGTCGTGGGCGGTCATCGCGCCTCCAACTGCGCGATGAACTCGTCGGCAGCGGCGACCTTGCGGCGCAGGTCTTCGCGGCGCTGCTGCGCCTCGTCGCGGATGCCGGCGAATCGATCCCGCAGTGCGGTGTCGCCGGGATCGGCCTCGAGACCGTCGACGACGCTCAGCAGCTCGCCCATCTGCTCGAGCGAGTATCCGAGCGGCTTCATGCGTCGGATGAGCAGCAGGCGCGATTCGTCGTCGGCGGTATAGAGCCGGAAGCCGCCCTCGGTGCGGGCCGAGGGGCGCAGCAGGCCGATCTCGTCGTAGTGGCGGAGCGTGCGGATCGACAGCCCCGTGCGCTCGGCGAGCTCGCCGATCTGCATCGGACGCTCCTCGGTCATGGCATCCCCGATCCCGCAAACCTCACGTTACGGTAGAGTTCTTCTCGGTCGCGGTTGCGACCCCTCTATTCTTCCCCGCGCCGCCGCGGGTTCCCACCGAGCCCCCCTCAGGAGCATCGACATGACCGACGTCCTCGCGCGACCGCGCCCCGAACCCACCGTCCTGCAGGCGCTGCGCTCCCCGCGCCTGCTCACCCGCGAGGTGCTCGCCGGTCTCGTCGTGGCGATCGCCCTCATCCCCGAGGCCATCGCATTCTCGATCATCGCCGGCGTCGACCCGCGTCTCGGACTCTTCTCGTCGTTCGTCATGGCCGTGGCCATCGCGTTCCTCGGCGGGCGTCCCGCCATGATCTCGGCGGCGACCGGAGCGATCGCGCTCGTCATCGCCCCCGTCGCCCGCGAGCACGGCGTCGACTACCTCCTCGCGACCGTGATCCTCGGCGGCATCCTGCAGGTGATCCTCGGACTCGCCGGGGTCGCGAAGCTCATGCGCTACATCCCGCGCAGCGTCATGGTCGGGTTCGTGAACGCCCTCGCCATCCTCATCTTCATCGCGCAGGTGCCGCAGCTGATCGGGGTGCCGTGGGCGGTGTACCCGATCGCCGCGGCGGGCCTGGCGATCATGTACCTGCTGCCGCGCGTGACCAAGGCGATCCCCGCTCCGCTCGTGGCGATCGTGCTGCTCACGGGTGCGGCCGTGGTCTTCGGCATCTCGGTCCCGACCGTGGGCGACCAGGGCGCCCTGCCCGAGAGCCTGCCCGCACTGCTGATCCCGAACGTGCCGTTCACCCTCGACACGCTCGGCATCATCTTCCCGTTCGCCGTGGCGATGGCCATCGTGGGCCTGCTCGAGTCGCTCATGACGGCAGCCCTCGTCGACGACATCACCGACACCCCCTCGTCGAAGACGCGCGAATCGCTCGGCCAGGGCGCCGCGAACGTTCTGTCGGGCCTGTTCGGCGGAATGGGCGGCTGCGCGATGATCGGCCAGACGATGATCAACGTCAAAGCCTCGGGGGCACGCACCCGGATCTCGACGTTCCTCGCCGGCGTGTTCCTGCTGCTCCTGGTGCTGGCGTTCGGCGACGTCGTCGCGATCATCCCGATGGCCGCTCTCGTGGCCGTGATGATCGTCGTGTCCATCGCCACCTTCGACTGGCACAGCATCCGCCCCTCGACCCTGCGCCGGATGCCGCTGAGCGAGACCATCGTCATGGTGCTGACCGTCGCCGTCACGGTGTGGACGCACAACCTGGCGATCGGTGTCGGAGTGGGCGTCGTCGCGGCCGCGGTGCTGTTCGCACGCCGCGTGGCTTCGCTGACGAGCGTCACCCGCTCCGTCGAGGGGGACACCGCCCGCTACGTCGTGGAGGGCGAGCTCTTCTTCGCTTCGAGCAACGACCTCACGACCCGGTTCGCGTACCACCGCGACCCCGCGCACGTCGTGATCGACCTGTCGCGCTCGCACGTGTGGGACGCCTCGACCGTCGCCGCGCTCGATGCGGTGCGCACGAAGTACGCCCACCTCGGCACGACCGTCGAGCTCGAGGGAATGAACGACACCGCGGCCCGCTTCCACGATCGCCTCAGCGGCGGCCTCGGCGCCGGGCATTGACCGGCGGTCGCACCGACCGGCGTCAGGAGCGCAGGGTCGACGAGGGCGTCTCGCCGAACTCCCCGCGGTACATGGCGGCGAAGCGGCCGAGGTTCGAGAAACCCCAGCGCGCGGCGATCGCCGCGACCGTTTCGACCGAGGGGTCGGCGCTGCGCAGTTCCGCCCGCGCGGCGTCGAGGCGCACCCGCCGCAGATACTGCATCGGCGTGCGACCGGTGGCGGCACGGAAGGCGTACTGCAGGCCGCGCGGCGACAAGCGTGCCGCCTCCGCGATGTCGGCGAGCACCACGGGTTCGGCGGCGTGCGCTTCGACGTAGGCCTTCGCCCGACGCACGGGCGCGGGCAGGGGTCGCGACGGCCGGCCGGCGGCGAGGGCGTCGGTGAAGGTCGTCGGGAAGGTCATGAGAGAGGCTTCGAGCATGAGCGTGCGCGCCTGCTGCTGGATGAGCGGGGTGCGCTCGGGCGAGCGCAACAGCACGTCGCGGGTGTACTCCCACGTGCGCGACCAATAGCGCAGACGCTGCTCGCTCACGGGGGCATGGCCCGTCGCCCGGACGCGCAAGCCCTCATCCCCCGACAGACGACGCGCGGCGTCGTCGAACTCCGTCCGCGTGAACGAGACGCCGGTGCCCGCGATGCGACCCGTGAATGCGATCTCCAGCGGACGGTCGACCACCATGAAGGGGACCGCGGTGTCGATGCGTTCGCGGCGATAGGTCCCCACCACCCGCGGGCCGGCGATGCGGCCCACCACCACCTGATCGAGGGGGTCGGATTCGACCAGCATCGTCGACCCGATCGTGTAGTCGCAGAAGCCGAATCCCGGCTCGGACGCCGCGTGCCACGCCATCGCGGGCTGAATGGCATCCGCGCGGGCGATGCGGGCTCCCGGGACGATGGTCTGCCACAGGTGCTCCACCGTCTCGGCGTCGCGGGTCTCGATGTTCGTATGCTCCACGCAGGCTTCCTAAATCGTCCGAGAATGTGCGGCAAGACCATTGCGTCGAAGGACGCCCGCCGGTATGGGAACGCTCTCACGCGCCGCAATGCACAGATCGACGATGACGCACCCGACCGGCGACGGTCGGCGCGGATGACCCCCCATCCGCATTCACCGTATCCATCAAAATGCGGAAAATGCGCATTTCGGCGTCGTCGGCCGCGGGACGCGAGTGAACAGCCGCGAAGCGCAGCATCGCGCGGCGCGCATTGACCCGTCGCCGAACCGCGGCGAGCATTCGCAGGCGGCATCTCGATGCAGCGACCCGACCGCTCCCGCTCCCCGGCGCGGTGGTCGGAGGCGTTCCGGCGCGGAGCTCGTGACTTCGCGCTGGAACGTCCGATGGTCTCCCTCCCCCTCGCCGTCGATCCCGGTGCCGTCGATGCGATCACCGTCATTCCCCCTCCATGCGTCCGGCCGCCGTCATAATGGGTGCGGCGCCCGTTCGGCGCCCCGCCAGTCGAGGGGACCCGATGCCGTTTCGCACAGTGACCACGCTGCAGTCGTGGATCGACGATTTCCGCGCCCTCGGCTACGACGACGCGGACATCCTCCGCGTCATCCCGCAGGACAACGACGACGGCGGGGATGCCGGACTGATCGCTGCCCAGCTGCGCAGCGTATCGACCACCTTCTACGTCGCCCCCGGCTCCGAGCAGGGCGCCACCGACTGGTCGGTCACCTTCGAACCGCGCGAAGACGCCGCTCCCCTGCCGGCCGGCCGCGTGATGGCCCTCGCGGGAGAACTCGCGACCCTGGCCGCGCTGTGCTCGTTCCTCCAGGCCCGCTCGGAAGCCTTCCTCGCGGCCGCTGAATAATTCGACCCGGCGCGTCGCGTGCCGTCCGTCACCGACGCTCGGTGCGCGGGGTCCCGAGGCGACGTCGCGAAGTCGCGGCAGCCGGACGCGTGACCGGATGCCCGCGTCGCACCCCGCCGTCAGCGTCGCGCGTGCGCGACGAGCTCGTCGATGACCCGGGCCACGCGGTCGGCCAAGGCCGGGTCCATGCGGGTGACGGCATCCTCGATCGCCGCGTCGAACGCCCGCAGCTCCGACCACGGCGGGGCATCCAGATCGACGATGGCCGTGATGTGGTTCACGCGGCGGTCCTCGGCGTCCAGATCCCGTTTGACCGCTCCCCGCTGGACGAGACGGTCGATGAGGGTGGTGACCCCGGCCGAGGTGATGCCGAGATGGTCGCGCACGTGCGAGGGGCGCGCTCCGGGGTTGTCACCGATGAACAGGAGCGCCCGGGCATCGAGCTCGTTCAGCGACAGGGCGCGGCGAGCCTCGGCGGCGGCGGTGCGCCGCGCCTCACCGTAGGCGAGAAGGGCACGCCCGAGCGCCGACCCGGGGAGGGGCGACAGCGGGGCTTCGGATGACTGCACGACCCATGATCGTACTCATTCCGCGGCGGCGCGCACGACCGTTGCGACCGGCCGTCGGGCGGGTCCGTCCATCGGACGCTTTCCGAAGCGAACCGGCCGCCTCGCGCGTTGCACGCCATCCGCACCGGGGCAAGGCCCGAGCCGCAGCGGTGGTTCCGGACCTAGACCGGACACCCCAACGCCACGGAAGGAGCGAACATGTCGCAATTCACCACGTCTCAGGACGAGGACTCGGGCACAGCCGCGAAGGCGGGAGCCGCCGCGCAGGAGGCATCGGCGACCGCGAAGACGGCGGGGCACGCCGCCCAGGAGGTCGCGCAGTCTGGCGCCCACGAAGCGGCCGCCGTCGCCGGCGAGGCAAAGGCGCGCATCGGCGACCTCGTGTCGCAGTCGGGCCGTGAGCTGTCGGACCAGGCCGCGACCCAGCAGAAACGCCTCGCGGACGGGCTCGGCTCCCTGGGCGAGGATTTCACCCGCATGGCCGACGCCGACGAGGGCGGCGGGATCGCGGGTGAGGTGGTGCGCCGCGCAGCGGAGCACGCGTCGACCGTGGGCTCGTGGCTCGCGGATCGCGACCCTCAGCAGCTCGTGAAAGACGTCACCGCGTTCGCACGTCGTCGCCCCGGCACCTTCATCGCCGTCGCGGCCATCGCGGGGGTCGTGGTCGGCCGGCTCAGTCGCGCGATCGCCGCCGGAGCCGCGTCGGACGACTCGGGTGCGTCCGCTCCCGCGACGCTCGGCGGTCCGCGCTATGCGGATGCGGACGCCGCGGTCCGGGCCAGCGACGACGGCGCGGACAGGCTCGAGGGGTATGTCCCCCCGGTCGGCGTCGTCGACGCGACGCCCATCGTCCCGGTCGTGGACGGCACGCGGCCGACCGAGCCTGTCGGCGACGGCACGGGCCTGACGGCCGACGTCGACGACCCGCCGCTGTACACCGAGTCGGCGGCACGCCTCGACGGCGCACGTGAGGGAGGTTCTGATGACCGACCCGACACCCTCTGAGCAGAGGGCTGCGACGACGTCGCTGGGCGAACTCGTCGGCGAGGTCACTCGCGACATGTCGACGCTCATGCGGCAGGAACTGGCTCTCGCCAAGGCCGAGGTGAAGGAGTCGGCGACGAAGTCGGCGAAGGGCGCCGGGCTGCTCGGTGGCGCAGGATACGCGGCCGGCATGGTCGTGCTCTTCCTCTCGATCGCGCTCTGGGAGGCGCTCGCGCTGCTGATCGGGCACGCCTGGTCGGCCGTGGTGGTGGCCGTGATCTGGGCGGTGGTCGCGGGGATCCTCTTCGCCATCGGCCGGAGCCGCCTCAAGACCGTGGAAGGGATGCCGCAGACCGCGGCCACCCTTCAGGAGATACCGGAAGCATTCGCAAGGAATGAGGAGAACCGATGACCGATTCACCGGAAGCCATCCGCGCCGAGATCGAGCGCACCCGTGCCGACCTGGGCTCCGACGTCGATGCCCTCGCCGACAAGGTGACGCCCTCGAAGATCGTCGATCGGCAGAAGAGCAAGCTGCACGGCGCCGTCCGCAGCGTCCGCGATCGCGTGATGGGGGTCGCCGACGATGCCGGGAGCACGGCATCCGGCCTCGCCCACCGGGCGGGGGACGCCGCGCACGACGCAGGCCACGCGGTGAAGGGGAACCCGCTCGCCGTCGGGCTCGTCGCCTTCGGCGCGGGCCTCGTGCTCGCCTCGCTCATCCCGCCCTCGCGCGCCGAACGCGACGCGGCCGCGAAGGCGAAGGACAAGGCGGCTCCGCTGATCGACGAGGCGAAGGACGTCGCGCACGACATCGTCGCCGACCTGAAGGAACCCGCGGGCGAGGCCGTCGACGCAGTCAAGGATCGTGCCGCCGAAGCGGTGCAGCACGTCAAGGACGACTCCGCCGACGCCGTCTCCACCGTGCGGGACCGCGCGCAGGATGCCGGAGAGACCGTTCGCGGCGCGTGAGGACACCGCGGGGTGGGGCACCGGGCTCGCTCCACCCCGCGGCCGGCGGCGCCGCCGGGATGCGCATCATGTCACCGTTGTCAAGCGGGCACCGCCGCGACCCGCGTCGGGTTATGACGGAGGTCGAGACGCCCGTCGGGAGACGGGGCATCCCGTCGGGAGACGGGAGTGAGGAGCACATCATGATCTACGGACAGCAGAGCGGACAGCAGGCGGGCTCGGTGTGGAGCATCGCCATGTCGACCGCCATGGGCAACGGCATCGTGCCGCGATCGACCGACGAACCGCGCGAGCGCACGGCGCCGCGCTGGCCCTGGTCGCGCACACGCGACGCCGGCGAGGCGATGGTGGTCGCGCCCCGCGCCTGACCCACCGCCCCTTCACCCGACGCGTCGGTCCCTCCCCCGGGGGCCGGCGCGTCGGCTCGTGTCCGGGCGTTCACACGATGGTCTCCCGGGCGTAACCCAGCCCACGGGGTCCACGCCTCAGCATGGGACGACCGCATCCGCGGTGCCTCTCCCCGGCTGAAACGAGACCCCGATGACGCGATCCATCCGTGTGCTCTCCCTCTACGAGGGCTTCTTCGCCGGTGGAGCCCGCATCCTGCATTCCGACGTCGTCGCGGGACTTGCGCGCGACGGCTCGCAGGAGCACCGGGTGCTCTCGCTCACCGCGTCCGCGCGCCGCGACGCGTCGCTGCAGCTCGCGCGCGATGACACGCGCTACCGGCGCCTTCGCGAGGCGGGCGTGGAGATCACGGCGTTCGACCGCGTCGCCGGCGACCGCCCGATCGCCCCGGAGGACTACACCGCGGCCGAGCTCGACCACGCCGCCGCTCTCTTCTGCGACGCCGACGTCGTGCTCTCGCTGAAGGAGCAGCCGCTGAGCCTCGTCGTCGCGCTGGACCGGGCAGGTCTGCTCCCCGACGTCCCCGTCGCGGCGTGCCTGCACCGGTCCGACCCGACACACTCGGGCCCCGCCCTGGGATGGCTGACGGATGCCGCCGCCTCCGGCGCCGTGACGGCCACCATCTCGTGCG
Organism: Microbacterium sp. NPDC089188; assembly: GCF_040685155.1. Lineage (NCBI taxonomy): Bacteria > Bacillati > Actinomycetota > Actinomycetes > Micrococcales > Microbacteriaceae > Microbacterium > Microbacterium sp. NPDC089188. Next base: position 404,309 of record NZ_JBFBHH010000002.1, on the reverse strand, counting down.
CCCTGTCGACCTCCGACGCCTATGCGCGGGCCGGGGTGGCGGCGCACGAGGCGTGGGTCATCGACAACGGCATCGACACACGCCGCTTCCGCCCGGGCACGCGGGCGGAGCGCCGTCGCATCCGCTCGGCCCTCGGCATCCCGGAGTCGGCACCCGTGGTGCTGCTGGCCGCTCGCTTCGACGCGATGAAGGATCCGGGGCTCTTCCTCCGCGCCGTCGCCGCGCACGCGCGCCGCGCGCCCGCCACGCACTACCTCATGTGCGGCTCGGGGATGACGGCTGACAACCCCGCGTTCCGGGCGCTGCGCACCCAGAGCGGGGTCGGTGACGAGGTCGCCCTGCACGCGTTGGGCCTGCGCGAAGACATGCCCGAGCTGTACCGCATCGCCGACGTCGTGGCCCTCACGAGCGCCTTCGGCGAGGCGTCTCCGCTTTGCCTGGTCGAGGGCGCGGCCTCCGGGGCCGTACCCGTGACGACCGACGTCGGCGACGCCGCGCGCATGGTGGAGGGGTTCGGTCTCGTCACCGCGCGCGACGTCGCCGCCATCGCCGAGGCGTGGGGCGACGCCCTCGCCCTGCGTCCGGCCCTGCGCGGGGCCGCTCTCGCGGCCCGCGGACGATTGGACCGCCGCCGCATGATCGACGAGTACCGGGGTGCCATCGCCGGACTGCTGCTGCGCGACGCGATCGCGGCCTGACCCCGACGGGACGCGGGTCTCACCGACGTGCCCGCACCATAGACGCCGTGCGACACCCGCACCATCCCCGCGCCGGGGCCCGCGAAGCGTGTCTACAGTGAGGCATGACCGCCCGAATCGTGTCGATCGGCACGGCCCTGCCCGACACCCGCGTCACCCAGTCGACGCTGCGCGACCTCTTCGCCGCGCAGCCGGGCTTCGACCGCAAGGCCCAGCGCCTGGTCGGGGCCGCCTTCGACGCCGCCGCGATCGACACCCGTCACGTCGTGCTGCCGCAGCTCGCGGGTGCCGCCGGAGACGGCCTCCCCGTGCGCGACGGCGACACCCTGCTCATGCCGCCGACGGGGGCCCGCAACGACGAATACCGCCGCACCGCCCCGGGGCTCTTCGCCGCGGCCTCGCGCGCCGCGATCGACGGGTCCGGATACGGCACGGATGCCGTGACGCACGTCGTCACGGTCTCGTGCACGGGGATGTTCGCCCCCGGGCCCGACTACCACCTCGTGCGCGACCTCGGGCTCTCCCCCACCGTCGAGCGGTACCACCTCGGATTCATCGGCTGCGCGGCCGCGATCCCGGCGCTGCGCCTCGCGGCGCGGATCGTCGGGAACGACCCCGCCGCGGTCGTGCTCGTGGCCTGCACCGAGCTGTGCTCGCTGCACTGGCAGACCTCGTCGCACCCCGACCAGATCGTCGCCGCCTCGGTGTTCGCCGATGGCGCGGGCGCCGCGGTCGTGGCATCCGGGGATCCCTCGCGCGACGGCCTCGACCTCGACGGCTTCGCCACCCACGTCACCGACGACGGCGAGAAGGACATGGCCTGGACCGTCGGCGACTCGGGCTTCGAGATGACGCTCACGCCCGAAGTTCCGCGAATCATCGGTCGCGAGATCTCGGCGATCGCCGCCGACGTGCTCGGCGACCTCGCCGACGTCGACGCATGGGCGGTGCATCCGGGCGGGCGCAGCATCCTCGACCGCGTCGAGAGCGCCCTCGGACTGGATGCCACTGCCCTGGCTGCCTCGCGCGAGGTGCTGCGCCGGCACGGCAACATGTCGAGCGCCACGCTGCTGTTCATCCTGCGCGACCTGCTCGCCGACTCCGCCCTGAAGGACGGCGACCGGGTGGCGGCGATGGCCTTCGGTCCGGGACTGACCGTGGAGGCGGCGACCATCACCGCGCGCCGCGCCTCGGCGTGAGCGCGCTCTCCGGTCTCGCGCGGCGCGACACCGCGCTGACCGAGCTGATGGACGATCCCGATTGCGATCCGCGGGCGCTCTCGGCGACCTACCGCCGGTTCGACGTCGTGAACCGCCTCGTCTCGGCCTGGGGCCGGGTGTACCGCACGCGCGTGCGGCCCGAGCTCTCGGCTCTCGGTCGCCCCGCCCGCGTGCTCGACCTCGGGTCGGGAGGCGGCGACGTGGTCGCGCGTCTGGCCGCCCTCGCTGCGCGCGACGGCCTCGAGGTCGAGTGGGTGGGGGCCGATCCCGACCCCCGCGCGCACGAGGCCGCCCGGCTGCGGGAGCGTCCCGGGGTGCGGTTCGTCTCCCAGGGCTCGCGAGAGCTGATCGCGGCGGGCGAGACGTTCGACCTCGTGCTGTCGAACCACGTGCTGCACCATCTCGACGACGCGTCGCTCGCGGCCTTCGCCGACGACAGCCTCGCCCTCTCGCGCGGTGCGGTGCTGCACGCCGACATCGCGCGCGGGCGCCTCGCCTACGGCCTGTACGCGGTGGGCATCGCGCCGCTCTCGATCGGCACCTTCCTGCGCGTCGACGGGTTGCGCTCGATTCGCCGGAGCTACCGCCCCGCAGAACTGGCCGCCGCCCTGGGCACGCCCTGGGTCGTCGAGACACCGGCGCCGTTCCGGGTGCTCGCCACGGCGAGAGGGCGCGCGCGTGACTGAGGTGCTCGTCGTGGGCGCGGGACCGGTCGGCCTCGCCCTCGCCGCCGATCTGCGCACCCGTGGCGTCGCCGTGGAGGTCGTCGAGCGACGCGCCGATCCCGGTGCGGGCACGCGAGCCATCGGCATCCATTCGCCCGCCCTCGAACTGCTCGAGGCCTCAGGGGCGACGGAAGGGATCCGGCAACGCGCCGTGCGCATCTCGCGGGGAGAGGCCCGCGCCGACGGCCGGCTGCTGGCCGGGATCCGGTTCGATCGCCTGCGGGCTCGGCATCCGTACGTGGCGGCGCTGCCGCAGTCCGACACGATCGAGGTGCTCACCGCGCTCGCCCCACCGGTGCGGCGGGGTGCGGGCGTGGTGACGCTGAGCCAGGAGGGCGACGGCGTCCGCGCGCAGCTCGACGACGGGGACGAGATCCGCGCGGGAGTCGTCGTCGTCGCCACCGGGTGGTCGGGGCGAGACCTCGTGTATCGCCCGGGGGCCGTGCGTACGCACCACTACCCCGATACATACGTCATGGCCGACGTCGTGGCATCCGGGGGGCCCGTCGCCCGCGTCCACCTCGAGCGGGAGGGGGTGGTCGAGTCGTTCCCCCTGCCGGGCGGGCGGCGCCGACTCGTCGCGTGGGCGGGCCGTGGGGAGGTGACGGATGCCGACGGCTTCCTCCGCGACGCCGTCGCCGCCCGCACCGGGACGGCGCTCGAGATCACGGGCGCGTCGACGTTCGGGGTGCGGCGGGCGGTGGCGCCGGCCCTGCGGCGCGGACGCGTGGTCGTGGTGGGTGACGCGGCGCACGAGGTCAGCCCGATCGGCGGTCAGGGGATGAACCTCGGCCTGCTCGACGCGCTGACGCTCGCGCCCCTGTTGGAACCGTGGGTACGGCGCGGGGACGACACGGATCTCGCTCGGTGGGAGCGCGACCGCCTGGCCTCGGCGCGGCACGCGGCGCGTCTCGCCTTCCTGAACACGCTGCTCGGGCGCGCGGCCGGCGCCCCCGCGCACGCGGCACGAACGGCCGCGCTGCGCACCGTGCTGCGCGGGCCGGGCGGCGCCGTGTTCACTCGGGCGTACGCGATGCGGTTCGACCAGGCGGCGCGGGGCTGACGCGCGGCGTCGCGGCGGGCGTGCGTGAGCTGCACCCGCTCGGCATCCCCACCGCCGGCAGTGCCGACACCGTCTCCGACGGAATCACCACCCGGCCATCCCTCTTCTCCGCGGGCGACATCGTCGTGTCCGACCGCCGCCTCGTCCGTGGACGACGAAGGCCCCGCAACCCGAAAAGGAGCCGAGGCCTTCGGATGCGCGAGCGTCAGCTGCAGGTGACCGGCGGCACGTCCGGCGCGCTCACAACGGGGCCGTCGAGGCGCATCGTGTTGCCCTCCGTCATGTAGGGCGACTGCTCGAGCGGCTGAACGTAGCGGCCGTCCATGCATTCGGCGTCGTAGTACGCGACGCCCTCGGGCAGCGGATCGGCGGGCTCGCCGAACGCCGCCACGAAGTCATTCGGGCAGCCCTCCGTGCCGGAGCACTCGAAGCCGTCGGGGTAGACGATCCACAGCTGGTCGTCGCTACGCGCCCAGGCGGGCAGTTCGGTGATCGGCGGAGTGGCCGTGGGAAGCGGGTACTCAGCCTCGGGAGTGCTCGCCGGGGTGACGGTGGGCGCGGGAGTCGGGGCGCACGCCGTCATCCCCGCGAGGAGCGCGAGCGAAGCGAGGCTGACCGTGATCTTGGCTACAGGGGTCATCCCGCCAGCTTCACATCCGCTCGCGGTGGTCGCCAATCCGCGGGGCGCGCGCGTCACGGGCGCAGCGTGAGCACGTCACCGGGCCATCTGTCCCGGAGCGTGGGGAGGTCGCTCAGGTCGCGACGAGCTGGGCGGCGAGCAGCAGAGCGGCGAGCATCGTGAGCTGGAACACCGCCCGCCCCGGTGTCCGCACGAACACCAGCACCGCGGCGGCGAGCGCGACCACCAGCACGGCGACGAAGAAGATGACGCCGACCGGGGTGGCATCCGTGCCGAGGAGCACCGCGACCGCGCCGACGACGATCCCGAACGCGGCGAGCACGACCGAGGCGCGCGCGCCGAGACGGTGCGGCAGGCCGCGCACCCCCGTGCGGCGATCGTCGTCGAGGTCGCGGACGACGTTGGTGAGGTGCACGGCGGCGCCGAGGGCGGCGCCGGCGAGGGAGGCCCACGGGGCGGCGAGGCCCGGATCGGACTGCGACAGCGTCGCGAACGAGGGGAAGAGCCCGAAGCTCAGCAGGAACGGGACGATCGAGAACGGCGTGGACTTGAGCCCGGCGTTGTAGGCCCACGCCGAGGCGAGGGCGATCGCGTGTGCGGCGAGCAGCCCCGGCCCGAGCGGTACCGACAGCGCGACCGCGACGACGAGGGCTGCCACGGCCACCGCGAGCGCGCGCTCCGGGGTGACCGCTCCCCCGGCGATGGGCTTGTCGGTGCGGCCGACCGCCGCGTCGCGGGCGCCGTCGATCGCGTCGTTGGACAATCCGACCGAGACCTGCCCGGCGAACACGGCCACGACCAGCAGCACGAGACGCGCGGGCTCCACTCCGGCCGCGATGCCCAGCGCGAGCGACAGGGCCGTGACCACGAGCGTCGGCCCGGGGTGAGTGGCGCCCCACAGCGCCCGCACGAGGGGCGGCTTCGCCGCGGCATCCGTCACCTCGACGACGCTACCGTGGCGAGGCGCGTTCGCGGCACCGCGCGATGACGAGCGCGCGAGGTCGTCCCGCGGGGCGACACCGGCCGCACGAAAGGCCATGTGGGGGGGGTCGGGGCGATCAGTGGGCCCCGGTGGCGTGCGCGTCCCGCACCGCGTGTTCGGCCCCGGCCGTCCACGGGTCGCCGTGGCCCGGGAGCATCGTGCCGGCCCGGGTCTCGGCGAGGGCGCCGAGCACCGCGAGCGCCGCGGTGCTGTCGGCGGTCGCCGCGCGGGCGACGATCTGCGGCCCCACCCGCCCGGTGTACGGGTCGAGGGTGACTAGGGCGTCGCCGGTGAACAGCAGGTCGCGGTCGGGGAGGTGAAACGCTGTGTGACCGTAGGTATGACCCGGGGTCGCGATCGGGACGAGGCCGCCCAGCAGCGGCTCGCCCGGGCGGATGTCGCCGAGCGCGGCCGCACCGCGGACGGAGAGTGCCCCGGCTCGGGCCATCTTCGCGAGAGCCGGGATGCCTCCGGGGTGACGGAGCGGATACAGGGCGCGAGACGCCTCGCGGTCGTAGCGGTAGGGATGCCGCACGAGCGGCACGTCGGCTTCGTGCACGTGGATCGGGACGTGGTGTTCGCGCTGCAGGCGGTCGACGGTGCCGACGTGGTCGAAGTGGCCGTGTGTAAGGGCGACCGACACCAAGTCGTCGGGACCGGAGCGATGCGCGGCCAGGGCGGCGACGAGGTACGGCCACGACCGTGGCAATCCCGTGTCGACGAGGATCAGGCCGTCATCGGTGGCGATGAGGTAGCTGTTGGTGAGGGCGCGCGTGATCATCAGCACGCCGTCGGCGACCTCTCTTACCCCGTCGGGCGTGCGCCCGGGTCCTGCGTGTTCTTTCGACATGTCGCACACCCTCGTGCGGGGACGGGCGGACCGCACACGGGGTTGCGGGTGCGCCGAGGCGCTGTTAGCGCGTCGGGCCGGCGTCAACCCCCTCGGGGTGCCCGGTCCCGCCGCTTAGCGTCGCCCCGCGAGGAGCCGCCGAGGCCTCACGCGGAGGGGACAGCATGGGTCAGGTCGTCGTCGTCACCGGCGGTTCGCGCGGAATCGGACGGGCGGCGGCCCTGCGCTTCGCCCGCCGGGGTGCCCGGCTCGCGCTCGTCGCGCGCGACGAGATCGCCCTCGCCGCGGCCGCCGAGGAATGCCGCCGCCGCGGGGCCGAGGTGCTCACCCTCTCGATCGACCTCGCCACCCCCGACGGACCGGCACGGGCGGCGGATGCCACGGTCGCCCGCTTCGGACGGATCGACGTGTGGGTGGGGTCGGCGTCGGTCTTCTCCTACGGTTCGGTCGAGGACACCCCCGACGAGGTGCGCGATCGGGTGATCGAGACGAACCTCCTCGGACACATGCGCGCCGCCCGCGCCGTGCTGCCGTACTTGCGCGCGGGCGGGGGCGGCACGATCGTCTTCGTCGGCTCGCTCTACTCGCAGGTGGCCGGGCCCTACGTCTCGTCGTACGTCGCCGCGAAGCACGGTCTGCTCGGCTTCGCGCGCTCGCTGCGGCAGGAGATGCTCGCGCACCGCGGCATCCGGGTGAAGGTCGTGCTGCCGGCCAGCATCGACACCCCGATCTACCAGCGCGCAGCGAACTACACCGGGCGCACCGCCTTCCCGCTCCCGCCGGTGGTCGCCGCCGACCGCGTGGCCCGCGCCATCGTGCGTGTGACGCGCGGACGCCGGCACGAGGTGGGCGTGGGGGCCGCGCAGTTCGTCACCCGTCCGCTGCAGTTCCTCGCGCCGCGCGTCTACGACCGCTTCATCCGCGCGCTGCAGCACGCGCTCGGCCTGCGCCGCCGGCCCGCGACACCGACCAGCGGCGCGGTGCTGGAGGCGCAGCACGACCCCGGCGCGGTGAGCGGCGGCTGGGCGCGCGTGCCGCTGCGGCGCCCGCGTTCTTCCACGGGAGGCTGAGCCCGTCGAAGCCTCCGGTCCCTTCGACAGGCTCACGGACCTCCCGCCACAGGAGGCTGAGCCTGTCGAAGCCCCCGCGGTCGAGAGGACCGATCGGTCAGGCGGCCGTCTCGAAGCCCTCGCGCTGGGTGTTCTCGTCGGCGACCCGCACGCCCCAGCGGTAGGCGAGCTTTCCGCCGAGCCAGCCCGAGACGCTCAGCCCTGCGGAGGCCATGACGCTGAGCCCGAAGGCCACGACCGGGACCCGCGCGAGATCCAGCGCCCGCACGACGAGGCTGGTCGAGAACAGCGCCATCGCGGTGACGTTGATCACCATATGAGCGACGGCCGTCCGCCGAGCCGGCGTTCCGCGCGGAATGCGCGACATGTCGAGCAGGCCGAGCACCGACGCCCCCACTGCCCCGCCGAGACCGATCGCGATGAGCCAGCGCGAGCCCTTCGCGAACGCCCGGGGATCGTCGGCGGCGAGACCCAGCAGGTCGAACACGAGGCTCGACGACCACGCCCCGATGGGCACGGTCACCGCGACCGGATGGAACGGGTGTCCGTACGGCCCCGCCACGATCGAGCGCGGCACCTTGGCCGCGCGCATCGCGGGGAAACTCGCTCCGCTCCGCGGCGCCGGGACCGTCGAGGGCCCCGGCGCCGCGGCATCCATCCCGTTCATTCCTTGTGCAGCGCGTCCTGCGCGCGCCCGGCGAGCTTCTCGACCGTGTTCGGCAGCTCGGTCGTGCCGTAGAACCGCACGTCGGGCTTGGTGGGCGGGGGCATCGGCACGCCCGCGGGGGGCTCGGGGAGGTAGGTGAACTCTCCCTTGCCGTCGGGCGTCGGCTCCGAGGCCCAGGTGCCGTCACCGGCCTGCGCACCGTTGCTGAAGTTGATGTATTGGTACGACACGTCGCGATCCTCCTTGTCGAGGGGGAAGTTGCTCGGCACGGGCATCTGCTCGTAGCCCTCGGCCTGCAGCTCGGCGGCCGCGGCGGCCCACTGGTTCTGATGCATCGTGTCGCGGGCGAGGAGGAACGCGAGCAGGTCCTTCACGCCGTGGTCGTCTGTCTGGTGATACAGCCGCGCGACCTGGACGCGCCCCTGCATCTCGGCGTTCGCGTTGGCGGTGAAGTCGGCGAGCAAGTTGCCGCTCGCGGTGATGAAGCTGCCCTGCCACGGGTTGCCGTTCGCGTCGACGGGGCGGGCACCAGCGCCTGCGACGATCCCGTGCTGGATGTCGGTGCCGCCGATCACGGCGGCGACGGTCGGGTCGTCCTGCACGGCCTCCTCGGTGATGCCGAGCGGCGACTTCTCCAGCAGCTGCGCGATCATGATCGCGAGCATCTCGACGTGACCCATCTCTTCGGCACCGATACCGAACACGAGGTCGCGGTACTTGCCGGGCATGTGCATGTTCCACGCCTGGAACTGGTACTGCATCGCGACCGAGATCTCGCCGTACTGGCCGCCGAGCACCTCCTGGAGCTTGCGGGCGTAGACGGCGTCGGGCTTGTCGGGGGTGGCGCTGTGCTGGAGTTCTTGTCGGTGGAAGTACATGTCTCTCCTCGTCGTCGGGACGCCGACCGGGGGGCTCGGCATCGACGGCCACGAAACGCTTCCTCGCAGGGGTCCGGCACGGGGGTTGCGGGCGCGGTCGACGCGGGCCACAATCGCGCGCCCGACCTCTTGGCACTCTCGACCCGAGAGTGCTAATCTTCTGCCGAGTTGAGCGAACATGACTCAACTTCTAGAGCCCCGGATGCCACGTCCGGACTGATCGAAAAGGAGAACGACCATGGCCACCTACGACCCCTTCCGCGACCTCGACCGCCTCGCGTCGACGCTCCTCGACGCCCGCCGCGGCGGTGGTCCGCGCCGGATGCCGATGGACCTGTACCGCGACGGCGATCACTACGTCCTCGCGGCCGACCTGCCCGGTGTCGACCCCGGGTCGGTCGACATCGACGTCGACGGCCAGCTGCTGACGATCCGCGCCGAGCGCACCCTCGGTTCGGGCGAGGGCGTGAAGTGGATCACCCGCGAACGCGAGACGGCATCCTTCGTCCGACAGCTCAACCTCGGGCAGGGCATCGACACCGAGCGCATCAGCGCCGCCTACCGCAACGGCGTGCTCTCGGTCACGATCCCCGTCAGCGAGAAGGCGAAGCCGCGGCGCATCGCCGTGTCGACCGACGACGGCGAGGGCGTGATCGAAGCGCACGACAGCACGCCGCAGCCCATCGAGCAGTGATCACCACCGGGCGAGGGAGCGGTCCCATCCACCCGCTCCCTCGCCCGGGCGCCTCCGCTTGTCAAGGGTCTCGAACAACCGCCGCTCCCTGACGCACAGTGCCTGGGTGCCGCCGACTCTGTCCTCGCCCCCGCCCGCTGCGCCCGTCGACGACGTCGAGGCCCGGCTGGTGCCGTTCGACGCCCGCGGACCCGTGAGCGCCGCGGTTCTGCGTCACCTCGTGGACGGTGTCGCCACCGGGCACACGGCACTCGCCGACGCGGCGGTCTCCACGACCGCCGACATCGCGTGCGACGACGATCTCCAGCTCGCGCTCTTCGCGCTGTATGCCTCGTCGTACGGATCGATCGCGGCGTTTCGTGCCGAGCTCGAGTGGGATCCCGCGCTCGTCGCCACCCGACGCGTCATCGAGACGGCCTTCGAGGCCTCGCTGCGCGAGAGCATCGCCGTCCCGCAACCACCCGCGCCCACCGCGGATGCCGTGGCCCGCGACCTCTTCGCCCTGACCGGCGCCGAGGGCGGCCCCAGCCTCTCGCGTCACCTGGCGCGCAAGGCCACGCTCGAGCAGGCGCACGAGTTCCTCGTGCACCGCACGGTGTACACGCTGCGCGAGGCCGACCCCCATTCCTGGGCCATCCCCCGCCTGACCGGCCGCCCCAAGGCCGCCCTCGTCGAGATCCAGTCCGACGAGTACGGCGCCGGTCGCCCCGACCGCGTTCACGCGACCCTGTTCGCACGGGCGGTCCGCGGAGCCGGACTCACCGACGCGTACGGCGCCTATGTCGATGACGTTCCCGCCGTCACCCTCGCGTCGCACAACACGATGTCGATGTTCGGACTCAACCGCCGCTTGCTCGGTGCGATCGTCGGTCACCTCGCCGCGTTCGAGATGACCTCCTCGATCCCCAACCGTCTCTATGCCGAGGGGCTGCGCCGGCTCGGCTTCGGCGACGATGTGTGCGGGTACTTCGACGAGCACGTCGAGGCCGACGCCGTGCACGAGCAGATCGCCGGACGCGACCTCGCCGGCGCCTTGGCCGAGGACCGGCCCGATTTGCTCCCCGACATCCTGTTCGGCGCGGCCGCGTGCCTCGAGGTCGACGACCGCGTCGGCCGACACATGCTGGACGCGTGGTCGCGGGGTGCGTCGTCGCTGCGCACGGAGGACGAACGATGACTGACGACCGCGTCACGATCACGGCCTACCCCGACGGTCCCCTCCTCGTCCGCGGTGACGCCCACCTCCTGACCAGCGAGGGGGCGGAGGTGCCCCGTACCCGCCGCACCGTCGCCCTGTGCCGCTGCGGACTGTCGACCATCAAGCCGCTCTGCGACGGAACCCACAAGGCGTCGGGTTTCCGCACCGAGGAGTGAGGCTCTCGCCCCGATGCGTCTCGACGCCGACGACGCGCTGCCGCTGCGACGGAGGGACGACGCCGGTCTCGACGAGCTCGCGGACGACCCTCACGACCTCGTGCGTCGGTCGGCCACGCCCTCACGCGCGCTGCGACGCCGGGTCGCGGACGGCCGCGACCATGCGTAGGCGGCCCGGCAGGAGAGGGGCCCACGCGCACGACGACGCCCCGACCACCGGGAGCGGTGACCGGGGCGTCGGAAGTGCGTCAGAGGTCTTCCGGAGCGAGATCGCCCTGACCCTCTTCGCCCAGTTCGACGACGCCCGGGTCCTCGCCCTGCGAGTCGGTACCGGTGGACTCGGGGTGGATGTCCTCGAGGGGGATGTCACTGTCGTCTGCCGGGATCTCGGCAGGGTCGGCGCCGGTCGCGGTGGCCGGGTTGATGTCGTCGGGATCGGCGCCCTCGTCGAGAGCGGTGGTGGCGTCCCACTCCGCCTGCGCCGGGTCGAGCGCGGGATCCGGCTCGATGGACGTGTCGCCGTCGCGCAGGGGCTGCACACCCGCGATTCCCACGTCCGCGGCCGGCATGGTCGCGTCGGGGGTCGGGTCGATCGAAGCGTCGCTCATGGGGGGTCCTTCCGTCGGACGCGGGGGGCCGCCGGAATCAGCGGTGAACCCATCCAACGCGGGCCCCGCGCAACCGGCCCGCCCCTTGACAGCCTCTCGGCGCGCCCGTACCGGACGTCACGTCCGGCCCGCGCTCCGCTCCACCACCCCACCCCGGGCCGCGCCACGACGCGGCGGAAGGAAAGCCATGGGAGAGTTCCTCTCGGTGCGCTCACGCGGAATCGACGACGTCGAACGCGTGTGGCGCCAGTTCGTCCCCAGTGCCCGTCTCGAGCGGGTCGACCCCCGTACCGTGTCGTTCTCGTGGACCTCGGTCGAGCTCGCGCACTTCTCGGCGGTGTCGTATGAACTCGCGGCATCCGTCCATTCCTCGGTGCGCATGACCGACCAGATCATGGCGTGCCGCATGATCGCGGACGACGTGCGCATCGAGTCGGAGGGGCGCCCCGTCGACCCGCGGCGACCATGGGTGACCTCGGACGCCGGGGCGGACGCGCAATGGACGGGTTCGGCGCGGGTACGTGCCTTCGTGTTCGACCGCAGCGACGCCGAGCGCGTCGCACGCATCGCCTCGGGCGACGACCGACTCGTGCTGCGTCGGATCGATCCACAGGCGCGGGATCGCGACGCCGCGACCCAGTGGGAACGCTCGTTCGCACACGTGTCGTCGTCGCTGGTCGCCGTCCACGACGACGGCATCCTGGCCGCGGAGCTGCACCGGCACGCGCTCCTGTCGACCCTGTCGGCGTTCTCGACCTCCTATGCCGAGGCCGTGCAGCGGGCCCACCAGCGCTCGTCGGCGCCGCGCGCCGTGCGCCGCGCCGTCGCGCACATCGAGGCGCACGCGCACGAGCCGCTCACCCTCGAGGACATCGCCGCGGCAGCGGGGATGTCGGGGCGCGGGCTGCAGCACGCCTTCCGCCGCACTCTCGACATGACGCCGATGGAATATGTGCGCCGCGTGCGGCTCAGTGCCGCCCACGAGGAGTTGCGCTCGGGCACCGCGGTGTCGGTCTCCGACGTTGCGAAGCGCTGGGGTTTCTCCAGCGCCTCGCGCTTCGCCCGGTACCACCGGGAGCACTACGGACAGAACCCGGCGCAGGTGGCCCGCATGTTCTGAGGCGTCGCGTTCGGTCTCGCCGTTGCGCACGGGGTGTCGGCGAGACCTTCCGAACACACAGCGATTGCACAGTGAAGACGGCGGGGCACGACAGCCCGCGAAAGGACAGATGTGGGCAAGTTCATCTACGAGGGCGGCGTTCGCAACGAGTTCGAGGACCGCCTCCTCGCGCACCTCCAGGTGGTCGTCGGCAACAAGCTGCGCCGCGGGGAGCCGTTCTACTTCGTGTGGAAAGACGACATCAGCACGGGAGGCGGCCGCACGTCGGTCTGGGTGCACCCCCGCGCCAACATCGTCTTCAAGTTCAACGGCGGACGCCCGCCCGCGCTGAACCGCGCGTGGCTCGAGGCGCTGATGTCGACGGCCAACTCCCCCACGGGTCTGTACGTCGTCCCCGAACCCGCCGACGAGACGGTGGCGCCCGAGTCGTACGCCTGACGCGGCTGTCAAGGCGCTGGCATCCCGGCCCCCGGCGGCGGAGCGTGGAGGGATGACCCCCTCTTCCTCCGCCGCGCCCGTGCGCGTCGTCGTGATCGGCGGCGGCAATGCCGGACTCTCCGTCGCCGGGCGGCTGCATCGCGCCCGCGTCGGCGAGATCACCGTCATCGAGCCGCGCGAGCAGCACGTCTTCGCCCCCCTGCAATCCCACATCGCGGGAGGGGCCGCGCGGGCGTCCGAGGCCGTGCGACGTCAAGCCGACGTCATCCCGCCGGGGGTGCGGTGGTTGCGCGACGAGGCCTTCACCGTGGATGCCGAGACCCGGCGCGTGCACCTCGTCTCGGGGAGACGGATCGACTACGACCAGCTCGTCGTCTGCGCCGGGATGCGGATGGCGTGGGAGCAGATCCCGGGCCTGACCGAAGCGATGGCGACCCCCGAGGGCGTGTCGAACTACGACTACGACCTCGCCGCGAAGGCCTCCCCGGTGCTGCGCGATCTGCGTCGGGGCACGGTGGTGTTCACCCAGCCGCCCGAGCCGGCATCCTGCGGTGCCGCCGCGCAGAAGCCGATGTATCTCGCGTGCGACTGGTGGCGCGCGATCGGCGTCCGTGACGACATCCGCGTCGTGTTCGTCTGCCCCGATCCCGTGCCCTTCGGCATCCCGGCCATCGATCGCGAACTTCGTCGCAAGCTCGACGAGTACGGCATCGAGGTGCGGTACCAGCGCGAACTCACGAACGTGGATGCCGGCAGCCGCACGATCGAGATCGGACACGGCGAGGCGCGCGAAACCATCGCGTACGACGTGCTGCACGCCGTTCCGCCCCAGCGAGCACCGGAGTGGATCGCCGGCAGCGGGCTGTCGGCATCCGATGATCCGCACGGGTTCGTCGACGTCGACCCCGAGACGTTCCAGCACGTGCGCCACCCCGAGATCTGGGCCCTCGGAGACGCCGCGACCGTCGCCACGCGCCGCTCGGGCGGGGCGATCCGGCAGCAGGCGAAAGCGCTCGTGAAGAACATGACGGCGGTCCTGGCCGGCCGCACCTCGACCGCGAGGTACAACGGCTACAGCGTCGTTCCGTTCACGGTGTCGCGGGGCACGGTCGTCTTCGCCGAGTTCGACCGCGCGGGTCGGTTGCAGCCCACCATCCCCTTCTGGCGGTCGCTCTACCGCGAGCGCCGCCTGTCGTGGATCGCCGATCGCCGTGTGCTGCCGTGGGTGTACTGGCACCTGATCCTGCGCGGGCGCGCCTGACGGCGCCGGCCCGCGGCCACGGGGCGCGCGCCCGGTCGCTCGCGCCCGGCGTCAGGTCGCGATAAACGCCATTCGTGCGCAGAAACGCCCTGACACCGCGTTTCCGCGCACGGATGGCGTTTATGCCGGTGGGAAGCGAGCGACGGGACCCGCTCGCGCCTATAGGGCACGAACGCCGATCCCTCAACCCCGGGGGCGGGCCGTCGGGATCGCGCGAAGACTGGGGGCACCCCGGAAACCCACGAGAAGAGGACATGCACCATGGCACAGGTCATCGAAACCATCGACGTCGACGTTCCCGTCCGCGTCGCCTACAACCAGTGGACCCAGTTCGAGGAGTTCCCGCACTTCATGAGCTTCGTGGAGTCCATCACGCAGAAGTCCGACACGCTCACGCACTGGAAGGTGAAGATCGCCGGTGCCGAGCGCGAGTTCGACGCCGAGATCACCGAGCAGCACCCCGATGAGCGCGTCGCGTGGAACAGCGTCGGCGGCGACGAGAACCACGCGGGTGTCGTGACCTTCCACCGCCTGTCCGACACCGAGACGCGCGTGACCGTGCAGATCGACTGGGAGCCCGCGGGCGCCCTCGAGAAGCTCGGCGCCGTCTTCGGCGCCGACGACCACTCGGTGAAGAAGGACCTGGCGAACTTCAAGGAGTACATCGAGTCGCGCGGCGCCGAGTCCGGCGCCTGGCGCGGCGACGTCAGCTGACGTCTCCCCCTTCGATGAGAAGCCGGGCCCGCCTTCAAGGCGGGCCCGGCTTCTCGTCATGGCGGCGTCACCACTGCGGGTGGATCTCCGCGCGCAGACGACGGTCGTACACGTCGCGCACGAGGGCGTCGAACGCGTCGAGGTCGAAGCCGCCGTCGAGCAGGCCGCCCGCCTCGGCGTTCGCGCGGGCCTGCTGCACCGAACGCGCTCCCGGGATGACCGCCGTGACACCCTCGCGCGACGCGATCCACGCGAGCGTCGCGGCCGGCAGCGTCACGCCCTCGGGGAGCGAGGCCTTGAGTTCGTCGGCCGCGGCCACGCCCTCCTCGAACGGCACTCCCGAGAACGTCTCGCCCTTGTCGAAGGCTTCGCCGTTGCGGTTGTAGGTGCGGTGATCGTTCTCGTCGAAAGTGGTGTTCGTCGTGTACTTCCCCGACAGCAGGCCGCTCGCGAGCGGCACACGCGCGAAGACCGCGACGTTCTTCTCGGCCGCGAGGGGCAGCACCTCGTCGAGGGGCTTGAGGCGGAACGGGTTGAAGATGATCTGCAGGTTGGTCAGGTTGGGCCGCCGCAGCGCCGACAGCGCCTGATCCATGGTCTCGACCGACGCCCCGTAGGCGGCGATCACGCCCTCCGACACGAGCTGGTCGAGGGCGTCCCACGTGGCGTCGCCGTCAATGACGGCTGACGGCGGGCAGTGCAGCTGCACGAGATCGAGCGTCTCGGTGTCGAGCAGACGACGCGAGCGATCGAGCCAGCCGCGGAAGTTCTCCATCACGTAGTTCTCGGGCACCTGGTCTTCCCGTCGCCCCATCTTGGTGGCGACGGTGATGCCGGCATCCGGCCTGCTCTTCAGGAACGCCCCGATGATCTGCTCGGACCGGCCGTCTCCGTAGACGTCGGCGGTGTCGAAGAGGGTGACGCCGGAATCGGCCGAGGCCTCGAGCACGGCACGGGCATCGCCCTCGCTGACATCACCCCAGTCGGCGCCGAGCTGCCAGGTGCCGAGGCCGATCGCCGAGACCTCACGGCCGGTACGGGAGAGGGGACGCTGCTGCATTGCGGTTCCTTTCGAAGCTTCTCCGAGCCTATCCAGCCCCTCCGACACCGGGGCCGATCGACGACGGATGCCGGTGACCCGGCGAGCGCAACCCCGGATGCGCTCGCGCACCCGACGCCTAGCGTGGCGACACACCCACGGAAGGAACAGCATGGACACCCCCGCCGAGCGGCTCCCCGGAGCCGACGAAGAGAACATCGTCCCCGACTCCGACGGTCTCGCCGCCGATGTGCCCGCGGGCGCCGCGGGCGCCGATTCGGGAGCCGTCGGCACGGCTCGCATCGACCCCGACGACGAAGCGCGCCTGCAGGGCATCTCGAGCCAGAACGACCTGCCCGGCGTCGGCACGCGCGCCGCCGACGGACTCACCGAGCGCGGCACGGACGACGCCCGCGGCGAGGGCGGGTCGACGTCGCGCCACACCGAGGACACCGGGGGCGCCGACCACGACGACCTCCCCACGGAGAAGAGCGAGGACGTGCGGACTCCGGCCTCTCCCCCGCGCAGCGACGACGGCGGCGAACCGCACGTCGACGCCGACGACCCCATCGCGGCCTTCCAGCCGGGCGTCGGTCGCGACTCCGCGGCATCCAGCAAGATCGCCCAGGGCCTCCCCGACCCCGACGAGGCCTGACCGGCCGACGCGGGAGGTTCGGTCGTCCGGACCTCCCGCGCCCGGTCCCCTCGACAGGCTCAGGGACCTCCCCACGTAGAAGGCTGACCCCGTCGGAGCCTCCGCAACCCGCGACCCGGGCCGGTCCCGATCGTCAGTGCGTCAGGCGCAGGGCGTCCTCGGCGAGGTGGAAGAAGCTCGGCACCGCCTCCGACACCGCGGCGACGTCGGTGTCGGCCATCAGCAGCACCACCGTCGCGTCCCCCGCGTCGTCGCGCACGAACCAGCTGCCGGTCAGCACACCGCGGCTCGAACCGCCCTTGAACGCCACGTACGGCCAGGTTCCGACATCGAGTCCCTGGCCCGGGTTCTCGCTCAGGATGTCGAGCACCTCGGCATCCTGAGTCCGCTGCAGCGCGTGGTGCACGGCGGCGACGTCGGCCGCCGACGCGAACCAGTCGAACCCGTTCTGCCACTGCGACGTGGTCACCGCCTCGCCCTCCACGGCGAGGGGCGCCGCGGCGATGCGGTCGAGCACCGCGCGCCTGCCCGCCTCGTCGGCGGCTTGCCATTCCGCCCGCAACGCGGGGTCTCCCCACCCGAGGGTGAAGATCTCCTTCGTGGAGGGGAAGGGCGTCAGCGCCGCGGGGTCGGCGTGGCCGCTGCGCGCGACCGCCGCTTCGACGCGCTCCCGACCGAGCCGCGCGATCAGCAGATCGGTCGCCGTGTTGTCGCTGATGCGGATCATGGCCGACGCGGCATCCCGCACCGACACCTCGGTGCCCGCGGGGGCATCCTGCAACTCGCCCGAGGGCAGACTACGGTCGGTGTCGGCGAGCACGAGGGTGTCGCCCCACGACACCTCCCCGGATGCCACGGCCTCCGCCGTCGCGAGCAGCACGTACAGCTTGAACACCGACGCCAGCGGGGCGGAGCGGTCGGCGTCGAGGGAGACCACGGTCTCGTCGCCCCGCTGGACGAGGGCGCTCACCTCGCCGGGCAGTTCGCGCAGCCGCTGCTCGACCTCGTCGAGCGAGGTCGACGGCTCCCAGGCCGGGGCGACGGGGCTCAGCAGCATCGTGGTGATCCGCCCCGCGGAGTCGATCGCGAGGGTGAGGTCGAAGGGGTCGCCGAGGGCGCCGGCGACCGTGGCGCGCGCCTGCGTCTCGGTGCCGGTGTAGGCGGTGACGGTGAACGGCGCCGCCGGGCGGATCTGGCGGTTCACCATCTCGGCGACCTGCTCCGCCGGCACCTGCTTCTGGAAGTTCTCGTCCAGCACCCGAGCCCACTCCCCGGCCGTGGTGTCGTTTTCGGCCTCGAACAGGTCGAGGACCCACGTCAACCGATCCCCGACGGGAGTGGAGGGGACCTCGACGGATGCCGCGGCGCTCGCGGTCGGGACGGGTTTCGCGCTCGTGCATGCGGTGAGGGCGGCGACGGCGACGAGCGAGACGAGGGCGGTCAGGCGACGGGCGAGGGTCACGAGGTTCCTTCCGGTGGGGTCCTCCCACGCTACGAGCGGGCGGCTTCGCGCACCTCCCCCTCTCGACGGAGGTGCGCGAAGCGGCCGGGGCGCGGGACGACATCCGCCGGACCCCCGTCCGCGGCATACCGTCCCCCGGGCCTCAGCGCGCTGCCGTGCCGCGCGTCCCCGACGGGGCAGCGCGCCGCGCCCGCCACCCGACGAGCACGTCGATCACGACGAACGCGGCGAGCGTGTAGCCCACGAGCGGCAGGAACAGCCCGATCGCGATCGCGACGACGAGCACCGCCGCGATCCCCCACCACGGCGCGCGCCCCAGAGCCCCTCGGGCCGGTGCGGCCGCGAGACCGCGGGTCGGTCGACGCCTCCACCACATCGCGTACCCGAGCACGACGAGAGCGGCGATGCCGAGGGCGAGCGCGAACAGCACGAGCTGGTTGGCGAGGCCGAACATCGTCCCCGAGTGCAGATCGATGCCCCACCGCGAGAGTTTCGCGAGCAGGGGGTAGTCGGCGAAGTCGACGCGATCGGCCACCTGCATCCGCGATCCATCGATCGCGACGGCATCCACCTGGGTCGGGAAGCTGCGGTGGATCTCCTGCACCACCCACGCCTTCCCGGCGGCGGCGGGCGGCTTGATCTCGACGTCGCCGCTGTCGACGTTGATGCGCTGCGCGATCGCGAGGACCGCGTCGAAGGTCGCGGAGTCGGCGGGGCCGGTCGCTGCCGCGGCGCTGTGCCCCGCGTGCCCGGCATGCTCTCCACCCGCTGCCCCGCCGTCGAGCGAGGTCGTCAGCGTCGGAGTGCCCTCCCCCACCGCGGCTCGGAGGTCGGACACGTGGGCTCCGGCGAACGTCGACCACGTGATGCCGGTCGCCGAGAGGAAGACCGCGCCGAGCACGACCCAGATCCCGACGGCGGAGTGCCACCCCGACAACCGGCGGTAACCGGTGTGACGGCGGTTCGGACGCACGAGGTCGCGGCGGCCCCGGCGCGAGCGCACGAAGCGTCCGATCCACAGTCCGAGCCCCGCAAGGGCGACGATCCCGAGCCAGGATGCCGCGAGCTCGCTGTACCAGCGCCCCGCATCCCCGAGGTGCAGCGACCGGTGCAGGTCGCTGATCCAGTGCCGCAGCGGCAGCGCTCCGCTCGTGCCGTAAGCGGGGAGATCGCCGCGGATCTCGGTCGTGGCCGGATCGACGAAGATCGCTCGCGTCGTGCTCTCGGGCAGCGTCTCGTCGGCGAACATGACGCGCGTCGTCGCGCCGGCCTCGGGCGCGGGGCGCACCGCGACGGGCGTCGATCCGTCGCCGAGGTGGGCCCGCGCCGCCTCGATCTGGGCGGCGAGAGAGACCCCCGGGGCGTCCGAGGCCGCGGTCAGCTCGTGCGCGTACATGACCTTCTCGAGGGTCGGTGCGACCGCGTACAGGGCCCCACTCACCGCCGCGACGAGGATGAACGGCCCCACGAGGAGACCGGCGAAGAAGTGCAGGCGCCGCAGCAGCGGGGTGAACCACCCTGCGCTGCCGGGCGGGCGGACGGCTGGGGAGGGGGCCGCGGCCGCAGGAGGGGAGTCGGTGGCGGTCATGCGACGACCACCGGACGAAGACGGGAAGAGGGCATGGGGATGTCGCTTTCCGGGCGCGAACGCCCGTCATCCGGCGCGCACAGCGGCACCGGTGCCGCGCCCTCCGACGGGCGGCCCGCGGGCCGGCGCGTGCGGAGGAGCGCGGAGAGGAAGGGGGCGCATCCGGGAGGGATGCGGGAGGAACCGGCGCGCGTATCGCGCGCGGCCGGATCCCCACCCGGAAGAGGGCGGGGAGAAGCTCAGGATGCCGCGAGCGGCGGACCGCGACGGCGAGCCGACGCGACGATGACGGTCGAAATCGGCACGACATCGGCGACGACCATCGCGTGCACGCGACGAGTCGGCGCCGGGCCGACGGAGACGGCGGCGACGCGCGCCCGCGCGCGAACCCACGCGACGCAGCGACCGGCGAGCGCCCCGAGGACGGCGACCGTGCGCTCACCGCGATGCAGCATCGCCGTGGTCGCGACGGCCGCGACGAGGTGACCGGCCCACATCGTGGCATCCACCGAGACGACCGGTGCCGCGGCGTCACCCGTCAGCAGGAGCGGCGCGCCGTGGACGTGACCCGCGACCCCGGGCTGGAAGCTGCCCAGCACGAAGAGCGTGTGGAAGAGCAGCTGGCTGAGGGCGACCGCGAGCCCGAGACGCGCCGGCGAGAGCCGTCGTCCGGCGAGGACGGTGCACACGACGAACGACAGGGCGAGGGGCACGACGACCCCGAAGAGCCCGGGCACCTCCCCGCCGCCGGAGACGTGGGAGAGCAGGGCGACGAAGGTGGCGACGGATGCCGCCACCGCGCCGCGCGCGACGCGCGGGGCCCGGCTCTGTCGTCGCATGGACTCATTGTGGCAGCACGCGAGGACCCCCTCCGCGCCCGACGGACGAGCTGTGCGACGAGGATCGGCGGTTCGCACGACTCGGTCGGTAGCATCGACCGACGACAGGAGCCCCCGTGACCGATCTCCCCGCAGACCGCGACGGCGACCCGCGACCCGCTTCGCGCCCGCGCGCCGTCATCGCCGGCGCGAGCGGCTTCGTCGGGCGGGCACTGACTCGCGCGTTCGAGGACGACGACTACGACGTCTACACGGTCGGCCGCACGGGGTCCGCGGTATGGGGGGATGCACCGGCGATCGCGCGCCTGGTCGACGGCGCCGATGTGCTGATCAACCTCGCCGGGAAGATCGTGTCGTGCCGGTACACCGACGCGAATCGCGACGAGATCCTCCGCTCCCGCGTCGAGACCACGCGTGCGCTGCACACCGCCGTCGCTGCGGCCGACACGCCGCCACGCGTTTGGATGAACGCCTCCACCGCCACGATCTACCGGCACGAGACCGAGCGCGGCAACGACGAGGTCGAGGGCGTGCTCGGTGAGGGGTTCTCGGTCGACGTC
Organism: Microbacterium sp. NPDC089188; assembly: GCF_040685155.1. Lineage (NCBI taxonomy): Bacteria > Bacillati > Actinomycetota > Actinomycetes > Micrococcales > Microbacteriaceae > Microbacterium > Microbacterium sp. NPDC089188. The sequence continues at coordinate 383,164 of NZ_JBFBHH010000002.1, read as the reverse complement.
GCCACGAGGTGGGAGCGTGCGTTCTTCGCCGGCGAGCTGCCCGCGACGCGCCGCGTCGCGCTGCGTATGGCGATCGTCCTCGGCGACGGCCCCGCCACGCGCATGCTGTTCGCCCTCGCGAAACTCGGAGTCGGCGGGCCCCAGATCGACAGCTGGTGGTTCCCGCACCGGCGCTACCGCGGCATCGGCGCCCGTCCGACCGGACCCGTGTGGTCGTCGTGGCACCGGACGAGCGGACACCAGCGCTTCAGCTGGATCCACATCGACGACGTCGTGGCATCCGTCCGCTTTTTGCGCGACCACGACACGCTCTCGGGGCCGGTCAACCTCTCCGCTCCGGGCGTCAGCGACAACCGCACCCTCATGCGGGAGCTTCGGAGGGTGGCCCGGATGCCGTGGGGCCTGCCCGCGTGGAGATGGATGCTCGACCCGGCGATGGCGGTCTTGCGCAACGAGCCCGAGCTGGTGCTCAAGAGCCGGTGGGCGCTCCCCCGCCGACTGACCGAGGCGGGGTTCGCCTTCCGGTTCGCCGAGCTCGGCGGCGCCCTCGACGACGTCGCTGCATCGCGTCGGCCCCGAGCGCGCGATATTCTCGCCGCCTGAACGACGACGCCGCCCCGGCGCGGCCTCCCGGGGGCGGCACGCGCGGAGCGGCGTCGGTGAGACCGGTGGTCAGACCTGTCGACGGATGAAGCGCATGAGCGCGGCGATGATGCCGATGATCAGGATGATGATCCCGATCCACAGCAGGAACTTCACGGCCTCGACGAAGACGCCGAGGAACAGGAGCACGAGGCCCACGATGACGAGGATGATGGCGAGAGCTGGCATAACCTCCACCCTGCACCTCCGGGCGGGCCCGCGCCGCGGCCTTGACACGCGCCGAGCCGGCCGACAAGGACGTGTCAAGACGGTCGCCGACTCGGCATCCGGCGGCTAGCGTCGAGCACACCACGACCCCGAGGAGGCGGCTATGGCCGATCGCGACGTCACCGAACACGCAGGCGGACACGGCACCGGACCCGGCGAGGGCGAGTACACCGACGTCCAACTGCCCGACGGCGAGATGGACCGCGGTAGCGCGGACCAGCCCGGGGAGTACGTCGACCGCGAGAACGCCGACGGCAGCGAGAGCCGCCCGCGCGCCGACGAGGCCGGCGCCTACACCGACGTCGAGCAGCCGAGCGGCCACGAGTCGCGCGAGGACCTCGACGACCCGGGCGAGTACACCGACCGCGATCGCTGAGTCAGCGATCCAGCGTCCGCCGCGGCGTCGTGCGATACGCGTCGCGGTAGGCCTGGACGAAGGCCGCGAGATCGACGAAGCCCCAGCGCGCCGCGATGTCGGCCACGTTGGTCGCCGTCGGGTCGGCAGCGAGCAGGTCCGCATGCGCGGCGCTCAGCCGCGCGTGCGCCAAGTGGCCTTCGGGAGTGGATGCCAGATGCCCATTGGCCAGGAATGCCCGACGCAGGCCCTGCGTCGAGGTCCCGACCGCCCGGGCGGCGTCGTCGATCGTGACGGGCAGCGACGCGTGATCGTCGATCCACGAGACCGCCGCGGCGTAAACCGCCGCCTGCTCGATCGCCGATGCCCGCCGCTCGCGCGGATCGCCGAGGAGGGGGAACGCTTCGAGCGTCGCAGCGACGAGCGCACGGCGCACGTGGGCGCGAACGAGCGGCTCGGCGAGCAGCGGCGTCTGTGTGAGCGACCAGCGCACCGTCGCCAGCCAGTAATCGCGCAGCCGCCTCGACACGGGACCGGTGTCGCCGAAGCGGATCTCCAGCGCCTCGTCGCCGTAGATCGTCCGAGCCGCCTCGCGGAGCCACTGCGCATCGAACGACAGCAGCTGCACCTCGGTCTCGTCCGGGCGGCCGATCAGCTCGTGCCCGGGCTCGACGATGCCCGGCTCCACGCTGTAGTCACCCTCGCGCGATCCGATGCTCCACGCGTATCCGGGGCCCGAGGTGGCGAAGAAGAAGCGGTCGGCCTCGTAGACGATCTCGGCTCGGCACTCCCAGGCGAGGCGTCGCAGTGCGAAGGACTCGTCGCCGACGGCGTGCTCGGAGATCGACGCGTGGTCGGCCAAGACGTCGACGCGCCCATACTGCGCCTGGAGCCAGGCCTGCGTGTCGGCGACGCCGTCGGTGCGGACGCGCGAGTCGAAGAAGTCGTTCATAACGAGATGCGCGAGACCCCTGAAAGACGTCGCAGCACGCCCCATGATAGTTAACCTCCGCTTCGAAACCGCCGGGAGAGAACCCCATGACCGATGAGCCCGTCATCCGCTCCATCCACCCCGACGACGCCGGCGAGGTGCTGACGATCCAGCGCGCCGCCTTCGCCAGCGAGGCGCTCATCTACGGCGACCCCGACATGCCGCCGCTCACCCAGACCCTCGAGGAGCTCGCCGCCGAGCTCGTCGAGAACCTCGGCTGCGTCGCGGTGAGCGGGACCCGCATCGTCGGCGCCGTGAGGGCCCGCCGCGACGGGGATCTGCTGTTGATCGGCCGGCTGGCGATCGCGCCGGACCAGCAGGGCGAGGGCCTGGGAACGCTCCTGCTCGCGGCGGTAGAGGAGCGCGGACGAGAGGCCGGGGCGACCGAGGCCGAGCTGTTCACGGGCGGGCTGAGCGAGGCGAACCAGCGCCTGTACGAGCGCGAGGGCTATCACCGGTCCGAGACCACCGCCGACGGCGAGATCTTCTACCGCAAACGCCTCGACGCCTGACCCGCTTCGGGTGGCTTCGACAGGCTCAGCCACCTTTCGCCTGCGTGCCGCGCGCGAGCCGCCCGCAAGGCCCGCGAGCCGCACGCGAGGTCCCTGAGACTGTCGAAGGGACCGCAACCCCGCACACGCCGAAGGGCCGCCGTCCGAACCCGGACGACGGCCCCTCGCGGCGCAGCGCTTACGGCGTGGGCATGCCGCCGTTGACGTTGAGCGTCTCGCCGATGACGTAGCTCGACTCGGCCGACGCGAGGTACACGTACGCCGGGGCGAGCTCGGCGGGCTGACCCATTCGTCCGAGCGGCGTCTCCTCGCCGAACTCGTCGACCTTCTCGTCGGGCTGTCCGTCGGTGACCTGCAGCGGCGTCCAGATGGGTCCCGGTGCCACCGCGTTGACGCGGATGCCCTTGGGCGCCAGCTGCTGGCCGAGAGCCTTGGTGAAGGTGTTGATCGTCGCCTTCGTCGAGGCGTAGTCGACGAGGATCGGCGCCGGCGAGTACGCCTGGATCGACGTCGTGTTGATGATCGTCGAGCCGGGCTGCAGGTGCGGCACGGCCTCCTTGCAGATCCAGAACATCGCATAGACGTTCGTCTTGAAGGTGTCGTCGAACTGCTCGTCGGTCAGCGTGGTGACGTCCTCGTTGAAGATCTGCTTGCCGCCGTTGTTGACGACGATGTCGAGCCCGCCGAGGCCCTCGACCGCTTCCTTCACGAGCGTGCGCGCGTACTCGCGCTCGCGCAGATCGCCGGGGATCTGCACCACGGTCGCGCCGGCCTCGCGCAGGATGCCGGCGATGCGATCGGCATCCACCTGCTCCTGCGGCAGGTACGACATCGCGACCGAGGCCCCCTCGCGGGCGAACGCGATGGCGGTGGCCGCGCCGATGCCGGAGTCGGCGCCGGTGATGAGCGCCTTGCGCCCCGTGAGTCGGTCGCTGCCGACGTAGGTGTCCTCGCCGAGGGCGGCCTTCGGCGTCAGCTCGGCATCGAGGCCGGGCTCCTTCTGGTCCTGCGACTGCGGGTCGATGTCGGCGTAGAGCTTCGCCGGGTCGGTGAAGGTGTACTGCGTGCTCATGGCGAGTCCTTTCATGGGGGATGCCGGGGCGGGGCCGCCTCGACGGGGAGGGTCAGCGGTTCTTCAGCGCGACGTCGTCCACGAGGTCGCGGATGACGAGGGCGGCGTTGATGAGGGCGAGATGGCTGAGCGCCTGCGGCAGGTTGCCCCAGAACGCCCCGTCGGACTCCGCGATCATCTCGGAGTAGATCCCGACGTCGTTGCCCTGGGCGACGAGGGCGTCCATCGCCTCGAGGGCCTCGTCGTGCCGACCGACGCAGGCCAGGGCGGTGGCTCGCCAGAAGGCGCAGGCGACGAACGTCTGCTCCTCCTGGTCCATGCCGGTGTAGCGATAGACGAGGTGGTTCTCGGTCGTGAGACGCTCCGTGATGGCATCCAGGGTCTTCGACATGCGCTCGCCCCGGTCGAATCCCGTCGGCGCGTGCAGCAGCACGGAGGCGTCGAGGTCTTCGCTGCCGGGCGCGATCGTGTAGGCCTGCAACTCGTCCGACCAGCAGCGCTCCTCGACCCAGCGGTGGATGCGGTCGCGCTCGGCGCGCCAGCGGTCGCCGTTGTCGGGGATGTGACCGCCGTCCGCCAGCCACTGGGCGTCGTCGAGGGCCTTCCAGCACCCCATCTTCGACGAGGTGTAATGGCGGAGCTCCGGGAGTTCCCACATGCCCGAGTCCTCGCGGCGCCAGAGGTCGCACGTGCGATCGGCGACGTCGGCGAGGAGCCGCCCGGTCTGGGTGTCGAGGCGGTTGCCGGCCTCGACGTAGGTGCGGCACAGCGCGATGAGGTCGCCGTAGACGCCGAGTTGCAGCTGCCCCTGCGCGGGGTTGCCCGTGACGACCGGCTGATTGCCGTTCCACCCCGGGACCTCGTGCTTCTCGAGCCCGATCTCGGCGTCCCCGTCGAGCGTGTACATCACCTGGACCTCGGGACCGTTCTTGCGGATCGTCCGCAGCAGCCACGAGATCGCCGCGTGCGTCTCCTCGCGCAGACCGAACCCCACCCACGCGTGCGCGGTGTAAGCGAGGTCGCGGACCCATGCGAAGCGGTAGTCCCAGTTCTTGCCGCCGCGGGGGTTCTCGGGCAGCGATGTGGTCGCCGCCGCGGCGATCGCCCCGGTCGGGCTGAACAGCAGCAGCTTCAACGAGAGGGCACTGCGTTGCACGTTGTCGGCCCACGGACCCTCGTACGAGAACTCGTCCGACCACATCTGCCAGCCGCCGATCGTGCGGTCGATGCCCCGGTCCACGTTCTTCGCGTCGGGGATGCGCAGCGGCTCGCCCTCGGTGGCGGCGATGACGAGGAGGTGCCGCGATCCCTTCGTGGTCGTGAACCCTCCGTCGATGCTCTCGTCGCCGGCATCCGGGTCTCCGTGGACTCCGTGCTCGTGGCCCGTCACCGCGAGCGAGACATGGCCGATGCGCATGATCGAGAAGCCGTCGATGCGCTCGGTCCACGGCGCCGCGGAGCGGAGCATGGTGCCCGGTTGCACGCACCACGCGAACTCCACTTCGCCCTTCACCCCGTCGACGCGGCGGGCGAGCTCGGCCCACGGCAGGCGCCCGGCGATGCCCGTGACCATGGCGTCGGTGAGGGTGGCCACCCCGGAGGCGGTCGTGAACGTGGTCTCGAGGACGTTCGTGCGCGGGATGTACCGCCGAGAGACCTCGTACTCCTCCACGGGTGCCAGTTCGATGCAGCCTCCCGCCGACTCGTCGACGAGACGCGCGAAGACCGGGCGGGAATGGATATTGGGCAGCGGAAGCCAGTCCACCGAGCCGTCGAGGCCGATGAGCGCGACCGTTCGGCCGTCGCCGATCGCGGCGTAGTCGCGAAGCGGCCGAGACGGTGCGGGAGGAGTGGGAGGCACGTCTTCACGCTAGGAATCGCGTGCCGAGGCTCCCCCGGGGTTGTCGTATGGCGTCCGAGCGGCTACGGACGCGGCTCCGGTACCTCTCCTCCGACGCGCTCGCAACCCCCGCCGCCCGCTCGAGCCTGCGGCCTAACGTCGCTACCGACCGTGAGCGAAAGGAACGCGCATGTCCGCCACCACCACCAAGGACGCCGCCCCCACCAAGAACCGTCGCCGCCCCGCGCGCGGAGGCAGCGGTCCGGAGACAACCGACGAGCAGAACGCCGAGAAGGGCTTCCAGGCGTCGGAGCAGTTGACCGACGCCCTCCAGGCCGTGCTGGTCGACCTCATCGAGCTGTCGATCCAGGGCAAGCAGGCCCACTGGAACGTCGTCGGCAAGAACTTCCGCGACACCCACCTGCAGCTCGACGAGATCATCGACGCCGCCCGCGAGTTCGGTGACGAGATCGCCGAGCGCATGCGCGCGCTGCACGCCCTCCCCGACGGACGCAGCGACACCGTCGCCGAGACCACCACCCTCCCCGAGTTCCCGCAGGGCGAGGTCGACACGGCCGAGGTCATCGACCTCATCACCGAGCGTCTGGATGCCGTCGTCGGCACCGTCCGCGACGTGCACGACGACGTCGACGAGGAAGACCCCACGAGCGCCGACATCCTGCACGGTGTGCTCGAGCGCCTCGAGCAGCTGTCGTGGATGGTCAGCGCCGAGAACCGCGTCGCCCGCAAGTCCTGAGCGGAATCGATCACGACGGATGCCGGGGCCTCAGGGCCTCGGCATCCGGCGTTCGTGCGAGGGCCCGGGCGCCGCACCGACGGTCGGCGCGGACAGGAAGCGTCAGCCGCGCGCGATCAGCAGGGGCGGGTGCGGGCCCTCGAGCCGCGCAAGCGAGGCCTTCATCTCGACGATGCTGTCGCTCATGCCGGCGATTCTCGCGGTGATGTCGAGGATGTTCGCGTCGATCTTGAGCAGCCGGTCGTCGATCTGCCGTTCGCGGGCGTCGATACGCGTCATGCGCTCGTCGAACCGTGCGTCAGCGCGGTCCATGCGGGCATCCGCCCGCTCCATGCGGGCCTCGAGGCGGTCGAACCGGTGATCGATCTGTTCGAACCGCTGATCGACCTGTTCGAACCTCCGGTCGACCTGCGCGAAACGCTGATCGATCTGCGCGAAACGCTGATCGACCTGCGCGAAGTTGCGGTCGGTCCGACGCTCGACCCGATCGAGCATCCATTTCACGCCGCCCAGGATCGCCGCAGAGAAGGTGAGGAACAACGCGGCGAGGGCGATGAACACCTGTGCGATGTCGAGAGTCACGGCCGATCCTTCCTGTGCGCGGCGTGCGTTCACTGTACGACGCCGCTCACCGGGAATCACATGCGCACGTGCGATCGGTGGAGAACTTCACCCATCGCAGGATCGGGGAGGAGGCGTCAGAGCCGCAGCACCTCGGTGACCCGGACGACCGCGGTGCCCTCCTCCTCGGATGCCGCGAGGTCGACTTCCGCGCGGATGCGCCAGTCGTGGTCGCCCGCGGGGTCGTCGATGGTCTGCTCGACGCGCCACACTCCGTCGGAGGTCGACGACTCGTCGATGTCGACCAGAGCGGACGAGCGTGCCGCTCCGCCCGTGCCGATCGCGTCGTGCTCGTCGAAGTAGCGATCGAGAACGTCGGGCCAACCGGCATCCGGATCCAGCTCGACGAGCTCCTCGTCGCGCTGCAGAGCAGCGAGTTGCACGCGCCGGAACATCTCGTTGCGCACGAGCACGACGAACGCGCGGCGGTTGGTGAGGATCGACGGCGGCGCCGGAGGCACCACGGGGGCGTCCGGATCGTCGGCCGGGTTGATGAGCTGCTCCCACTCGTCGACGAGGCTGGAGTCCACCTGCCGCACCAGTTCGCCGAGCCACGCGATGAGGTCGAGCAGGTCGGGCGTCTGCGCGTCGACCGGCACCGTCTGCCGGATCGCGCGATACGCGTCACTGAGGTAGCGCAGCACCAGACCCTCGCTGCGCGCGAGCTGATACAGCGAGACGTACTCGCCGAAGGAGCAGGCCCGCTCGAACATGTCGCGCACGACCGACTTGGGCGACAGCTCGAAGTCGCGGATCCACGGCTGACTCGACGCGAACACCTCGTACGCCTGCGCGAGCAGTTCCTCCAGGGGCTTCGGCCAGGTGATCTCCTCGAGCAGCTCCATCCGCTCGTCGTACTCGATGCCCTCGCGCTTCATCGCGGCGACCGCCTCGCCCCGCGCCCGGAACTGCTGCTGCGACAGGATCGGGCGCGGGTCGTCGAGCGTCGCCTCGATGACGCTGACGACGTCGAGCGCGTAGTGCCCCGTGCCGACCGATGACGCCGGGGCGACGGCATCCGGCCCCCGACCGAGCTCGACCTCGGGGTCGAGCATCTCGATCGCGGCGAGCGCGAACGGCGACAGCGGCTGGTTGAGTGCGAAGTTCGGCTGCAGATCGACGGTGAGCCGGATGCCGTCGGCCCCCACCTCCACCACCCCCGCCTGCACGAGCGTGCGGAAGATCGCGATCGCCCGCCGCGCGAGCTCGTACCGGCGGGGGCGGGGCTCGTGGTTGTCGAACACGAGCGCGCGGACGTTGCCGAACACGTCGCCGCCGCGCGCGATGACGTTGATCAACATGGCGGCCGACAGCTTCATCTGCGGCTGGAGCGGCTCGGGCTCGGCCGCGACGAGACGGTCGTAGCTCTGCTCGGTCCAGTTGACGAAGCCCTGCGGCGCCTTCTTGCGCACGATCTTCTTCTGCTTCTTGAGGTCGTCGCCGGCCTTGAGGATCTGCGCGGCGTTCTCGATCTCGTGATCGGGCGCCATGACGACGACGGTGCCCGCGGTGTCGTAGCCGGCCCGGCCCGCGCGCCCCGCAATCTGATGGAACTCGCGCGCCGAGAGCTGGCGCATACGGGTGCCGTCGTACTTGGTCAGTGCCGTCATGAGCACGGTGCGGATCGGCACGTTGATGCCGACGCCGAGGGTGTCGGTGCCGCAGATGACACGCAGCAGCCCCCGCTGCGCGAGGGTCTCGACGAGCCGGCGATACCTCGGCAGCATGCCGGCGTGGTGCACGCCGATGCCGGCGCGCACGTAGCGCGAGAGCGTCTTGCCGAAGCCGGTGGTGAAGCGGAAGCCGCCGATCGCCTCGGCGATCTCGTCGCGCTGCTCGCGGCCGATGATGCGGATCGACGACAGCGCCTGCGCGCGCTCCATGGCCGCGGCCTGCGAGAAGTGCACGACGTAGATCGGCGCCTGCTTCGTGTCGAGCAGTTCCTGCACGGTCTCGTGCACGGGCGTGCGGGCGTACTCGAAGTGCAGCGGCACTGGGCGCTCGACGCCGGTGACTCTCGCCGTGGGCCGACCGGTGCGGCGCGAGAGGTCGTCGGCGATGTCCTCGACGTCACCGAGAGTGGCCGACATGAGGATGAACTGCGCGCGATTCAGCAGCAGCAACGGCACCTGCCACGCCCAGCCGCGGTCGGCCTCGCCGTAGTAGTGGAACTCGTCCATCACGACCTGGTCGACGTCCGCGTCGGCGCCCTGGCGGAGGGCCAGGTTCGCGAGGATCTCCGCGGTGCAGCAGATGATCGGGGCGTCGGAGTTCACCGACGAGTCGCCCGTGACCATCCCGACGTTCTCCGCCCCGAAGATGTCGACGAGCGCGAAGAACTTCTCGCTCACGAGCGCCTTGATGGGCGCCGTGTAATAGGTGCGACCGCCTCGGGAGAGGGATGCCGCGTGCGCGGCGACCGCGACCAGGGACTTCCCCGTGCCGGTCGGGGTCGACAGGATCACGTTCGCCCCCGACACGATCTCGATGATCGCTTCGTCCTGCGCCGGGTACAGCGTCAGCCCGCGCGAGGCCGCCCACTCGACGAAGCCGAGGTACACGGCATCCGGTTCGCTGCCGGTCGGCACGTGCTCGAGGAGGGGGGTCACTCCCCCACCCTCTCATCCGCCGGGCGGGCGGACCCTTCGACAGGCTCGGGGCCGCCAGGGCGGAGCCCGAACCGAGGCGCCCGGACCCGACCAGGGCGGCTGCGCCGAACCGAGGCGGCTGAGCCCGCACCCGAGGTGGCTGAGCCCGTCGAAGCCACCGGCCCCACCGCTCGCGCCTGGCGCCCCCGTGCCTCACCCCGCGTCGCTGAAGACGCCCACGTTCTCGCCGTCGTACACGAACTGCACGCTCGTGCCGACCGGGAAGCGCTCGATGAAGGCGTCCGGCATGCCGTCGGCGACGACGAACTGCACGGTGGCGGGGAAGATCCCCGCCCCGCATCCGCCGTAGACGAAGTTGCCGCGGAAGCCGGTGGTGCCGTCCTGCCCGACCTCGTCGGTGTCGAGCAGATACAGGCACGAGCTGCGATTCTCGCTCGCATCGACCTGGGCCGTGCCGACGAAGGCGCTCACTCCGTAGAAGTCCGCGAAACCCCGTTCGTCCCCCGTGCGCTGTCCGAAGATGGTGGGGCTCTGCGCGCCCGGATCCTCGACGAGGGTCGCCACCTGCGGCGCTCCCACGGACGCGGCGACCGGCACGAACCCGACCCCCACGGTGGTCGCCGCGCTCGCGAGCGCCGCGACGAGCGCGAGGGACAGTGCCCACGCCCACACGGTGCGCTTGGAGCGCAGGAGCGGGGCGCGCTCGCGCTCGACCTCCTCCTCGGGCTCGGGTTCTTCGTCGCCGTCGACGGGCGCCGCGGCGCCGACCGCCGGGGCCGAGGGAGGCGGGACCGTCGGAGCCGAGGCTGACGGAACCGGGGCCGTCGCGGCTGCCGGAGCTGCCCGCTCGGACCGCTCGAGGTCTTCCAGCGCGAGCAGCCGCTCGTACGCGGCCGGGTCGGCGGAGATGTCGGCGCTCGGTCCGTACGCCCGCGCGCGCAGTCGCCGCAGCTCCTCCCGCACGCCATCGTCCATCCTCGAAATGCTTCCACACCTCGCGGGCGTCCGGGCCATCTCGCGTTACATGCGTGGGAATAGATCAGGATGCCGTGCGTTGCACCGCGTATGCGCTCCTTCGGCACACTCTCCTTCGGCCACTACGGCCCCCTCGGCGGGGGACACCATCTCTCCGCGGGCGACTCGATGCTCCAGGCGATCGACCTCGCCCAGGGCATGGACGACCTCGGCGTGAACGGCATCTCGTTCCGGGTGCACCACTTCGCCCGTCAGCAGGCGGCGCCCATGCCGCTGCTCGCGGCGATCGCCGCGCGCACCTCCCGCATCGAGGTCGGCACCGGCGTCATCGACATGCGGTACGAGAACCCGCTCATGCTCGCGGAGGAAGCGGCATCCCTCGACCTCATCAGCGGCAACCGCCTTGCCCTCGGCGTGAGCCGCGGGTCACCCGAGACCGTGCAGCGCGGCTACGAGGCGTTCGGGTACACGGGGTCGCAGGACCCGCGCGGCGCCGACATCGCCCGCGACCACTTCGACCTCTTCCTGCGCGCGATCGAGGGCGAGGGTCTCGCCGAGCGCGACCCGATGAGCCCCTTCGGCGGCGGAACGGGTCTGCAGCGCATCGAGCCCCACTCCCCCGGCCTGAAGAAGCGCATCTGGTGGGGCGCCGGCACCACCGCAACCGCGGAGTGGGCGGGGCGCACGGGGGTGAACCTCATGTCGTCGACGCTGCTCACCGAGGCCGACGGCACGCCGTTCGACATCCTGCAGGCCCAGCAGCTCGACGCCTTCCGCGCCGCGTGGCGCGAGGCGGGGCACGCCGGTGAGCCGCGCACCTCGGTCAGCCGCAGCATCTTCCCGATCGTCACCGCCGAAGACGAGATGTACTTCGGCGGGTCCGCGGGCAGCGACCAGATCGGCGTGATTGACGGCATGCGCTCGACGTTCGGCAAGACCTACGCCGCGCCGCCCGAGGTGCTCGTGGAGCAGCTGCAGAACGACGCGGCCGTCATGAGCGCCGACACCCTCATGCTGACCATCCCGAGCCAGATGGGCGTGGAGTTCAACCTCCGCCTCGTCGAGAACTTCGCGAAGCACGTCGCGCCCGCCCTCGGCTGGCAGCCTACGCTCGCGACGGTCTGACCACCCCGGATGGACCCGGATGCCGCCCCTCGGCATCCGGGTCCATTCGTCGTCTCGGAAGCAGTCGTACGGTGGAGGAATGACCGTCGTTCGGACCGCCGTCTTTCCCCGAGTCGCCGCCGCGGTCTCGGAACTGCTCGGCGACTACCTGCGCCGGACAGAGTCGGAGAAGGCCGAGCGCGGGCTCGCGACGCCGGGGGCGGCGCTGGCCGCTCGCTACGCCCGTGAGATCGACGACCCCGCGGCGGCCTTCGCGGGGAATCGCGTGCTCGTCGCCACGGTCGACGACGTCGACTGCGGCATCGTCGTCGTGCGCATCTCGCCCCGACGCCGTTCAATTCTCGCGGTTCTGGACTGCGCCGTCCGCGTGGTCGCTGCCTGTCTCGCGATGACGCGATGCGCCTATACCTCGCGTTCTGATCCTGACTCTCCTACGACTCGCTTCTTCGCAGTCGTTTCAGTCGCGCCTTGAAGACGCTTCGACGTCAGTTTTCGGGAGATGTGGTTCGAGTCACAGTTCCCAATCGAATGGCGTGGTGGTTTATGCGTGGTGCCCCACATGTGGTGACCCAAACGCACGAATAAGTCACAACCCAAGAAGCGTGGCCTTGAACGCGACTTCTGACGGTAGACGCTTGAGGGGCGCTCGCTGGTCGTCCGCTACGCTGAGCCGCACGAGCTTAGGGGGAACTGGTGGCATACGACGACAAGACCAAAGATGAAGTCCGCTCTTTCTTCCAAGTTGAGTCGCAGCAAGGCGAGATCTGATGGATGCGCCAACGCCTCGAAATGCTGTCCACTTCGGCCTTAGCGTTCGTGCCGGTAGCAAGTACGGCCTGAAAATTGACCGTGCCACCTACGCGACAATCAACAAGCGCTCGTCCACGTACTTCCCAAGGGAGCGAGCTCCCGAACTCTGGGATTCGTTAAGCGATGTCTACGAAGACGAAGACCACCGGTTCATGACGGACGAGTGGTGTCGGGCCCACCAGGCACGAGCGCTTGAGAACTTTGATTTGAACATGGCTTACTTCGCCTCGCTGGATGGGGCAGAGTTCGACGATGCCATCAACCAAGCCGTCAAAGCTCGTCGGGGCATGATTGAGGTCACTGACTTGAACGACTGGGATGGCAGGCAAGGTTTGTACATCATGGTTCTCGATGAGTTCAAGCAGGCTTATGTTGGCGTCAACGTCAGCGACGGCGGAATAAAGTCACGGATACGTCAGCATTGGAACACGAACAAGGCATTCGATCGGCTCTTGTGGGGCAAAGTCGACGAGTCCATTATTTCCATCGATAGCTTCCGCGCTTTGGACACCACAAGGATCTTCGCATCACGGGCTCAAAACCCATTCACCCTCGAGGATAAGGTCATCAACTCGATACCGAGCAAGTTTGTCCTCAATCGCGTGATGGGTGGCGATGGCAGATCCCTCGGTCTCGGGATGACCCTCGGGGTCAATGTCGGAAAACGTCGCGACCTCGCGGGCACCCTCGACCAGCCTCAATCTGACTGAGTCCAAGGTCACGACGATGATCGTTCGAGGATTGCGGCTGGCGTAGTGATTGGCGACGCCGCGAAGGTAAATGGCCGGTGCGATGTCGGCAGAGATGAGCTGAGCCCCTGTTGGCCGTCGCACTCTTTGTCGTCGCGGTCATCGATGCAAATCGAGCACTGTTCGTAGATACCCTCCACGCCCACGGGCACACGAGTGGTGTCAGCGGCTGCTCGCTTAGCGGTCCAGAGGATTCTGCGTGCTCAGCTGACACCGGCCGTGCCGCCCGCGTAGCGATTCACTCTTGCTTGCGTGCTCACGTCTGCATTCCTGGCCCGATGCTTATCGTTCAAGCTCACTGTGATGACGAGCACCACACGACGCAATGGATCCCGTCGCAGATGGGCGTGGAGTTCAACCTCCGCCTCGTCGAGAACTTCGCGACGCACGTCGCGAAGTTCTCGACTGGCAGCCTACGCTCGCGACGGTCTGACCACCCCGGATGGACCCGGATGCCGCCCCTCGGCATCCGGGTCCATTCGTCGTCTCGGAAGCAGTCGTACGGTGGAGGAATGACCGTCGTTCGGACCGCCGTCTTTCCCCGAGACGCCGCCGCGGTCTCGGAACTGCTCGGCGACTACCTGCGCCGGACAGAGTCGGAGAAGGCCGAGCGCGGGCTCGCGACGCCGGGGGCGGCGCTGGCCGCTCGCTACGCCCGTGAGATCGACGACCCCGCGGCGGCCTTCGCAGGGAATCGCGTGCTCGTCGCCACGGTCGACGGCGTCGACTGCGGCATCGTCGTCGTGCGCATCTCGCCCGTCGCCGTGGAGCTCTCGCGATTGTGGACCACTCCGCCGGCACGGGGTCGAGGGGTCGGGTCCGCGCTCCTCGACACGGCCCTCGCGGATGCCGTCACACCCGTGCGCCTCTCGGTCTGGCGCTGGCGGGATGACGCCGTCCGCCTCTACCGACGGCGGGGCTTCACGGTCGTCGCCTCGTGGGACGACCGCCCCGACCTCATCTGTCTGGAGCGGCCGGCGCCGGTCAGCGCCAGGCCGTGACGCCGCGCGAGCGGGCGACCGTCTGCGACAGCAGGTATTCGCCCCAGGCCACCGCGTACGCGCCCAGCGCCGCCCACGCCCATCCCGTCGGCAGCACACCGGCGATGCCGAGGAGACCCGCCACGGTGAGAGCACTGACGACGACCAGCACGGGGATGACGGCGCGAGGGGCGGCGAGCGCGCTGTCGGACTTCCAGATCACCAGGACGGCGCCGGCCGTGGCGAGGAGCAGGATGAGCGGCGCCCACCACGACCCCAGGACCGCCATCGCGATCGACGCTCCGACACCCGCGACGGCGAGCGATGCGGTGCGGAGGATGCGGATGCGCCGGGCGCGCTCGTCGGATGACACGGTGACTCCTCGGGTGACGGGTCTTCCAGCGTAACCGGCGTGGTCCGGGCGCCGTCCGCCCGGGAGAAGACCCAGAATCGCCGCAGATCCCCTCGGTGACGCGTCGCGCCGCCCGCGGCGCGCCCTAGCCTGGGACGGCGGGCCCCGAGGCCCTCACCGGTCGACGTCGACACCGCGCATCACACGGAATCGCGCATCTCACGCCATCGCATCGGGAAGGGGCCGACATGGACGTCTCACGACGCGGCCTTCTCCTGGGCGGTCTCGGAGTGGTGGCCCTGGGCGCCGCCAGCGCCGCGGCGGCAACGGTCATCACCAACGGCGCTCCGGCAGAGCCCGTCATGTCTGCGTCGAACAGCGCCTCCGGCGCATCCCCCTCTCCGAGCGCGAGCACGCCCGCCGACCTCGACCTCCACGTGTGGGACACCGTCCGCCGCCCGCTGTCGAAAGCCGACGACGCGACGCTGGCGCTCGTCGACGGCGAACTCCCCGCGGGCCTCGCGATCGTCGGTGCGGCCCTCGCCGGACGACCGACGACCCAGGGCCCGTACGCCTTCACGATCGAGGTGCGCCGGGACGACGACCGTCGGCGGCGCCGATTCGCCGGCACGGTCGGCGACATCAGGCGCGACCTGAGCATCTCGCTCAGCCTCGACGAGAAGACCCCCCTCTCCGCGACGGCGCGCGAACTCGACCGCATCGCCCTCCTCGGCGCGCACGCGACCCTCGTCGTGCTCTGCTACATCCCGGATGCCACCTCGACGACGTTCACCCGCGTGTCCGACGATCGCATCCGCAAGGTGTTCGCCCTCGCGAAGGATCGCGGCGTCCGCATCACTCTGCTGAAGCCCCACATCGCCACCGAGAAGGACGGCGACGGCTTCTATCGCGCGAACTACGCCCCGGCATCCGTCGACGGCTTCTTCTCGCGGTGGACCGAGCAGATGGTGCATTTCGCGGGCCTCTGCGCCGACAACGGGATCGAGTACCTCTCCCTCGCGTGCGAGCAGCCGGGCCAGACGGACGCGGCGCAGTACGCGAAATGGGTCGACCTTGTGAAGACGGTGCGAACGGCCGAGCCCGGGGTGAAGCTCACCGCCGCCTTCACCACGCTGGAGCTGTATCTGCTGCACACGTACTGGCTGCCGCAGGGCACCCCGCACATGGCCCAGCTGCTCGACGTGTTCGGCATCAACTCGTGGATCCGCCTGACCGACAAGGTCTACACCCCGTCCGCGCCCAACATCACCGTCGACGAGCTCGCCGGCGGCTGGCGCGGAGCCGACGGTCGCACCGACGACCACCTCGGAAAGCTCGAGGACGTGTGCGCGCAGCTGCGCATCCCCTTCCTCATCACCGAGGTCGGCGTGCAGCCGCGGGTCGACGGTCTCGCCCAGCAGGAGGGCAGTACCCCGCCCACGGGCGCCCCGAACCACGACGTGCAAGCGCTGCTCTACCGCTCAGTCCTGAAGGCCCCGCTGCGGTCGTCGTGGTGCACGGGCGTCTCGATCTGGCACATGCGCGCCCCCTTCGCCTTCGGCGACGTGTACCACGACGCCCTCTTCCCGGGCGAGAAGGTGCTGAGGGATGCCATCGCGAAGACCCCGTCGCTGGCATCCCCCGCCACCTGACCCCGTAGCGTGAGCGGATGACGTCTGCCTCGACTCCCCACCGCGGCCGCGAGGTCACGCTGTCGGGCTCGCTCCGCTGCGCCGACGAGACCGAAGCCGCGCGGGTGCGCGCACACCTCCCTGCGCACCTCGCCCTCACCCGGGCCGAACCGGGCTGCGTCTCCTTCGACGTCGACCCCACCGACGACCCCCTCGTGTGGCGCGTCGAGGAGCGTTTCGTCGATGAGGCCGCGTTCGACGCCCATCAGCGCCGCGTCGCGGCGAGCGCGTGGGGCGCAGCGACCGTCGGCATCGAGCGCCGGTATGAGATCCGCGGACGAGACCGGGATGCCGCGACCCTCGTCGCCGCGGCGTGGGCGGCCGAGGAGCGACTGCTGGACCCGCGGGTGCGCCAGGACCCCGCCCGGGTCGAGCCACTGCTGGACGACGACTTCGTGGAGATCGGGCAATCGGGGCGCCGCTTCACACGGGAGGCCATCGTCGCCGCCCTGCGGGCCGAGCCCGGCACGTCGACGGCCGAGATCGCTGAGCGGTCGAGCCGCGTCATCGCCCCCGACACGGTGCTCCTGGACTACCTGCTCACGGTCGAGGAGCGCGTCAGTCGCCGTTCGTCGGTGTGGCAGGGCTCGCCCCCGCGCCTGACGTTTCACCAGGGGACGCCTGCGCCGTCGGACAGCGGGAACTGAGCCGACTCAGCCGCCGACGGCCGGTGGCTCCCGCGAGGGTTGCGTCCGCCGAGCGCGAACCCGCTCGCCGCGCGGGCCGGCGGCTGCTTGGCTGGCCGCATGCGACGCATCCTCATCCTCGGCGGAACCGCCTGGCTCGGCCGGGCCCTCGTCACGGCGGCGCTGGCCACCGGCGCCGATGTCACCTGTCTCGCCCGGGGAGAGTCGGGAGCCGTCCCCGCCGGAGCACGGCTGGTGCGCGCCGACCGGAACGACCCCGACGCCTACGCCGACCTCGACGGCGAGTGGGACGACGTCGTCGAGCTCTCGTGGGACCCCGGCTTCGTGGCATCCGGTCTCGACGCCCTCGCCCACCGGGCGGCGCACTGGACGCTCGTGTCGAGCGTGTCGGTGTACGCGGACTCCGCCGCGCCGTTCGCCGACGAGTCCGCGGACCTCGTCGAGCCCGTCGACCTCGAGCAGTACGCGGATGCCAAGGTGCACGCCGAGCGACTGACCACCGCACGCGTGGGCGAGCGGGCGCTGCGCGCTCGCGCCGGGCTCATCGTGGGACCGGGCGACCCGACCGATCGCTTCGGCTACTGGCCGGCCCGTTTCGCGCGGGGAGGCCGGGCGGTCGTGCCCGAGCCGAGCGGCCGGCACGCGCAGGGCATCGACGTCGACGATCTCGCGGAATGGATCGTGCGCGCGGGGTCGGCAGGGGTGACCGGTCCGGTCAACGCCGTCGGTGAGGAGTTCCCGCTCGCCGCGGTCTTCGCGGCCGCCCGTGAGGCCGCCGGTGCGAGCGTCGAGACCGTCCCGCTCGACGACGAGACCCTCCTGTCCCGCGGTGTGCAGTACTGGATGGGCCCGCGGTCGCTCCCGCTCTGGTTGCCCGCCGAGGCGCGGGGCTTCTCTCGTCGCAGCGACGCCGCGTTCCTGTCATCCGATGGTCGGCGCCGCCCTCTGGCCGAGACGATGCGACGCGTCCTCGACGACGAACGGGCGCGCGGGATCGACCGGCCCCGTCGCGCCGGACTCGCCCCGGCGGAGGAGGCCGAGGTGCTGGCCGGCTGACCGGGCGGTCTCAGCGGCCGTTGCGGTCCGCCGCGGAACGGGGCGGTGCCTTCTGCACCTCGAGGCGATCGAGACCGCGCAGCGAGGTCCAGATGAGTTCCTCGCCCTTCGCCGCATGCTGCGAGGCGCGCACCGCGCGTTCGTCGGCCCACGAGTTCAGCACGTGGCCGGAGTGTCCGCGCACGTGCTCGAGCACGACGTCGGGGAGCCCCGCCTCGCGTCGCGCATCGCGAGCGGCGATGAGCGCCTCGAGGATCCCGCGGTTGGCCACCGGCTTCTTGGCGCTCGTCACCCACCCGCGACGGCGGTGGCCGTCCATCCACGACGAGTACGTGTCGATCGCGTACTTCGAGTCGGCCTGCACGACGAGCTCGCGCACGTCGGCGTGGTCGGTGATCGCGTGCAGGAGCCCGAGCAGCTCTCCGATGTTGTTCGTCCCCGAGGGGATCGAGCCCGCGGCCCAGTGGCCGTCTTCGCCGACCCACGCCCAGCCCGCGGGGCCGGGGTTGCCCTTGCAGGCGCCGTCGGTGGCGACGACGTAACGGTCGGAGGGGGTGGATGCCGAACTGCTCATCCCCCTAGTCTCCCCCGCCCGCCCGGCGCGATCCGACGCGGGGCCCCGGGCGGGCGAGCACGCGGGTGAACCTGCGACGCTTCCCCGCGGGAGGGACGGTGAGCGCGCGCGGAGACCGACACCGCGGATGCGAGTCTGGCGCGATCCGTCATCGCGTCGCCCGCGTCCCGCCCCCTCGAGAAAGCCCGCCATGTCGTCCACGTCTCGCGCCCGCCTCCACCCCGCCGCTCTCACCGCCCTCATCGTCGGCGGGGTCGTCATCCTCGGGGCTCTCGGATTCCTCGCCTGGCTGCTCACCTCGACGCAGTCCACCCCGAATCAGCAGGCCACCCAGAAGCTCGTGCAGTGGCAGGAGATCTTCGAGAAGTACCGCAGCGCTCACGGCACGCTCCCCGACATGCCCGCGGGCGGCTACTGCCTGGGCACGGGCTTCCCTCTCGGATCAGGGGGGACGGCCAACTGCCGCGACTACGCCGCGGCGACGTACTACACCGAAGAGGCCGGTGCTCCGCTGCGCGAGGCGCTCGCCTCGGTGGGCGAGCTCCCGCAGGGCGTCTCGGCCGCCGTCCGCGGCACCGTAGGCCCCTACGCGCTCTACGACGACGCCGGAGTCCGACTGCTCACCGCCGAGGACGGCGCATGCGAAACCCCCGCCGTCGAGGTGTGGAACGACGGCGGGGGCCTCTTCATCTGTCAGATCCTGCTGACGCGCTGAACGCGCGCGCGGGCCGTCAGCTCCGGCCGCTCTCGGCCTTCTTCTGACCGGCTTCCAGCACGTCGCCGGCGGGCAGCTCCTGGTGACCGCCGAACTGCAGACGCATCGCCGACAGCACCTGGTTGGCGAAGTGGTCCTCGCCCCGCGAGGCGAAGCGCTCGAACAGCGAGGCGGCCAGCACCGGCACGGGCACCCCGGTGTCCACGGCGGCCTTGACGGTCCAGCGCCCCTCGCCCGAGTCCGAGACGCGACCGGCGAGTCCGTCGAGCGTGGGGTTCTGCGCGAGAGCCGCCGCGGTCAGGTCGAGCAGCCATGACGAGATGACTGATCCCCGGCGCCACAGCTCCGTCACCCGCGCCGTGTCGATGTCGAACTGGTAGTACTCGGGCTCCTCCAGCGGGGCGACCTCGGCCGAGTGCTCGCCCTGGTGCAGGCCCGCGTCGGCGTTGTTCAAGACGTTGAGCCCCTCGGCGAGCGCGGCCATGATGCCGTACTCGATGCCGTTGTGCACCATCTTCACGAAGTGCCCGGCCCCCGAGGGACCGCAGTGCAGGTACCCGCGCTCCTCGGTCGTGTAGTCGCCCGTGCGTCCGGGCGTGCGCTCGACCTCTCCCGGTCCCGGCGCGATCGTGCGCAGCACGGGCTCGAGGTGCGCGACGGCTTCGTCGTGACCGCCGACCATCAGGCAGTAACCGCGCTCGAGGCCGAACACGCCGCCGCTGGTCCCCACGTCGACGTAGTGGATGCCGCTGTCGTCGAGCTTCTTCGCGCGACGCACGTCGTCACGGTAGTTCGAGTTGCCGCCGTCGATGATGATGTCGCCCGGCTCGAGCACCTCGGCGACCTGGTCGACCACCGACCCGGTGAGTCCGGCGGGGATCATGAGCCACACGGCGCGGGGCTTCTGCAGCTTCGAAGCGAGGTCGGCGATGCTCGTCGCCCCGGTCGCCCCCTCCTCGACGAGGGAGGCCACGGCATCCTGATTCACGTCGAAGACGACGCAATCGTGACCGTCCCTCATGAGTCGGCGCACGATGTTGGCGCCCATCCGTCCGAGTCCGACCATGGCGAGTTGCATTCGTACCCCGTTCGTCGTGATGAGGCCGCGGCGCGCGGCCCCTCCGCGAGTCTAGGAGCGTCGAGGGGGCGGCGGACCGTCAGCCCTGGAAGTCCTCGGGGTCGACGTCGTCGAGGAACCGGCGGAACTCCTCCACCCGCTCCTCCTCGGGCGACGGGTCGAGCTCGACCGCGTCGTCGGGCACTCCCGCCTCGGCGAAGACGCTGTCGGCGACCCAGATCGGCGCATCGACACGGGCTCCCAGGGCGATCGCGTCGGAGGGGCGGGCGTCGAAGGAGCGCTGTCCTCGCGGGGTGTCGACCACGAGGCGGGCGTAGAACGTGCCGTCCTCGAGATGGGTGATCTCGACCCGGTCGACGGTCGCCGACAACTCCCCCAGCATCGCCGTCATGAGGTCGTGCGCGAGCGGGCGGGGCGAGGCGGTGCCCTCGATCGCGACGAGGATCGACATCGCCTCCTGCGGACCGATCCACACCGGGAGCACGCGCTCGCCGTCGGCCTCGGCGTCGAACGGCGAGAGCAGGATGACGTGCTGCTGGGCCGGGTCGAGGGCCACGCCGACCACTCGCACCCGGATCATGACGCCCATCGTACGTCGTCGCCTGCGCCGTCCGCCTCGGCGTCCGAACCGTCAGCGCAGGATGCCGAGGGCCCGCGCCGCGGAGACGGCGCCGGTGCGCGAGGTGACGCCGAGCTTCGAGAAGACGTGTGCGAGGTGCGACTTCACCGTCGCGTCGGTGATGTGCAGGAGCGCCGCGACGTCGGCGTTCGACGCGCCGCGGGCGACGAGATGCAGCACCTCGATCTCGCGCGCCGACAGGGTGACGCGGGGTTCGCGCATCCGCGCGAGCAGTCGACCCGCGATCGCCGGTGCGAGCGCGCTCTGCCCCGCCGCAGCGGCGCGGACACCGGCCAGCAGCTCGTGGGGAGGCGCATCCTTCAGCAGGTACCCGCTGGCCCCCGCCTCGACGGCACCGAGGATGTCGCCGTCGGTGTCGTAGTTCGTGAGCACGAGCACGTAGGGCGGGGCGGCGAGCGCGCGGACGCGCCTGGTCGCCTCGGCACCGGCGGCACGGTCGCCGAACTGCAGGTCCATCAGCACGAGCTCGGGCGCGAGACGCTCGGACAGGGCGACCGCCTCGTCGGGGGTCGCGGCCTCGCCCGCCACCTCGATGTCGGCCTCCGCATCGAGCAGGGCGCGCACCCCCGCGCGGACGACGGGGTGGTCGTCGGCGATGACGACGCGGATCACGACGCACCCCCCGGGAGCGTCACCGTGATGGCGGTGCCCCGCCCCGGTGCGCTGTCGACCTCGAGGGCGCCGTCGAGCTGGCCGACCCGCTCCCGCATGGCCCGCAACCCGAACGAATCGGTCTCGGCCGCCACCGCCTCCGCCCGCTCGGGATCGAACCCGACGCCGTCGTCGGCGATCCGCAGCTGCACCGCGTCGTCGAGCCGGGTGAGACGGATGCCGACGCGCGCCGCGCCGGCGTGCTGGGCGACGTTGGCGAGGGCTCCCTGGGCGATGCGCAGCAGCGCCGTCTGCGCGTCCATCGGCAGCGACGCGTCGTCGTCCACCTCGACGTCGATCGCGACCCCCTCGCGTGCTCCCCAGTCGCGCGCGAGGCGCTCGAGTGCGGGGCCGAGACCGCTGTCGAGGCGGGGCGGGGACAGTTCCCGGATGAAGCGCCGGGTCTCGGCGAGTCCGTCGGCGGCGGTCTCCCGGGCCAGACGCACGTGCGCGAGGCCCGGGCTCGTGGCATCCGCCCGCTCCGCCGCGTGCAGCAGCATCTGGATGCTCGAGAGCCCCTGCGCGACGGTGTCGTGGATCTCGCGCGCGAGCCGCGCCCGCTCGGCGAGGATGCCCTGCTCGCGCTCGGCGGCCGCGAGACGGTCGCGCGTGGCCAGCAGCTCGGCCACGAGCGCCTCGCGCTCGGCCGCCCGCCGGTCGAGCGCGGCATAGCCGAGGCCGATGAGCAGTGCGACGCCCGCGCCGACGAGGGGGCCCACGACGCCGCCCACCGTCAGGCCCCCGTGCACCGCGAAGGCGGCGATCGTGAGCGCTGTCGTCCCGAGCACGACGAGGGGCCCGGCGGCCCCGGGCAGCACGTGCAGGTAGAGGAAGAACAGCGGGAAGACGAGGTAGGCGGCCTCCGGCACCAGCCAGACCAGCGCCGCCCAGACGAGGGTCAGCACCGCCACCCACACCACGGCCGCCGCCCGGCGGCGTGCGCGGGCGACCGCCAGCCCGCCGAGGTAGACCCCGCCGAGCAGCCCCGCGAGCACGAGAGCCGTCACGGAGCCGTCGGTCACCAGCACGCGCACCACGACAAGCGCGAGGAGGGACCCGAACAAGACGTGGAGCCCGACGCGCAGGCCCGCGAAGACGGGAGCGAGGGTGCGATGCGGCATGACGATCTCCAGGCTACGGATGCGGGGCCCGCGGCGGATCATCCGAAAGGTGGAGAGCAGGAACGCCCCTTGCGCCGATGACCGCGGAGGGCCGGGTGACGACGCTGGAGGGGTGCCGGTGAGATCCGCCGGCGGAAGGAGGCGACGTGTACGTCGCATGGCGCGATCTGCGGTTCGCCCGCGGGCGATTCGCCCTCATCGGGGCGGTCGTCGCCCTCATCACCCTGCTCGTGGGTTTCCTCGCGGGCCTGACCGGCGGCCTCGCCGCCCAGAACGTCTCGGCCGTACTGGCCCTCCCCGGCGACCGGCTCGTGCTGCAGCCGGTCGGAGACGCGGCGGCGACCTTCGGAGAGTCGGCGATCGACGACGCCACCGTCGCCGCGTGGCGCGACGCTGCGGGTGTCACCGTCGTCGTGCCGATCGGCATCCTGCAGTCCCGCGCCGAGGGCCCCTCCGCGTCGGGGGCTGTGGCCCTCTTCGGTCTCGACTCCCCCGCCTTCGCGCTGAACGTCTCGTCCGACACCGACGCCGCGCTGTCCGCGGGCGCGGCGAAGACCCTGGGCGCGTCCGTGGGGAGCGAGGTGACGATCGCCGGTGAGGGCTTCCGCGTCGCCTCCGTCGGCGACGACCTCTCCTACAGCCACACCCCCGTCGTCGCCCTCACCTCGACGGCGTGGAAGACGCTCGCCCAGCGCCTGGGCGGGACGGGCGCGGCGACCGTGCTCGCCGTCTCCGGCGACCCCGCGTGGGACGCGGTGGCCACCGACACCGGGACCACGGCATCCACTCCCCTGGCGAGCCTGTCGGCGCTGCCGACGTTCCGCTCCGAGATCGGATCGCTCGGTCTCATGATCGCGATGCTCTTCGGTGTCTCGGCGCTGGTCGTCGGCGCGTTCTTCACCGTGTGGACCATGCAACGAGCCGGAGACGTCGCCGTGCTCAAGGCCCTCGGCGCCAGCACCCCCGCCCTCGTGCGCGACGCCCTGGGCCAGGCCCTCGTCGTGCTCATCGTCGGAGTGGGGGTCGGCATCGCCTTGACGGCCGCCCTGGGCGCGCTCGCCGGCGGCGCCCTGCCGTTTGTGCTGAGCCCCCTCACCACCCTCGCCCCGGCGCTCGTCATGATCGCCCTGGGCGTGCTGGGAGCCGCCGTGTCACTGCGCACCGTCACGAAGTCCGACCCTCTCACCGCCCTGGGGAGCACCCGATGATCCTTCTCGACGACGTCACCCTCACCTACCCCGACGGTGACGCCCGCGTCACCGCCGTCGACCGCGTCGCGCTCGAGGGCCGCCCCGGCCTCGTCACGGGCATCACCGGACCGTCGGGGTCGGGCAAATCGAGCCTGCTGGCTCTGGCGGCCACCCTCGTCCGTCCCGACTACGGTCGCGTCGTCGTCGACGGAGTGGATGCCACTCGGCTCGACGCCGCGGGTCGCACCGCGCTCCGGCGGGAGCGGATCGGCATCGTGTTCCAGCAGCCGCAGCTTCTGCCCGCCCTCACCGCGCGCGAGCAGCTGCGCGTGATGGCCGAGCTCGGAGGACGGGGCCGCCGGGAGCGGCGCGCCGCCGTGCGGGGTCGCGTCGACGGGCTGCTGGATGCCGTGGGCCTCGGCGACCACGCCGATCGCCGCCCCGCTCAGCTGTCGGGCGGTCAGCGCCAGAGGGTCGCGATCGCCCGCGCGCTCGTGCACGAGCCCCGCGTGCTGCTGGTGGACGAGCCGACGAGCGCGCTCGACAGCGCCCGCGGCGCGGAGATCATGGCGCTGCTCTCACGGCTCACGCACGACCGCGGTACCGCCACCCTCCTCGTGACGCACGACCTCGTGCACGCGGGTGCCCTGGATGAGAAGGTCGAGGTCGTCGACGGCCGAGCGACCCGCGTCGTCGCCGTGTGACCCCCGGCCCGCGCGGGAACGTCGGGCGCGGCGGGCCCACCGCATCGCGCGCGCCGCGACCACGAGCCAACCCACCGCCGCCGGGGCGAGGACGGCGAGCCACCAGGGCGGAGGCAGGGTGGTCCGCTCCGGAGCCCCCGGCTCCGGAGCGTCCTCGTCGGCGATGCGCTCCGCGTGCACGACGAGGCGATGGGTGTTGATGCCGATGGGCGTGCAGGTCACGAGGGAGACGAGGTCGCGACCGTCCTGCACCGCGAGGC
Organism: Microbacterium sp. NPDC089188; assembly: GCF_040685155.1. Classification (NCBI taxonomy): domain Bacteria; kingdom Bacillati; phylum Actinomycetota; class Actinomycetes; order Micrococcales; family Microbacteriaceae; genus Microbacterium; species Microbacterium sp. NPDC089188. The sequence goes on along the minus strand of NZ_JBFBHH010000002.1, from coordinate 358,219 downwards.
GCGAGATGTCGGTCGGCAGCACCACGTCGGAATCTGTCACCCGATACCGCAGGGTGCGCCCGAGGACGTCAACGTCGACCTCGTCACCCGGGTGGAGCTTGTCGAGGTCGGAGAGGAGCGTGGCGTCGGGGAGGCCCGAGTGGCCGGTCAGGACCGCGTGCGTCCCCGGCCCGCCGACCGGCAACGACGAGCCGTAGAGGTGACCGAGCCCGCGGTCGAGGACGTCGGGAGTCGATCCATGGAAGACGGGCAGATCCACGGCGATGGCGGGGATGCGCACGCGGGCGATCACGCCGTTCGGGTCGAGGGAGAGCTGCGAGAGGTAGCGCGCGGCGGCGGCGTCGACGCCCGGCTTCCCGGCGTCGTCGCCGAAGGGGTCGATGAGCAGGCCCGTGGCCTCGCGGAGGTTGTACTCCCGCGCCGCGGAGAGCGACTGGTCCACGACCTGTCGATCGGCGGCATCGACCACCTGGGCGTATCCCTCGACGACCGTATTGGTGCGGATGAGGTCGAACCAGCTCGCGGTGGGGGGATACATCATCACCGCCACCCCGATGAGGGCGGCTGTGGCGAGCAGCAGATCGTGGCGGGCGCGTCGCGCGCGGGTGCGCAGGGTGCGCGCCGTCCGAGACGGCACCGAGGAGGGGCCCGGCCGCCGACCGGCGTCCGAGACCCTCCCGGTCTTCATGCGAGGGCCGCTCAGGCCCGGCGACGCGCCCGGCGCACCAGCACGACACCGAGGGCGAGCACCACCAGTGCACCTCCGGCCGCGGTGAACGCCGCGCCCGTCGATCCACCGGTGAGCGGGAGGGTGAACGGCGGGATGGGCGAGTCCGCGATGTCGGCGACGTTCGGCGACGTGGTCGATCCGACGGCCACGGTGATCTTCACCGGCTGAGCGAGCTTCTGATACCCGGTGGGGGCCGTGGTCTCGACGAGCCAGTAGTCTCCCGTGCGCAGCCCGGCGACCTGGGCGGAACCGTTCGCGCCGGTGGTCGCGCCCGTCACGACGGCCGTCGCGCCCGCCGTGCTCGGGTCGACGGCGTAGACGTCGAAGACGGCGCCGGCCAGCGTCTTGGTGCTGTCGCCGGTCACGTGCTTGACGACGCGCAGGGCACCCCACGTGGAGGGAGTCGGCGTGGAGCTGGTCCCGTGCGCGTGCTGAGGATCGTTGATGTACGCGGTGGCCGTGTTGCTGATGGTGCCGTCACCGATCGAGAGCACGGTGGTGTCGATCTCGACGATCACTTTCGCCGTGCTCGCCACGCCGTTGAGCTTGGCGAGCCCCGAGGCGGTGAGCGAGACGACGACATCGCCGGAGGTTCCGACGGTGGGCGCCGTCAGCGTGTAGTCGCGCGGCGTCGCGAGCGTCGAGGTCGTCGACCCGTCGACGAGCGAGACGGTGGTGCTCGAATAGCCGAGACGACTCTCGAGCGTGTCGCTGATCTCGTAGGACGAGATCGAGGTGCCCGCCGGCGCCTTGGAGACGTCGTTGGTGATGGTCCACGGGAGCGTGTCGCCGATCACGTGCGCTTTGCTCTCGTCGACGGTCTTCGTGAGGCGCGAGACCGCGTTCTTCGGGTAGACGTGCACGTCGTAGTTCCACGCGCCGTTGGCCGGCTGCGGGAGCGCGACCAGGAAGGGGACGGCGGGCGAGACCACCGACGACGTTCCGGGGGCGGTCTCGCGCACGAGGTACAGGCCGATCCCCACGGCGGGGGACGTCAGCGTGATCTCACCCGCGCTGTCGGTGGTGCGGACGATACCCGTGCCGAGCGTGTGCGTGGCCGTCGAGCCGTACACGTCGGCGACGGTCAGCGCGCTCGCGGTCGCCCAGCCCGTGTCGGTCGTGAGGTCGACGTCGGTGACCTTCTGCACGGTGAACTCGACATCCGCGAGGGGGGTACCACCGGGGTTGGCGATCTTCGTTCCGTCGTTCGTGCCGAGGGTGCCGGTCGCGGGCTGCTCGAACTTGTGGATCGTCAGCGAGACCGAGGCGGAGGTGTCGATATCGGCCGACGAGGCGTGAGCCGGTGCGGCCGCGGCCAGGAGTGCGGCCGCCACCCCCGCCGAGGCGAGGAGTCGGAGCCGGCGCGAGAACCGGGTGGTGGTCATAGTCCTTCTGCTTTCTGAGTATCGATGGATGTCGGTGTCGGAGGAGAGGATTCGGAAGCGGATGCCGCCCCGCGGCGACGCCGCGCGCGCACCCACAAGAGGGCGGCCGACGCCATTAGGGCGACCCCGGCGCTCGTGAAGGCGATCGTGCCCGGGCCTCCCGCCGACGGCAGGGCCACGACGCGGGCGTCCCAGATGCGCAGCGTGCGCGAGGCGGTGTCGTAGGAGACGAGCGGGTCGGTGGTGGAGCCGAGGTCGATCGCGCCGTCGGGGTGGGCGGCGTCGTGGCGCACGGCGAAGGCGATGGGGGCGACCAGGGGCGCGTACCCGCTCGGTGCCGCCGTCTCGACGAGCCAGTAGGACCCCGGCGCGATGTCGACGAGGGCGAACCGGCCGGGCTGGGCTCCCGTCTGCAGCACTCCCGAGACGGCGGCTCCGGGATGCCCGTGATCGTCCGCGCGGAGGTCGAACGCCGCGCCGTCGAGGAGTGCGGGCGCTGTCTGTCCGCGGTCGCTGTAGGAGTGCTTCTCGATGTCGAACGTCAGGATGCGCTCGTCGGTCACGTCGGCCGTCGTGACGTCGAGGCTGGAGGCACCGATCGTGAACGAGGTCGACGCGGTGGCGAGGTGGTAGCCGTCGGGCGGCGACTTCTCAGTGAGCGTGTACGTGCCCCAGGACAGACCCGTGACGCGGAACACGCCGGGACGCGCGTCGGTGTCGGCCCCGGAGTACCCGGTCTGACCGGTGTTGTCACCGACGTCGACAGCGGTCGCGCCCGGAGCCGTCAGCGTGAAGGTCGCACCCCCGACCAGCTTCCCGCTCACCTCGTCGGTCTTCCTCCACGTCACCGATCCGGCTTGGTCGGCATTGGTGAGGGTGCACGAGACGCGCTGGCCGTCGGCGATCGCGATCGTCGAGCTGCTGCCCACGGCGACGGTGGTCCCCGACGCGTCGACGCACGACACCGCTTGGAGCGTGTACCCCGGCCGCGCCGTCTCGGCCAACGTGTACGTCGCCGGCTCCACCACGCGTGTCTGCCCCGAAGTGAAGGCGAGAGCCGTGGTCCCGGCCGTCGCGGAGAGTTGCCAGATCGAGGCGTCGGAGGGCGCACCATGCCGGATGTCGAACGCTTTCACGAGGGTGAGCTTCGGCTTCAGCACATTGACGAAGGCACAGCTGACACGCACCCCCCGATCCGTCGCTGCCGGGTTGGTCGGAACCGTCACCGTCGCTTTGGAGCCGCTCCCCGAGGAGATGACGCCGGAAGCCGAGCGGCACGACCAGGTCGTTCGGTAGTCGTTCGGATCCGTCGTCCCGGCGGGGTCTTGGACGACGTCGTACGTGGACTCCGCGAGCACGGGCAAAGGACCGACGACGGCCGGTTGCACTCCCGTCGCGCTGCCCGTGGTCGTGTTCGTCATGGACGTGACCGTGCCGCTGCGGATGGAGAGCGTGAACTGGTCGCTCGGAGCATTGCGGGCGTCGACGCTCACGGTGCCCGTCATCGTCGGCGGGGCCAGACAACTCCCGAGGTCCGTGTTGGAGGAGAGGGAGGTCGTCACCGTGTCCAACTTCGTCCAGGTGGTGGGGTCGAAGCGTGCGACGGTCGTCCCGTTGCTGAGGTAGGCGTTTCCGAGATTGTCGAAGTCCAGACCGTTGGTGCCCGGCAGGCCACCGGCGATGGTCTTCGACGTCGACGCCGGGACTTCGCCTCCCGTGCTGGCCGCCAAACTGGCCGCGGAGACGATGATGAGGTTGGTCGAGTCCCACGAACCGCGGACGATGTAGAGATTCCCGTCGGCGTCGAAGGCGATGTCGCCGTTCGGCTGACCCGAATCGGTGATACCCGTCCAGGCGAACCCGCGGTCGGAGAAGGAGCGCGCATTCGGCGCATACTCGAAGATGCGGAAGCGATATTCCTGGACGCCGGCATGGTCCGCCTTCTCGAACCCACCGAAGTAGAAGTCGCCGGTGTCGAGGTCGAGCGCTCCACCGACGAGGTCGCCCGCAAATGCGGCGATGTAAGAGTCCGACGTGGTGGTGAACGTCTGACCTCGGGCGTCGTACGTCAGGATGCGGGCCTTGTTGTTGCCCCCGTTCCCCCAGCTTCTGTCGTAGGAGTACGCACGGTCGCCACTGGCGGTGATTCCCAAGCCGTTGGCGAAGGGCACCTTCCACGAGCCCATCGACGACGTCGACCCGTCGGGCGCGATCTGGGTGATCTCCCCGGATGACGACACGGCGTACTCGTAGCGGGGAAGGCACTGGAACGGCTTCCACGTCGCCGCGGCCGCGGGGGGCGCGTCGACGACGGTCGCCGCGACCGGTCCGATCACGGCGAACGCGACGACGACGACGGATGCGACGAACCGGCGGATCGCACGGGTGTACGTGGCGGGCATGGTCTCCTCGATGGCGCGGAGGAGCAGACCGAGGATCACGCAGAGGTGCCGCGGAGCGCGTCAGCGCAGCCCCTCGAGGGCAATGATGAAGCCACGCGCGGCCCCCATCCGCTCGGATGGGGGGCTATCTCACGAGGGAGCACGCCCGGTCGTATCGACCCTTCACCCGAACGTCGCCGAGCGTCCCCGCGCGCACTTTCGGGCCGAGGTAAAGCGGGGTTCTGCCGTCACCCGAGCGTGACGGACCCACGTCGCCGCGACCGGGCCTCGATGTGAGTGCCGCCTCCCCATCGGCCGCCGTGGGCCACAGGAGCGGGAGTCACCAACCGAAGGCGTTGAACCATTCGCGACGACGACCGGCCTCCGCGCGCGACTCGTCACCGCGCCACGAATCGTGCTGTTCGAGTGTCCGGTCGTCGGTCAGAGCCACGAAAGCCCAGCAGACCGGGCAGACCGCGCGTCCGTCAGGGAACCCGTCGTCGAGCATCGCTGCGGGTTCGGCCGGTGAGCCGGCACCGGGGCACTCGGGCGGATCGGCCTGCAGGTCGCTCCAGAGCAGACGCCCACCGGTGCGGTGGTGAAGGCCCCGGTGCCCGTCCTCACGAGTGCAGATCTCGCCGTTTCGTCGGCTGAGGCACAGCCTCCGGGCGGCGCCCGGGAGCGCTGCCAGTGTTCGCGTCATCCTTCGATTCTCGCCGCTGCGAGCGCAGCGGGGGCAGGTGCGGGATGCGCACGGGGCGGTGGGGTCCGGTGGGGAAAGGTTCGGTGGTCATCGCCGACCACCACCGGTCTGACGAAAAAGCATGTCGACCTCCTGATGCTTCGACTGTCCGCCAATGGGAGCCGTGCGCCGAGGGGGTTGACACCGCACGAGACGGTGCTAGGCATACCCCACGGGGGTATCATCGAGGCATGCACGGATACGAGGGCAACAAGGACGACCTCCTCAAGCGCCTGCGCCGGGCGGAGGGGCAGGTGCGCGGCATCGCCCGCATGGTCGACGACGACCAGTACTGCATCGACATCCTCACGCAGGTGTCGGCGGTCACGAAGGCCCTCGAGAACGTCGCCCTCTCACTCCTCGACGATCATCTCTCGCACTGCGTCGCCGAGGCGGCCGCGCAGGGCGGGCCGGTCGCCGAAGAGAAGCTGAAAGAAGCAAACCAGGCCATCGCGCGCCTGGTCCGTTCCTGAGGAGGACACCATGTCGGAACAGCGCATCGAGCTCGGCCTCACGGCCGCCGCCCCCGCCGGTGGGGGCTGCGGCGACGCCTGCGGCTGCGGCCACTCGGCAGCGGCATCCGCTCCCGCCGCCGCGGCGGCGACGGACGAGTTGCGCGTCGAGGGCATGACCTGCGAGCACTGCGTGCGCGCCGTCACCGAGGAGCTCTCCTCGCTCGCGGGCGTCGGCGTCATCGACATCGCCCTGCAAGCGGGTGGTACGTCGGTGGTGCGCATCACGCGCACGGAAGACGTCACCGACGACGACCTCGCCGCCGCGATCGACGAAGCGGGTTACTCGCTGGCCCCCTGACGCCGCGAGCGCGAGAGACCGCCGAGGCTCAGAGCACGCGACGCACGAGGGCGTCGACGGCGGAGTGGAACGTGAGGTGCTGCGACACCTCGACCGCGCGGTCGTACCGTGCGCCGCCGAGGGCCACGAACACCGCACCGACGACCTCGACGTATCCGACGATGTAGCCGCCGCGGGCGACCTCGTAGAGGTCGAGGTCGATTCGCGTCCAGGGGATCTCGGTGGGCGCCGGTGGGGCGACGACGGTGTCGATGGGGGCCGCCGCGGGCGCCGCGCCGATGAGCGGACCCCGGCGGCTGAGCGGTGCTTCCATGACCATGTGAGAACTCCTTGGCTCGTCCGGGGTGCTCTCAGCGTGCACGCTCTCCCGATGCCTCGTGCCTCCCTTGACGAAACCCTCCGCCGGGGCTACGCGAGCCTTACACCGTAGAGCGGGCGGGCCGACCGCGACGCGGGCGCTCCTCGGACAGACCGAAGGGCACGGCTGCGGCGGTGAGGCGGGCGACCTCGTCGAGCCATCGCAGGTCGGCCTCGAGCCGCGCCTTCCGGGCCGCTCGGACGATCGCCGCGGGAACGGCATCCGCGTCGGCGACCTCTGCGTCGCTCGCGTCCAACGCCGCTCGGACCGCGCCACGCTGCACCGAGAGGATGGCATCGACGTCGGCACCCGGGAGGGTCACGGCGAGCGCGATCTTGAGGGCGACGTCGTCGCGGCCCTCTGCGAGGGAGGCGGTGGTCAGCCAGGCGCGCGCCTCGGCGCGGCCCGCGGCGGTGGGCCGCCACAGCACCCGCGCCTCGTCGTCGATGCCCGCCCCCTCGACGAGCCCGTCGCGCTCGAGTCGCTCGAGGGTCGTGTACACCTGGCCGACGTTCACGCTCGCCCCGGTGCGCCTCTCGTACTCGGCGCGCAGCTGGGAGCCGTAGCAGACGCCGCGATCGAGGATCGCGAGCAGGCTCTGACGCACCGACATGCGGCCTCCGGACCGGTTCGCAGGGAAAAGACTTTCCCGGTAAGTCTCAGCGTAGACCGACGAGGTGGTTCGACGCCGAATCATCGCCGGGCGGCGCGGGAGGGCCCGGCGTAGCATGTGGTCTGACCACATAATCCGGTTCGATCGGAGGCTCCCGATGGAGTGGCTCGACCCCCTGGCTCTCGCCCGCTGGCAGTTCGGGTTGACGACCCTGTACCACTTCCTCTTCGTTCCGCTGACGCTGGGGATGTCGCTGATCGTGGCGGTCTTCCAGACCGTCTGGTACCGCACCGGTGACGTGCGATGGCTGCACCTCACCCGCTTCTTCGGGAAGATCTTCCTCATCAACTTCGCCATGGGCGTGGTGACCGGCATCGTGCAGGAATTCCAGTTCGGCATGAACTGGTCGGCCTACTCCCGCTTCGTCGGCGACGTCTTCGGCGCCCCGCTCGCGTTCGAGGGCCTTCTCGCCTTCTTCCTCGAGGCGACGTTCATCGGCCTGTGGATCTTCGGGTGGGACAAGCTCCCCCGCCTCGCCCACCTCGCGAGCATCTGGATGGCCTCCATCGGCGCGACACTGTCGGCGTACTTCATCATCGCGGCGAACGCGTTCATGCAGAATCCCGTCGGGTATCAGATGTCGGCCGAGGGTCACCGCGCCGAGCTCGTCGACTTCTGGGCGCTGCTGACCAACCCCGTCGCCCTCGCCGCCTTCCCGCACACGATCTTCGCCGGCTGGATGTTCGCCGCCATGGTCGTGGTCGCGGTGTCGGCCTGGCACATGGCCCGCGGCCGCAACACCGACATGATGCGCAAGACCCTGCGGTTCGGCCTGTGGGCGACCGTGGTGTCGTTCGTGCTCGTCGCGATCGTCGGCGACCAGCTGAGCCTGGTCATGGTCGCAACCCAGCCGATGAAGATGGCCGCCGCCGAGGCGACGTTCAACACGGTCTGCGGACAGGACGCGTCGTTCTCGATCTTCACCCTCGGCACCCCCGACGGGACGAGCGAACTGTTCTCGATCCGCGTTCCGTTCCTGCTCAGCATCCTGTCGACGCACTCGCTCGACGGCTGCGTCGAGGGGATCAACGACCTGAACACGCTGTACAGCCAGGAGATGTTCCCGCAGTTCGCCGACCAGGTCGACGGCAACTTCGCCCCCGTGCTGTGGGTCACGTACTGGGCCTTCCGCTGGATGATCGCGCTCGGCGGCATCGCGGCGCTCGTCAGCGTCGTCGGCCTGTGGGTCACGCGCAAGAACGCGAAGCGCCCCGTCGCCGGCTGGATGTGGCGGATCGCGATCTGGACGGCTCCGCTGCCCATGCTCGCGAGCCTCGTGGGCTGGGTGTTCACCGAGATGGGCCGCCAGCCGTGGATCGTCTTCGGTCTCATGCTCACGCAGGACGGCGTCTCGCCCAGCGTCCCGGGGTGGAGCGTGCTCGTCTCGCTCGTCGCCTTCACGCTCGTCTACCTGAGCCTTGCGATCGTCGAGTTCGGTCTCATCGTGAAGTTCGCGCAGAAGGGCCCCGACCCCCTGCCCGACCCGGATGCCGAGCGCGACGACTCCGTCGAGAACACGCCGACCACGGTCTACTGAGAACGCAGGAGAACATCATGGACCTCGCACACCTCTGGTTCTGGATCGTCGCCTTCCTCTTCGTCGGCTACTTCGTGCTCGACGGGTTCGATTTCGGCGTCGGCATGTCGATCCCCTTCCTCGGCAAGGACGACATCGCCCGCCGCCAGATCATCAACACCATCGGGCCCGTGTGGGACCTCAACGAGACGTGGGTGATCGTCGCCGGCGCGGCGCTGTTCGCCTCGTTCCCCGAGTGGTACGCCACGCTCTTCAGCGGGTTCTACCTCCCGCTGCTGGTGATCCTGCTCGCGCTCATCGCTCGCGGGGTGTCGTTCGAGTACCGCCATCAGCGCGACTCGCTGCGGTGGAAGCGCTCGTTCGACCGCATGATCGTGGCAGGGTCCGCCCTCCCCGCGTTCCTGTGGGGCGTCGCCTTCGCGAACATCGTGCAGGGCGTGCCCCTGGATGCCGACCACGAATACGCCGGCACCGTGCTGACGCTGCTGAACCCCTACGGCATCCTGGGCGGGCTCACGACCCTGCTGCTGTTCTTCACGCACGGCGTGTACTTCGTCGCTCTCAAGACCGACGGCCAGGTGCGCGCCGACGCCCGGCGCCTGGCGGGTCGGGCCGGTCTGGTCACGATCGCCCTCGCGGCCGTCTTCCTGGGGTGGACCGTCGCCCGGTCCACGCAGGCGCCCCTGTTCCTCGGCGTCGTGGCGCTGTCGGGTGTCGCCGCACTCGCCCTCATCGGCTCGTGGGTCGCCAACTCCCGCGACCGCGAGGGAACCGCGTTCGCCCTCGGGGCCGTGACGATCGTGTCGGCCGTGGCCGCGCTGTTCTTCGCGCTGTTCCCCAACGTGATGCCCTCGACCCTCGACGGGGGCGCGAGCCTCACGATCGACAACGCCTCGAGCACCGACTACACGCTCACCATCATGAGCTGGGCGGCGCTCATCTTCTTGCCGCTGATCCTGGCCTACCAGGGCTGGACGTACTGGGTGTTCCGCAAGCGCGTCACCCGCGCCCGGATCGAGAAGGCCGCGCTCGTCGCGCACTGATCCCCGGACCCACCCATGAAACCCGTCGACCCCCGCCTCCTGCGGTACGCGAGCGCCTCGCGCGGCTACTTCGTCGTCACCGCGGCGATCGTGCTCGCGCAGGCGGGCGTGATCGTCGGCTTCGCCGGGGCGCTCACGCACGCGCTGGTGGGGGCGATCGAGGGGCGGCCGCTCGCCGAGCTGTGGGGATACGTGGGCATCGCGGCATCCCTCGCCGCGCTCCGGGGGCTGCTGATCGCCGCCTCCGAGCGCACCTCGGCCCGCGGGGCGGCGGCGGCGTCGGCGCAGCTGCGTGAGGCGCTCATCGCCGCGGTGACGCGGCTCGGACCGCGCTGGCTCGGTGCGCGCAACACCGCCGCCCTCGCGGTGACGGCCGGACACGGTCTCGAGGCGCTCGACGCGTACTTCGGCCGCTACCTGCCTCAGCTGGTCGCCACCGCGATCACGATGCCGATCCTGATCGGTGCGATGACCCTCGCCGACCCGCTCTCCGGTCTGACCGTGGTGCTGACGATCCCGCTCATCCCGCTGTTCATGGTGCTGATCGGCCTGGCCACACGCGGGGTGCAGCAGAAGCAGTACCGCACGCTGGGCCGGCTCGCGGCGCGCTTCGCCGACACCGTCGACGGACTCGGGACGCTGAAGGCCTTCGGTCGCCAGCACCGTGCCGCCGACTCCATCGAAGCGGTGACGCGCGACTACAAGCGCGAGACGATGACCGTCCTGCGCGTGTCGTTCCTCTCGGGCTTCGCGCTGGAGTTCCTGGCATCCATCTCGGTCGCCATCATCGCCGTGACGATCGGGTTCCGCCTGCTCGCCGGCGACCTCTCGCTGCTGGTGGGGCTGTTCGTGCTCCTGCTCGCGCCGGAGGCGTACCTGCCGCTGCGGCAGGTGGGGGTGCAGTTCCACGCCGCGAGCGAGGGAGTCGCCGCGACGGAGGAGATCTTCGACGCCCTGGACGCTGCCCGCACGACCCCCGACGCGGATGCCGAGACCCCGGCGCGCGGATCCGTCCTCACGCTCGACCGCGTGCGCGTGCGGCGGGAGGGGCACGTGCTGCCGGAGGTGTCGCTGTCGGTCGAGCCGGGCGAGATCGTGCTGGTGACCGGCCCGAGCGGTGTCGGCAAGTCGTCGCTGATCGCGGCGGTGCTGGGTTTCGCGGAGTACGACGGCTCGGTGCGCATCGACGGCGCCCCAGTTTCGCACGCGCGCGGCGCGGTCGCCTGGGCGGGCCAGCGACCGGGGCTCGTGACCGGCTCGGTCGCCGACAACGTCGCTCTCGGCTGCGCGCCCGATCCCCGGCGCGTCACCGCGGCGCTGGCCGACGCGGGGGCGGCGGATCTCGACCCCGGAACGGTGCTCGGGGCCGCCGGCGCCGGGCTCTCGGGCGGCGAGGCCCAGCGCGTCGCCGTCGCCCGCGCCCTGTACCGGGTCCGCGTCACGGGGGCGCCGCTCCTCCTGCTCGACGAGCCGTCGAGCGCCCTGGATGCCACGACCGAGGCGCACCTGTGGACGACCCTCCGCCGCGAGGCCGACGCCGGCCGCGGCGTGCTGCTGGTGTCGCACCGTCTTTCCGCGCGGGCGATCGCGGACCGCGTGGTCGAGCTGCGGCGCGGGTCCGGAGGCTTCGACAGGCTCAGCCTCCTCCGTCCCGACCCCGCAACCGAGGTCCCTGAGCCTGTCGAAGGGACCGGGAGCTTCGTTCCCGAGAGGAGTCACCCGTGAACGGGCGCGTGCGCGGCATCCTGCGCTCGGCGATGCCGTCGCGGCGGCGGTTCGCCCCAGCGCTGCTCGCCGGCTTCGGTACGGCGGCCAGTGCCGTGGCTCTGCTCGCGGCGAGCGCGTGGCTCATCGCCCGCGCGGCGGAGCAGCCGCTGGTGATGTACCTGTCGGTCGCCGTGGTCGGGGTGCGCGCGTTCGCGCTGTCGCGCGGGGTGTTCCGTTACCTCGAACGTCTCAGCGGCCACGATGCGGCGCTGCATCAGCTCGCGGGGGTCCGCGCCGACCTGGTGCGCGACCTCGTGCCGCTGGCCCCCGACGGCCTCGCGCGCTCTCGCCGCGGCGGGCTGCTCTCAAGCGTCGTCGACGACGTCGAGGAGCTTCAGAACCTCCCGCTGCGCGTGGTGCTCCCGCTCGTGACGGCGGCGACCACCGCGCTGGCCGCCGTCGTGTTCACGGCGTTCGTCTCGTGGCCCGCCGCGCTCGCGGTGCTGGTCTGCCTGCTCGCGGCCTTCGCCGTATCGGTGGCGGTCGGCTGGGCCGCGGGCGCTCGCGCGGAGCGTTCGATCGCGCCGCTGCGCACCGCCGTCGCCGACGCCGTGCACGACCTGCTCACGAATCTCGACGTGCTGACCGCGTACGCAGCGGTGGATGCCGCCCACGCTCGCGTCCGCTCCGCCGATGCCGCCCTGCGCCGGGCGCTGGTGCGCCGCGGAGGCGCCCAGGGACTGACCTCGGGCGCCGTCTCGGTGCTCGCCGGCGTCGCCTCTCTCGCGGCGCTGCTGGTCGCCGCCCCGGCCGTGACCGGGAACGACCTGACGGGTCCGGGGCTCGCCGTCGTCGTGCTGCTGCCGATGGCCGTGTTCGAGGTGTTCGGACCTGTCCCCCTCGCGCTCGCGTCCTGGCGGCAGGTGCGCGCAGCCGCAGAGCGGATCGCGGATGCCGTGCCCGAGCGCATTCCCGACGGCCTCCCCCGCGACGAGCCCGCACCGACGGGCCGGGCGCCCGCGCTCGGCGAGGGGATCGAGCTCCACGGTGTCGGGGCGCGGTGGCCGGCACGATCGGACTCCGACGCAGACGCCGGACGGCTGGAAGACGTCGACCTGCAGGTCGGCCCCGGCGAGCGCGTGCTCGTCACCGGCCCGAGCGGAGCGGGCAAGACGACGCTGGCGCACGTGCTGGTGCGCTTCCTCGACTACGAGGGATCGTTCCGCATCGGCGGCGTCGACGCGCGCGGACTCTCGGGAGACGACCTGCGCCGCACGATCGGTCTGATCGAGCAGTCGCCGTACCTGTTCGACGAATCGATCCGGCAGAACCTCCTCTTCGCCCGCGACACCGCCACCGACGCCGACCTGTGGGTGGTGCTGTCGCGCGTGGGCCTGGCCGATTGGGCCCGGGAGCGCGGTGGTCTCGACGCCCGCGTGGGCGATCGCGGCGGGCTCGTCTCCGGCGGGCAGGCCCAGCGCCTCGCCCTCGCCCGGGCGTTGCTGCGCGGCTTCCCCGTGCTCGTGCTCGACGAGCCCACGGCGGGCGTCGACCCCGCGGCATCCGATGCCCTGCTCGCCGATCTGCTGGGGGCCGTCCATCGCGATCAGGCGGTGGTGCTCGTGTCGCACGTCGACGTCCCCGCGGGGCTGGTCGATCGCGAGGTGCGGCTGGAGGGCGGGCGCGTCGTCGCGGACTGAGCCACCGCAGGCCCCCGCCTCGCGCCGCGATCGACCCGGCCGAGTGTCCCGGACACGCCGGGAAACGCGAAGTCCAGCGGCGCGTCCTGGACACTCGACGGAGAGGAACCCGCTCAGGATGCCGCGACGAAGCGCACGCGGTCCGGAGGAACGCTCCATCGCACCGTGTCGCCGGGGCGGAGCGCCGCGGCCTCGGCCGCCGGCACCTCGGCGACGCCGGAGTCCATCACGACGCGCACCCCCGTCGGCGTGGGCTCGAGGTGCGACACCGTCGCCGTGGCCCCCTCGCCGAGCCGCGCGTCGGCTGCGCGGAAGACCGCGGCCAGCGCACGCCCCTCGGTCGACGCGAGGGCGAGGGAGGCGGCATCCGTCGAGGTCAGCCGCAGCCCCTCCCGCACGAAGTCCCCGCGCTGCGCCGCGCCCACGAGCCGCTCCACACCCGCGATCTTCGCCGCGACCTCGGTCGCCGGGGCCGCGAGCACCTCGGGCACCGGCCCGTCCTGCGTCACCCGGCCCCGCTCGACGATGAGCAGCCGGTCGGCGAGGGCCGCGGCATCCACCGCGTCGTGCGTCACGGCGATCGTGGTCACCCCGGCCAGCCGATCGCGCAGCATCGAGCGGATCTCGGACGCCGTCACGGCGTCGAGCGCGACGAGCGGCTCGTCGAGCAGCACCACCCGCGGTTGCGCGGCGAGAGCCCGCGCCACGGCGACGCGCTGCTGCTCCCCGCCCGACAGCTGGGCGGGCCGACGCTCCCCCGTGTCGGGCAGCCCCACGCGGCGGAGCCAGTCGTCGGCATCCGCACGGGCGATGGATGCCGGCACCCCGGCGGAGCGCGGACCGAAGGCGACGTTCTCGCGCGCCGTGAGGTGCGGGAAGAGTCGGGCGTCCTGACTCAGGAGCACGATGCCGCGGTGCATGGGGGCGGTGCGCAGACGCGGCGCACGATCGAGCACGCGCGCGTCGACGGCGATCTCACCCTCGTCCAGCGGAGTGAGTCCCGCGAGGGCGGTGAGCAGCGTCGACTTGCCCGCGCCGCTGCGGCCCATCACGGCGATGGTCTCCCCCGGGGTCGCATCGAGGGCGACGTCGACGGTGAAGTCGCGACGGCGCACGACGACGCGGGCGCGCAGGGCGGCGGCATCCGGCAGCGGCATGCGCCCGTCGCGCGACGCGGTGGTGCCGGCATCGCGCGGTCCGGGGCTCCCTCGGCGCCCACCCGCTTCGTCGGCGTCGCGCCGATCACGTCCGGGCTTGCCGGCATCCGGAATCGTCATCGCCCCACCCCCGGGCGCCAGCCCCGCACCAGCAGCAGCACCGCGACGGCGGTCACCAGCAGCAGCAGCGACAGCGCGACAGCGGTGCCCTGCGAGACGCCCGCCCCGTTGAAGGCGGTGTAGATCGCGAGCGGCATGGTCTGCGTGACGCCGGGGCGGTTGCCCGCGAAGAGCGCCGTCGCTCCGAACTCCCCGATCGCGCGCGCGAAGCACAGCACGACTCCTGCGACGATGCCCGGCGCCGCCAGCGGCAGCGTGACGCGCCGCAGGATCGTCGCGCGCGACGCGCCCAGCGAGGCGGCCGTGCGCTCGAACTCCACGCCGGTGCTGCGCAGGGCGCCCTCGACCGCGAGCACGAGGAACGGCAGCGCCACGAACACCTGCGCCAGCACGACCGCCGCGGTGGTGAACGGCAGACCGAGGACGCCGAGCGCCCCGTTGCGCCCGAACAGGTAGAGCAGGGCCACGCCCCCCACCATCGGCGGGAGCACGAGGGGAACGGTCACGAGCGCGCGCAGCACCGCCGCGAGCCGCGCGGGGCTGCGGGCGATCACGAGGGCGAGGGGGATGCCGACGACCGCGCACACCACGGTCGCCAGAGCGCCGGTGCTCAGCGACAGGCCGAGAGCCGACAGGGCCGCGGGAGACGTGACATCGCTCCAGAGCGTCCCCCACTCCACCCGGGCGACGAGCGCCGTCAGCGGAACGAGGAGGAAGAGGAGCCCCGCGACGGCCGGCACGACGAGCCAACGCGGGACGAAACCGCCCGTCACGGCGCTCGGAAACCCGCGTCGCCGAGGATCCTCTGCCCCTCGTCCGAGAGCACGAACGCGACGAAAGCGGCGGCGGCGTCAGGGTTCGGGGCCTCGGACAGAGCGGCGATCGGGTAGCGGTTGACCACGGCATCCGCCCCCGCGGGCACGATCGCCTCGACGTCGTCGCGACCGACCACGTCGGTGGCGTAGACCAGGCCCGCGTCGGCCTCGCCGGCGGCGACCTTCGTGAGCACCGCGGTGACGTTCTGCTCGGCGCTCGCGGGGGTCACGGCGACCCCGGCGTTCGACAGCAGCGTCTGCGAAGCAGCTCCGCACGGCACCTCGGGGGCGCAGAGCACCGTCGTGACCCGCGCGAGGTCGGCGAGGCCCTGCACGCTCCCGGGGTTGCCCGTCGGCACGGCGATGACGAGGGTGTTGCCCGCGAAGATCCGCGGATCGGGCGCCTGCGCGGCGACCTTCGCCATGTTCTTCTCGTCCGCCGAGGCGAAGACGTCGGCGGGCGCCCCCTCGCCGATCTGCGTGGCGAGCGTGCTCGAGCCGTCGTAGACCGGGGTGACCGTGATGCCGGGGTTCTGCTCCTCGAACGCCCGCGCGATCTCGTCGAACGACCGCTGAAGCGAGGCCGCGGCGTAGACCTCCACGGTTCCGGACGGGCCGTCGGCGGATGCCGCGGGGGCGGGCGACGTGCCCGCGCACCCGGCCAGGAGGGCGGCGGCGACGACGACGGTGAGCAGACGGAGGGGGCGGGACATGGCATCCTTTCGGCGACGCCGGCGGGCCGCCGCTCCAGTATTCCGTATAAGCGGACTCATGGCCGCGTGAATACCGAATGTGCGGAGAAAGCGAGGGGTGGATCAGCGGGTCCTGGCATGGCGACCGCCCACCGGGTAGGAACGGGGGGTGCGAGGAACGACGTGAGCGACCTGACCAGCCTGGGCGATTTCCTGCAGCGCCGACGCGAAGCCCTTCAGCCGGAGGACGTGGGGCTCGCACGAGGCGTGCGCCGTCGTACGGCGGGGCTGCGCCGGGAGGAAGTCGCGCTGCTGAGCCACATGTCGACCGACTACTACGCGCGCCTCGAACGGGGCACCGGCCCCACCCCGTCGGAGCAGATGCTGACCGCTCTCGCCCAGGGGCTGCACCTGAGCCTCGCCGAACGCGATCACCTGTTCCACCTCGCGGGCCACCGGCCTCCCCTGCGCCACGCGGGCACCGAGCACATCAGCCCCGGCATGCTGCGCGTCCTCGACCGCCTCGACGACACCCCCGCCGAGATCGTCACGGAGCTGGGCGAGACCCTTCGCCAGAGCCGCCTGGGTGTCGCGCTGCTGGGGGATGCCACGCTGCGATCGGGGCCCGCCCGCAGCATCGGATACCGCTGGTTCACCGATTCGTCGGCGCGTGCCGCCTACCCGCCCGAGGAACAGGCGACGCTGTCGCGCGTCTACGCGGCGGGTCTCCGCGAGCTCGTCGCCGCTCGCGGACCCGACTCGCAGGTCGCCGCCCTGGCCGACGACCTGCGCGTGCGCAGCGACGAGTTCGCCGCTCTCTGGCTCGCTCACGAAGTCGGCGCGCGACCGCCCGCGATCAAGCGCTTCCTCCACCCCGAGGTCGGCCGCCTGGAGCTGTCATGCCAGACCCTGGTCGACCCCGACCATGCGCACCGCCTGCTCGTGTACACGGCGCAGCCGGGGAGCGAGAGCGCCGAGAAACTGCGGCTGCTCGCGGTGATCGGAGCCCCCGGCGGCCGCTGAGGGGTGGATCCCCGGCGGGCGAGCACCGCGGGCGGGCCGCGCAGACGGTGAGCCCGCTGCGCCCGGGCACCGCCGGTCGCCGAGGGGTGGATCGTCGATCAGCGGCTGAGCGGGCACTGGCCGCCCGGCACCCGGGGGCGCGAGCATCGAGGCACTCCACGAAAGGACCGCCCATGTCTCCCGATTCCCCCCGCCCCCTCCGCGGTCGGCTGGCCGTCGTCACCGGCGCCAGCGACGGCATCGGCACCGTCATCGCGACGCGGCTCGCTTCGCTCGGCGCCGAGGTGGTGCTGCCCGTCCGCTCCCCCGACAAGGGCCGCCGTGCGCTCGACGCCCTGCGCAGGGAGGTCCCGGATGCCGTCGCCTCGACGCGCGCGCTGGACCTCGCCAGCCTCGACTCGGTGGACGCTCTGGCCGCAGGCCTCCGCGAGGAAGGTCGCCCGATCCACCTGCTCGTCAACAATGCCGGCGTCATGACCCCTCCCCGCAGGCAGGAGACCGCCGACGGGTTCGAGCTGCAGTGGGGCACGAACCACCTGGGTCACGCGGCGCTCACCCTCGCCCTGCTCCCGGTGCTGCGCGCGGGCACAGCGCGCGTGGTGCACCAGACGAGCATCGCCGCGCGGCGCGGACGCTTCGACCCCGACGTCATCTCCGCCACCCCCTACGACGCCATGGCGTCGTACGTGCAGTCGAAGATCGCGATCGGACTCTTCGCCCGCGAGCTCCACGCGCGCAGCCGGGCCGAGGGCTGGGGTCTCACCAGCACGCTCGCTCACCCGGGCGTCTCGCCGACCAACCTCCTCGCGGCGCAGCCCGGCGTGGGCCGCGAGCGCGAACTCGGAGCGCGCCGTGTCATCCGGCTGCTGACCCACCTGCGCATCACCGGCACCGTGGCATCCGCCGCCGAACCCGCCGTGCTCGCGGCGACGGCGCCGCTTTCGGACGGCACGTTCTTCGGCCCGTCGCGCCTCATCGGCGGCCCCGCGCGGGCGAGCGAACCGTGGGAGCCCTTCCGCTCCGCCGACGACGCCCGGCGGGTGTGGGCACTGACGCACGAGGCCATCGGGCCGCGCTTCACACCGTGATGACCGGGGCGCCCGGTCTCAGCCCCGGGGCGCCTCCACCGTCACGACCGTCGCCTTGACCGAGGCGACCGCGAGCGAGCCGGGCTCCACCGCGAGGTCCCGCGCGGCCTCGGCCGACATGAGCGAAACCACCCGGTGCGGGCCGCACTGCAGATCGACCTGCGCCATGAGGCCGTCGATCTGCACGCGCGTGACGATGCCGGTGAAACGGTTCCGTGCGCTCGAGGAGACCCCCGTGGGGTCGTCCGGCTCGTCGGCGAGCGCGACCGCGCGTTCGGCGAGGGCGGCGCCGGGGATCTCGACCGGCGACGCCCCCGTCGTGGGCAGCGTCCCCTGATCGATCCAGCGCCGCACCGTGTCGTCGCTGACCCCGAGCAGACGGGCGGCGGTGGCGATACGGAAGGTGTTCGGCATGCGACGACCGTACCCGTCGGCGCCGAGCGCCGAGACAGCATCCTGCTGACAAGTCGGCGACACCCTGCAACCGAGTCGTCAGCAGCATGCCGTCTCACGGCGGCAGGCGTCACCGGCTCCGCACCGCCGGTGACGCCGGAACAGCGCTACGCGCCACCCGCGCCCGCGGCGGCACCCCGATGCAGGTCGCGGTCCCGGCGGCGTCCGCCCGCGGTGAGATCCGCACACCCACGCGCCGGACCGCCCTCACCCCTCCGCGCTCGCCTAGGCTCGACCCATGGATGCCGAGGACGCGAGCACGACGCGACGACCGGTCGCCGTGCCCCTCGGCGCGACCGTGACCGCCTCGGGCGCGACGGCGCTGCCCGCCACCGGCGCCCCCGCAGGCCCGAGCGCGGGGCGCACGTCCCACGCGACCGCGCTCCCCGCCACCGGCACCCCGCGCGGAAAAGCCTCGCACGAAGGCGCCCCGCGCGAGGGCGGCCTGCTCGACCGCTTCGGCCGCGTCGCGACCGACCTGCGCGTCTCGGTCATCGACAAGTGCAACCTGCGCTGCACGTACTGCATGCCGGCCGACGGGATGCCGTGGCTCCCGCAGACGCAGCTCATGAGCGCCGACGAGATCCGCCGCATCGTGCGGGTCGCCGTCCGCTCGCTCGGCGCCGAGGAGCTGCGCATCACCGGCGGCGAGCCCCTCGTGCGCAAGGATCTCGAGCACATCATCGCCGGCATCCGCGCCGACGCCCCCGATCTGCCCATCTCGATGACCACGAACGCCGTCGGCCTCGACCGGCGCGCCCAGGCGCTCAAGGATGCGGGCCTGACCCGCCTGAACGTCTCGCTCGACACCCTCCACCCCGAGACGTTCGCCGAGCTCACCCGGCGCCCGCACCTCGACAAGGTGCTCGCGGGTCTGCAGGCCGCTCGCGCAGCAGGCCTCGGGCCGATCAAGATCAACGCGGTCCTGCTCGCGGGCGTCAACGACACCGAGATCGTGCCCCTCGTCGACTGGGCCGTGTCGAACGGCTTCGAGATGCGCTTCATCGAAGACATGCCCCTCGACGGCGACCGCTCGTGGAGCGCCACGAACGTCATCCCCGCTCGCGACATCCGCGCCGCCATCGAAGAGGCCTTCACGCTCACCGCCGACCCGCGCGGCCGCGGAGCCGCTCCCGCCGAGCGCTGGGAGGTCCGCCGCCCCGGCGAGACCGCCGTGGCCGGGCACGTCGGCATCATCTCCTCGGTCACCGAACCCTTCTGCGCCGCCTGCACGCGCACGCGCGTGACAGCCGACGGCAAGGTGCGCTCGTGCCTGTTCTCGCACGAGGAGACAGATCTGCTCACGGCCGTCCGCGACGGCGCCGACGACGAGGGCATCGCCCAGATCTGGCGGGATGCCATGTGGGCCAAGCCCCGTGCGCACGGCTCCGACCGCGTCGGTCTCGCGCGTGCCGACTTCGTCCAGCCCGAGCGCACCATGAGCGCGATCGGCGGATGAGGCCGCTCGTCGAGCCGGTGGCATCCCTCGCCCCGGAAGAGCTGATCCGCACCGCTCGCCATGCCGTCCTCGCGGCCATCGGCGAAGAGGGACAGCGGAGGATCGCGGCCGCCCGCATCGCCGTGATCGGCGCCGGCGGGCTCGGGTCCCCCGTGCTGCTCGCCCTCGCCGCCGCCGGGGTGGGCGAACTCGTGATCATCGACGACGACACGGTCGAGCGCACCAACCTGCAGCGGCAGCTCGCGCACCGCGTCGACGACATCGGCACCACGAAGACCGCCTCCGCCGCGCGCGCCGTGCGTGATCTCTCGCCGCTGACCGTCGTCCATGAGCGAACGGTACGGCTGACCTCCGACAACGCCGTCGCGCTGCTCGACGGCGCTCACCTCGTGATCGACGGCAGCGACACCTTCGACACGCGCGAGGCCGTCGCCGCCGCCGCCGAGCATCTCGGCATCCCCCTCGTCTGGGGTGCGGTGCAGGAGTGGGCCGCGCAGGTGACGGTGTTCTGGTCGGCCCCGCCCGAGGGGCACTCCCCCGTCGTGCTCGGCGATCTGTTCCCGACGGGGTCCGCCGGCGAACCGCCGACGTGCGCCCAGGTGGGCGTGCTGGGATCGCTGTGCGTGCAGGTCGGCGGCCTGCTCGCCACCGAGGCGATCAAGCTCGTGACCGGCGCCGGAGAACCGCTGCTGGGCCGCCTCGTCGTGATCGACGCGCTGCGCGCCCGCCACGACGTGATCCCGCTCACCCCGGCCGCCCGCCCCGCGGCCGGATCCTGACCACGGAGGCCCCGATGACCGAGCTGCGCACCGTCGAACAGCACCGCGACCGCGTGCTCGCCGCCGTGTCGCTCCTGCCCGCCGAGAGGGTCGCCCTCGCCGACGCGGCCGGACGCACGCTCGCCGAACCCGTTCTCGCGGCGCACGATCTGCCCGGCTTCGACAACTCGTCGATGGACGGTTTCGCCGTGCGTTTCTCCGACGTCGCGGGAGCGGATGCCGAGAACCCGGCGACCCTTCGAGTGGTCGCCGATCTGCCCGCCGGCACGACCGACGACCCCGCGCTCGCGCCCGGTGAGGCCGCCCGCATCATGACGGGAGCGCCGGTCCCCGCCATGTCCGACGCGATCGTGCCGTTCGAAGACACCGCGGGCGGCCTCGCCGACTCGCTGGGAACCGTGACCGTGCGTCGCTCCCCCGCCGGAGAGGGGGCGTTCATCCGCCGCCGGGGCGGCGACACGCGCGCCGGTGACACGGTGCTCTCAGCCGGGGAGCGTCTCGGCCCCTTCGCCCTCGCCGCCGCGGCCGCCGCCGGGGTGGATGCCGTGAGCGTCACCCGCCGCCCGCGCGTCGCCGTGGTGTCGACCGGCAGCGAGCTCGTGGCGCCGGGCACCGCGCCCGGCAGAGGGCAGACCCCCGACTCCAACGCCACTCTGCTCGCGGCGCTCGTCGACGGCGCCGATGCCGACCTCGAACTCGTCGACCGCGTCGGCGACGATCCCGCCGGCATCGAGACCGTGCTCGACCGAGCGTCGCGCGCCGACGTCGTCGTGTTCACCGGCGGCGTCAGCGCCGGCGCCTACGAACCGGTACGCCTCGCCCTCAGCGACCGCATCGCGTTCGAGAAGGTGTCGATGCAGCCCGGCAAGCCGCAGGCGTTCGGGGCACTCCCCGACGGACGGCTGGTGTTCGGGCTGCCCGGCAACCCCGTGAGCGTCGCCGTCTCGTTCGAGGTCTTCGTCCGCCCGGCGCTGCTGGCGCTGCAGGGCCGCGCGGTCATCGATCGACGCCTCGCCCGGCTCACGGCATCCGAGACCTGGACGACACCGCCCGGCCGACGGCAGTACCTCCCCGCGGCGGTCGACCTCGTCGCGGGCACCGTCCGCCCGGCCACCGCCGGCGGCTCCGGCTCGCACCTCGCGGCCTCTCTCGCCCGTGCCGAGGCGTTCGCGATCGTCCCGGCCGAGGTGTCCACCGTGTCGGTGGGCGACGTCGTCGATGTCATGCTGATCCCATGACCTTCACCCACCTGGATGCCGCGGGCCACGCCCGCATGGTCGATGTCACGCAGAAACAGCCCACCGTCCGCACCGCCACCGCACGCGGGTTCGTGCGCTGCGCGCCCGAGGTCGTCGCGGCGCTCCGCGACGGCACCACCCCCAAGGGCGACGTGCTCGCCGTGGCGCGGATCTCCGGCATCCAGGCCGCCAAATCCACCCCCGCACTGCTCCCCCTCGCTCACGTCATCGGGGTGCACCGCGCCTCGGTCGACCTCCGGATCACCGACGCCGGCGTCGAGATCGAGGCCACCGTCGGCACGGCCGACCGCACCGGCGTCGAGATGGAGGCGCTCACGAGCGTCTCGGTGGCAGCCCTCGCGGTGGTCGACATGGTGAAGGGTCTGGACAAGGGCACCTCGATCGAGAACGTGCGCATCGTGTCGAAGACCGGCGGCAAATCGGGCGACTGGCATCGTCCCGGCGAGCCCGGCACGGCGGTGACCGCATGAGCGTGCGGGTGCGCTACTTCGCCGCGGCCGCCGACGCCGCGGGGACCGACGCCGAGGACCGCGCCGAGCCGACCCTCGCGGCACTGCGCTCCGGGGTCGTCGCGGACCACCCCGCTCTCGGCGGGATCCTCGACCGCTGCGCCGTGCTCGTCGACGGCACCCGTCATGACGACGACGCCGCGCTCGACGGCGTCACGCACGTCGACGTTCTGCCGCCCTTCGCCGGGGGCTGAGCCCGCCTCGCCTCACCTCGGCTCGAGGCGCGCAACCGGCCCCGGCGCCCGGCCGTCTCTAGCCGCCCAGGCCCTTCCACTCCGTCGTGCCGTCGGCCTCGACCTGCCGCTTCCACACGGGCAAGTCGGTCTTGATCGTCTCGATGACCGTGCGGCACACCTCGAACGCGGCAGCCCGGTGACCGGACGCCACGGCGATGACGACCGCGGCCTCGCCCACCTCGAGACGCCCGACACGGTGACTGACGGCGACGATGGCGTCGGTGCCGGCGGCGGCGTCGGCGGCGATGCGGTGCAGGGTCTGCTCGGCGTCGGGGTGCGCGCTGTACTCCAGGGCGACGACGGCATCGGAGGCGTCGGGATCGGTGTCGCGCACGCGACCGACGAAGGTGGTCACGGCCCCCGACGAGGAGTCCTCGACGGCGTCGAGGTGCAGGTCGAGGTCGAGGGGCTGCTCCGACAGGCGGGCGATGCGGACGGCGCTCATGAGTGGTCTCCTCCGGCGAGCTGGTCGAGGACGTGCGGGGCGAGCTCCGCGACGACGGCGATCCCGGATGCCACGGCACGCGTCGATCCGGGGAGATTGACGACGAGGACACCGGGGTCGACGATCCCGGCCAGCCCGCGCGAGATCACCGACAGAGGGGTGTCGGCGAGTCCTCGACGGCGCAGCTCCTCGGCGATCCCGGGAAGCTCGCGGTCCAGGACGCGGCCGGTGCCCTCGGGCGTGCGGTCGGTCGGGGCGATCCCGGTGCCGCCGGTGGTGACGATGAGCCCCGGCCCCTGGTCGACGAGGTCGCGAAGAGCGGACTCGACGCTGTCGGCCCCGTCGGGCACGACGAGGGGCTCGTCGCAGGAGAAGCCGGCCTCTTGCAGCAACGACACCGCGAGCGGACCCCCGCGGTCTTCGCGCAGTCCCGCGGCGGAGCGATCGGAGACGGTCAGGACGCGGGCGTGATGAGGCACGCGGTTCAGCCTAGGCCGCCATCGTGGGGATGGGCTCTCCGGCCGCGCCGCCCCGGCGGCTGCATCGCGCCCCCGTCGCGGCCTGACCGTCGTCCGCGCTCACCGGCCCCGCCTCACGCCGAGGGGGCCGCGGTGGTCTCGACCTCGGCGATCTCCGGGGCGATGCGTCCCGCTTTCGCCTTCGGCGCGAGGTCCTCCCGCTGCACGTGCTCGGCGGCCGCGGTGATGCGTCGCGCCATGCCGCTGAAGATCAGGCCGTGAAACGGCAGCACCGAGAGCCAGTAGAGGCGACCGGCGAGGCCCGTGGGGAAGAACAGTGCGCGCTGGTCGAAGCGCGCCCCCTCGCCCTCCGGCGTGGCGCGCAGTTCGAGCCACGCTCCCCCGGGCACCTTCATCTCCGCCCGCAGACGCAGCAGGTGGCCCGGCTCGATGGCCTCGACCCGCCAGAAATCGAGCGCATCGCCGACGGTGACGACCGAGCGGCTGCGCCGACCGCGGGCGAGGCCGACCCCGCCGACCAGCCGGTCCATCCAGCCGCGGATCGCCCACAGTAGTGGCGACGAGTACCACCCGTTCTCGCCGCCGATGCCCTCGATCACCGACCAGAGCTGCGCGGCGCTGGCCTTCGTGGTCATCGTGCGGACATCGGTGTAGACGAGCCGCCCCGCCCACTCGGGGTCGCTCGGCAGCGGGTCGCTCGGAGCGCCCGACACCTCGGCATCCTGCCAGCTGGTCTCGATGGCGTCGTCGTTCACGCGGCCGAGCGCCCGACGCACGGCCTCGCGATACGGCAGCAGGCCACCCTCGGGGCGCGGGACGAGATCGTCGATCGCGCGGTCCTTCACGATGCAGTCGTTCTGCAGCGACTCCACCAGCGGGCGCGCGATCGACTTCGGAATCGGGGTGACGAGGTTGACCCAGTGCGAGGCCAGGCGCGGGGTGAGCACGGGAAGAGAGGCGATGGCCCGCTGCGGGAGACCGGCCTCCATGGCGTAGCCGTTCATCATCTGCCCGTACCGCAGAACGTCGGGCCCGCCGATGTCGACGGCGCGGTTGACGTTCGGCGCGACGCGGGCGGCTCCGAGCAGGTAGTGCAGCACGTCGCGCACCGCGATCGGCTGGATATGGTTGCGCACCCATTTGGGCGCCGGCATGTACGGCAGCACGTCGGTGAGGTGGCGCACCATCTCGAACGACGCCGAGCCCGACCCGATCACCACGCCGGCCTGCAGCACGAGGGTCGGCACCCCGCTGTGCAGCAGGATGTCGCCCACCTCCACCCGCGAACGCAGGTGCGCCGACAGGGTGGCGTCGTCGGGGTGCAGGCCGCCCAGGTAGATGATGCGCGACACGGATGCCGCGGCGGCGGCGTCGGCGACGGTCTGCGCGGCGACGCGGTCGGTCGCCTCGAAGTCGCGCGCGCTGCCCATCGAGTGGATGAGGTAGTAGAGCACGTCGACGCCCTCGACGGCGGCGCGCACGGCCTCGCGGTCGGTGGCGTCACCGGCCGCGATCTCGACCTCATCGCCCCACGGGAACGCTTCGACACGGCGCGGATCCCGCGCGAGGACGCGCACGCGGTAGCCCGCCGACAGCAGTCGGGGAACGAGCCGTCCGCCCAAGTAGCCGGTCGCCCCCAGGACGAGGGCGCGGGGGGCCGACCCGTCGGGTCGGGGCTGCGCGACGAGGGCGGGTTCGCGGCCGGTGGGGGCGGAGAGCTCGGTCATGCCCGACACGGTACGCCGGGCCTCCGACATCTCCGGGGGCTTGACGAGAGGCACCGTGCGGTCGGCGGCCACGGCCGGTAGCACCACCCCTCGCGCAGCGCGCGGACTGGAAACGCGGACGCGATGGGGGTAACGGTAGAGGGATGAACGAGAAATCCCCCTCGGCATCCGGAGCACCCCGGCTCGAGGTCGACGACGTCATCGTCGTCGACAAGAAGCGCGTGCGCACCGCGATCGGCGGCACCGTCGTCGGCAACTTCATGGAGTGGTTCGACTTCGGCATCTACGGCTACCTGGCCGTGACGCTCACCGCTGTCTTCGCCTCCGACGTCCCCGCCCCGTGGGGTCTGCTGGTCACGCTCCTCGGCTTCGCGATCTCCTTCCTCGTCCGCCCCTTCGGCGGCTTCGTGCTCGGGCCCCTGGGCGACCGCATCGGCCGGCAGAAGGTGCTGTTCCTCACGATGGCGATGATGGCCACGGCCACCGCGCTCATCGGCATCCTGCCCACCTCCGCGCAGATCGGCCTGTGGGCGATCATCCCGCTGTATCTGTTGAAGATGGTGCAGGGCTTCTCCACCGGCGGCGAGTACGCCGGCGCCACGACCTACGTGTCGGAGTTCTCCCCCGACAAGCGCCGCGGCTTCTGGTCGTCGTGGCTCGACGTCGGCTCGTACGTCGGCTTCGCCGCGGGCGCCTCGGCGGTGGCGATCACGACCGCGATCACCACCTCCGTCTCGGGCGAGAACGCCATGACCGAGTACGGATGGCGCATCCCGTTCCTCCTCGCCGTCCCGCTCGGCATCGTCGCCATCTACTTCCGCCTCCGCATCCCCGAGACGCCCGCTTTCGAGCAGGCCGGGGCGGTCGAGGCCGACGCCGACGACCCGATGGCCCGGCAGGGGCTCGTGGGCATCGTGCGCCACCATTGGAAGGCGCTGCTCATCGGCATCGCCCTGGTGGCCGCGACGAACACCGCCGGCTACGCCCTCACGAGCTACATGCCGACCTACCTCGAGAAGGAGGTGGGCGTCTCCAACCTCTCCGCCGCGATCGCGACCGTGCCGGTCCTGCTGATCATGTCGGCCACACTCCCGCTCATCGGCCGCCTCAGCGACCGCATCGGCCGCAAGCCCGTGTACGCGATCGCCGCGGGGTCGGCCCTGGTCCTGCTCGTCCCGGCCTTCCTCATCATGCAGATCGGCGAGCTGTGGGCGGTCATCATCGCGCTGTTCATGGCGGCGGTCCCGGTGGCGTTCTACGTCGCCATCTCGGCATCCGCCCTGCCCGCCCTGTTCCCCACGGCGTCGCGCTTCGGCGCCATGGCCGTCGCCTACAACGTCGCCGTGTCGCTCTTCGGCGGGACCACCCCGCTGTTCAGCCAGGCGCTCATCGATCTCACCGGCAACACGCTCATGCCCGCGTTCTACATCATGTTCTTCGCCGCTCTCGGACTCGTCGCGCTGCTGTCGATGCGCGAGACGGCGAAGCGCCCGCTGCTGGGATCCGTGCCCACGGTCGAGACCCCCGCCGAGGCCGAGGCCCTGGTGGAGCGCCAGGACGACGACCCGCTCATCGACACCTCGACGATGCCGCTGGCGATCCGCCGCTCGTGACGTGACGCGGAGGGGGCGGATGCCGGGACCACCGGCCTCCGCCCCCTCCGCGCTCCGCGCATCCCCTCGCCGTACTCCTCGCGCGCTTCTGCGCTCAGCGATCCGCCCACCCTCGGCCCGAGAGCCGCGAACCCCCCGGCCCTGCGCACCTCACCAGCTCAGCGCGCGCCGCAGCCACCGGGCCGACAGCCGACCCCGTCCCGCTCAGCGCCGACGGCTGTTGCCGAACAATCCGCGGATGACACCGTTCACGATGCTCTTCGTGGCCCCGCGCCCGAGCAGCCCGTCGAGGCCCGGGGTCGGCGCGCTCGAGCGGCTGCGAGGGGCGGCGGTGCTCTTGAGGATCCGCTCGTACTCGCGCTGCGCCTTCTTCTGCGCCTCGGCGTTGGCCTTGTCGATCGCCGCCTTCTGCTTCGCGTACTCGGCCTGGTCGGCCGCGGCCTTCTTCGCCCGCTCCTCGGCCTCGCGGGCGTCGGCGGCCGCCTGCATGCGGGCACCGAGGATCTCGCGCGCCGACTCCCGGTCGATCGGCGTCGCGTACATCGGGAACAGGGCGGATGCCGACACGGCCGAGGCCATGGCGTCCGCGGTGATCGGCGACATCGACGCCCGCGGCGCGAACAGGCGCGTCCACGCGACCGGGGTGGGGGCGCCGCGCTCACTCATCACGGTGATGATCGCCTCACCCGTGCCGAGCTCCTGCAGCACGCGCTCGAGGTCGTAGCCCGAGTCGGGGTAGGTGCGCACCGACGCGCGCAACGCCGTGGCGTCGTCGGGGGTGAAGGCCCGCAGGGCGTGCTGCACGCGCGAGCCGAGCTGGGCGAGCACGTCGCCGGGCACGTCCTTCGGCGTCTGGGTCACGAAGAACACCCCGACGCCCTTCGACCGGATGAGGCGCACGGTCTGCGTGATCGCCTCGAGGAAGGCCTTCGAGGCATCGCGGAAGAGCAGGTGCGCCTCGTCGAAGAAGAACACGAGCTTGGGCTTGTCGAGGTCACCCACCTCCGGGAGCACCTCGTACAGCTCGGCGAGCAGGTACATGAGGAACGTGGAGTACAGCTCCGGGCGCGCGGCGACGTTCGGCACCTCGAGCAGGCTCACGATGCCGGCGCCCTCCGCGCCCGTTCGCAGGAAGACCGACACGTCGAGCTCGGGCTCGCCGAAGAAGGTGTCGGCACCCGCGGCCGAGAACGCCACGAGTTCGCGCAGGATCACCCCCGCCGTCGCCGCAGACAGCCCGCCGATGCCCTTCAGCTCGGCCTTGCCCTCGTCCCCCGTGAGGTACGTCAGCACCGCTCGCAGGTCGGCAAGGTCGACCAGCGCCAGGCCCTTCTCGTCGGCGTAGTGGAACACCAGTCCCAGGCTCGACTCCTGCGTGGCGTTCAAGCCCAGCACGCGGCTGAGCAGGAGCGGCCCGAAGCCCGACACGGTGGCCCGCACTGGGATGCCGGAGCCCACGTCGTCGCCGAGCGCGTAGAACTCGGTCGGGAAGGCCCGCGCCGACCACTGCTGTCCGAGCGCGGCGGTGCGGGCAGAGAGCTTGTCGCTCGGCGTGCCCGCGGCCGCCAGCCCGGAGAGGTCGCCCTTGATGTCGGCGGCGAACACCGGGACGCCGTTCTGCGAGAGCTGCTCGGCCAGCAGTTGCAGCGTGCGCGTCTTGCCCGTACCCGTCGCGCCCGCCACGAGCCCGTGCCGGTTCATCATCGCGAGGGGGATGCGCACCGGAACGGATGCCACCGGCCCGCCGTTCATGAGCACGCCCAGGTCCAGCGCCGCGCCGTCGGCCGCGTAGCCGGCGGCGATCTTCGCGACCTGCGCGTCGGTCAGCGGCGCGTCGGGTGTCGACGGTGCGGGCCCCGCCGGTGCGGGGACGGATACCGACGCCCCGGGCGTCTCCGCAGCCGGTTCCGACGGCGCACCTCCCGCGGCCGTCGTCTCACCGCCTCCCGCGGCGCGGACCCGTGCCGCCGCGGCAGCGGCCTCCGCCGCGGCGAGGTCGGCGCGGGCACGGGCGAGTCGGAGCTCCGCTTCGGCCGCCTCGGCCTCCGCTCTGAGCCGCGCGACCTCGGCCTCGGCCGCGGCGGGGACGGAGGGCGCGTCGTCGGGCTCGCTCATGCGCGTCAGCCTACGACGACACCGCCGGTCCGGCATCCGTCTTGCGCAGGCGTCGGATCGTCAAGCGGTCCTCGTCGCGGGCACGCAGACGCGAGAACGCGGCGGCGAGGACGAAGGCGGCCCCCGCGCCCACGAGGGCCCCGCCGGCGGTGTCGGAGAGCCAGTGGGCGTGGAGGTAGGTGCGGCTGAACGCCATCAGCACGACCCACGCCACACCGACGATGCGCACCCAGGCGCGCGGGAACAGCACGGCGGCCACGACGGCGATCGTCGCGGCGTTGGCGGTGTGACCGGAGGGGAAGGAGCCGTAGTCGCTCAGGATGAGGATGTCCTCGGGGCGCGCCCGCCCGAACGTGTGCTTGAGCACCTGCACGAGCAGCGCGCTGCCGACGGAGGCGCTCAGGAAGTACAGCGCCGACCACCGCCGTCGCGACAGGAACAAGGCGAGAGCGCCCAGCACCGGCACGATCAGCACCGCCGTCAGGTGTCCCCCGACGGTGTCCATGACCAGGGCGAAGACGTATACCGGCTGCGAGGGCGCGGCGGCGAACAGCTGGTTCCACCACACGTCGATCGCGAAGGGACTCGGCCCCCGGAAGAACACCCACGCCCCCAGCCCGCAGGCCAGGGCGATCAGCACCACCCCGACGACGGCGCGGAAACGCTGCGGACGCGTGTCGAGCACGTCCTCGATCGCGGTGGCATCCATCGACTCATGATGCCGCGTCGCGGGCGCGGGCGGAACGGTCGATGCGCAGACCGTCCGCCCTGCTACTGTTCGCGACTGCGCGCGGGTGTCACGGCGCGAGGCGCTCCACCGTCTTCGGGCGCACCAGCAGCCACAGAGCCAGCACCCCGATCACCGCGCACCCGACCATGACCGCGGCCATCGTCGTGGCGGTGATGCCCGAGCCCGTCGCGAGCAGGCCCACGACGGGGGAGATGATCCCCGCGACACCGAAGTTCGCCGCGCCGATGATCGACTGCGCGGTCCCGGCGGCCTTGCCGTGCCGGTCGAGCGCGAGCACCTGCGCGCAGGGGAAGGTGAACCCGCACGCGGTCATGAAGAAGAACAGCGGGATGACGGTCCCCCACAGCCCCAGGCCCAACTGATCGGTGAGCACGATGGCGCCGCCCGCGATCACCAGCACCGCCGTCGACACCGCCAGGACCCACTGCGGGCCGAAGCGCGCGGCGAGACGCGAGGCGATCTGCACGCCCACGACGACGCCCACGGAGTTGACCGCGAAGAGGACGCCGTACTGCTGCGGGTTGAAGCCGTAGGTCACCTGGAAGAGGAAGGAGGATGCCGACAGGTAGGAGAACAGTCCGCTGAACGCCATCGCGCCGATGATGAGCACGCCGATGAAGACGCGGTCGCGGAAGACGCTGCCGTAGCGCTGCCACACCGTGCTCGAGCCCGGTCCCCCGCGACGTGCCGGGGGCAGCGTCTCGGGGACGAAGAGGATCGCCGAAACGAGCATGACCGCGCCGTAGACGGCCAGCACGACGAAGATGCCGCGCCAGTTCATCACCAGCAGCAGGGCGGATCCGGCGAGAGGGGCGAGCACGGGCGCGACCCCCGAGACCATCGCCATGCGCGAGAGCATCACGACGAGCCGCTTGCCGCCGAACAGGTCGCGGATGATCGCGGCCGCCACCACGCCGCCCGCGGCCGCGCCGGCCCCCATGAGCACGCGCGCGATCGAGAGGGTGCCGAGGGTCGGGGCCAGGGCGGCGAAGATGCTCGCCGCCACGTGCAGCGCCGTCACCGACAGCAGCGGGATACGACGACCGACCTTGTCGCTGAGCGGTCCGACGATCAACTGCCCCAGGGCGAATCCGATCATCGTGCCGGTGAGGGTGAGCTGGATCGCAGCGGCGGTGGTCTGGAAGTCGGCCTCGAGCACCGGGAAGGCGGGCAGGTAGAGGTCGATCGTGAACGGGCCGAGAGCGGTCAGCGCGCCGAGGACGATGATGTACAGCACCCGGCGCGAGGCGGGGATCGAATCGCCGGGGTGCAGCACGATGGGCGCGGTCGCGGGGTTCTTGCCCAGCGAGCGGATCGCGCCGGTGGTCGTCGGCACCGGGTGGGACGACGTCGGGATGACGGGGTGGGAGGCAGTATCGAGCACGCGTCTGGTTTCGTTTCGCAACACGGACAGCCCGGCGCGAGCCGGGCTGAGAAAAAGGGGGGATCGTCGAACCTCGAATCGATTCGACATCGTCATACTACCGTGACTCCCCCGTCGGCCACCATCCCGGCTCGGGGTTTCCTCCCAGGCCAACGGCCCATTCATCCGAATAGTCTGGACAGGTCGGCGGATGCCGATGTGTCCCGCCCCGAAGAGAGACTGAACACAGCGCATGACCTCCCCCTCCGACAAGCGAGCGAGCGGCAACCCCGCGAAGCAGGCCCAGATCGACCTCACCGTCAAGCAGCAGCGCGAGCAGAAGCGCCAGGAGAAGCTCGCCGAATACCAGAAGCAGGTCGCGAAGCGTAAGCGCGGCAAGCTCGTGTGGTGGGTCGTGGGCTCCACGGCGGCTCTCGCGGTGATCGGTCTTGTCGTGGCATCCTTCGCCTTCGCCCCGGCACCCCCCACCAGCTACCAGGCGGGCAACAGCACCGGGCGCGAGATCGACGGCGTGCAGACGTTCGAGAACCGCTCCGACCACGTGCAGGGCGCGGTCACCTACGAGCAGACGCCCCCCGCGGGCGGCCCCCACAACCCGTACTGGCTGAACTGCGGCGTCTACACCGAGCCTCAGCAGAACGAGAACGCCGTGCACTCCCTCGAGCACGGCGCCATCTGGATCACCTACAACCCGGACGAGATCGACGAGGCCGGCATCGACGCGCTGAAGGCCGTCATGCCCTCCAGCTACGCGCTGCTCTCGCCCTACCCCGGCCTCGACACGCCCGTCGCCGTGAGCGCGTGGAACCACCAGCTCAAGGTCGACGACCCGAGCGACCCGCGCATCTCCGAGTTCTTCACCGAGTACTGGCGCAGCCAGAACGCCCCCGAGCCGAACGCGTCGTGCTCCGGCGCGATCGACGGACCGGGCAAGGCCTGAACGTGAGCGACGACACCCCGGTCGCGCGTCCCGCGGTCCGGTGGGCCGTCGTCGCGCTGGTCGCCGTCGCCGTCATGGCCGTCGCCTTCGCGATCGGACGCTTCACGGCGTTCGGCGCGACGGCGGCGCCGGCCCACCCCTCCGACACCTCGGCCGAGGCCGGCTTCGCGCGCGACATGCAGGTGCATCACACGCAGGCGGTCCTCATGGCGATGGAGATCTACCGCAAGACCGCGGATGACGAGCTGCGCACCCTCTCGTACGACATCGCCACGACGCAGTCGGGCCAGCGCGGCGAGATGTTCGGATGGCTGGTCGAGTGGGGCCTGCCGCAGGCCTCGAGTCAGCCGCTCATGACGTGGATGGAGAAGTCCGGCGCGCACAGCCACGGCGACACCGCCGCCAAGACGCAGGAGGAGCTGCTGTCCGAGATGGGAATGGCCACCGATGCCCAGCTCGACGAGCTGCGCAGCGCCCAGGGCCAGCCCGCGGACTGCCTCTTCCTCGAGCTGATGACCCGCCATCACGAGGGCGCGATCCCGATGGCCCAGGCCGTCATCGAGCTCGGCGACGATGCGCGCGTGAAAGAGGTCGCGGGCGCGATCGTCACCGGGCAGTCGGCCGAGCTCGACGCCATGCGCGACATCCAGTCCCGTCTGTCCTGCGCCGGCTGACCCGCGCCCGACCCGGTCCGCGCCCGCCCGGCCCGCGCCTGTCCGGCCCTCGCCCGCCCGGTCCGCGCCCGCCCGGTCCGCGCCCGCCCGGTCCGCACTCGGCCCGCTCAGCCTCGCTCCGCGCCCGCCCGCCTCCCGCGTTGCGCCTTGCCGGTCCCTCCCCACGCATAAACGCCGTTCGTGCGCGAAAACGCGCCCTCGCACCGTTTCTCCGCAGGAATGCCGTTTACGCGCGTCCCGCCCCGCGCGCCCCGCCCGCGCCCCGCGCGCCCCGCCCCGCGCCGCCGCGCGTCCCGCCCCGCGCCGCCGCGCGTCCCCGCCGACGCCGCCCGCGCCGAGCGGCCGACGGCGTGCCGCGGACACGCAGAAGGGCACGGCATCCCGGATGCCGTGCCCTTCGCGTCGGGGCGGATCTCAGCCCTTCGTGGCACCTGCCAGCAGGCCGCGCACGAAGAAGCGCTGCAGCAGGAAGAACACGATCAGCGGCACGAGGATCGAGATGAACGTTCCCGCGGACTGCAGGAACCACTGGTCGCCCCACGTGCCCGACAGGGAGTTCAACGATTGCGTCAACGGCAACGATGACGACGGCGCGAAGATCGTCGCCACCAGCAGGTCGTTCCACACCCAGATGAACTCCAGCACCGCGAAGGATGCCAGGGCGGGAGCGGCGAGCGGAAGGATCAGGCGGAAGAAGATCTGCCCGTGTCCCGCGCCGTCGACGCGCGCCGCCTCGATGACCTCGGCGGGGATCTCGGCGATGAAGTTGTGCAGCAGGAAGATCGCCAGCGGCATCGCGAAGATCACGTGCGCGATCCACACGGTGGCGAAGCTGTGCTCCACCCCGCGCAGGTCGAAGCCCGGGAAGATCGTCACCTCGTTGATCGTCAGTCCGCGCGAGAACAGGCTCAGCAGGGGCACCAGGGCCATCTGCAGCGGCACGATCTGCAGCGCGAAGATGAAGATGAAGAAGAAGTTGCGACCCTTGAAGTCGATCCACGCGAACGCGTAGGCGATGAGCGAGGCGATCGCCAGCGCGAACAGCACCACCGGGATGGTGATGGCGAGCGAGTTGAGGAACGACTGCGCGAGCGTCAGGGCGGTGCCGCCCGACGTCAGGGCCAGACGGTAGTTCTCCAGCGTGAACGACGGGTCGGTGAAGACGGTCCACCACCCGGTCGACTGCGTGTCCGAACCCGGTCGGAACGAGGTGATGAACAGACCGAAGGTCGGGATCGTCCAGAAGAACGCGATGACGATCGCCGCGATCGTCGCCCCCTTCG
Source organism: Microbacterium sp. NPDC089188 (assembly GCF_040685155.1). Taxonomy (NCBI): domain Bacteria; kingdom Bacillati; phylum Actinomycetota; class Actinomycetes; order Micrococcales; family Microbacteriaceae; genus Microbacterium; species Microbacterium sp. NPDC089188. Next base: position 324,149 of record NZ_JBFBHH010000002.1, on the reverse strand, counting down.
AGGTCAGGCGCTTGCGCGCCATCGCCTCGTGCTTGCGGGTGTCGCGGGCGACCTGACGGGCCGAGCGGGTGTCGATGGTGGGCTCGAGCACCACGGTGGAGGTGGTCATCGCACTTCCCTCTGCTTCCGGATCTGGCGCACGTTGAAGATGATCAGCGGCAGCACGAAGATGAACAGCACCACGGCCAGCGCGGCGGAGTGGCCGTAGCTCTGGAAGCGCTGCTGCTGGTTGACCATCTCGAAGGCGAGGACGGTCGAGTCGTTGCGGCCACCGGTCATGACGGCGACGATGTCGTAGATCTTCAGGGCGCCGATCGCGATCGTGGTCAGCACCACGATGAGCGAGGAGCGGATGCCGGGGACGGTCACGTTGATGAACCGCTCCCACGCGCTCGCCCCGTCGAGCTCCGCCGCCTCGTTCTGCTCCGGCGGGACCGCCTTGATCGCGGCCGAGAGGATGACCATGGCCAGACCGGTCTGGCTCCAGATGAACACGACGACGAGCAGGAGGGTGTTGATGAGCGGAGAGGCCGACAGCCAGGAGATCGGCTGACCGCCGAAAGCGGTCACGATCGCGTTCAGGATGCCGAGCTGGTCGCCCTGGCGGAAGTCGTAGACGAACTTCCAGATGATGCCCGCACCCACGAACGAGATGGCGAACGGCATGAAGATGAGCACCTTGAGGTACTTCTCCCCCGCCGCGCGGTCGATGAAGACGGCGTAGGCGAGACCGATCGCGGTCGCGATCGTCGGGGCGAGCAGCACCCAGATGAGGGTGTTGATGACCGACCAGAAGCCCTCGGGGTTCGTGAAGGTCCAGATGTAGTTCTCGAACCCGACGAAGTTGTCGCCGGTCTTGTCGAAGAACGACTGGAAGAAGGTCGTGATGGCCGGGTAGACGAGGCCGATCAGCAGCAGGATCGCGGCGGGCGCGGCGAAGAGGATGAGCTGGAACAGGTACCCCGCGCCCTGGCGGGAGCGGTAGTCGGCGTAGAAGAGGATCGCGCCGAGGAGCACCGCGATGCCGAGCACGTAGATGACCGCGTTCTGGTACGGACGCAGCAGCATGAAGGCGAGGATCGGCACGGCGAAGCACGCCGCGAGCCGCAGCCAGAAGTAGCCCTTGCCCGAGCGGGGCGCGTATTCGATGAGGAGCAGGAGCAGGCCCACGACCGCTCCGAAGACCACGAGGACGAGCGGGATCTGCACGATCGGGCTGAGCCCGCCGAGCCAGATGAAGAAGCTGTTGAGGGAGAAGCCGAGTGTGGTCGGCTTGGTGTCGGCGGGGGCGCGCGTCACCATGAAAAGGAAGAGCGCCACCACGAGGATGAGCCCCACGACGACCACGAGCAGCGTGGTGCGATTCGCGGCCGCGGAGCCGCGTGACGCGGCCTTGCCCCGGCCGGTCGGCGGGGGCGACGCCGCCGGCGTCGTCTCCGCGTTCTTGATATCGGTCATGACGTCCCTCCCGAACACGCCTTCGTGCTCATCGATGAGTGCCCGTGTGGTGCTTGGGGCGGAATATGAGTATGGACCGGATGGGCCGCCCGCGTCGCGGGCGGCCCATCCTTTTCGATCGGTTCGATCAGTTGTCGTAACCGGCCTGGATGTTGCTGAGCACCTCGTCGGTCGGGGTGCCGTCGATCCAGCTGACCATGCCCTTCCAGAACGACCCGGCGCCGACGGTGGCCGGCATGAGGTCGGAGGCGTCGAAGCGCAGGGTGGTGTTCGGGTCCTGCAGCGTCTTCATCGCCTCGGTGAGGAACTCGCTGGACGCGAGCGAGGGGTCGGCGCCCTTGTTGGCGGAGATCACACCGCCGAGCTTGACGCGGGCGTCGGCGAACTCGGGCGTCGACATGAACTCGACGACCTTCTGCACGCTCTCGTCCTCGGAGAAGGCCGCGACGAACTCGCCGCCACCCTCGACCGCCAGCTCGCCTTCCTTGACGCCCGGGAGCAGGAACGCGTACACGTCGCCGTCGGGGGCGATCGTGGGCGTCTGGCCCGCTGCGTTCGTCACGGTGAGGAAGTTCGCCGAGAGGAACGACGCCTGGTGCGTCATCGGGCAGCTGCCGTCGGCGACCTTGGCCGCGACATCGGCGAAGGCGGTGGAGTTGATGCTCTTGACGTCACCGAAGCCGGCGTTGACGTACGAGGGGTTGAGGAGGATCTCCCCCACGGAGTCGAAGGCCTGCTTGATCTGCGGGTCGGTGAACTTGACCTCGTTGGCGACCCACTGGTCGTACACGTCGGGGCCCGACTGGCGGAGGACCATGTCCTCGATCCAGTCCGTTCCCGGCCACCCGGATGCCGCGTCGGAGGCGAAGCCGGCGCACCACGGGGCCGCGCCGGTCTTCTGCTGGATGGTCTGGGTGAGCGTCATCAGCTCGTCGAAGGTCTTGGGGACCTCGACGCCCCACTCCTTGAACTTCGCCGGCGAGTACCAGACGTAGCCCTTGAGGTTGGCCAGCATCGGGGCGGCGTAGAAGGTGCCGTCGTCGGTGCCGTAGGACTTCCAGTCCTCGCCCCAGTACTCGTCGACGTTCGACGAGACGGCGTCGGACGCCTTCTGCACCTCGCCGGTGCCGATGAGCGTCTTGAGCAGACCCGGCTGCGGCACGATCGCGATGTCGGGGGCGTCGCCACCGGACACCTTCGTCACGATGTTGCCCTCGAAGCTCTTGTCGCCGGTGTACACGACCTTGATGCCGGTGTCCTGAGTGAACTGCTCGAAGCTCTGGTTCAGCGCGTCGGCCTCGGTACCGGTGATGCCGCCGGCGATGCGCACGGTGGTCTCTCCGCTGCCCGATCCGCCCGATCCGCTGCTGTCACCCTCGGCGCAGCCCGCGAGAGCGATCGCTCCGACCGCCAGCAGCCCGACGGGAGCCAGCAGGCGATACCGCTGTGACATACCCATGTGGTCTCTCCTCTTTGAGTTCGGTGGTGCATCGGACCCTGTCGGGAACCGATTCCAGGCAACCGTAGAGGCAATCCACAAGAGTTGCAACACGAGTCAGGTCACGAACCGATAACACGCGAAATGACGCGGAAGGATGGCATTTCACCCTGCCGGAACCGGTTCCAGATTCGTGGAATATCGGATACTCTTCTTCGACGTCGACACAGACGTCGACACGTCACGAGGAAGACCCTGCGCATGAGCGGAATCGCCGATGTGGCACGCCTGGCCGGCGTGTCGAAGTCGACGGCGAGCCGCGCTCTCACGGGCGGCGGCTACGTCTCCGACGGCACACGGCGGCGCGTCGCCGACGCCGCGGCATCCCTGGGGTACGTCCCCTCCACGAGCGCCGTGAGCCTGGCCACCGGGCGCACGCGGACCATCGCGCTCATCGTCCCGAAGGTCAACCGCTGGTACTTCGGCTCGATCGTCGAGGGCGTCGAGCGCACGCTCATCCCGCTCGGCTACGACGTCACGCTCTACGTCGCCGAGCCCGGCTCGCGCGACCGCGAGAGCCTGTACTCCACGTACCTCGCGCGGAAGCGCTTCGACGGCATCATCGCGGTCGCGCTCGAGCCCGACGACGCCGATCTCGAACGCCTCGCCAACATCGGCAAGCCCGTCGTCAGCATCGGCAACGCCCTCTCCGGCGTCCCGACTCTGGGCCTCGACAACATCGCCATCACCCGCATCATCACGCAGCACCTGATCGCCCTCGGGCACACCGACATCGCCTTCGTCGGCAGTACTCCCCCCACCGACGCCCCGGCCAAAGACGTCGACGAGCGCTCGATCGGCTACCGCAACGCGATGAACGACAACGGTCTCGCCGTGCGCATCCGCAACGTGCCGTCGACCCTCACCATCACCGATGCCTACGCCGCCGCCGCGTCGTTCCTCGCCGACGCCGCCTCGCGCCCCACCGGCGTCGTGGCCGCCTGCGACGAGGTCGCCATCGGAGTCATCATCGCCGCGCGGCGCATGGGCATCTCGGTACCGACCGAGCTCAGCGTCGTCGGCATCGACGGTCACGATTACGCCGAGATGTTCTCGCTCACCACGATCGAGCAGTTCCCCCAGGCCCAGGGCATCGAGGCCACCCGCATGCTCGTGCGCATGATCGAGGGCGCCGGCGAGGTGCCGCGGCGCACCGAGGCCGACACCCGTCTGGTCGTGCGCTCCACGACCGCTCCCCCGCGCTCCGTGTGAACGACGCGGACCCCGGATGCCAGGCGGTGGCATCCGGGGTCCGCGTCGTCGGTGCGGGTCAGTCGCTCTGGCGGGCCGCCCGTCGACGCGCGACGACACCGAGTCCGAGCAGCGCGAGAGCCGCGAGCACTCCGGCACCCATCCACCCCGTGTCGGCTCCCGTGACGGGGAGCGCCCCGCCCCGGCCGTCGCCCTCGCCCTGGTCGGTGCCACCGCCCGAACCAGAACCCGAACCGTCGTCGCCCGCGGCGGCTCCGACCTGGAACGGAACCGTGACGTCGGTCCCGCTCGGCTCCGCGACCAGCTGCAGAGCGATCGCGCCCGTCGCGTCGGCCGGGACCGCGAGGCTCACCGCGGCTGAACCGTCCGCGACCGGGAACGCGGTCGGCTGAGCTCCGGCCTGCGCGCTCCACGTCGCCGACACCGAGGTGTTCACCGGAGCGCCGAGCGAGGTGAGGTCGAGGTCCGAGACGATCACGGTGATGTCGTCTCCGGCGGCGACGTCCGCGGGTGCCCCGACGAGCTGGACCGCACGGGCGGTGAAGTCCGGCACGAGACCCGGGTGCGCCTGCAGGTAGGCGATCCACCCGTCTCGGTCGATCAGGCCCGAGTCGCGCGTGTCCGCCCCCTCGCCCAGAGCGTCGAAGGCGTCGCCGCCCTGGAGGAGGAAGCTGAACGAGCCGACACGGTACGACGCCGCGGGGTCGACGGCGGCACCGTCGATCCAGATGCCGGTGATGCGCTGCCCCGGTCCCCGAGACGCGTCATAGGTGACGCGCACGTTGTCCGAGAGACCCAGCGCCAGATCCCGGTCGCGGCCGGCCGTGTCGCCCCACTGCTGCTCGAGAGCGACCCGCAGCTGCTCACCGGTCAGCGTGGTGGTCCAGAGATTGTTCACGAACGGCAGCACCGCGTTGGCCTCGGCCAGCGTGATGACGCCGTCGTCGCCGAAGAGCAGGTCGGCGCGCAGACCACCGGCGTTCACCACCGCGATCTCGGCTCCCCCGCGAGCGGGGTCGGCGAGGGTCTCGCGCAGCGCGTCGGCGACGAGGCCACCCAGGGCGGACTGCTTCGACCGGTCGTCGCGCTGACCCCCGGTGTAGACGCCGTCGACGTACGACCCGCCGCGGAAGGCGGTGGTGATGTCGGCCGTCACCGATCCGACCGGCTGGGCGCCGACGCGATCCGCCTCGGCGCGCGCGAGCGTCACGATCCGGTCGACCTCGGCGACGCGCGGGTAGGTCGCGATCAGCTCAGCATCCAACGCGGCACTGTTCTCCGCGGTCTCGTCCGGCTTGTCCGGAACCGTCTCCGCCGCGAGGCGGGCGACGTTGCGCGCGGAGGAGGCGAGCACATCCCCGCTCTCACGATCGACCGTCAGCACGATCTCGCCGATGTTCTCGCCGTAGCTCCCGGTCTGGACGATCGGGCGCGTGCCCTCCTCGCCGGGGATCGGTGCATTCCACGCGTACTTCTGGTGGGTGTGACCGGTGAAGATCGCGTCCACCGCGGCATCCGTCTCATTCACGATCTTCGCGAACGCACCGCCCGCCGCGACGGCCTCCTCGAGGGTCTCGCCCGTCGCATCCCCCTCCGCCGCGCCCTCGTGGTACTGGGCGACGATCACGTCGACCTGGTCCTCGATCTCGCCGACGACCCGGTTCACCTCGGCGACGGGCTCGCGGAACTCGATGCCCTCGATTCCGCCGGGCGAGACGAGCTGCGCCGTCTCCTGCGTCACGGCGCCGATGACACCCACGCGCAGCCCGTCGACCTCGAAGACCGCGTATTCGTCGAGCAGCGGCTGCCCGTCCTTGTACACGTTGGCCGCCAGGTACGGGAAGTCGGCCGCATCCGACACGCGGCCGGTCAGGTCGTCCGCGCCCTTGTCGAACTCGTGGTTGCCCGTGGCGGATGCCGCGAGCTCGAGCGCGTTCAGGACCTCGATGGTCGGCTCGTCGTCGAAGTACGCCGACGCGAACAACGAGGCGCCGATGTTGTCGCCGTTGGAGAGGAAGAGCGTGCCGTCCTCGCCGGCTTCCGCCCGCAGCTGCTCGATGGTGCCCGCGAACTTCACCGTGTTCGCGTCGATACGACCGTGGAAGTCGTTGATGCCGAGCAGGGTGAGATCGGTCGTCTGCGCGCCGAGGGCGAGCCCGACGACCACCGGGTCGTGATCACTCGAACGGTAGGGAGACTCGTCGTAGAAGTTCAGCGCGTTGTAGTTGTAGCGGCTGTACTCGAGGGCGAGGGCCTCGACGGCGTTGATGTTCCAGATGTCGACGCCCGTGACCAGCTCTCGCGCCGAGGGCGAGGCGAGCACGTGGTCGAGTGAACCCGACTGCCCGCTGAACGAGTACGAGTATTTGCCCGTGCCCCCCTCGAGCGGCTCGAAGCCGAAGGAGCGCAGCGTCTGGATCGGGTCCTCCTGCGTGTAGGCGTTGAAGTCGCCGAGCAGGAAGACGTCATCCGTTCCCACCGCGGCCGACCGCTCCTCCGCGAAGGCACCGAGGGCCTGCGCCTGACGCACGCGGTCGCCGTTGAAGGCGCCCTGGATGCCGTTGGCGTTGTCGCCCGTCGCCGCGGGGCGGCTGTCGCCCTTGGACTTGAAGTGGTTCACGATCGCGAGGATCTTGGCATCCGCGTCGTCGACGGGGGCGAACGCCTGAGCGAGAGGCTGCCGGGCGTTCGCGAACGCCGGGTCGTCCAGGATGACGCTGTCGCCGACCGGGGCCACGACGGCCTTCTTGTAGATGAACGCGGTGCGGATGACGTCTTCCGACGCCGGAAGGTCCGCCGGCGAGGGCACGAAGGTCCAGGCGTCCGACCCGAGCGCGTCGTTCAGGGCGTCGACGAGGGTCGAGAGGGCGTCGTCGCGGTCCTTGCCGAAGACGGCCGAGTTCTCGATCTCCTCGAGCGAGACGACGTCGGCGCCGAGGCCGTTCACGGCGGCGACGATCTTGGCCTGCTGACGTCCGAGGTTCGCCGCGTCGGCCGCGCCGCGGGGGCCGGGGGCGGGGCAGGTGTCCGCCGTGATCGGGTTGCCGTCGCGGTCGTCGTAGGTCGAGGTGCACCCGACGCTCTCCGCCGTGGTGGTGAAGTAGTTGAGCACGTTGAAGCTCGAGATCTTCACCGAGCCGCCGACCGCCTCCGGGGCGGTCGTGCGGGTGTTCGCGAAGGTCGCGGGCTGCACGGTGTCGGCGTTGTCGACGGTCAGCTGCTGCGTCGGCTGGAATTTCCAGGCGTTGTTGCGGTAGTCCAGGATCACCGGTCGCGTGAAGGTGACGGGGGCGCCGACGCGGACCGGGTCGGTGAGCGAGACGTACGGAAGCGGCACGTCCTGCGCCGTCCGGAGGAAGTCCAGCGATGCCCCGTCGTCGAGCACGACCGCCCGGGCCTTGTTGTCGGCGACGGCCGCGACGTACTCCGGGGTGTCGGGACGCGCGACGTCGGTGGGCGTGCGCAGCGGCGTCGTACCGGCGGCGAGCCCGACCTCGGCGTACTGATTGGTGGAGTAGGTGTTCGTGACGGTGAAGTCGCCCTGCGGTGCGAGGAGCATGCCCTCGAAACGCTCGCGCTCCTCGTCGGTCTTGGGCCACGCGATCTCCGCGGGCGCGACGTCGTCGGCGGGCTCGGTGAGGATGCGCACGCTCGCCGCGTCCGTGGTGAGCTGCGTCTGTCCGTAGTACTCGTCCGCGGTCCCGGTCACCTCGACGTGGTCGCCGAGGGAGACGGATGCCGCGGCGGCGGTGCCGTAGACGAAGATCGCGTCCGAGGCGGTGTGGGCGGCCTGGTCGATGGCGCCCCCGGTTCCCTCCGTCTGCAGGAAGAAGCCGTTGTATCCGCCGGTGGGGTAGGCGGCGGTCACGACGCCGCGGGTGGTGACGACGGTGCCGGCGAGGGGCGTGGTCGCTCCGGTCCCCTGGATGTCGCGGATGGGCGTGACCTCACCGGGGACGGGCGTGCTCGGCTCGGGCGACGGCTCCTCGGTCGGCTGCGGCTCGGGGGCTGCTCCCCCGGATCCCTGCGGCGTCACCGTGGCGGTGTTGGCGAAGTCGGCGGAGTTGTCGTCGGTGTCGACGAAGTCGGTGCGCACGAGCGCATTCGGCGTGCCGTTCGGGCCGTCAACGACGGCGGGGGCCGTTTCGAAGCTGACGCCGGCGCCGTACCCGAGGAAGTCGACCACGCGGTCGTCGTCGACCGACCCGGCGGGCAGGGCGAGCGGCTCCGCGACGTTCGCGAGGAAGAGCTGGCCGGTCGTCCCCGACGGGTTCAGCCCCGTACTGGTGGCGTCGGCGGCCGGCAGCGGTGCTCCGACGTCGCCGTTGCCGTTGCCGGGGAGCGCGATGAGGTAGTAGCCGCCCGCGGAGATGGATCCGCTCAGGGCCTGCGTGTTCGCACCGGTGGGGGCGTCGATGCTGGCGGCGGAACGGTACTGCAGTGACCAGCCGCTCAGGTCCTGCGCGGTGTCGCCGGCGTTGTACAGCTCGACGAACTTCTGCGCATAAGGGGCGCCGGCGCTCCCGCCCTTGAGATAGGCCTCGTTGATCACCACCCTCGCACCGTCGGCCGCGAAGGCGGGCAGGGGGACGAGGGCGGAACCGAGCAGAGCGGCACCGAGGGCGGCGCTGAGAGCGGTCGTGAAGCGGCGTGCGGGCACGCCGGATGCAGCGATGGGCATGGGTCTCCAGGTACCGACGCACGAACGAACGTGTGAACGAGAACGACGTCGGATGGGGGGGGATCGACGGGGGGTGTTCTCAACGACCGTAAACGATGCCCATACGGTTTTCCCAGACTCTTTTCGTTTCGATCCGGTGAACTCCGGTTCCCCGACCACCGGAACCCCGTCTCATCCCGTGCGCGGTGGAGCCTGTCGCTCCGCTCGTGCACGGAAGGTGCGCACCCGATCAGGACGCGGAAACGACAGAACCCCGGATGCCGATCGGCATCCGGGGTCCTGTCTGTCGCGAAAGCGACGGTGTGTCTGAAATTACTTCAGGGTCACCGTGGCGCCGGCGCCCTCGAGGGCCTCCTTGGCCTTCTCGGCGGTCTCCTTGTTCGCGCCCTCGAGCACGGCCTTGGGAGCACCGTCGACGACGGCCTTGGCCTCGCCGAGGCCGAGCGAGGTGAGCTCGCGGACGACCTTGATGACCTGGATCTTCTTGTCGCCGGCGGCCTCGAGGACGACGTCGAACGAGTCCTTCTCCTCGACCTCTTCGGCGGGGGCGGCGCCACCGGCGGCGGGGCCGGCCACGGCCACGGGGGCGGCGGCGGTGACGTCGAAGGTCTCCTCGAACGCCTTGACGAACTCGGACAGCTCGATGAGCGTGAGCTCCTTGAACGCGTCGAGCAGCTCTTCGGTGCTGAGCTTAGCCATGTTGTATCTCCTTGATCGGGTTAATCAGCCGGGCCGGGTCAGGCCGCGGTGTCCTGCTTCTCGCGCAGCGCGTCGACCGTGCGAACGGCCTTCGACGGAAGCGCCTGGAAGACGTATGCCGCCTTGGTCATCGTCGCCTTCATCGCGCCGGCGAGCTTCGCCAGCAGGACTTCACGGCTTTCGAGATCGGCGAGCTTGTTGACCTCAGCAGCGGTCAGGGGGGCGCCATCGAAGTAGCCGCCCTTCACCACGAGCTGAGGGTTAGCCTTGGCGAAGGCACGCAGGCTCTTCGCGACGGCGACGGGGTCGCCGTGCACGAACGCGATGGCAGACGGGCCCTTGAGCTCGTCGTCCAGTCCCGTGACCCCCGCGTTGGACGCGGCGATCTTGGTCAGCGTGTTCTTCACCACGGCGTAATCCGCGTCCTGACGGATGTCGTTGCGCAGCTGCTTGAGCTGGGCAACCGTCAGACCGCGGTACTCGGTCAGCAGAACGGCGGTCGAGTTCTCGAAGTTCTTCGTGAGCTCGGCGACCGATGCATCCTTCTGCGCCATGGCCACTCCTTGTGTGTACGAGGCGCTCCGCGGAGGCGGGGCGCCGGCCGAAGACACCGGGGTCCAGACAAAAAAGAAGAGCTCCGGCGCAGGCGCACGGAGCTCGAGAGGAGTTTCGTTACCTGCGTAGGTCCCCTGCTTCTCAGCAGACGCTTCGATCGGAATGCGAGCACTCCGATGACCGACGGTCTTTGGCTTGACCCCTACTGTACCCGATCCCTCCCCGCCCCGCGAATCCGCCCGCCCCGGCGACCCCACCCCGCAGGAAAGCACACGATCGGTTCGAGGTGACACGCTTGGTCCCGCACCGAGCGCGTCACCTCGAACTCCTCGTGTGATCTCGCGAGTTCGGCAGCGGCACCCCGAAAGCCGCGAGCCGCGTAGCGAGAGCTTCGGGCGTCGTCACGTCGCGGAAACCACCACGAAGGAAACGCCACTGCGTCACGCCGCGTATCCACTCCTCGCGCCGCTTCTCCCGAAGGAGGATGTCCTCGAGGGATCGCCCACTCCGCAGAGCGGCATCCGTGTACTTCCCCTCGCCGTCGAACTCCCAGAGGATCTTCTCGTCAGGAAGTCCGATGTCGATCTCATAGGGCTCCCCCGTAGGGCCCTCAACCGCCATCTGGAGCTCGAACGAGCGGAAGCCGAGCCGGAACAGCTGGAGCCGGCTGAGGCTCTCTCCCGGCGATTCAGCACGCCCGTCCATGAACTCGATGACCCACCGAGCCCGCGCGACGCCCCGGTGGCCCGCCGCGGCTGCCGCTCGGAGGCGGAGACGGTCGCGCCAGCCCTCCTGCGCGTCGGCGAGAAGGGTGCGCCCTTGAACAGCGACCCGCCTCGCCGCAGCATCGGCGCAAGAGACACCGGTCTCAAGCGGGGCCGTCCGCGCAACGTCGAATACCGTGCGTTCCAAGGACGTGCATCGGATGCCGTCGACCTCGACGACGTCATCCGGAGTCAACTCGTCGAGATGACGCTTCAGGCCCGGGCGACTCGACATCCGACCACCACCGGCGACTGTCATCTCGACCGGCCGGTGCGCGATCCCAGAGAGGGAGAGGCCGTGCACGACGGCGGCCGACGCGTGCGAAACCACCGCGTTCCCCCCGCGCATCCGGCTGAGGGACGCGACGATCCGCAACCGTAGATCCGCCTGAGGCCACAGCTCGCGTACGGCGTCGCGCGGCACGTAGACACCACGCTGCACCCGGTGCCAGTCACCCTCGTTGCCAGCTCGAAGGCGGGCGGTGGGAACATCCCGATCAAGAAGCTCCGCACGCGTATGCAACAACGCCTGCAATTCGTCCACACTCGCGTCACGACCCATCGCAACAGGATCTTGCCGGATGCCTACGGCTGAGCCGTTTGCGGACCCTTCCGTGGAAAAACCGTCGACTCAGGCCGTGTGGGGAGAACGGTCGCCAGGACGGCGAGATCACACCGAGCGTGTGAATGCACACGCTGCACCACCGCACGAACGTGCGCGTTCAGCACGGACGTGTGCTTCGGGTGCGCGGCCAACACCGTCGCTCCCCGCGAGCCCCTGACCTCGACGGGACCTGAGTACCGGAAGATCACACGGAGCGCGCGAACGCACACCCTGCACCGCCGACCCATCCTGTGCGTTCGACACGGACGTGTGCTTTCGGCCCGTGAACCTGCCCGCCCTACGACACCCGCGGCTCGGGCAGCAGTGCCTGCGTCATCCGCACGATGCGCGACGGGGTGCGCGCGCCGAGCCAGACCGTGCACACCGCATCGTCGCCGCACGCCCACTCGGCGCACCAGGCGTGGATGGCCTGCGCCAGACGCTCGCCGCGCGGGCGCAGCTCCCCCTCGAGCGAGCGGTCGAGCCAGCTCACGCGCCCCTCCCCCGCGTCGATGACGCCGACCTGCTCCGAGCCGCACACCTCGACCACCACGGTGACGTGAGCGGCGGGCGAGAGGGCGGCGGCGATCCGGCGCATCTCGGGGATGTTCTGCGCGTCTCCGCCGAGCAGCACCGCACCCCCGAGGTCGCTCCAGAGGCCGCCGTCGGGACGTCGCAGCGTCTCGGGCTTCGCGTTCATGCGATCAACTTAGGTCACCCTTACCTTGCAGGCAAGACCCGGATGCCGACGCGCCGGGGCTCGCATGCACTCCACGGCCGCGCGGGGTTAGGGTCGAACGCATGTCCCCCGAGCTCGTCGCCTCCCGGAGCGCCGACCTCGACGCCCGGATCGTCGCCGACTCGCGCGATCGGGTCTCGTGGATCCGAGCCCGCTCCCGCGGCATCACCGCCACCGACGTCGCGGCCCTCACGAGCGCCAACGCGATCTCGCGAGCGGCGGATGCCAAGCTCATGGGCTCGAGCTTCTCGGGCAACGCCTTCACGGCGCACGGCCGCCGCCGCGAACCCGAGATCGCCGCCTGGGTGGCCGCGACGCACGGCATCCGCCCCTCCTCGGCGCTCTATCACGCGGTCGTCGAGAAGCGGCATCTCGCGACCCCCGACGGCGTGGTCGTCGACGGCGAAGGACGCGTGATCCTCGCCGAGATCAAGACCACGAACAAGGCGTGGCGCTCGATCCCCAAGACCTACATGCGCCAGATCTGGTGGCAGCAGCACGTACTCGGCGCCGAGCGCACGCTCGTGGCCTGGGAGCAGCACGACGGCTTCGTACCCCTGCACGATGAGCCGCGCTGCCAGTGGATCGAGCGCGACGAGCGCGAGATCGCCAAGCTCGTGGGCCTGGCCACCTCGCTCATCGACGAGCTGTACCGCCGCACCATGCAGGCGCGCCAACCGCGCCCCGAGCCCGTGCGACCGGAACCCACGGACAGGTACCGCGCCCTCGCGCTCCTCGATTAATAGTTGACGCAAGTCAAGCAATAGGCGTATCGTTGACATCAGTCAACTAATCGCGCCATCGTCGTCGCGGCATCCGTCCCCCTTTCCGTGGAGCTCCGCATGACAGCCACTTCCTCGGACGCGCCCGCACAGCGGCGCGTCCTGCCGGCACTGATCGGCCTGCTGCTCGGCACCTTCGTGTCGATGCTCGCCTCGACCGTCGTCTCGACGTCGCTGCCCGTCATCGTGCACGACCTGTCGGGCGACCAGAACGCCTACACCTGGGTCATCACCGCGACCCTGCTCACCACCGCGATCTCGACCCCCGTCTGGGGCAAGCTCGCCGACCTGTTCAACCGCAAGGTGCTGATCCAGGTCGCCATCGCGATCTTCGTGCTCGCCACCGCGGCCGCCGGCTTCTCGCAGAACACCGAGATGCTCATCGCCTTCCGCGCGGTCCAGGGCCTCGGCGCCGGCGGTCTCGCCGCCCTCAGCCAGGTGATCATGGCCGACATCATCAGCCCGCGCGAACGCGGCCGGTACATGGGCCTCTTCGGCGCCGTGATGGCCGTCGCCACCGTCGGCGGTCCGCTTCTCGGCGGCGTCATCACCGACGCCTTCGGATGGCGCTGGAACTTCTTCGTCGCCCTCCCCTTCGCCGTCGCCGCTCTGCTCATCCAGCAGCGCACGCTGCACCTCCCGGCGCGCGCCAAGCGGAAGGTGAAGATCGACTACGTCGGCATCGTGCTGCTGTCCACCGCCGTCTCCCTGCTGCTGATCTGGGTCACCAATGCGGGGAACTCCTTCGAGTGGGCCAGCACCGAGACGATGCTCATGGTCGGCGGCGCCGTCGTCGCCGCGATCCTCTTCGTGGTCGTCGAGCTGCGCTCCTCCGAGCCCCTCGTGCCGCTCACCCTCTTCCGTGACGCCACCTTCACCCTGGCCACCATCGCCTCCATCGCGACGGGCCTGGCGATGTTCGGCACCTCGGTCTTCCTCAGCCAGTACATGCAGATGGCCCGCGGCGCCACCCCGACCGAGGCCGGCGTCATGACGATCCCCATGATCGGCGGGTTGCTGGTGTCCTCCATCGTGGTCGGTGCCCTCATCTCCCGCTTCGGGCACTGGAAGCCGTTCCTCATCGCCGGTGGCGTGCTGCTCATCGCGGGTTCGTTCCTGCTGTCGACCATCCACTACGACACCAACTTCGCCCTCGTCTCGCTGTACATGGCGCTGCTCGGGGCCGGCGTCGGCATGACGATGCAGAACCTCGTGCTGGTCGTGCAGAACACGGCCAACCCCACCCAGATGGGCGCTGCGAGTTCGGGCGTGACGTTCTTCCGCAGCCTCGGCGGCACGATCGGCGTCTCGGTGATGGGTGCGGCGCTGGCGAGCATGGCCACGAGCCTGTTCACCGACCGCGCCGACGACCTGAAGGCCGCGATCATGGGACTGGGCGCGAACGGCGCGTCGGTCGCCCAGTCGCTGCAGTCGGGGACGATCCCCCAGGTGTCCACCCTGCCCGAGAGCGTGCGCGTGATCGTCGAGGACATCTATGCCCAGTCGATCGCCCACTCGTTCCTCATCGCGGTGCCCGTCGCCGTGGTCAGCCTCATCGCCATCCTGTTCCTGCCGAACCGTCCGCTCACCCGCATGACGACCACGGAGCGGGTCGCCGCAAGCGAAGCCGACTTCGCCACCGTGTCGGTCCCCGAGGGCATGGCGACCCTCGCCGCGACCGGAACCGTGCCGACCCAGGATGCCGCGTCCTCGCGCCGCGCGCGGCGAGACGCCGGGATGGGAGAGGATGTCTGACGTGATGAGCGACGTGGACGATGACCGCCGAGAGGCCGTGCAGGCCCTGGAATCGTCGTTCTCGGAGCTCATGACCGTGTTCCGCCGCTTCGTCTCCGAGGCGGCGGAACGGGTCAGCCCCGGGATGCTGCCGGCCACGTTCAAGGCGCTGTCGGTGGTGAGCCGCTTCGGCCCACTGACGCTGTCCGCCCTGGCGGAGCGCCTCGCGGCCGACAAGGGCTTCCTCAGCCGCTCGATCACCGAGCTCGAGGAGCTCGGGCTCGTCACCCGCACGCCCGACCCGAACGACCGTCGCTCGCGCCTCATCGCGGTGACCGAGCTCGGGCACAGCCGTCTCGCCGACGCGCGGGCTCCCCATGAGAGCCGTCTGTTCGAGGCCATCGCGGACTGGTCGATCGGCGACATCCGCCACCTCTCGACGCTGCTGCACGCCCTCGCCGTCGGCGAGGTCCCCGCGCGGGACTGATCGCCCCGCGACCGGCCAGGTGCGCGACCGCGGGAGACCCGCGGCTTCGCGACACGGTGACCGAGGTGTAACACCGTCGAGACAATGGCGCGCTTGACTGTGGTGACCGCGGCGGAGCCGCTGCGGACACCGCCGCACGCGAGAGAGAGCGCCCGATGAGATTCAGATCGACGCGTCCCGAGGCCGCCCTCCAGCCCGTTCCCGCGGTGCCCGAGACGATGGATGCCGTCGTCCTCGACGAACCGGGATCGGCGCAGACCCTGCGCGTCGATCAGGTCGCCGTGCCCACGCCCGTGTTGAGCGAGGTGCTGATCCGTGTGGTCGCGGCCGGGGTGAACCCGATCGATGCGAAGACCCGAGCCGGGCGAGGGATGTCGTCGGCGATCTCGTCGTGGCCGGCCGTGCTCGGTTTCGACGTGAGCGGGGTCGTCGTGCGCACGCCCTTCGATGCCCACCCGTTCCCCGTCGGGACCGAGGTCTACGGGATGGCGGCGGTGCCGCGCACCCCGGGCACCTACGCGGAGTACGTCGTCGTCCCCACGCTCTCGCTCGCCCGCAAGCCCGTGTCCCTCTCCCACGTCGAGGCCGCGGGCGTGCCGCTCGCCGCCCTCACCGCCTGGGGGCTGGTCGTCGAGACCGCGCTCGCGCACCAGGGCCAGCGCATCCTCATCCATGCCGGCAGCGGGGGCGTGGGGCACTTCGCCGTGCAGTTCGCCGCCTACTTCGGCGCCCATGTCATCGCCACCGGGTCGCCGCGCAACCTCCCCTGGCTGCGGGAGCTGGGGGCGGCGGAGGTGGTCGACTACACCTCGACCCGTTTCGAGGACGTCGTCGACACCGTCGACGTGGTCATCGACCTGATCGGGAACGTGTCGGACGACACCGGAACCCGATCGCTCGAGGTGCTGCGTCCCGGCGGGCTGCTGATCGAGGTGCCGACCGGCGCGTGGCCCGAGTTCCGTGAAGCGGCGGCGGCGCGCGGCATCCGTTCCACCGACTTCAAGACCATCCCCGACGGGGGTGCTCTCGCCACGATCGGCCGACTGCTCGATTCCGGAGCCGTCCGCGTCTACATCGAGCGCGTGTTCGACCTCGCCGAGGCGGGCGAGGCGCACGAGACGGTCGAGCGCGGCCACACGCGGGGCAAGGTCGTGCTGCGCGTCAGCGACGACTGAGTCAGGGGCTCGCGAGACGGCGGCGGCCCTCCGCCACGATCTCGTCGGCGACGAGGTCGAGCAGCGACGAGGTCAGGTTCCACTGCTGCCAGAACAGCGGCACGTCGATCGCGTCGGCGGCGAGGCGCACGAGGGAGCCGTCCTCCAGCCCTGCGGCGGACTGGAACCCCGGCAGCAGTCCCCACCCCAGCCCGAGCTCGATGGCGGTCGCGAAATCCTGCGACGCCGGAACGCGGTGCCGCGGCGGGTCTGCGGCGGCCACGCCCCGCCGCGCGAGCCACTGCGTCTGCAGATCGTCGCGGCGGTCGAAGTCGACCAGCGGTGCCTGTGCCAAGGCGTCGGCGTCCGCACCTCGCGGGAACCAGCGCGCGGCGAACGCGGTCGTCGCCACGGGTTCGTAGCGCAGGATGCCGAGGGGGCGCACGCGGCAGCCCGCCACCGGCGCCTCGCGCGACGTCACGGCCGCCATGACCGTGCCCGATTCGAGCAGCCCCGCGGTGAAGTCCTGATCGTCGCGATGCAGGTCGAACACGACCGCGTGCTGCGCCGCGACGCGGGCCAGGGGCGGGAGGAACCACGTCGCGAGCGAGTCCGCGTTGACCGCGAGCGGCAGGGAGGCGGTGGCTCCGTCGTCGGCCCCGATCGCGGCGAGGGCGTCGTGTTCGAGCAGGGCCAGCTGGCGCGCCAGCCGCACGATCGCGTCGCCCGCTTCCGTCGTGCGGACGGGCTTGGATCGCACGAGCACGACCCGTCCCACGCGATCTTCGAGCGCCCGCACGCGCTGACTCACGGCGGACGGGGTGATGTGCAGACGACGGGCGGCGGCATCCAAGGTGCCCTCCTCGACGACGACGGCCAGCGTCCGGGCGAGATCGAGCGGAATCGACATGAAGAGATGCTAATGCTCTTCCAGAATCCTGAGCTGGTGTTGTCAGTACGCCGGGCCTAGCGTCGGAACGTGTTCACCTCCCTCCTCGCCGGCCTCGGTCTCGGCTTCTCGCTCATCGTCGCCATCGGAGCGCAGAACCTCTTCGTGCTGCGCCAGGGCGTTCGGCGGGAGCACCTGCCGGCGGTGGTCGCCGTGTGCGCCGCTTCCGACGCCGTGCTGATCCTGCTGGGCGTGTCGGGCATCGGCCTCGTGCTGCAGGCGGTGCCCTGGCTGCTCGCCGTCGTGCGATGGGCGGGCGCGGCCTTTCTGGTCGGATACGCCGTGCTCGCCGCGCGCCGAGCGCTGCGCCCGAGCGGCGAGACGCTGCGCGTCGACACCGCGGCATCTCCGGCGATCCCGGATGCCGGCGGCACAGCGCTGCGGACGCGGACGACCCTCACCGCGACGCTGCTGACGTGCCTCGCGCTCACATGGCTCAACCCCCACGTCTACCTGGACACCGTGTTCCTGCTCGGCTCGGTCGCGTCCACGCACGGGGACGACCGCTGGGCGTTCGCCGCCGGCGCGTGCCTGGCGAGCCTCGCGTGGTTCACCGCGCTGGGGTTCGGTGCGCGCTACCTCGGCCGCTGGCTCGACACCGCGCGGGCCTGGCGCATCCTCGACGCGCTGATCGCGGTGGTCATGATCGCCATCGCGATCTCGCTCGTGCTGACGCACTGACCGGTGGCGGCGCCGCCGCGGGGTCGATGCGCGGCATCCCGGGCTTCACGACCGGGCGATCCACGGTCTCGGATCGCGGACGCGCGTTCGGGGCGGGTCACGCGCCCTGAAGCCGGAGCGGCGCCCCGGACCTCCCGCATCCCCGCCTCCGACGCGAGGACAATGGGGGGATGCGAACAGTGACCATCACCGTGACCGGCCGCGTCCAGGGTGTCGGCTTCCGCTACGCCCTGCGCGCCGAGGCGGAGCGGCTCGGGACGCGCGGATGGGTGCGCAATCGCCGTGACGGCGCGGTCGAGGCGCTCGTCGCGGGCGACCCCGACGCGGTCGAGGGTGTCATCGCGTGGGCGAACGACGGCCCGCCCTCCGCCCGGGTCGCCGATGTCGACGTGCTCGAGACCGGCGGCACGGATGAGATCCCCGCCGCGTTCAAGATCCGCGACACCGTCTAGGCGGGGAGCCCTGCCCGCAGCTCGGCGAGCACGTCACGGGCGTCCCCGCCGCTCAGTCGGGGAGCCCTGCCCGCAGCTCAGCGAGCACGTCACGGGCGTCGTCGAAGCGGCTGAGGGCCGCGGCCTGACCGGCCCACAACGACACCAGGTCCGCATCGCCGGACGCGGTCGCCGCCGCCCGGAAGACCCCCGTGAGCCAGTTCTGCGCCGGGAAGGGGGCGATCATGCCCGCCGTCTCGATCTCGCGCATCGCGCGGTTCGGGATCCCCCGCGCCGGGCGTCCGCTCATCGCCCGGGTCAGTCGCGTGTCGGTGTCGGCAGCCGTGGAGATCGCGGCGCGGTGACCGGCGGTCGCGGCGGATTGACGCGTGCGCAGGAAGCTCGTCCCGACCTGCACGCCCTCGGCGCCGAGGGCGAACGCGGCCGCGACGCCGCGGCGATCGGCGATCCCGCCGGCCGCGATGACCGGGACCGACACGGCATCGACGACCTGGGGCACGAGGGCGAAGGTCCCCACGAGGGACTCCGACGGGTCTGCGAGGAACGAGACCCGGTGCCCTCCCGCCTCGGCGCCCGTCGCCACGATCGCCGCGACCCCCGCCTCCTCGAGCGCGCGGGCCTCCGCGACGGAGGTGGCCGTGCCGATCACGACGATGCCCCGCTCGCGGGCACGGTCGAGGGTGTTCGCATCCGGCACCCCGAAGACGACGCTCACGACATCCGGCCGCGCGTCGAGGACCGCGTCGATCTGCGCGTCGATCGGCGGGAGGAAGGAGTCGGGCGGGGTGGGCACGGCTACTCCCGCCGCGTCGAACAGGGGCCGGGCGGCATCCAGGAAGGGCTGCACGTCCACGTCGAGCGGAGTCACCTCGTCGCCCCGTGGCATCCACAGGTTCACCGCGACGGGTCGCGCGGTCGCTGCGCGCAGTGCCGAGACCGTCTCCCGGATGCGGGCGGGCGGGTAGCCGTAGAGCCCGAACGAACCGAGGCCTCCCCCGTCGCTCACCGCCGCCGTCAGTTCGACCGACGAGAGTCCTCCGAAGGGACCGAGGACGATCGGCACGTCGATGCCGAGCAGGCGCTGCAGGCGGTTCATCCTCTCAGCGTGCCATGCCTCATGATCACGCGCAGCGGACGGATGCCGCCGGCTCAGGCGGGGTCGGGCCCGTCGAGCGGCCGGAGCAGACGGTCGAGGAACCGCCGCGTGCGCTCCTTCTCCGGCCGCGTGAAGAGCGTCGCGGGCGCCCCGCGCTCCACGATGACGCCGTCGTCGAAGAACAGCACCTCGTCGGCCACCTCGCGGGCGAAGCCCAGCTCGTGCGTGACGATCACCATCGTCCACCCCTCGTTCGCGAGCTCCCGCAGCACCGTGAGCACCTCGCCGACCAGCTCGGGGTCGAGGGCGCTGGTGGGCTCGTCGAACAGCAGCAGGTCGGGCTGCAGCGCGAGCGCGCGGACGATCCCGACGCGCTGCTGCTGGCCGCCCGACAGCTCCGCGGGGTACGCGTCGCGCTTCTCGGCGAGGCCGACGCGCGCGAGCAGGCGCTCGGCGTTCGCGACGGCCTCCGCCTTCGGCACCCCGTGCGCCTGCACGGGGCCCTCGATGACGTTCTGGATGACGGTCAGGTGAGGGAAGAGGTTGTGGTGCTGGAAGACCATCGCCGAGCGGTCGCGAAGCGCGGCCCGGTCGCTTTTCGCCACCTTCCGGGCGAAGTCGACCGACGGCCCGCCGTCGAACGCCACGACACCGGCATCGGGGGTCTCGAGGCCGTTGAGGCAGCGCAGCACGGTCGTCTTGCCGGAGCCGGACGGGCCGATCAGCACGAGGACGTCGCCGCGGCGCACCTCGAGGTCGACGCCGTCGAGCACGCGGTTCGCGCCGAAGCTCTTCTGCAGTCCCGTCGCACTCAACAGCGGGGTGTCAGTGGGCGACATGGCGGTCCAACCTCTTCTCGAGGGCGTTCTGCCCGAACGACAGCACAAGGCAGAACAGCCAGTAGATGAGCGCCGCCTCGAGGTAGACGGCCATGAATTCGTACGAGAACGCCGCGATGTTCTGCGCCTGACGGAACAGCTCCGTGACGAGGATCAGGGATGCCAGCGAGCTGTCCTTCACGAGCGAGATGAAGGTGTTGGACAGCGGCGGCACCGACACGCGGGCGGCCTGCGGCAGGATGATGCGCGTCAGCGTCTTGCGCGGCGACAGCCCGACGGTGTGAGCAGCCTCCCACTGCCCGCGCGGCACGGAGAGGATCGCGGCGCGGATCACCTCGGCCGCGTAGCCGCCGACGTTCAGCGAGAACGCGATCACGGCGGCCGGGAACGGATCGATCACCACGCCGACCGCGGGCAGACCGTAGAAGATCACGAACAGCTGCACCAGCAACGGCGTGCCGCGGATGATCGAGATGTAGAAGCGGGCCACACCCGACAACACGACGTTCGGCGACAGGCGCAGCAGGGCCATCAGGAGCGCGATCACGAGACCGATCGCGAAGGAGGCCAACGACAGCGGGATCGTGCCCGTGATCCCGGCCAGCAGCATCGGCCAGAACGAGTCGAGCAGCAACGTCCACAGGTCGTTCATGAGCCTCCTTCTTCTCTCGGACCCGCGTCACACGCGGGAACGGATCATCCGCTTCTCACGCTAGAGGGTGAGAAGCGGATGATCCGCGGGGTTTACAGCGCGCGCACGCGCCGTGCGCTCACTGGGTGACGTCGGCGCCGAAGTACTTCTCGCTGATCTGCGTCAGCGTGCCGTCGGCGCGCAGCTCCTCGAGCGCCGTGTCGACGGCCTCCGCGAGCGCGTCCTGACCCTTCTTGAAGGCGAACGCGCTCTCCGAGGTGTCCTCGGTCTCGGCCGCGATCTTCAGGCCCGTCGGGCTGTTCGTCTTCTCGTAGTCGAGGTAGGTGAGCTGGTCGTTGACCGTGGCATCCACGCGGCCCTGCTTGAGGAGGGCGACCGCCTGGGCCCAGCCTTCGACGGCCTCGACCTGGGCGCCGCTGGAGGTGGCGAGCTCGTACCAGTTGCTGGTGAGCGACTGCGCGGTGGTCTTCCCCGACAGGTCGGCGAAGCTCGAGATGGCGTTGTCGTCCTCGTTGGTCACCACGACGCCGCGCGAGACGGTGTAGGGCGCACTGAAGGTGTACTTCTCCTGACGCTCCGGGTTGATCGTCACCTGGTTCGCGATGACGTCGAATCGTCCGGCATCCAAGCCCGCGAAGATGGCATCCCACTGGGTCTCCTGGAACTTCACCTGGAGGCCGAGCTTGTCGGCGACGGCCGTGGCGATCTCGACGTCGAAGCCGGTGAGCTCCCCCGCCCCCTCGTGGTACGAGAAGGGACGGTAGGTGCCCTCGGTGGCGACGGTCAGCGTGCCGCCCGAGACGAGGTCGTACTCGGAGCCCGCGTCGGACGACGCGCTCGAGGTGGCTCCCCCGCTGCAGGCGGTCAGCGCGAGGGCGCTCAGGCCCAGGGTGGCGGCGAGGACGGTCAGACGACGACGGGGCATAGCTGTTCCAGACATGTGTGGTGTGGGAATGACGTTCGTGTGGCGCGGTGCAGGACGGCCGCGACCCTCCAGCACAACACGTCGAGGCGCGAACCTCTTCCCGGATGACGCCGTGTTGCACGTCCGTGCACGGCTCGCACGCAGAAGCCCCGCCGGCACGGGGCGCGGCGGGGCTTCTGTGAGACGAACGTCAGACGATGGCGTTGACGTCCAGCGGGATGCCGGGACCGAAGGTGGTCGAGACGGCGCCCTTCTGAATGTAACGGCCCTTCGAGCTGGACGGCTTGAGGCGGACGATCTCCTCGAGCGCGGCCTTCAGGTTCTCGTCGAGCTGCTCGGCCGAGAACGACGCCTTGCCCACCACGAAGTGGATGTTGGCGTGCTTGTCGACGCGGAACTCGATCTTTCCGCCCTTGATCTCCTCGACGGCCTTGGCCGGGTTGGGGGTCACGGTGCCGGTCTTGGGGTTCGGCATGAGGCCGCGGGGTCCGAGGACCTTACCGAGGCGACCGACCTGGCCCATGAGCTCGGGCGTGGCGACGGCCGCGTCGAACGCGGTGTAACCGCCGGCGACCTTCTCGATGAGCTCGGTGCCACCGACCTCGTCGGCGCCGGCGGCGAGGGCCGCCTCGGCCGCGGGGCCGTTGGCGAAGACGATGACGCGCGCGGTCTTACCCGTGCCGTGGGGCAGGATGACCGTGCCGCGGACCATCTGGTCGGCCTTACGGGGGTCGACCGAGAGCTTCAGCGCGACCTCGACGGTCGAGTCGAACTTCTTCGAGCCGGTCTCCTTCGCGAGGGCGACGGCCTCGGTCGGGGTGTAGAACGTGTCGGCCGCGATCTTCTCAGCAGCGGCGCGGAATGCCTTGGACTTGGTAGCCATTGTTATCTCCCTCAGTCCTCGACCGTGATGCCCATGGAACGGGCGGTGCCGGCGATGATCTTCGAGGCGGCCTCGATGTCGTTCGCGTTCAGGTCGGGCTGCTTCGTGGTGGCGATCTCGCGGACCTGGTCCTTGGTGAGCTTGCCCACCTTGACCGTGTGGGGCGTCGACGAGCCCTTCGCGAGGCCGGCGGCCTTCTTGATGAGCTCTGCTGCCGGGGGCGTCTTCAGGATGAACGTGAAGCTGCGGTCCTCGTAGACGGTGATCTCGACGGGGATGACGTTGCCGCGCTGGGCCTCGGTCGCCGCGTTGTACGCCTTGCAGAACTCCATGATGTTGACGCCGTGCTGACCGAGCGCCGGACCGATCGGCGGCGCGGGGTTGGCCGCGCCCGCCTTGATCTGGAGCTTGATCAGGCCGGTCACCTTTTTCTTGGGTGCCATATCCTTTTCCTCTCTCGAGCGGGACCCTCGCGGTTCCCTCTCTCCCGCCCGCCCGGCGGTTCCGGGCAGCGGTCGTCGCACGCTGACGCACGCAACCTTGCCATTGTACGCGACGCCCGGCGTTTCGGCATCCCGCGGCGTCTGCCCCCCGTTCCGCGAGCCCGTGCGCGGGCCGCCGTGCCGGGCGCCGTCCGCGCTACCCCGGGTCCCACCCCACGCATAAACGCCATCCATGCGCGTAAACGGCGGGGCGCCGTGTTTCCATGCACGAATTGCGTTTGCGCCGCGGTTGACGGTTATCCACAGGCGCCCGACGAGTACGGCCGACGGATGGGACCCTCGGCGCATGGACGCCACGAACGCCGCGCTCCGCATCTGCCCCGCGCCGCTCTTCGCCTCCGCCGAGGAGCAGTCGGTCGTCTCTGCCGTGCACCCCTCGCGAGACCGCACGCTCATCCGGGTGAGGGCGGGGGTCTACACGCCGCGAAGCGCGTGGGAGGCCCTTCTCCCGTGGGATCGCTACCTGCTCCGGGTCCATGCTTACCGGCTCATCCGCCCCGATGCCGTCTTCTCACACGAGTCAGCGGCGACTCTCTCCGGCCTACCCACCTTCGGGCACCCTCACAAGATCCATCTCTTCGATGGGCGGAGAACCCGGTCCGTCAGCTACGGCGACGTCACCGTGCACACCAGCGCGGATGGTCGCCGGATTCACGAGGATGCCGGCATGCGGATCACGAGCGTCGGCGACACCGTCTTGGACCTGCTGAGGGTCTTACCGCCCGCCTTCGGACTTGCCGTCGTCGACGCCGCGATGCGGGATGACCACCTGGATCGAGACGACCTCTGGGATCTCGCCGGACGTCAGCGCAACGCGCACGGACGCCGTCGGGTGGAATGGGCGCTTCGGCGCGGAACGGGACTCGCCGAGTCGGTGGGTGAGTCCGTGAGTCGCGCCGTCATCGAATGGTGCGGCTACCCCACCCCGGAACTGCAGGTCGAACACCTGATAGAGGGTCGGACATTCCGCTCCGACTTCTGCTGGCCCGAGGAGCGCATCATCGGTGAATCCGACGGCTGGCTGAAGTACAGCGCCACGGATCCGTCCGCCGCGGCCGAGGCCTTGCGCGCGGAGAAGCGCCGCGAAGACGCGCTCCGCCGCGCTGGGTGGACGGTCGCTCGGTGGGACTACAAAGGAGCGATCGGCGTGGACGGCCTCCGAGCTGCGCTGTCGGCGGCCGGCCTCTCGCCGGCGCACCGTGGCGCGCCCGCTGCACTTCGAACCGCTGGCCGGAACCCCCGCTCCACATAGAGACGCCGCATAAACGGCATTCATGTGCGGAAACGCGCCGACGACGTGTTTCCGCACACGAACGGCGTTTATGCGTGAGGTTTCGCCCGTCGCGACGCCGACGAACGCCCCGCCGGACGGAGCACGGCGCGGCGCGGGCGCCGGAACGACGCAGACGCGGGCGCCGGAACGGCGAACGCCCCGCCGGACGGAACCGGGCGGGGCGTTCGCGAGACGCGCAGGGCGCGCGTCAGACCATCTTGGTGACCTGGTCGAACGACAGCTCGACGGGGGTCTCGCGCTCGAAGAGGGAGACGAGCACGGTGAGCTTGCCGCTCTCGGGCTTGATCTCGCTGATCGTTCCGGGCAGACCCGCGAACGAGCCCTCCTTGATCGTGATCGTCTCTCCGGCCTCGAAGTCGACCTCGGCGGGGATGACGCGCTGGGCGGTCGGGGCGCCCTTGGCGGCACCGGCCTTGGCCGGAGCGGACTCCTTGACCTCGACGAGGCTCTTCAGCATGTTGAAGGCCTCCTCGAAGCGCAGCGGCGTCGGGTTGTGGGCGTTGCCCACGAAGCCGGTGACACCGGGGGTGTGACGCACGACCGACCAGGTGTCTTCGTTGAGGTCCATGCGCACCAGCACGTAGCCGGGGATGCGCACGCGGTTGACCATCTTGCGCTGGCCGTTCTTGATCTCGACGACGTCCTCCATCGGGACCTCGACCTGGTAGATGTCGTCCTCGACCTCGAGCGTCGACTTGCGCTGCTCGATGTTGGCCTTCACCTTGCGCTCGAAGCCCGCGTACGAGTGGATGACGTACCACTTGCCCGGGAGCATGCGCAGCTCGGTGCGGAACGCCTCGTACGGGTCGACGTCCTCGTCATCGGCGGCGTCCAGGTCTTCCGGCGCCTCGGCGGCGTCGGCCGGCGACTCCTCCGCCTCGACCTCGTCGACGACGGATGCCGCGGCGGAGACCTCGTCGACGAAGTCCTCGTCGAGGACGGGAGCGTCGGGCTCGCCATTGACGTCGGGGCCGTCGTACGGGGCGACCTCGTCGGCGGCTTCGGCGGCCTCTTCGGCCTGCTCTTCCGCGAGGGAGTCGGTCAGCACCTCGGCGGCGGCCTCGGCCTCGCTGGTCTCGTCGATCTCGAGAGCGTCGTTCACGATCGCGTCCGCCTCTGGGTCGGTGATGTCGATGTCGCCCAGGTCGGCATCATCGGTGTCGGTCTCGTCGTCGACGATGTGGACGGCGGTGTGCTCGGCGGAGTCGGAGGCGCGCTCCTGGGACGCGAGCACGTTGCCCTCCTGGGCTTCGTCATCCTCGCTCGACTGCTCGGCGGCCGTCGCCCAATCGGCGTCGTCGACATATCTTTCAGACACTGTGATCTCTTCCGTTCAGTGGCGGCCGCTCTCGGCGCCGCGCGTCCGCCCAGACGCCGGTCAGGCGCCGGCGGTACCGGGGACGCCGAAGACGGCGGTGGTGATCCACACGAACAACACGTCGAGGCCGTAGACGATCGCCATCATGACGACGACGAACCCGAGGACGACGGCGGTGAACTTGAACAGTTCCTGCCGCGTCGGAGTGACGACCTTGCGGAGTTCCGCGAAGACCTGACGAATGAAGAGAGCGATCCGCGCGAAGAAGTTGAGCTTCTTCTCGCGGGGCGCGCCGCGGTCTGCGACGACCTCGCCCTTCGCCTCGTCTTGCGTCATCGAACCACCCAGGTCTCTGTCTGTGCCAGCGTGCGCTGTGCGCAGGGCGGACAGGAATCGAACCTGCAACCTGCGGTTTTGGAGACCGCTGCTCTGCCAATTGAGCTACCGCCCTAAGATCCCGAAGGATCCAGGATGCGAAACCGGCGCGCTTCCGCCTGGTATCTCTCGGGGAGGGATGCCGCGTACCCGAGGGCACGGCGAAAGATTGCAGATTTCGACTGCACTCCCCAGTCTATGTCATGTCCCCCGGTGAGGCGAACCGGGCCGGTGCCGGCGGGGCGGAGTCGTCCTGCGGTCCGCCCTGGCCCGCGACGCCCGTCGCCCCGGTTCCCCGACTCCGCCCCCGCTGTCGAACGCCCGGAAACGCGGAATCCCCCGGACCCCGTCGAGCGGGTCCGGGGGATTCGCGAGCGGCCGGATCAGACCGTGCGGATCAGCTTCTTGTTCACGAACTCGTCGGCCGCGAGCAGGCCCATCTCGCGCGAGGTGCCGCTGCGCTTGACACCGCCGAACGGCAGCTCGGGAGAGTCGGCCAGCACGACGTTGACGTAGACCATCCCGGCCTCGATCTTGTCGGCGATGCGCTCGGCCTGCGCGGCATCCGTCGTGAAGACGTAGGAGCCGAGACCGTACCCGGTGTCGTTGGCCAGGGTGACCGCCTCGTCCTCGCTCGAGACGCGGTAGACGACACCGACGGGGCCGAAGAACTCCTCGCCGTACGCGTCCATGTCCTTCGTGACGCCCGTGAGGACGGTGCCGGGGTAGAAGGCGCCGTCGCGCGTGCCGCCCACCTCGACGGTGGCACCCTGCGCCACGGCGCGCTGCACCTGCTCGTCGAGGCGTTCGGCCGCGGTGAGCGATGACAGCGGACCCAGCACCGTGTCGTCGGCGAACGGGTCGCCGACCTTGGCCTCGCCGAGGGCGGCGGTGAACTTCGACACGAACCCGTCGTAGAGGTCGTCGGCGACGATGAAGCGCTTCGCGGCGTTGCACGACTGCCCGTTGTTGTCGAGGCGGGCGTCGACGGCGGCCTGGACGGCGGCATCCAGATCATCGGTGGAGAGCAGGATGAAGGGGTCGGACCCGCCCAGCTCGAGTGCGACCTTCTTGAGGTTGCGGCCGGCGATCTCGGCGACGGCGGCGCCGGCGCGCTCCGATCCGGTCACCGAGACGCCCTGCACGCGGCGGTCGGCGATGATGGTCGCCGCCTGGTCGTTGGTCGCGCGGATGTTGACGTAGGCGCCCTCGGGCAGACCCGCGTCGCGGTAGATCGCCTGCAGCGCCTCGGCGGACTCGGGACACTGGGGAGCGTGCTTGAGCAGGATGGTGTTGCCCACCGCGAGGTTGGGCGCCGCGAACCGGGCCACCTGGTAGTACGGGAAGTTCCAGGGCATGATGCCCAGCAGCACGCCCAGCGGCGAGCGGCGGATGACCGCGGTGCCCTCGCCCAGGATGTCGAGCAGGGTGTCGCCGGTGATCTTGTCGATGTTGTCGGCGTAGTACTCGGTGATGTCGGCGGCGAAGTCGACCTCACCCTCGGCGGCGGCCAGGGGCTTGCCCATCTCGCGCACGATGATCGCGGCGAGCTCGTCGCGGCGCTCGCGGTGGAGCTCCGCCACGCGGCGGATCGCAGCGGCGCGTTCGGACGGAGCGGTGCGCGACCACACGCCGTACCCGTCGTGGGCGGAGGCGATGGCGGCCTCCACCGCGTCGTCGGTCAGGGTGTCGTACTCGGCGAGGGTCTCGCCGGTGGCGGGATTGACGACGGCGTAGTCGCTCATCGGGCTGCTCCTTTTCGTTTCGTTGTCAGATGGTGCGGTCGGATGCCGGGGTCAGATCGCGCGCCGGCGGCGGGCGCTGGCGGGCGCTTCCCGTCCCAGGGTCTCACCGCGGAAGAAGGCGGGGCTCGCGATGCGCTGGGCGATCATCAGCACCACCCCCACGACGATGATCACGACGGTGATGACGAACACGAGGCCGACGCCGCCGATCTGCGAGCCCGAGCCGTAATCGGGGCTCGCGCTGTCGACGAGGGTCGTGACGAACAGCACGGCCAGGATGACGCCGCCCACCAGCGGCGCGAGGAGGGTGAGGAAGACGTTGCGCACCGAGTCGAACCACTGCTTGCGGAAGTACCAGACGCACGCGAACGCGGTCAGGCCGTAATAGAAGCAGATCATCGCGCCGAGGGCGGTGATGGTGTCGGTCAACACGTTCTCGCTCAGCACACGCATGATCGCGTAGAACGCCGAGGCGACGATCGCCGACACGATCGTGGCGTAGCCCGGGGTGAAGAACCGCGGGCTGACCTTGGCGAACTTGCGCGGCAGCGCGTCATAGTGCGCCATCGCGAGGAGCGTACGGGCGGGGCCGACGAAGGTCGCCTGGAGGGAGGATGCCGAGCTGGTCAGCACCGCGAGCGACACGAGGAAGGCGAGGGGGCCGAGGATGGGCCCCGAGAGGTGGAAGAAGACGTTCTCCTGGATGTCCTCGTTGCCCAGGCCCAGCTCGCCCGTGCCGTTGCCGGCGAACATCAGCAGAGCGACCGCGATGAGCAGGTACAGCGCCACGATGAGGAACACCGTCACGGTGGCCGCGCGGCCCGGCGTCTTGTCGGGGTCCTTGGTCTCCTCGTTCATAGTGAGGATGACGTCCCACCCCCAGAAGATGAAGATCGACAGCGAGAGCCCGGCGGCGAACGCGCTGAACGAGTCGACCTCGAACGGATTGAACCACGACGCCTGAACGGGGCTGGCGTCGAAGGCGTTGCCGTTCATCATCTCGACCACGGCCGCTCCGGCGAAGACGAGCAGCACGAGGATCTGGAACCCCACCAGGCCGTACTGCAGGCGCTGGGTGGTCTGCAGATCGCGGTACGACACGATCGTGGCGAGCAGCATGAACAGCAGGCACACCGCCACGTTGACGGGCACGATGCGCGTGATCTCGGCGATCTCCGGATTGCCGCTGATCTGCGCGATGAGCAGGAAGAGAAAGTCGACCGCGATACCCGCGAGGTTCGACAGCACGATGACCGTGGCCGCGACCAGCCCCCACCCGGCCATCCAGCCGACCCAGGGTCCGAAGGCGCGGGCCGCCCAGGTGAACGAGGTGCCGGCATCCGGCATCCGGGAATTCAGCTCCCGGTAGCCGAGCGCCACCAGAAGCATCGGGATGAAGCCGACGAGGATGATCGCCGGAACCTGGAAGCCCACGGCCGAGACCGTCGGGCCGAGGGCGCCGGTGAGGGTGTAGGCGGGGGCAATGGTCGAGATGCCGATGACGACGGCGCCGATCATGCCGATGGATCCGACGCGCAGGCCCTTGTTCGAGATGCCGGTGGTGACGGCGCTGTCGGGTGCGGGGCTCGCTCCGTTGCGAGAGGTGGTCATCAGGAGGCCTCCGAGGTGCGGGGCACCACGATCATGGGGACGGGCAGGGCGCGGAGGATGCGTCCTGCGGTGGAGCCGAGGAACAGGCGCCGCGGCTGAGCGAGGCGGCTCGAGCCGACGAGCGCGATCTCGCCCGGCTGCCACTCGATGCGCGACACCGCGTCTTCGATGTCGCTGCCGGTGCCGACGACCGCCTCGGCGGCGATCCCGGCGGGCAGATCCGCGCGGACGGACTCGAGCACGCTCTCGGCGTGGGCGTGTCCCGTCAGACGAGTCAGCGACGCGTCGACGCGATCGGGGAGATCGACACCGGCGAGCGAGAGGAGCCGCACGGGTGCTTTCGCCCGGCGGGAAACGCCCACCGCGGTGTCGAGCAGCAGGTCAGCGCCGGGGCGGGTGCCGATGGCGGCGGTGACGCGCGGCAGACCCACCGACGGGTCGACGTCGCGCGCGCCCTCGGGAGCGAGCGCCACCGGGACGGGAGCCGAGTGCACCAGCTCCTCGGCGGTCGTACCGAGTCGGTGCCGTCCGCGCGGACCGCCCCCGCCGGTGCCGACGACGATCAGGCCCGCACCGAACTCCTCCGCGGCCGCGACCAGGCCGTCGGAGACGTCGTGCGCGTAGCGCACGTGTCCCCGAATGCCGGCCGGGTCGCCGATGCGCGCGAGGGCGTCGCGCAGCCACCCGCGCGCCGTGTCCTCGACCAGACGGTCGTAGGACGCGGCCGTCGGGATGGAGACGTTGCCCTGCGGGGACGGCAGCACGACGACGACGTGGACGGAGGTGCCGAGGGCTGCGCCGAGGCGGGCGCCCAGCGCGAGGGCGTCGGCACCCGCGTCGGTCGCCGTGTAGCCGACGACGACGCGGTCGCCGCTCATCCGCGCGTCCGCTCGAGGATCTCGTCGGCGGCGCGGTGACCCTGGCGGATCGCTCCGTCGACGTGCTGGTAGCCGGCGCCCGCCATGTCGCTGCACGCGAGGTGGATCGCCCCGACGGGCCGGCGCAGGTCGGCGCCGTAGCGCTGCAGGCCGCCGAGGTCGAAGCTCGCCGCGTACGCGCCGCGGGTCCACTCCTCGGTACCCCAGTCACTCTCGTAGTAGACCTCGGGGTTCTTGGCCTCGGGGCCGTAGTAGCGCGCGAGCGAGTCGAGGATGCGCTCCTTGCGTTCCTCGGGGCTCAGGCGGAAGAGGTCGTCGGCGTTCTGGTCCGACACGAACCCGACCAGGGTGCCGCGCTCGTCGCCGTGGTTGGTGTTGTCGTACGCCTCGTGGCACAGCTCGTACGGGCTGAACGCGGTGCCCGACAGGCCCTGCTCGCGCCAGAACGGGCGGTCGTAGACGGCGTGCACCTTGATGACGAAGCCCATCGAGATGTGCTGGTGCATCTGGTGCTGCAGACGCGGCAGGGGCGGCTCGAACGAGATGCGCGAGTACAGCACCGGCGCGAGGGCGAGCACGGCGAAGCGGGCTCGGACGGTGACGCCGTCGGCGATCACCGTGACCCCCGAGGAGGACGAGGCCGCGGCCTCGACGCGCGCGGTGAGGGCGCGCAGGTCGTCCACCCGTCGACCCGTGTCCGCGGCGGCGGGGCGGTCGGACGGCGCCGACTCGTCGCCCCAGATGATGCGGCGGACCGGCTGGTTGAGGAGCACGTCGTCGCCCAGGCGCTCGGCGAGCAGCTCGGGAACCTGCTGGAGACCGCCGGTCACGCGCTTGTCAAGGATGAAGTCGGCGTCGACGAGGTGCGAGTACGAGCCGGCGGATGCCGCCATGAGCAGCGACTGCAGCAGGGAGAACGTGTGCGTCGGCTTGGTGAGCATCGCCGAGCCCGTCGCGAAGGCGAGGTTGCGCACGGCTTCGTCGTCGTCGGTCTGCTCGCGCAGCCACGCGTCCCACGAGATCTTGTCCCACTCGGCGGCCTGCGGGTGCTCCCACGGCTTGTCGGGATCGATCTCGGCGACCATGGCATCCAGGCGCGCGGTGATCTCGTCGATGACCTTCTCGGTCTCGGGTGCCACGGGGAACATCTCGCCCGTGAAGCGCTTCGCCTCGCCGTCGGCACCGACGTAGACGCTGTCGCCCTCGCGGTAGCGGCTGTATGTCGACAGGCCGAGGTCGGCCACGGTGTCGATCAGCGCGGTCTGGTCGGGCGAGACCCACTGGCCGCCGAGCTCGAGCATCGCGCCGTCGATGACGTCGGTCCACAGGCGTCCGCCCACACGATCGCGCGCCTCGAGCACGACGACCGACAGGCCGGCCTTGCGCAGGTCGTTGGCCGCGGTGAGACCGGCGGCGCCGGCCCCGATCACGACCACGTCGCGGGTGATGTCATCCATGGGAGCTTCCTTCGTTGTGTCGTTCACGTCTTCGTGGATGGCCCCGACGGCGGCGGGCTCTCGGGTCGACCGCCGCCGCCGGGACGGGTGTCAGCTACGGGCGAGGGCGGCCGCGACCACGTCGAGGCCCTCGTTCAGCAGGTCGTCGCCGATCGACAGCGGCGGGAGGAAACGGATGACGTTGCCGTACGTTCCGCACGTGAGCACGATCACACCCTCGGCGATCGCCGCTTTCGCCACCGCGGACGTCAGCGCGGCGTCGGGTGCGCCGGTGGGGGGATCGACGAACTCGACGGCGATCATCGCGCCGTGTCCGCGGACGTCGCCGATGCGCGGGTCGTTCTGCTGCAGCGCGTGCAGGCGGTCCTTCAGCAGGACGCCGATCTCGCGGGCGCGCTCGACGAAGCCCTCGTTCTCGAAGGCGTCGATGGATGCCAGAGCCGCGGCGCACGCGATCGGGTTGCCGCCGTAGGTTCCGCCGAGCCCGCCCGCGTGGGTGGCATCCATGATCTCGGCACGGCCCGTGACGGCCGCGAGCGGCAGTCCGCCCGCGATGCCCTTGGCGGTGGTGACGAGGTCGGGGACGATGCCGAAGTGCTCGCTCGCGAACATCGCGCCGGTGCGCGCGAAGCCCGACTGCACCTCGTCGGCGATGAAGACGACGCCGTTGTCTCGGCACCAGTCGACGATCGCGTTGAGAAACCCGTCGGCGGGGACGATGAAGCCGCCCTCGCCCTGGATGGGCTCGATGATGACGGCGGCGAGGTTCTCTGCACCGACCTGCTTCTCGATGACCGAGATCGCCTTCGCCGCGGCCTCGGGGCCGGTCAGTCCGTCGCGGAAGGGGTACGACAGCGGGGCGCGGTAGACCTCCGCGGCGAAGGGTCCGAACCCGCTCTTGTAGGGCATGTTCTTCGCCGTGAGCGCCATGGTCAGGTTGGTGCGACCGTGGTAGCCGTGGTCGAACGCGACGACCGCCTGACGCTTGGTGTACTTGCGGGCGATCTTGACGGCGTTCTCGACGGCCTCGGCCCCCGAGTTGAACAGCGCGCTCTTCTTGGCGTGGTCGCCGGGGGTGAGACGGTTGAGCGCCTCGGCCACCGACACGTACGAGTCGTACGGCGAGATCATGAAGCACGTGTGGGTGAAGGCGGCGACCTGCTCCTGCACGGCCTTCACGACCGCCGGGTGGGCGTTGCCGACGCTCGTGACGGCGATGCCCGAGCCGAGGTCGATGAGCGAGTTGCCGTCGGCGTCGACGACGACTCCGCCGCCGGCGGCGACCGCCTGGATCGGGACGGTGTGGCCGACACCGGATGCCACGGCGGCGGCCTTTCGCTCCAGCAGTTCCTGCGAACGCGGGCCGGGGATGGCGGTGACGATGCGGCGCTCCTGGGCGAGGGACGGACCGCCGACGAGAGGAAGGGTGTCGAGGCTCATGGCGGCGATGCTACGGACGCCGCGCGGCGCCCCGCACTCTCCTGCCTGTACAGTCACAGGCGCCGTCGTATACGAGTCGTACAGGAGTTGTCATGGCCGACACCGCCCCCGCCCCACCCAGCCTGCGAGCGCTCCTGTCCCGCCGCGACCTGCACCTTCGGCTCGTCGCCGACGACGAGCTGTCCCCCGGCATCCTGGATCGCCCCGTGCGATGGGTGCACTCAAGCGACCTCGCCGACCCGACGCCCTTCCTCAGCGAGGGCCTCGTGCTGCTGACCACCGGCACCCAATTCGCCGACGCGACCGCCGCCGACTACGAGGCGTACATCGGCCGCCTGCTCGCGCGCGGCGTGCAGGGGCTCGGTTTCGGCACGGAGGTCGTGCGCGACGGCATCCCCGCTCCCCTCGTCGACGCGTGCCGGCGGGCGGGGATGCCGCTGTTCGAGGTGCCGTACCGCACCCCCTTCATCGCCGTCGCGCGCGCGGGCGCCGAGGCGATCGCGGCCGACGCCTATGCGCGTCGCAGTTGGTCGCTCGCGGCGCAGCGCGCGGTGTCGCTCGCCGCGCTGCGGCCCGACGGTCTGTCGGCGACGCTCGCCGAACTCTCGCGGCAGCTCGACTGCTGGGTGGGGTTGTACGACGCGGCCGGTGCGCTGCGAACCGCCTTCCCGTCCGGCGCCCTGCCCGCTTTGACCGCCGACGCCCTCACCCTCGAGGTCACGACGATGCTGCGCCGTGGCACACGCGCGGCGGGAACGCTGACCGCCGGCGACCGCGCGGTGAGCGTGCAGACGCTCGGACGCGGAGGGCACCTGCGTGGAGCCCTCGCGATCGCCGCGGACGACCTGGACCACGAGGCCCGCAGCGTCGTGACCGCCGTCGTCGCCATGGCGGCCCTCGCCCTCGAGCAGCAGGACGGACTGGGCCGGGCGATCGGCACCTTCCGCGCGGGCCTGGTGCAGACGCTGGCGACCGACGATCCGACCCTCGCACGGCGCGCCGGCCGCGATCTGTTCGGTCCCCTGCCCGCGGCGCCGGTCATCGTCGCACTCACCCCCGCCGCCGCAGCGAAGTCGACGGCACTGGCGGAGTGGCTCGAGGTGCGTGCGCAGGAGGGCCGGGGCGAGCTGTTCTTCGGTCGTGGCGACGACGGCCTCGTGCTCGTGGTCCCCGTGTCCGCCCGCGAGAGCCTGGCCGAGATCGCCGACCGCTTCGAGCTGACGGTGGGGTGCTCGGCCCCCTCGGGCTACGACGCGTTCTCGCGCGCCCTGACCCAGGCCCGCACCGCACGCGACCGTTCGGACGACGCCGGCCTCGCCGACTTCACCGACACGGCACGAGCCGGGCTGCTCTCGGCGCTGGAGTCGGAGGCCGCGCGCACGGTCGCGGCGGGCGCACTGGCTCCCCTGCGCCGGCACGACGAGACCGAGGGCTCGGCGCTGGTCGACACCCTCGACGCGTGGCTGGCCAACGACTGCTCGCACGAGGCGACCGCGGCGGCGCTCGGCATCCATCGCCACACCGTGCGGGCGCGCATCGCCCTCGCGCAGCGCGTGCTGGGGCGCGACCTGTCGTCGTTCGCCGCGCGTGCGGAGCTGTGGACGGCGCTGCGGCTGGCAGGGTAGGCGCGGTGACGGGGGCGCGGCGACGGCGACGGGGAGTCGGTGGCCCGCATGACGCGCCCGCCCACCGCACGGCGGCCGGGGCGCGTCTCACTCCCCCGGCGCGTGCGCCTCCAGGAACTCGTACATCTCGGTGGTGTCGACCCCGGGGAACGACCCCGTCGGCAGGGTCGCGAGCAAGGTCCGCGGTGTGCGCACGTTCGGCCATGCCTGCCCGCGCCAGGCGTTCTCGAGCGAGGCCGGCGGCCGGCGGCAGCACGTCTCGACCGCGTGCCGCGAGACGCCGCGGTGGGGGGTGTCGCGCCCGCGGAACCACTTCGTGTCGTCGAACCGCACCCCCACGCTCACCGAGTGCGCCCCCTCGCTCGACTGCTCCACGCGCGCGGTGCACCAGTACGTCCCATTGCCGGTGTCGGTGTACTGGTAATACGGATTGAAGAGGTCGTCCTCCTCGAACACGACGCGGCTCGTCCAGCGACGGCAGCACAACTGCCCCTCGATCGAACCCAGCCGATCGGTGGGGAAGTTCACGTCGTCGTTCTCGTACGCCTTCGTGATCGTCCCCGACTCGTGCACCTTGAGGAAGTGCACCGGGATGCCGAGGTGCACGGTCGCGAGATTGGTGAAACGGTGCGCGGCCGTCTCGTACGACACCGAGTAGGCGTCGCGGAGGTCTTCGATGCTGATCGTGCGCCGCTGCTTCGCCTCGCGCAGCGCGGGGACGACATGCGCCTCGGGCATGAGCAGCGCGCCCGTCAGGTAGTTGGTCTCGACGCGCTGGCGGAGGAACTCGTCGTAGCTCGTCGGCTCGCCGTGGCTCAGAATCCGGCTCGACAGCGCCTGCAGCACCGCCGCGCGCGGGTCGCCCTTCGCGACCTTCGTCGACAGGTACAGCCGCCCGTTCTTCACGTCGGCGATGCTCCGCGTCGACGAGGGCAGGTCGGGCACGTAGTGCAGCGAGAAGCCCAGGTGGGCGGCGATGTCGCTCGCCCCGCGCTGGGTGAGCGGTCCGCCGGGGTGCGCGATCGCGTCGAGCATCTCGGATGCCACACGCTCGAGCTCCGGAAAGTGGTTGTCCTGCGTGCGCATGAGTCGGCGGAGGGCGACATTGGCGCGGCGCGCCTCCTCCGGGGTCGCGGAGCGCTCTTCGCGCAACCGTTCGATCTCGGCCTGGAGAGCGAGCATCGCGGCGAGCGCCTCGTCGGGCACCGCGCGCCCCACACGGAAAGGGGCGATCCCGAGCGCCTGGAAGGTCTGCCCGCGCATCGCCCGCTCCACGGACAGCTCGAGGGTGGCGCGGGGATCGAGGGGCTCGGCATCCAGCAGCTGATCGAGCGTGCACTCGAGCGCTCGGGCGATCGCCTGCAGCAACGTCAGCTTCGCCTCGCGGCGGCCGTTCTCGATCATCGACATCTGGCTGGGCGCACGACCGACCGCTCCGGCGAGGTCGTCGAGGGTCATACCGCGCGCGGTGCGCAGCTGTCGGATGCGCCGACCGATGGTGAGGGTGTCCACCTCTTCATGGTCGGGCGGGAGGGATGCCGCGGGAATCGAGACGCCGGTGTCCATACCGGCAGGTTCTCACAGCAGCGGAAGATCGCGCGATCTTCACACATCGAATCTTCTTGCGGAGGGTTGTTCTTCGCGGACAGTGGTCTCCACGGGGCACCGACGCCCCGACACCCGAAGGAGGACGACATGACGATCCAGGCCACCCCCGCCCCGCAGCCCCTGCGCCCCGGCGACCAGACCGAGACCGCCGATGAGATCCGCACCTCGTGGGAGGACGACCCCCGCTGGGACGGCATCGAGCGCACGTACACCGCCGAAGACGTCGTCCGCCTCCGTGGCAGCGTCCGGGAGGAGTCGACGCTCGCCCGCCGCGGGGCCGAGAACCTCTGGAACCTCCTCCACACCGAGGACTACGTCCGGGCCCTCGGCGCCTACACCGGCGGCCAGGCCGTGCAGCAGGTGCGCGCGGGGCTCAAGGCCATCTATCTCAGCGGGTGGCAGGTCGCCGCCGACGGCAACCTCGCGGGCCAGACCTACCCCGACCAGAGCCTCTACCCCGCCAACAGCGTGCCCGCGGTCGTCCGCCGCATCAACAACGCGCTGCTGCGTCAGGACCAGATCGAGCGGGCCGAGGGCGAGATCACGCAGGACTGGCTCGCCCCGATCGTCGCCGACGCCGAAGCGGGCTTCGGCGGTCCCCTCAACGCGTACGAGCTCGCGCTGTCGCTGATCGCGGCGGGGGCGGCCGGCATCCACTGGGAGGACCAGCTCGCGAGCGAGAAGAAGTGCGGCCACCTCGGCGGCAAGGTGCTCGTGCCGATCCAGCAGCACATCCGCACCCTCAACGCCGCGCGTCTCGCGGCCGACGTCGCGGGCGTGCCGACGGTGATCATCGCCCGCACCGATGCCCTCGCCGCCGACCTGCTCACCAGCGACGTCGATCCGCGGGATGCCGAGTTCCTCACCGGCGAGCGAACGACCGAGGGCTTCTACCGCGTGCGGCCGGGACTGGACTCGGTCATCGCGCGCGGCCTCGCCTTCGCCCCCTACGCCGATCTGCTGTGGGTGGAGACCGGCGAGCCCGACATCG
Organism: Microbacterium sp. NPDC089188; assembly: GCF_040685155.1. NCBI lineage: Bacteria > Bacillati > Actinomycetota > Actinomycetes > Micrococcales > Microbacteriaceae > Microbacterium > Microbacterium sp. NPDC089188. The sequence continues at coordinate 286,460 of NZ_JBFBHH010000002.1, read as the reverse complement.
AGCTCGCCCGCGCCTTCGCCGAGGCGATCCACGCCCGCTACCCGGGCAAGAAGCTCGCCTACAACTGCTCGCCGAGCTTCAACTGGAAGCGCCACCTCGACGACGAGCAGATCGCCATGTTCCAAGCCGACCTGGCCGCTCTCGGCTACGCCTTCCAGTTCATCACGCTGGCCGGATTCCACGCCGTGAACCACTCGATGTTCGACCTCGCCCGCGGCTACGCCGAGCGCGCCATGAGCGCGTACGTCGAGCTGCAGGAGGCCGAGTTCGCCGCCGAAGCCAACGGGTACACCGCCACGCGCCACCAGCGCGAAGCGGGCACCGGCTACTTCGACGTCGTCTCGACCGCGCTCAACCCCGACAGCGCGACCCTCGCCCTGGCCGGCTCCACCGAGACGGCCCAGTTCCACTGACCCTCCCCCTCCCCGTCCCCCTCCCCGTCCCCGCTCGCCCTCTCTGCTCCTCCCCCCGTCCCACCCGCGCCCCCAACCCCCACTTGAGTGTCCGGAACACCCGGACCCGGCGAAAACCGTCCGGGTGTCTTGGACACTCAGCAGGACACACACGTCCCGCACCCTGCGGCGGGCGGCGGACGGCGGGAGCGAGGGAGCGAGCGAGCGACATAGGCAGAAAGCCACGACCATGACCCTCATCACCTCTCCCCCGCCCACCACCGCGACCTCGCCGACCACGACGACCGGTGCCCGCACGACCACCGAAGGATCCCGGATGCCGAGCCCGCCGGCATCCATCCCGCACCTGCGCCTCGAGCGCTCCCTCGAAGGACGGGACGCCGAGATCCTCACCCCCGCCGCCCTCGCCTTCGTCACCGAGCTGCACGACCGCTTCGCCCGGCGCCGGCACGACCGGCTGGCCGCGCGCCTGCGTCGGCGTTTCGAGATCGGCACGGGTGACGACCCGCACTTCCGCGCCGACACCGCGCACATCCGCGACGACCCGTCGTGGCGCGTGGCGGGCGCGGGACCGGGCCTCGAAGACCGCCGCGTCGAGATCACCGGGCCCACCGACCCGAAGATGACCATCAACGCGCTCAACTCCGGGGCACGCGTATGGCTGGCCGACCAGGAGGATGCCACGAGCCCCACCTGGCGCAACGTCATCGGCGGTCAGCTCTCGCTGTTCGACGCGATCCGCGGGCAGCTCTCGTTCACGAGCCCCGAGGGCAAGCGCTACGAGGTCACCGCCGAGCGCACCCCGACGATCGTGATGCGCCCCCGCGGCTGGCACCTGCCCGAGAAGCACGTGACGTTCATCGATCGTGCCGGCCGCGAGCTGCCGGCATCCGGTTCGCTCGTGGACTACGGACTGTACGTGTTCCACAACGCGCACGCGCTGATCGCCGCGGGTCGCGGGCCCTACTTCTACCTGCCGAAGATCGAGTCGGCCGAAGAGGCGCGGCTGTGGGACGACGTGTTCTCGTTCACCGAGGAGCGTCTGGGCCTCGCGCACGGCACGATCCGGGCGACGGTGCTCATCGAGACGCTGCCCGCGGCGTTCGAGATGGAGGAGATCCTCTTCGCTCTGCGCGACCACTGCGCGGGCCTGAATGCGGGTCGCTGGGACTACATCTTCTCGATCATCAAGACCTACCGGGGCCGCGGAGCGCGTTTCGTGCTCCCCGACCGCAGCGAGGTCACGATGACGGTGCCGTTCATGCGGGCCTACACCGAGCTGCTCGTGCAGACCTGCCACAAGCGGGGCGCGTACGCGATCGGCGGCATGAGCGCCTTCATCCCCAACCGCCGCAAGCCCGAGGTGACCCAGGCGGCGTTCGACAAGGTCGCCGCCGACAAGCGCCGCGAGGCCGGAGACGGCTTCGACGGCACGTGGGTGGCCCACCCCGACCTCATCCCGGTGGCGCGGGCCGAGTTCGACGCCGTGCTGGGTGACGCGCCGAACCAGCTCGGGCGCACCCGCGACGAGGTGTCGGTCGCACCGGCCGATCTGCTCGACGTGCGCATCGGACGACCCGTGACCGCCGCGGGCGTGCGGGGCAATGTGTCGGTGACGATCCGGTACATCGAGGCCTGGCTGCGGGGCCTGGGCGCGGTCGCGATCGACGACCTCATGGAGGACGCCGCCACCGCCGAGATCTCGCGTTCGCAGATCTGGCAGTGGATCCACCAGGACCACGCCACCGCCGAGGGCACGCCGATCACCCGCGACTACGTCGAGTCGCTCGTGCGGGACGTGCTCGCCGAGGCGCCGCGCTCGACCGCCGACCGGTTCGACGACGCCGCCGCGGTGTTCCAGGAGGTCGCCCTGCGCGAGGAGTTCCCGGCCTTCCTGACCCTGCCCGCGTACGCGAGATACCTGGACTGACCGGATGCCGAGGGGCCGGGGCCGGAAGCCTCGGCCCCTCGGTCACGCCTCCGGCAGCGTTCGTGCGGTGCCGGGGGCGTCAGGGACGCGCCGGGTCGATCGGGGCGAAGGGCCTCAAACTCTCGCGCGAGGTGAGCTTCGACGCCGCGAGCGACCCGGCGACGGCGAGGAAGATCGGCAGCAGCAGGTCGAAGCCGGTGTTGGTGAACTCGATGATGAGGGCGATCGCGGTGAACGGAGCCCGCATGTTGGATGCCAGGAACGCCGACGCCGCGACGATCGCGAGAGCCGTTCCGTCGGCCCCGGGCCAGACGAACGCCCACCCGGCCGCCGCCGCGGCTCCGAGAGCGGCACCGATGGCGACCGAGGGCTGTAGCGTTCCCCCAATCGCGCCCGACCCCAGCGACATCGCGGTCGCGACGTACTTCAGCACGGCGAGCGCGATGAGCAGCAGGGCGGGCTGCGAGAGGTCGAAACCCGCGGTCGCCAGCGCGCGGCCATTGCCGAGGATGAGCGGGAAGGCCGCTCCGACGGCGCCGACGGCCGTGAACGTCAGCGGCAGAGCCACCAGCAGCTTCCACCCCTCGGGACGGAAACGAGCGAGCTTCTTCGTCACCATGGCGAAACTCGTCGCTCCCCACCCCATGAGCGGGCCGATGAGGATCGCGGCGACGATGAGCGACGCGTTCACCTCGACCGAGCCGATCGAATAGAGCGAACCGTCCCCCACGAGCGGACGCGCGACGAGGGTGGCGATGGTGCTGACGGTCAGCGCCACCACCGCTGCACCCACGCTGAATTGCGCGAGCAGGATCTCCACGGCGAAGAGGGCGCCGGCGAGGGGCACGTTGTAGACGGCGGCGAGACCCGCCCCCGCGGCCGAGGCGATGAGGATGCGACACCACCGCGCGTCGAGGCCGAACCACTTCACGACCTTCGAGCCCGCCATCGCCGACAGCTCGCGCGGAGCGACCTCCTTGCCGATGGACGCGCCCATCGCCACCGACCCCACCTGGATGACGGTGTCGGCGAGCGTCTCCCACCACGGCATCCGGGCTCCGTCGACGCCCTGCTCGACGGTGGCGATCCGGCGACCGAAGCGGCGCAGCAGGTACCAGCCGAGGGCGGCCACGACTCCCGCCCCGCCCACTGTGACGATCGGAAGCCACCAGGTCTCGGGATACGCGAGGCCGTCGAGGAACGGCCCCTCCTCGTGACCCCACACGAGATGCTCGAGGCTGTGCACGATCCACACGAGCAGCAGTACGGCGAGACCGGTGGTCACGCCCACGATGAGGGTCGCGATCCCCAGCCGCATGAGGGAGGCGAATCCCCGTCGACGGGAGCGCAGGGGCGTGGCGGTCTGAGCTGTCACCCCGCCACGCTAATCGACCCATGTTTCGTGTTCCGACCGACGGTAGCCTGACCGCATGACGCCCCCGCCCGTCACGACCCGCCGACCCTTCGACGTGCTCGGACTCGTCGCGGTGATCCTCTCCGCCGTCCTCCTCGTCCCGACGCTCTTCGTCTTCGTCGTGGGCCTCATCCCCGAGATGAACGCGATCTGGTGGATGGGAATCATCCTGCTGCCGCTGCTCTTCGTCGGTGGGATCGTCGTCGTCCTCCTGGCGGTCGTCGGTCTCGTCGTCGCCGCGCGTCGATCCGGTCGCCGGGCGTGGTCCGTCGTGGCGCTGGGGCTCGGCATCCTGATGCTCGTTCCGGCGCTGCTGATCCTCGCGCCCTGGCCGTCATGACCCTCGGCGCGAAAGCGCGGGAACACTAGGCTCGGAACCGTGACTTCCCGCGCCCCGCTCTCCCGCAAGCTGTCCGCCATCGCCGAGTCCGCGACCCTCAAGGTCGACGCCAAGGCCAAGGCCCTCCAGGCCGCCGGTCGCCCCGTCATCTCGTACGCGGCCGGCGAGCCCGACTTCGCCACGCCGTCGTTCATCGTGGATGCCGCGGCGAAGGCGCTGCAGGACCCGAAGAACTACCGCTACACCCCCGCCGCCGGCCTCCCCGTGCTGCGCGAGGCCATCGCCGCGAAGACGCTGCGCGACTCGGGCCTCGAGGTCTCACCGTCGCAGGTCATCGTCACCAACGGCGGCAAGCAGTCGGTGTACCAGGCGTTCCAGACCGTGGTGAACCCCGGCGACGAGGTGCTGCTGCCCGCGCCGTACTGGACGACGTACCCGGAGGCCATCGCGCTCGCCGACGGCACGCCCGTCGAGGTGTTCGCCGGTGCCGACCAGGACTACAAGGTCACCGTCGCCCAGCTCGAGGCCGCGCGCACCGACAAGACCACCGTGCTGGTGTTCGTCTCGCCCTCGAACCCGACCGGCTCGGTCTACACCGCCGAAGAGACCGCCGAGATCGGCCGCTGGGCCCTCGAGCACGGCATCTGGGTCATCACCGACGAGATCTACCAGAACCTCACCTACGAGGGCGTGCGTGCCGTCTCGATCGTCGAGGCCGTGCCCGAGCTCGCCGAGCAGACGATCCTCGTCAACGGTGTCGCGAAGACCTACGCCATGACCGGGTGGCGCGTGGGCTGGATGGTGGGACCCGCGGATGCCATGAAGCTCGCCGGCAACCTGCAGTCGCACCTGTCGAGCAACGTCAACAACATCGCCCAGATCGCCGCCGCCGAGGCCCTCAACGGCCCGCAGGACGAGGCCGAGCAGTTCCGTCTCGCCTTCGACCGTCGCCGTCAGCTGATCGTGTCGGAACTGTCGAAGATCGACGGCGTGCAGGTGCCCAACCCGCTCGGCGCGTTCTACGTGTACCCCGACGTCCAGGGCCTGCTGAACCGCTCGTGGGGCGGCGTGACCCCGACGACCTCGCTCGAGCTCGCCGACCTCATCCTCGAGCAGGCCGAGGTCGCCGTGGTGCCGGGCGAGGCGTTCGGTCCGAGCGGCTACCTGCGCCTGTCGTACGCCCTCGGCGACGACCAGCTTCTCGAGGGCGTCCAGCGCCTCCAGCGCCTGTTCGCCTGAGCTCCTCGCGCTCTCGCGCTCCCACCCTCGCGGTGAGGGGTCTGACCCCTCACCCGGAGGGTGGGACGGCGCGGAACGAGAGCCGGACCGGGGGCTACAGCTCGACGTTCACCAGGACGGGCTCGGGCTGCAAGACGAGACCGAACTCGGCGGCGACGCGGCTCTGCACGAAGCGCGCGAGCTGGGCGATCTCGGCCGCGGTCGCCTCGCCGCGGTTGGTGAGGGCCAGCGTGTGCTTCGTCGAGAGGCCGGCGCGCGAGCGCGGGAACCGGAACCCGCGCGAAAGCCCCGCGTTCTCGATCAACCACGCGGCGCTCACCTTCACCTGGCGGTTCTCGACCGGCGGCGGAGGCAGGATGCCGTCGAACGCGGCGAGCGGGATCACCGTCACTGGGTCGAGGGCGGGGCCCATCGGCCACTTCGGGCACGCGTCCGGAAGGGTGCGCGCGAACGCCTCCGAGACGATCGCGTTCTGGAAGAACGAGCCGGCGCTCCAGGTGTCGGGGTCTTCGGCGTCGAGGACCATTCCCTTGCGCGCACGCGTGGCGAGGACGTGGTCGCGGATCCACCGCAACGATACGGCCTGGTCGGCCTCGAGTCCGAGGGCGCCGCGCAGCTGATCGCCCGCGATCGGCCGCTCGTCGGTGCCGACGCGCTCGAGCTCGAGCGTGACCGACAGGATGACGGCGGGCCGCTCAGGCACCGAGCCGTAGTGGTGCTTGAGCACCGAGGTACGGAAGCCCAGACCGAGCTCGGATGCCGGGACCGTCGACACGTCACCCGTGGACTCGTCGATCAGCTCGACCTCGACGAGCGTCTGCACGATCTCCTGCCCGTAGGCGCCGACGTTCTGCACGGGAGCGGCGCCGACGGTGCCCGGGATGCCGGACATCGCCTCGACACCGGCGTACCCGCGCTCGACCGTCTCGGCGACGAGGGCGTCCCAATCGTGTCCGGCCTGCACCCGCAAGCGGACGGTGTCGGGCCGGGAGCCGGGGAGTTCGTCGATACCGGAGGTGCGCACGCGGATCACGGTGCCCTCGAACGGTTCGTCGCCGACGAAGAGGTTGGATCCTCCGCCGAGCACGAACCACGGCTCGCCGGCGGCCCACGCCTCGCGGAGGGCGGCGACGAGTTCGTCGACCGTCGTCGCCTCGATGAGACGAGCGGGTTCACCGCCGGTGCGCAGCGTGGTGAGCTGCGCCAACGGGACCGGAGCGACCTGGGGCATCAGCGCAGCCGCACCCGCACCTGGGCCTTGCCGAGCACGGTCGTCTCGGCGAACGTCACGGTCAGGTCGATGCGGGCGATGTCGTCGTCGACCGCGCCCACCTTCGCGCTCACGTGCAGATCGGCCCCGGTCTCGGGGTCGACGACGACGGGGCGCGTGAAGCGCACGCCGTACTCCGCGATGCGTCCGCTGTCGCCCAGGGCCTCGGCCAGCGTGCCGACGGCGATGCCCATCGTGAGCATCCCGTGCGCGAGGACGCCCGGGAGCCCCACGGCCGCCGCGACATCGTCGCGGTAGTGGATCGGGTTGAAGTCTCCCGACGCCCCCGCGTAGCGCACGAGCGACTCACGGGTCAGGTGCACGGAGCGTTCGGCGACGACCTCGCCCACGGTGAATGCGCTCATGCGCCGGCCTCCCCCGCGAGCAGGACGCTCGTCGTCGTGACGACGTGGGCGCCGGTGGCATCCACGATATCCGCTTCGCTCGTGATCATCGCGTTGCCGCCCATCGACCGGATGCCGGTGACCGACAGCGTCGCGACGAGCTCGTCGCCGGCGACGATCGGGCGCGTGTAGCGGAAGCGCTGCTCCGCGTGGACGAGGCGCGAGAGCTCGATGCCCGAATCGGGGTCGCCCAGCAGCTGCTGCAGCGTGAGGTCCTGCACCACCATCGCGAAGGTCGGCGGGGCCACGACGTCGTCGTAGCCGAGGGCGCGCGCGGCGTCCGGGTCGGAATGCTGCGGGGCGTCGGCGAAGACGGCGCGGGCGAACTCGCGCACCTTCTCGCGACCGACGAGGTACGGCACGGTCGGCGGGAAGACTCGGCCGACCAATTCGGGGTTCACGGGCACCGGGTCAGTCTACCGAGAGGGCCCGACAGAGCCGTGCCGCCGGCATCCGCCGGTCCGGCCCGGCCTCGAGGAGTTCGGCGCCGACCGCGACGCCGTGGGCGCTTCAGCGCTGGTGGCGACCGCGCACGGCCTTGACGGCGATCTGCGAGGCGATGAAGACGAGGAAGATCGAGAACAGCACGTTCGCCACGAAGGGATCGACGGCCTTCGCGATCTGCGCACCGACAGCGGTCGTGGCGCACGCGGCGACGCCGACGCAGAGCGCGGCGGGCAGATCCACGTTGGAACGGCGGAGGTTGCCGACCGTGCCCGACACCGCCGTCGGGATCATCATCAGCAGCGAGGTGCCCTTGGCGACGAGGTCGCTCGTCCCGAACAGCAGCAGGAGTGCGGGGACGACGATGATGCCGCCGCCGACGCCGAGCAGTCCCGCCAGGATGCCCGTGATCACGCCGAGCACGGCCAGGCCGGGTCCGGTGACCCACGTGAGCACGAGATCGGCGTCGCGGGAGGGGATGACGAAGTACAGGCTGACGATCACCGCGACGAGAAAGGCGACGAACGCCCACCGCAGCGCCGTCTGCGAGAGCTTGGGCAACAGCCACGTGCCGATCTGCGCCCCGCCGACGGCCCCCGCCGCGAGGATGAGCGCCGGCAGCCACGCGACGTGCCCGTCGACGGCATAGGTGATGACCCCGACGGATGCCGTGGGGACGATCGCCGCGAGCGAGGTACCTGCGGCGAGGCGCTGGTCGAATCCGAGCAGCAGGACGAGCAGCGGGACGATGACGGTGCCGCCGCCGACGCCGAACAGACCCGACATCAACCCGGCGAGCAGACCGACCGCAACGCAGACGACGTAGAGGCGGGCGGTACGGGGCGGGCGGGTGGCGGTGGTCACGGAGATCCTCGGAATCAGGGGGGCGAGCGCGTCTCGCCGACGCCCCAGTCTTCCACTCCTGCGCACGGACGCCGGTGGGACGGATATCGGTCGGCACCATCGAGGACGCAGAAACGAAAGCGGCCCCCGGTGATCCGAAGCCGCGTCCACCGGGGGCCGTCGCCCTCACAGGTCAAGCAGGACGGTGACCCGAACACCGGACTGCGACCACTCGCGTGAGGGTGCGACAAAGATGACGATAGACACCCCGTTCGTCCGGATCGCACCGGTTGACACTGATATCTAGAGGTGCTAATTATTCAGGCCACTGAATTCTTGGTAGCGCTCCCGGGAATGCCCTCGCCGCTGGTGCCGTTGGAGACGTGCATGACAACCGTAGGAATCATCGGCGCAGGAAACATCGGTTCGGCTCTCGCTCAGGGGTTCGCGGATCGCGGCTACGACGTGGTCATCGCCAACTCGCGCGGTCCGGAGACCCTGGGCGAGCTCGTCTCCTCCGTCGGAGAGCGCGCCCGCGCCGCCACCGCGCAGGAAGCCGCCGAGGCCGGCGACATCGTCGTGGTGACCGTGCCGCTGAAGGCGATCGACGACATCCCCGTCGCCCCTCTCGCCGGTAAGACCGTGCTCGACACGAACAACTACTACTTCGAGCGCGACGGGCACATCGCCGCCCTCGACGACAAGAAGACCACCACCTCGCAGATGCTGCAGGAGCACCTTCCCGAGTCGGTCGTCGTGAAGGCGTTCAATCACATCCCCGCGGCCGACATCCTCACCGGCGGCGCGCCGGCGGGCACCGACGACCGTCGCGCTCTGGCCACCTCGAGCGACTCCGACGAGGCCGTCGCCCTCGTCACCCGCATCTACGACGAGTTCGGCTTCGACACCGTGAACGTCGGTCCCCTGAGCGAGAGCTGGCGCGTCGAGCGCGACCAGCCCGCCTACGTCGTGCGTCAGAACCGCGGCGAGCTCGAGCAGAACCTGGCCCGCGCCGAGCGCTGAGCCGCTCCCCGCGTGAGTCGCCAATTCTCGTCGCTTCGGCAGACACGCAAGCGACGGAAATCGGCCACTCACGCGAAAAGACGAACCCGGCGCCCGCACGTGCGGGCGCCGGGTTCGTCGTATCGGGGCGCAGCCTCAGAGCGACGCGAGCGCCTGGTCGACGTCGGCGATGAGGTCGTCGACCGACTCGATGCCCACCGACAGGCGCACGATCGTCTCGGGCACCGCGAGCTCGGTGCCGCGGACGGAGGCGTGGGTCATGGCATCCGGGTAGTTGACCAGCGACTCGACGCCGCCGAGGGACTCGGCGAGGGTGAACAGGCGGGTCGACTCCGCGAAGCGGCGCGCGGCTGCCCCGTCGGCGAGCTCGAGCGAGACGATGCCGCCGAAGCCGCTCATCTGCCGGGCCGCCAACTCGTGACCGGGGTGGGAGGGGAGGCCGGGGTAGTAGACCTTCGCCACGCGGTCGTGCGCGAGCAGATGCTCGGCGACGGCCTGGGCGTTGGAGCTGTGGCGCTGCATGCGCACGGCCAGGGTCTTGATGCCGCGCGTCGTCAGGTAGGCGTCGAAGGGGCCCGACACGGCCCCCGCGGCGAACTGCAGGAACTGTACCTTCTCGGCCAACGCGGCGTCGGCGAACGCGAGGGCGCCGCCCACCACGTCGCTGTGTCCGCCGAGGTACTTCGTCGCGGAGTGCACGACGACGTCGGCGCCGAGCGAGAGCGGGCGCTGCAGGGCGGGCGAGGCGAAGGTGTTGTCGACGACGACCAGTGCGCCGGCGTCGTGCCCGAGACGCGAGAGACCCGCGATGTCGGTGATGCGGAGCATGGGGTTGCTGGGCGTCTCGACCCAGACCATCTTCGGCGCGCGCTCCGCGATGGCGGCGTCCACGGCATCCAGGTCGCTCATGTCGACGACGCGGAGCTTCACGCCCCAGGGGCCGAGCACGCGCGCCAGCAGGCGGTACGTGCCGCCGTAGACGTCGTTGCCGAGCAGCACCTCGTCGCCGGGTGCCAGGGCGGCCCGCAGAAGGGCGTCTTCGCCGGCGAGACCCGAGGCGAACGACAGCGCGCGGGCGCCGCCCTCGAGCGCGGCGATCTGCGTCTCGAGCGCGGTGCGGGTGGGGTTGCCGCTGCGGCCGTACTCGTAGCCTCCGCGCAGGCCGCCGATGCCGTCCTGCGCGTAGGTCGTCGAGACGTGGATGGGCGGGATGACCGCGCCGGTGGTCTCATCGGGCGCCTGACCGGCGTGGACGGCGAGGCTGTCGAAACCGCGGGCGGCGTCGTGGGTGCTCATGCGGAGTGCTCCTGGGTGCTCGGGGGGATGACGGATGCCACGGGTGCAACGTCGTAGCCCCGCTGCGTCATCCAGTCGTCGTCGAAGATCTTGCTCAAGTAGCCGCGACCGTGGTCGGGCAGCACCACGACGACGACCGCGTCGGCGGGGAGCTCCCGGGCCACGCGCAACGCGCCCACGACGGCCATGCCGCTGGAGCCGCCGACGAGGAGGCCCTCCTCGCGGGCGAGGCGACGGGTCATCGCGAACGACTCGGCGTCGGAGACGCGCTCATAGGCGTCGACGAGGGTGGGGTCGAACGCCGGCGGCCAGAAGTCCTCGCCGACACCCTCGACGTCGTAGCCGTGGATGTCGTCTCCCGAGTAGATCGAGCCCTCGGGATCGACGCCGACGATGCGCACCGCAGAGCCGGCGACCTCGCGGAGGTACCGGCCGGTGCCGGTGATCGTGCCGCCCGTGCCGACACCCGCGACGAGGTGCGTCAGCTGCCCGTCGGTGTCGCGCCAGATCTCGGGGCCGGTGGTCTCGTAGTGGCTGCGCGGACCGTTCGGGTTGGCGTACTGGTTGGGCTTGAAGGCACCCGGGATCTCGCGGACGAGCCGGTCGGACACGCTGTAGTAGGAGTTCGGGTCGTCGGGTTCGACGTTCGTGGGGGTGACCACGACCTCGGCCCCGTAGGCGCGCAGCACCGCGCGCTTGTCCTCCGCGACCTTGTCGGGCACGACGAAGACGCAGCGGTATCCGCGCTGCTGCGCCACCAGGGCGAGACCGACGCCGGTGTTGCCGCTGGTGGGCTCGACGATGACTCCACCGGGTCGCAGCAGGCCGTCGCGCTCGGCGGCATCCACGATGTTCGCGGCGATGCGGTCCTTGGCCGATCCGCCGGGGTTGAAGTACTCGATCTTCGCGAGCACCGTGGCGGCGATGCCGTCGGTGACGCGGGTGAGACGGACGAGGGGGGTGTTGCCGACGAGGTCGGCGACGCTCTGGGCGTAACGCACGATGGCATCCTGGAAGGTTGGGTGCACCCGGCTGGGCGCGGCTGACGGGGTCGTCGAAAGGAACGCGGGGGCGTTCAGCGACAACAGCGACAGGTCAGCACGCGGTCAGCATACCCGAGTCGGCAGGGCGACGTCACGCGAGACCGATCCGTCTCCGGCTCGGCGTCTGTGGCTCCGGCCTCAGGACACCGCGCCCAGGAACTCCTCGAAGCTCTGCGCGGGACGACCCGTGACGCGCTCGACATCGGCGGACACCGCGGCGAGGTCACCGCTGGCGATGGAGGTGTACGTGCTCACCCACGCATCGACCTGCCAGCGCGGGGCGCCGAATGCGGCCCGCGACGCGTACGCCTCGTCCACCGTCTCATCGAGGAAGCGCACGGGGTGACCCCGCACCGCCGAGATCTTCTCGGCGACCTCGGTCATCGTCAACGCCTCGGGACCGGTGAGGTCGTAGGAGACGCCGGCGTGGGCGGACGGATCACGCAGCACCGCGACAGCCGTGGCGGCGACATCGGAGCGCGACACGAGCGAGCAACGCCCCTCGCCCGCGGGGCCGCGGATCACCCCGTCGTCGCCGGCGAAGAGCTCCATCATGTCCATGTAGAAGTTGTCGCGCAGGAAGGTGTAGCTCATCCCCGAGGCCCGGATGATGTCCTCGGTCGCCGCGTGGTCGCGACCGAGGGTGAACACCGCGTCGGGCGCGGCGGCGAGGAACGACGTGTAGACGATCGAGCGCACCCCGGCCCGGGCAGCGGCCTCGACGAACGTGCGGTGGTGCTCCACGCGGTCGGCGGTCTCCGACGCGGAGACCATCAGCAGCGTCTCGACTCCCTGCAGCGCCGCGTGAGCGGCATCCGCGTCGGAGTACCGGGCCACGTGGACCTCGGCACCGTCGAGACGCGGAGCGCGTGACGCATCGCGCACGAGAAGACGCTGCGGGATGCCGCGGGCGGCGAGGTCGCGCGCGACGCGGCCTCCCACGGCACCGGTGGATCCGGTGACGGCGATGACGGGCGGCGTGGACATACGGCCTCCGGGGGTGAGCGGTGCATCCAGCGTATTGCGCCGGGCACGGCACCGGCCGGGAATTGCCTCAGCGATGGAGCTTCGCCGCGCGAGAGCTCGGCCTCAGGTCGCGGGGGCGACCAGGCGGGCCACGCGCACGCGGACCGTCGCCGGCTCGTCGTCCCCGCCCGCACCCCGAGCCGCCGTCGCGACCGCCGCGGCGACGGCGACGCTGTCGTCCTGCGTCGAGACCCCGATGCACACCGTGATGGCCCGGGCGCCCGGAACGTCGTCGACGGCGGACAGCGAGCCCTCGACGTCGGCGACGTGCTCGAACGCCCGTGCGACGACGGGCCGAGCGGAATAGCACTCCCGCACGCCCTCGACCGCGGTGACGGCCAGGTCGATGCGCGGAGCCAGTTCGGCTGCGGTGATGCGGGTCATGCGTCTTCCCCCTCGTCCAGATGCACGTCGCCGACGGTCACGTCGACGCGGCCCACCTTCAGATCGCCGTGCCTTTCGATCGCCAGACGGATGCCGTCGCGCATCTCGTCGACGGCGGCGGTGATCGCGCGCCCGAAGCGCACGCTGACCGTCACGCGCACGTCGAGCGGCGCATCGGGCTCGAGCTGGTTCAGCCGCACCCGGCCGACGAGCAGACCCTCGATCCCGTCGCCCACCGTACGGATCAGCTCGTACAGCGCGCCCTCGGTGACGACGATCTCGGTCCCGTCCTCGGTGCGCGCCAGGGGGATGTCACGGCCGGAGCGGAACTCCCGCATCACCTCCCGCATGATGCTGTCGTACCAGGAGTCGGCGAGAGGTTCGGCCGCCTGCTCCTCCACGATCTCGCGCGACAGCCGGCCCATGCGCTCCATCGAGGCGAGGATCGCCTGGCACTCGGCGTTGCGTTCGATCGCGGAGATGCGGGGGGTGCGCCCACGATCGAGGTAGGCGGAGAGGTCCTCCAGCGAATAGCCGGAGCCGCCGACGTCGTCGTTGAATTCGCTCATTCCGGTCACCTCCACTCCTGCATGCGTTCCAACACGGTCTTGCGAGCCCGGGCGAGGCGGCCTCGCACGGTGGCGGCCGACTCCCCCACCTCGACGGCGATCTCGTCGTAGCTGTGGCCGCCGACCTCGCGCAGCACCCACACCACGCGCAGTTCCTCGGGCAGCTCCGCCAACACCTTCTTCAGGGCGTCCATCTGCGACGACGCCACGGCTGAGCGCTCCGGGTCATCGGCCGCCGAGACCATCTCCTCGTCGATCTGATCGGAGATCTTGCGGGAACGGAGGCGATCCGTCGCCTTCCGCGACACGATGGTCGTGAGCCAGCTTCGCACCTTCTCGGGATCGGTGAGATCAGGCAGGCGACGCCACGCCGTGATGAGCGCCTCCTGGACGCAGTCGTCGGCGTCCGCCCGCGAACCGGTGAGGCGCGTGGCGAACGCGACGAGGAACGGCGCGTGTCGACGCACCAGGACCCCGAACGCCAGCTGGTCGCCGTCGGCCGCGCGCGACGCGAGGAAGGCGTCGGTGGCGGTGGACAAAGAGGGCATCGCGGTTCCTGTCAGCGAATTTCCAGCCTCGAGTCGTGACGTTTCACGAACCGGGTCCGTCCACATAGCGAAACACCCCGCACCCTTCGGGGACGGGGATCTTGACGAAAGGACGCTCCTCATGGCACAGAACTCCTCCCTCTCCGCCGACGCCCGCACCAGCGGCGGCAAGACCGTCATCGTCGACCCCGTGGTCGCCAAGGTCGCCGGCATCGCCGCGGCCGAGGTTCCCGGGGTTCACGCCCTCGGCGGCGGCGCCGCCCGCGTGATCGGCAACATCCGCCAGGCCGTCGGCGCCAAGGACTACGCGCAGGGCGTGAGTGTCGAGGTCGGCGAGACCGAGGTCGCCGCCGACATCGCGATCCAGGTCGACTACCCCGAGCGCATCCAGCGCGTGGCGGACGACGTCCGGTCGTCCGTGCGCCAGGCGATCACCGAGATCGTCGGCATGAAGGCGGTCGAGATCAACGTCACCGTGGTCGACGTCTTCATCCCCGGCGACGACGACGAGCAGGAGGAGGCGCGCGTCCACTGACGTGTCGTCCGGGCCCGCGAGCACGCCGCTCGCGGGCCTTTCCTCTGCCCGGCGCGGCGGACCGATCGGCGGGTCGCGTCAATGGACGCACCGGGGTCGGAGCCGACCGCTATCGTCGGCGACACCCCTCCCCCACACCCCAGGAGTCCTATGCGCATCGCCCTCACCGGCTCGTCCGGCAAACTCGGCACCGTCGTCGCCCGCGAACTGCGCGCCGCCGGCCACGACGTGATCGGCCTCGACGTCCGCGGCGAGCGCGGCCCCGGGTTCGTCCAGGTCGACCTCACCGACTACGGCCAGGTCATCGACGCCCTCGCCGGCGTGAACGACCAGCACAGCGGCGTCGACGCCCTGGTGCACCTCGGCGCGATCCCGGCCCCCGGCATCCGTTCCGACGTCGCGACCTTCCACAACAACATGACCAGCACGTTCAACGTGTTCTGGGCCGCGGTGCGGCTCGGCATCGAGAAGATCGTCTACGCCTCCAGCGAGACCGTGCTGGGGCTCCCCTTCGATGTTCCGCCGCCCTACATCCCCGTCGACGAGGAGTACGCGCCGCGGCCGGAGTCGGTCTACTCGCTCGTCAAGACGCTCGAAGAACGCATGGCGACCGAGCTGGTGCGGTGGAACCCCGACCTGTCGGTCACGGCGCTGCGCTTCTCGAACGTGATGGTCCCGGAGGACTACGCGGAGTTCCCCTTCGACGCCGACGCCCGCACCCGCAAGTGGAACCTCTGGGGCTACATCGACGCACGCGACGGCGCCCAGGCGATCGAGCGCGCCCTCGAGGTGGCCCCGGCGGGCTTCGAGACGTTCATCATCGCCGCGGCCGACACGGTCATGACCCGGCCGAACGACGAGCTCGTGGCCGAGGTGTTCCCGGGCGTCGAGACGCGCGAACTGGGCGAGAACACGACCCTGCTGTCCATCGACAAGGCGCGGCGCCTGCTGGGCTACGACCCGCAGCACTCCTGGCGCGACGGGCGCTGACCCGCGGCCCGTGGGGGCGTGACAGACTCGCCGGATGGATGCCGATGAGTCGCCGAACACGCCCCCACCGGCGCCGCCCACGCCCGCGTCGGACGAGCCGGTGATCCCGCTGCCCACGGCGCACGAGAAGGAGACGAAGTTCCTCGCGCGCAGCGGAGCGGTGGTGACCCTGCGTCTCATCGACACCGGGCGGTTCGAGGTCAAGCTCGACACCCGCGGCGACTACACCGCAACCCTCCTGCACGAGGGAGACACGTTCGCCCTGCACCCGGCTCCGGGCGTGCACGCGATCGGAGGGACGGACCTGACCGCGACCGACCTGTACGAGCGGTTCTGACCGCGAGCACAAGCCCCGGCGCCGAGGTGCGGGCGGCGGATTGACTGGTCTCCTCGACCTCCGGGAGGACCACCGTGAACGCCACCGCTCAGCCCGCCACCACGCCCGGCGACGCCCGTGACGCGACCGACCGCTACGACGTCGCCGTCATCGGCGCAGGACCCGCCGGCACCGCCGCAGCCCTCCGCGCCGCGGAGCTGGGTGCGCGCGTCGTCGTGCTCGAGGCCGGTCGCGTCGGGGGGACATGCGTGAACACGGGGTGCGTCCCCACCCGTGTCCTCGCGAAGGCCGCGCGCCTCATGCGCGAGACCCGCTCGGCCGACGACTACGGCATCGTCGTCGATGAGCCGCGCGTGGACTGGTCGGCGGTCGTCTCGCGCGTGCACGAGCGGGTGGATGCCGTGCGCTCGATCAAGCGGGAGGCCGAACGGTTCGCGGAGGCCGGCGTCGACCTCGTGCACGAGGGCCGCGCCCGCTTCGCCGACGAGCACACCCTCGTGCTCGACAGCGGCCGACGCATCCGGGCGGAGTCGATCCTCGTGTGCGTGGGCGGGCACTCGCGCCGTCTTCCCATCCCCGGCGCGGAACTCGCCACCGTCCCCGAGGACGTCCTGTCGCTGCCCGATCTGCCGGGTCGGGTCGCCGTGATCGGCGCGGGCAACACCGGCGCGCAACTGGTGACGGTGTTCCGCTCCTTCGGATCGGAGGTGACGCTGCTCGACGTCGCGCCGCGCGTGCTCATGGCGTCGGACGCCGCGATCTCGCGGGTGATCGCCGACTCGCTCACCCGGAACGGCGTCGACGTGCGCACCGGAATCGACACCGTCGAACGACTCAATCGTCGCGACGATGGGGCGATCAGCCTGACCTGGCGGGAGGACGACGACAGCCGGAGCATCGACGTCGACGTCGTCGTGATGGCCACCGGGTGGCCCGCCGACGTCGAGGACCTCGGTCTGTCGAACGCGGGGGTGGAGGTGGAGCGTTCGGCGATCCCCGTCGACCGCTACTTCCGCACGATCGTTCCGCACATCCTCGCGGTCGGCGACGCGAACGGTCGCGACATGCTCGTACAGGCGGCGCAGTTCGAGGGTGAGGCCGCGGCCGAGAACGCCGTCCTGGGGGCGAACCGCCGCACGCCGCACCACCTGCTGCCCGCGGGCGGATTCACCGACCCCGACTACGCCGGCGTCGGCCTGACCGAGGAGCAGGCGCGCGATCGCGACCCGTCGTGCGTCGTGGCCACCGTGCGTTTCGCCGACCTCGATCGGGCCGTCATCGACGACCGGGAGAACGGGTTCCTGATGCTCATCGCGGACCGTCGCCGCGAACTCGTGCTGGGCGCTCACGCGGTCGGCGAGAACGCGGTCGAGGTCATCCAATCGGTCACCACCGCCATGGCGGCCGGCATCGACGTCGCGACGCTGGCGGGGGTGCGCTTCGCCTACCCCACCTACAGCGCGGTGATCGGTAATGCGGCGCGCGCTCTTCTGCACGCCGACGCCCCGGCGCTGCTGGAGTGACACACTGACAACGTGACCGCCGCGAACTCCGCCCCGACCGCTGCCGACGTGCCCGCCCGGCGGGGCCGGCCCGGGTACGACCGCGACGGCATCCTGGCCGTCGCGGTGCAGCTGTTCAACGAGCAGGGCTACGACGCCACGAGCGTGTCCGACCTCGCGCGCCGCCTGGGGCTGGCCAAATCCGCGCTGTACCACCACTTCTCCTCGAAGGAGGAGCTGCTCTCGGTCGCCCTCGAAGCGGCCCTCGGCGGGCTCGAAGCGGTGCTCGACGACCCGCGCGCCGTCGAGGGCGCGGCATCCGACCGCCTGCGGCACGTGCTCACCGGGGCGACCGACGTACTCGTGGCGCAGCTGCCCGCGGTGACGTTGCTACTGCGCGTGCGCGGCAACAGCCCGGTCGAGCAGGCGGCCCTCGAGCGTCGTCGCGTCTTCGACCACCGCGTGACCGCGCTCGTCGCCGACGCCCAGGTCGAGGGCGACGTGCGCGACGACGTCGACGCCGCCGTGGCGGCGCGCCTGCTGTTCGGCATGATCAATTCGGTCGTGGAGTGGTACCGCCCCGGGGGCAGCGTGGACGGCGACCGCCTCGGGGCCGACATCGTGCGCATCGCCCTGGAGGGTCTACGCACGGCTTGAACGGGGGCTCGGCTCCCGCCGCGTGTGCTCCGGGGGCGTCCCGGCCGAGGCGTCCTCGCGGAGGCTTCCCGGCGCGGGCGGTACCGCGACCACGCACACGATCCCGGGCGACACGACGGGGCCCCGCGCCGTCGCGCAGCGCCCCGTCGTGGCATCCCGGGGTCAGGCGTGCAGGTCGACGCCCTTCGGATCCTTGATCAAGGAGACCGCGATGAGCGACACCAGGGCGGCGACGGCGATGTAGGCGCCGATCGTCCACGAGGCACCGGTGGAGCGCAGCAGCGCCTCGGCGATCATCGGGGCGAAGGCGCCGCCCAGGATCGCACCGAGCGCGTATCCGATCGAGACGCCCGAGTACCGCACGTCGGCGGGGAACATCTCGGCGTACAGCGCCGCCTGGGGTCCGTACGACAGCCCGAGGCCGAGGGTCATGACGAACAGGGCGACGAAGTACCAGACGATGTCGCCCGTGTCGATGAGGAACCACATCGGCACGGCCCAGATCGCCAGCAGCAGATACCCGAGCTGGAAGGTCCGGACGCGGCCGAGGGTGTCGGAGAGCCGTCCGCCCCACAGGGTGAATCCGAGCCAGCCGAAGGATGCCAGGGTCGTGGCGAGCAGGACGGTCGGGCGATCCATACCGAGGACCGAGACGGAGTAGGTCGCGAAGAACGCGATGAGCAGGTATCCCGCGGCGTTGTTGCCGATGAACACCAGCGCGGTCAGCACCACCTGACGCCAGTTCTTGCGGAACAGCCGGCCGAGCGGCGCGGACGATTCCTTGCGACGACGCACGAGGTCCTCGAAGACGGGGCTCTCCTCCACCGCGCGGCGGATGACGTAGCCGACGACGATGAGCACGATCGAGAAGAGGAAGGGCACGCGCCAGCCCCACGCGAGGAAGGCCTCGGCCGACATCGACGAGGTGAGGATCCACAGCGTCGCGGTGGCGAGAATCATGCCGACCGGCACGCCGATCTGCGGGTACGCCCCGAAGTACCCGCGACGGTTCGCGGGAGCGTGCTCGACTGAGAGCAGGGCCGCCCCTCCCCACTCGCCGCCGGCCGAGAAGCCCTGGAGCACGCGCAGCAGGATGAGCAGCACGGGGGCTGCCACGCCGATCGCCGCGTAGGTCGGCAGCACGCCGATGAGGGCCGTCGAGACCCCCATCATGATGAGCGTGAGCACGAGCATCTTCTTGCGGCCGAGGCGGTCGCCCAGGTAACCGGCCACGACCGCGCCGAGCGGGCGGAAGAGGAACGAGATGCCGATCGTCGCGAACGACAGCACCTGGGCGATGGCCGGGTCGGCTTGCGCGAGCGGGGCGAGGAACAGCGGCGCGAGCACGAGGCCGGCCGCCTGGGCGTAGATGAAGAAGTCGTACCACTCGATCGAGGTGCCCACGAGCGTGCCCGCGAGGACGCGCCGCTCCTCTCGGGTCACGCCGGTGGTGGCGGGGGCGGATGCCGCTGTCTGCGAGGCCATGAGAACTCCGTCGTTCTGTGGGCGGGGAATCTCGGGGGCACTGTTACCGACCGAGCGTTCAGTAATAGTGTCAGAGGCGCGACCGTCCGACAAGAGGACGGCGGAAGGAGCCGCCATGACACCGTGGACCATCGTTCCCGGCGCCCTCGACGAGCGTCTCGGCATCGTCGTCACGGCGCAGTCGACCGACGGCGTCAGCGCGTCGATGCCCGTCGACGGCAACACCCAGTCGCTCGGGCGACTGCACGGCGGCGCCACCGCCGCCCTCGCCGAGGCGGTGGGATCGTGGGCGGCGATGATCCACGCCTCGACGTTCGACAAGGTGTGCGTCGGCGTGGACCTCAACATCACGCACCACCGCGGCGCCCGCGACGGGCGCATCCACGCCGTCGCGACCCCGGCCCACCGCGGGCGCCGTGTCGCGACCTACGACGTGCGCGTGACCGACGACGACGACCGGCTGGTCGCGACGGCGCGCATCACGAACCTGCTCGTCGAGCCGGACTGAGAGCGTCCGTCTCACCGCGCGCAGACCAGGTTCGATGACGCACGCCCCGGGGAAGCACAGCGATGGCATCCGGAGGCGGTCACCGCCGTGTTCGACGGCCGCCCCGGCGAGCGCGCAAGGGATGCCGTGCGCCGCGCTCTGGCATCCTGGGTGACATGACGAGGATCCGAGGGAGTGCACCGCCCCCATGCAGTGCACTCCCTCGCCCGTCGACCTCAGTCCCGAACATCTGTCGACGGGCGTATGGGCGTCGTCTCGAAGCCGGAGACGACACCCACCCCCATCTGTGTGGTGTCAGTGGGGGCGCATTCCTTACAAGGGGACGAAATCTTTTTCCTGCGCGTCGCCGCGTAAGGATTCCCGGCATTCCGACACAGCCCTCTCGAACGCACGGAGACGCGCGCCGGTGATCGACGAGACGGAATTCGTGGCACTCTTCCGCGAGCACCACAACGCCGTTCGGCGGTTCATCGAACGGCGCGTGTCGGATCGCGAGGCCGCCGCCGACCTCACGATGGACTGCTTCGAGATCGCGTGGCGCAAACGCGGTCCGCGTGATCCGTTCGGATTGCCGTGGTTGTACCGCACCGCGCGCAACCTCATCGCGAACGAATACCGGCGACGCGACAGGGAGGGGGCATTGTGGACGCACATCGAGGACCACGTGCGCGCTCTGGCGAGCGAGGCCGAACCCGCGATGGCGCAACGCCTCGTCGACGCCATTCGCGGTCTTCCCGAGCGCGAACGCGAAATCCTCTGGCTCACGTATTGGGAGGAGCTCTCGGCCGCCGAGGTGGCCCTGGTCATGGACATGAACGCCGGCGCGGTGTGGACGCGATTGAATCGAGCGAGGGCACGCTTGCGCCCGCTGCTCGACGGCGCCGTCGTCCATGCGGAGGGGGTGGGCGATGAACGACGATGACCTCGCGCGCGCACTGCGCCGCCTCGACCCCGCCGAGACCCCGCTCGACGCTCCCCTCCCCCTCGACGCCGAGCGTCGACTGCGGCAGATCCTCGACCGCCCGCCCGCCCGCCGCCGCCGCCCCGCGCTGGCGTGGACGTCGGCGGCCGCCGCCGTCGTGCTGATCCTGACCATCGTGACGGGAGTGCTGTGGATGCCGGGGTCCTCGGCATCCGCTCTCACCCCGAAGCCGCTCGTCTACAGCGCCGTGCCCAGCGGAACCGGCGTCGCGGAGGTCGTCGCGGACGCACAGGCCCGGCTGGCCGCCGGGGATGACGGGGTCGCCGCGGAGCGCCGCTCCCTATCGCTCGGCTGGTACTTCAGCGCCTCCCCCGACGGGGCCGAGGCGACGGTGTTCCGACGCGAGTGGGTGGACCTGCGGTGGGATGAGGACTTCTCCGGGTCGGTGGTCACCACGGCGGCCGAGGCCACGAACGCCGACGGCGACACCGTGCCGAACGTCGACCCCGCTCCCGGGACCGTCGTCGGTGACGTGCGTTACGTGCGCAACCAGTTCCGCCCCCTGTCGCCGACGCCGCCGGAGGCGTCGCCCGAGGCGATGCGCACGCTGCTGACGACGGCGACGGGGGCCACCGACACCTTGGACGCCGGCGATGCCATCGTGGGGGTGCGGAGCATCCAGGGCGAGTGGACCCTGGACGACGCCCAGCAGTCCGCGCTGCTGGACGTCGTCGCCGCGTCGCCCGGTCTTCGGGCGCTCGGGACGACCCAGGACCGCCTCGGGCGCGAGGTCGTGGGCCTGGCCGGCATCCCCTCATCGACCGCGAACACCGAGGTGACGCTGCTGCTGTCGACCGAGACCGGACGCATCGTCGGATTCGAGTCGGCGCTGACCGCCGCGAACACCGACCTCGACCTGCCCGCCGGGTCGCTCACCGAATACGCCCTGTGGGACGCGCAGGACAGAGAGGACGCTCCCCGATGAGCCGCACCGACGATCAGCCCGCCGACCTCCACCCCGACATCGCCGCGACCCTCGCCGGGATCCCCGGCGGGGTCGTCGTCGACGCCCGCCACGCGGTGTGGCCGGAGCTCGGCATGAGCGTCGACGTGCCCGCCGACGACGACAAGGCGGTCGGCAGCTGCGCCACCGGCAATGTGTGCGCCTTCAGCGGCACCGGCCTGTCGGGCACGCGCGTGTCCTGGTCGACGTGCGGCACGTACGCGCCGGGCATCACCGTGCGCTCGATCGCCAACGCCCGGTCGGCGGGCTACGCTCAGGCGCGCACCTCGGCGGGATCGGTGCTGGCCACGGCGATCGCGGGCTCGTCGGCGAACGTCTCGGGCTCGGTCGCCGACGTGCGCTGCGTGTCCTGAATCCGCGGCGTCATCGCCACGGACGTTCCGAGCGTTCCCGCCAGTAGACCACCGGGTCGACGGCGAGGGCGTCGAGCTCGGACCGCTCGATCGATCGTGCCGGAGCGACCGCGCCACGGCGCAGGTGCGCGCGCGTGGTCGCGCCGAGAAGCACGACGTCGGCGAAGGACTGCGCCCGCGCGACGCCGATCGCGAAGACGTCGGGATCGGTCCCGGGTGCCGTCCGGGCGAGGATATCGCCCGGTTCGGCCTCGGCCAGCGCGCCGTTGGCGAGCACCTCCTTGAGCACCACCGTCCAGCCGGCGTCGTGCGCCGCGGCGAGCGCCTCACCGGCCGACGCCTCCCGCAGGTTCCACGTCGACTGCACCGCGCGGAACGGCGTGTCGGCGAGGGCCAGGGCCGCGCGCAGCACCTCGCCCTGGCGCGGCCCGCTCGTCGACAGCCCCACGCGCACCCCCTCGTCCCGCAACCGACGCATCCGCTCGAGCACCGCGGCATCCATGAGGACCGGACTCTCGGGGGTGACGGAATGGATCAGGTAGAGATCGGGGGCCGTCCCGAGCGCCTCGAGCGTCTCGGGCCACTGCCGGTCGAACATCGCGGCCGAGTGCTCCTTGCGCTCGTGGACCGCGGCATCCATCTTCCAGTCGCCGACGTACGCATAGCCCCACTTCGAGCCGATCGTGAGCGAGGCGCGGCGCTCGGGATGGACAGCCAGCCACGACCCGAGGAACTCCTCGGCGAACCCGTACGACCGTGCCGCATCCACATACCGGATGCCGAGTGCCCACGCTTCGTCGAGCAGCTCGTGCGCCCGCGCGCGCAGGGCGTCGATCGACCGTTCGGCGGGGTCGCCCAGGTCGGCGTCGCGTGCCGTGGTGATGTAGGCCGGGCGGCCGACGGCGGCGAGACCGAGGCCGAGGGGGACGGGGACGGGGACGCTCATGCTCCGACGCTATCGGGCGCGCGCGGCATCGGACGGGCGGGAACACGACGGGTGCCGGCGCGGTTCTTCCTGCTGTCCGCCGTCGGCGGTGCCTCCAGGAGCCCTCAGCCATGACCTACCCCGACATGCCCGTCGATGACCGGCAGCCCATCTGCCCGGCGTGCGGCATCACGATGCACCCTCTCGTGGACGAGGGGGAGGATGCCGACGAGTGCCGCGAGTGCGGATTCCAGCTGGAGTGGCCGGCCGCGCGCGGCGCCGCGCGCGCCGACGAGGACGACGACCGCCCGCTCTCGCGCTGGGACGACGAAGGCTGAGCGCTACCGCGCCCGCGACCGCCGCACCTCGACGCCGCTGAGGACGGCGGCGGCCGCCGAGAAGACGACCGACACGGCGAGGGCGACCGTGAGGGCGTCGGCGAAGACGCTCGGATCGGGCGCCGGGGAGCCCGGCCCCGACGCGCGCGTCGCCCCTGCCAGCACGAGGACGAAACTCGTACCGAGCACCGTCTGGCCGATCGAGGCGCCCACGCGCTGAGCGGTCTGCACCACCCCTCCGGCGACGCCGCCGCGCGCGGGGTCGACCTCGGCCAGGGTGAGCGTCTGGTTCGGCGTCACGATCGCCCCGCCTGCGACGCCGAGGACGAAGAGCGGCACGCACAGGCGCAGGATGACGCCGGTCGCATCGGTCGCCTCGGGCGCGGCTCGGACGACGAGGCCGAGCACGACCGTCACGAGCGTGAAGAGCGACACGGCCCCGAGCAGGAGGGGTCTGCCGACGCGTGACACGAAGCGGCCGGCGACGGGCGCCCCGAAGACCGTGCCGACGGCGTAGGCCGTGACACCCAGGGCCGACTGCAGGGCGGTGAAACCCAGACCGTCCTGGTAGTACAACGCGAGTACGAGCGGGATCCCGGTGTTGCTGCAGAAGAACACCACCGCGAACACGACCCCGATCACGAACGACCGCGTGCGGAACAGGCGGAGATCCACCAGAGGGGCGGCGTCCGTCCGCGTCAGACGAGCCTCGTGGCGGACGAAGGCGACGAGCAGTCCGGCCGCCGGGACGAGCAGGAGGAGCGAGATGGTCCCCCCCGCCTGGCCCGTCTCGACGATCGGGAAGAGCAGGCAGAGAAGTCCCGCCCCCAGCAGCACGACGCCGAGCAGGTCGAGCCGTCGTCCCGCGTCCGGCGCCACCGGCGCGTCGGCGGCCACCCAGCGCCGCGCGAGCAGCACCGCCGCGACGCCGATCGGCACGTTGATGAAGAACACGAGACGCCAGCCGTCGGCTTCGCCGCCCACGGCGATCAGCAGGCCCGCCACCACCGGCCCCAGCGCGGTACCCGCGCCCACGGTGAGGCCGAGCCGCCCGAAGGCCCTGCCCCTCTCGAGCGGGGGGAACGCGTTCTGGATGTAGCCCGACACCTGCGGCCCGATCATGCCGCCGAAGATCCCCTGCACCACACGCGCGGCGATGAGCACCTCGGGCGTCGGGGCGAGCCCCACCAGGGCGCTCGCGACCACGAAGCCCAGCATGGACACCACGAACATGCGCCGGCGCCCGCGACCGTCGCCGAGCCGGCCGCCGATCACCGGGACGAGACCGAAGGCCAGGACGTAGCCCGTGATGACCCACTGCAGCTCGCTCGCCCCGGCGCCCGTCGACCGCCCGATCGAGGGGAGCGCGACGTTGGTGACGCTGAGGTCGAGGAGCGACGCGAACTGCCCCATCAGCAGGACGGCCAGCGCGCGCCACCGCCGCGGGTCTGCGGATGCCGTCATCGCTCGAGGACGCGACGGACCGACGTCGCCGAGCTGGTCGCACCCTGCGTCATCCGCGCCTCCCCGGTTCCCGGGTCCAGGCTACGTCCGACCAGGGTGGCCGAGCCTCTGCGACGTCGGGAAAGCGACCGGAGTGAGCACGATGAGCGCGACACGGGCGGGGAGTGATGTGCCGCCGCCCGGCGACGGCTCAGCAACGCGCCGACCACGGCGACGGCTCAACGCTGGGCCGCACCGGGGACGAGCCCGAACTCCTCGTCGAGGGAGGCGATCTCGGCGGTGAACGACTCCACGAGCCGCGCGTGCTCCTCGCCCGGCAACCACGACGCCTCTGCAGAGGCGAGCGCCATGCGCCGCACCTCGGCATGCGAGGCGCCGATCTGCTCGGACACGATCGCGTACTCCTGGGCGAGGGTGGTCGGGAACATCCCGGGGTCGTCGGAGCACGGGATGACGTTGAGCCCCGCGTCGATCATCGCCGCGATGGACGCGCGGCGCCACGGCCGCCACGATCGTCGCGACGTCGTGGAGGCGACGGTGAACGCCACCTGCTGCTCGCGCAGGCGGGCGACGACCGCGTCGTCCTCGAGTACGTAGTACCCGTGGTCGATGCGGTCGCAGCCCAGCACGTCGAGGCACGTAAGGGTGTTGACGGCGGTGGGCGCGTGCTCCGAGGAGTGCGCCGTCCGGCGCAGCCCCGCCTCGCCGGCCAGCCGGTAGGCATCGACGAAACGCTCGGGGGGACCGGCCGTCTCGAGGTTGTCGAGTCCGATGCCCGCGACGTACTCGTGCGGGTTGTCGACGACGCGGCGGACGACCTCGAGGGCCTCCGCACCGCTGCGACTGCGGTCGATGCCCTGGATCATCCGTCCCGACATTCCGAAGTCGCGCTCGGCGCGGCGGATCCCCTCGGCGTAGGCCTCGACCGCCCCGGTGTACCCGAGTGTCGACAGGTGCGGCGGGAGGGCGTCGAAGAACAACTCGAGGTGGCGCGTACCGCTTCGCCGGTGGGCGTCTTCGAACGCCTCATAGACGATGCGCGTGAGGTCGTCGGCGTCGCGCAGCACCTCGACCACCCAGTTGGACACCTGGAAGAGCGAGTACGACACCTCGGGCTCGTCGACCCCGCGTCCCTGCGGTACCGGGATGCGGGTGTTCTCGTACAGCGCCGGGTCGGGCGGGAGGGAGTTGATGTCGGCGAAGATGCGCTCCGGGTCGTCCGGCAGCGCCAGCCGCTCCCGCCGCGCGAGTTCCGCGAAGGTCGCGGGACGCACGGTGCCGATGAGGTGGCAGTGCAGATCGGCCTTGGGCAGGCGGCGGAGGTAGTCGGCGGGGAGGGGCGATGCGGAGGTCATGGAGCCGTTCGAGCGTCGAGGAGCAAAGGGGTCCCGCCCATCGCGGTGGGGCCGCGATGGGCGGGCGGCCGCCGGGGTGGGGGAACTCCGGCGGCCGGTCGGGGGGGGTCAGCGCGAGGAGACCTCGCGGGCGAAGCGCTCCACCCACTGGGCGCGGTTGGGCAGCACCTCGGCGGGGTCCAGGGTGGCGTAGCCGGCGGCCACCGGGTCGGCTGCGATGTCGCCCACGACCGCGGTGATCTCCTCGGGGATCTCCGCGTCGAGGGCGACCGGCAGGTCGCCGACGATCTTCGCCGAGGCGCTCTGCGCCTCGACCGAGAGCAGGTAGTCGATGAAAGCGTGGGCGCCGTCGAGGTTGGGGGCGCCGGAGGGGATCATGGCGCGGTTGGTCGCCATGTAGCGCCCCTCGGTCGGCGCCGTCCAGGCGACCGGCTCGCCCGAGGCGATCAGGGTGGTCGCGAACCCGCTCAGCGAGTCGGCGGCGACGATCTCGCCCTGGGTCAGCAGGTTCGTCACCTCGGTCGACGAGGTGTAGAACTGCAGGATGCCGGGGGCCCAGCCGCCGAGCGTGGTGTACGCCGAGTCGACGTCGTACGGTCCGGAGCCGTACACCGAGGCGACGCCCGAGACCGCGAGCTGTCCTGCGGTGACCGAGATATCGGGGAAGGCCAGACGACCGGCGAGAGCGGGGTCGGCGTAGAGGGACCAGTCCGCGGCCTGCGCGGCGGTGACCTGATCGGTGTTGTAGATCGTTCCGTTCAGCTGGTAGCTGTAGGCCGGGCCGTCGAAGCCCTCCTCGGTGGCGAAGTCGGCGATGTTCGCCAGGTTCGGCACATCGGACTCGTCGAAGCTCTGGAAGAGGTCCTGTTCCTGGCCCTGCGCGGCGAAGGTGTCGGAGATCAGCATCACGTCGATGCCGGGATCACCGGCGGCGAGCTGCAGCTGCGAGAGACGGTCGGCGTTGCTGCCGGTCTCGACCTCGACGGCGATGCCGGTCTTCTCCGTGAAGGGGTCGATGATCGCCTGCTGGAACTGCTCGACACCGAAGGGGAACGTGCTGACGACGATGGTGTCGCTCGAGGCGGCGTCGTCGCTCGAGCCGGAGCAACCGGTGGCGACGAGAGCGGTGGCGACGAAGACGGACGAGGCCGCGAGCAGGCGGCGGGTGGGGCGGGTCATGCGGGTTCCTCTCGTGCGGCGGCGGAGCCGCGGCTGCGGTGCAGGTGTGTACGGGTGGGGCAGGACGGGGTGGTGCTGTTGCGGGTGGTGCTGTCAGGCGGCGAGTCGGATCAGGCGCGATGCGGCCGCCGAGACGGTCACACGGTCGCCCGGGCGGGCTGTGACCGCTTCGTCGCGGACGTCGGCCATCAGACGGACGGCTTCACCCTGCGCGTCGACGGTGTCGACCGTCACGAGCCGGTCCACGCCGCGGTAGGCGACATCGACGACGGTGCCGTCGAGGGTGAGAGCCCCGGCGGTCGCGAGACCGTCGATCTCGAGGTGCTCGGGACGGATCGTCGCGGTCGCGCCGTCGGACAGGACGAGGAAGTTCTCGTACCCGAGGAACTCGGCCACGAAGCGGTTCGCCGGCGCGGTGAACACCTCGGTCGGTGCCCCTTCCTGCATGATGCGTCCCTCGCGCATGAGGACCATGCGGTCCGACATCTCCAGCGCCTCGTCCTGGTCATGCGTGACGAGCACGACCGTGAGGCCGGTCTCCGCTTGGATGCGACGGATCTCGGCGCGCATCTGCACACGAAGCCGCGCGTCGAGGTTCGACAGCGGCTCGTCGAGGAGGAGGAGCGTCGGGCGGATGGCGATCGCGCGGGCGAGGGCGACGCGCTGCTGCTGCCCGCCCGAGAGCTTCTTGGGCCGGCTGGCGGCGAGATGCCCCAGCCCGACCAGATCGAGGGCTTCGGCGACGCGGCGCGTCCGCTCCGGCCCGGCGACCTTGCGCAGCTTCAGGCCGTAGCCGACGTTCTCCGCGACGCTCATGTGGGGGAAGAGCGCGTACGACTGGAACACCATGCCCAGGCCCCGTCGCTCGGGCGGGGTGCGCGTGGCATCCGTCCCCGCGATCATGATGCGCCCCGAGGTCGGCTGCGTGTACCCCGCGAGCATGCGCAGCGATGTGGTCTTGCCGCAGCCGCTCGGCCCGAGCAGCGTCGTGAGCTGACCGGTCGGGATGGAGAGGTCGATCGCATCGACGGCCGTGAAGTCGCCGAAGCGCTGGGTGACCCCGACGAATTCTGCTGCAGTGGTCATCGGTTGATCCCTCCGAAGATGCGGGCGAAGCCGACGGTGCGTTCGGCGATGACGGCCACGACGACGGTGCCCGCCAGGATGATGGTGCTGGTCGCCGCGACCATGGGGTCGTAGCTCTGCTGCACGTAGTCGAGCATCGTGACGGGCAGTGTGCGGAAGTCCCGGCTCTGAAGCAGCAGCGACAGCGGAACGTTGTTGAACGACGTGACGAAACTCAGCAGCCCCGCCGAGAAGATGCCGGGCCGAAGGAGGGGCAGAGTCACCGTGAAGAATGCCCGCAGGGGCGACGCCCCGAGACCGCGAGCGGCCTCTTCGACGCTGGGATCGGCCAGCGCGAGAGAGGCTCCGGTCACCCGCACGGCGTACGGGAGCATCAGCACGGTGTGGCCGATCAGGAGCACCGGGAAGTTGTCGAGGCGCAGCCCGATGATGAGCTGCTGGTAGAGCGCCAGCCCGACGACGAGCTCGGGGACGATGAGTGGCGAGAGGAAGAGACCCTCGACGATGCCCTTGCCGGGCAGGCGCCCGCGGTGGATCGCCAGGGTGACCGGCACGCCGATCGCGAGGGCGAGGATCGTCGCCAGCAGCGCGAGCTCGAGGCTGGACACCAGCGCCGAGGTGAACGGCTTGTAGGCGAAGGCCGCGCCGAACCAGCGCAACGAGAAGCCCTCGGGAGGGAAGCGCAGCGTTCGCCCGCCGGTGAAGGCGGTCGCCACGACGAACAGGATCGGCACGATCATGACGATGTAGCCGGCGACGGCGAGGGATGCCGCGACGGGACGCGAGGTCTTCACGAGGTCGCCCCCCGTCGTCCGGCGATGGCCGACAGGCCCGACACGGCGAAGACGAGGACCGTCATGATGATGGCCGTAGCGCTGGCCGCGGCCCAGTCGATCGTGACGCTGGAGTACGAGTAGAGCTGTGTCGACAGCATCCGCTGGCTGGATCCTCCGAGCAGGTACGGCGTCGTGTACGCGGTGACGCTGCCGGCGAAGACGAGCGTGGCCGCGACCACCATGCCGGGGGCCGACAGGGGCACCACGATCCCCCAGAAGGTGCGGGTACGGCCGGCGCCCAGACCGCGCGCCGCGTCATCGAGACCGGGGTCGACCTGCGCGACGGCCGAGTAGCAGGAGATGATCGCCAGAGGCAGGAACAGCTGAGTGAGACCGAGCACGATCGCGAGTTCCGTGTACAGCAGCTGCGGCGCCCTCTCGACGAGGCCGAGGCCGACGAGGAGCTGCCCGATGGCCCCGTTCGAGCCGAGCAGGACCAGCCAACCGAAGGTGCGGACGACGTTGCTGAGCAGCAGGGGGAAGATCGCGAGGGCGAGCAGGACGCCGGCCCACCGCGAGGTGGACCGCGCCAACAGGTAGGCGATCGGGAAGCCGAGCACGATGCAGACCACGGTGACGATGAGGCCGAGACCGACCGTGCGACCGATGATCGCGAGGTCGTAGGGGTCAGTCAGCATGCGGCTGAGCCGGTCGAGGATGTCGAGCGGGCTGACCCCCGGCGGGGCGAAGAGCATCGCCACCGAGGGGATCAGGAAGCCCACCAGCAGCAGCGCCAGCCCGGGGAGGGCGAGCAGTCCGGTGCGGCGTGAGAGCACGGGCCGACTCCGATCATGAGGGGTTGCAACCGGTTGCGCAACCGGTTGTTACCACCGTAGGGGGCGGCGAGTCGCTCACGCGACCTCCCGTGTAAACAGCGTGTAAAACGCGGACGCAACCGGTTGTGGCCGCTCAGTAGGATGAACGGACTGCGCGCGGTGCTCGCGTCTGTCGGAAGGGGGCGCAGTGACCACGCTGGCCGATGTCGCCGCTCTTGCCGGGGTGGCCAAGTCGACCGCTTCGCGTGCGCTCGGCCGCCCCGACCTCGTCGCCCCCGACACCGTGGCACGGGTGCGTGCCGCCGCCCTACAGCTGGGCTTCGTCCCCAATCGCACCGCGAGCCACCTCGCCCGCGGCAGCAGCGGGATCGTCGCCCTCGTCGTCCCGACGCTCGACAACGCGTTCTTCAC
Organism: Microbacterium sp. NPDC089188; assembly: GCF_040685155.1. Lineage (NCBI taxonomy): Bacteria > Bacillati > Actinomycetota > Actinomycetes > Micrococcales > Microbacteriaceae > Microbacterium > Microbacterium sp. NPDC089188. The sequence continues at coordinate 255,591 of NZ_JBFBHH010000002.1, read as the reverse complement.
CCCCATCGTCGCGGGGGCGCAGTCTCGCGCGCGTGAATCCGACCTTCAGCTCACCGTCGCGGTGCACCGCCTCGACGACGCCGACGACCTCGTCGAGTTCGAGCGCCTCGCGCGACAGGTCGACGGCTGCGTCCTCGTCGCGCCGCGCGGGCCTGACGAGATCGTGCAGGCGGCCGCCGTCTTCGGCCCCACCGTGCTCGTGGACCGCGAGATCCAGGGCATGACCTCCATCGTCGCCGACACGGCGAGCGCCTTCGCCGACCTCGCCGCCCGCTTCGCCGACACCGGTCATCGCGCCATCGCCTACCTCGGCGGCCCGGAGGGCTCGTGGCAGGACGCGCAGCGCAGCGCCGCGATCGCTCGCGCCGTCGCGGACCGCGCGCAACTGACGACGCTCGGTCCCTTCCCCGCGACCTTCGCCGCGGGGGTCGCCGCCACCGATGCGGTCGTGGCCTCCGGTGCGACCGCGGTGGTCCCCTACGCGACCTCGATCGGGCTCGGCCTCGTCTTCGCCCTGCGCGCCCGGGGTGTGTCCTCACCCGGGGAGATCGTGGTGAGCGCGGAACGACTGGTGGCCGAGGCGATCGGCGCCGACGAGGTGCCCGCGATCGACGTCGACGGCGAGCAGCTCGGCCGCGAGGCCATGACCGCCCTCGTCGATCTCCTCACCTCGGGAGTGGATGCCGGCGAAACGCGCCGACTGCCCGTGTCGGTGCACTGGCCGGAGTCGTCCCCGGTCTGAGCCGACGGCCGCAGCCCACCCCCGACGGCCACCTCGATGGTCCGCGCGGGGCGCGTCAGGCGCGCGCGGCCGCCGAGGTCATCGGGCACTCGAAGGGATCGCGCGCGGCCAGGCCCACGCGGTTGAGGTACCGGATGACGATTCCGTACGACTGCAGCAGCGTGGTCTCCACGTAGGGCACGTCGAGCGTCTTGCTGTGCTCCTTGACGATCGCCCGGGCGCGGCTGAGGTGCGGGCGCGGCATGTTCGGGAACAGGTGGTGCTCGATCTGGTAGTTGAGTCCGCCCATCAGCCACGTCGCCCACCAGCCGCCGGTGATGTTGCGCGAGGTGCGCACCTGCTTGCTGAAGAAGTCGAGTTTGGCGTTCGGCGCGATCACGGCCATGCCCTTGTGGTTCGGAGCGAAAGACGCCCCCATGTAGACCCCGAAGACGGCGAGCTGCACGCCGAGGAACGCGAACGCCATGCCGATCGGGAGGAAGACGAAGACGGGCGCGACGAACACGGCGAAGCGCAGCGCGATGATGCCCAGCTCGCTCCACCGCCCCTTCACCTCTCCGCGCGAGAAGAGGTGGCGGAAGGCGTGCGCGTGCAGGTTCGCGCCCTCGAGCGTGAGCAGCGGGAAGAACAGCCACCCCTGGCGACGCGTGATCCAGCGGCGCAGGCCGCGCGCGGTCGCGGCATCCTCGTCGACGAAGGAGATCGTGTCGACCTCGATGTCGGGGTCCTTGCCCACGCGGTTCGGGTTGGCGTGGTGGCGGGTGTGCTTCGACGTCCACCACGACAGGCTGATGCCCACGACGCCGGCAGCGAGCCACAGGGCCAGGCGGTCGTTGGCGCGTCCCGACGCGAAGATCTGCTTGTGCGCCGCCTCGTGGGCGAGGAAGGCGACCTGGGTGAAGAGGATGCCGAGAGCGGCGGCGATCAGCAGCTGGAACCAGCTGTCCCCGAGAAGGACGAAACCGGTGATCGCCCCGCCGAAGCCGAGGGCGAGCACCGTGCCGACCAGCGCATAGAAGCGGCGGGCACGCGTGAGCAGTCCCGTCTCGCGGACGACCTGCGACAGTTCCGTGTACGCCTTGGCCATCGGGGGGAAGTCGGCCGTTCCCTTGTAGGTCTGGCGGATCGGTCCCATCCGGGATTCGATGACGGGTGCAGCCATGGCATGCTCCTCGGTTCTGGGTGACCGCTAAGGCCGGAAGCCATGGGCGGATGCCGAGGACTGAGGTCGACGCTACGTCGTGCATATGCGCATGGCTGCATACACGCTCCTCCCGAGTCCCGGAAAGACGCGGTTCGGCGACCGGGCGCACCGGAGAAGGTCAGACGATTGCCAGCTACGGCCGGTGAGGCGTGGTCAGCGCGCGTGCGTGACCCAGGCCCAGATGGGCGGGCGCCGCCGCCGCGTGGTCGCCTCGCGCGATTGCGTCACGGCGCGCAAGGCCGGCACCGGCTCCGACTCCGGCACCGGCTTCGACTCCGGATCCGACTCTGGGCCGACTCCGGACGAGGAGACATCGGGGACGGGGATCGCTCCGCCGCCGTCGGCGCCCTGCCGGAGCTCGACCGCGACGGCGACGACGTCTGCCGCCGACGGACGTCGAGCCGGATCGGGGTCCGTCATCGCGGTGAGGAGCACCTCCCACCCGTACCCGAACCGCGAGGGGATGACGGGATCGAAATCGAGAGGCGCGAGAAGGACGTGCTGCGCCGCTCCCCCGAGCACCGGGCTCTCACCGGTCAACGCCTCCACGGCCAGGAGGCCGAGGGCGTAGATGTCGGCGGCGGCGCCGGGCGCCTCCCCGCGCAGTTGCTCCGGCGGCAGGTAGTCCTCGTCGTCGGTGGAAGCGTCGTCGACCGCGGCGCCGGCACCACCGGACAGGAGGTGGGCGACGCCGAAGTCGGCGAGCACCGCGACGAACGGCCGGTGGGCGTTTCGGACGGGACGCAGCAGGATGTGCGATGACGTGAGGTGGTGGTGGACGATGCCCACCTCGTGAACGGCGTCGAGTCCGCGTGCGAGATCCTCGATCAGCCCGGCGACCAGGAGCGGCGCGAGCGGTCCGCCGTCGTCGAGGCGTTCGCGCAGGGATGGACCGTTGATGAACTCGGTCACGAGATAGCCGCGGCCGTCGCGTCCGAGGTGGGCGTCGTAGAGCGTGATGAGGGCCGGGTGATCGAGGGCGGCGAGCACGCGGGCCCCCTCCAGCCGACGCGGGGGCTCGGTCGCGGTCGCGGGGTCGAGGGGGAAGACCTTCACGACGACGTCGCGCGCGAGGATGTCGTCGCGCGCGCGGAAGACGTGGCCGTCGATCCCCCGGCGGCCGAGGGGCCCCGCGACCCGATAGCGCCCCGCGAAGACCGTGGCGAGGCCCGCAGGCAGTGCCGCCGCGGCATCCTGTTCGCGTTGCGCCCGGAGCGCTCGTCGCCCGCCGTCGCCCTGCGCAGCCATGGTCATCGGCTTCTTTCGACACGCGGCGTGATCCGCCGCCCGACGCGCCGCTGCCGCATGAGAAACTCCTCTTGCCCCGAGGGTGTGAGAGACCGCAACGGGCGCACTATTGGGGGGCGCCCGCCCGTTGCGGTCGCTCAAAGGCTACTGAGTAAAAGTGATTTCCGCTGACGGATGACAGACCGGGCGGACGGGGGCATAATGGACGATCTTCGACGGCGCGCTGAGGCCTTCGCCGCTCTCGGAGACCCGGGACGTCTGCGCATCGTCGATCTGCTCGCGATGGGCGACATGTCGTCGAGCGAGATCGCGTCCGTGCTGGGGATGAAGTCGAACCTCGTCGCCTTCCACGCCAACGTGCTCGAAGACTGCGGGATCGCGCGGCGCGTGCCATCCGAGTCGGACGGGCGTCGCAGCTACCTGCAGCTCGTTCCCGAAGCGTTCTCCGACCTCACCCTCGCCCCACGGAAGGTCCAGGGCCGGGTGCTCTTCGTCTGCACGGCGAATTCCGCCCGTTCTCAACTTGCCCGCGCCATCTGGGAGGCCCACAGCGCGATTCCGGCGGAGTCGGCGGGGACGAACCCCGGCGAACGCGTGCACGCCGGCGCCGTCGCCGCGGCGGTCCGGCACGATCTGCGCCTCGACGACCGCGTCCGCCCCCGGACCCTCAGCGACGTCGCCCGGCCCGGAGACTTCGTCATCAGCGTCTGCGACCACGCGCACGAGGCCCTCGGCGGTCGCGACGACGTGCACTGGTCGATCCGCGACCCCGCTCGGACCGGCAGCGACGAGGATTTCGACCGGACGGTCGGCGAGTTACGCTCGCGCATCGCGCGGGTCGCCCCGCAGCTCACCGCGGCGTGAGGCCTCTTCGCGACGCCCGTCCCGCACGCGCCGTCGGGAAGCCCGCCTCACCGGCGTCCGGCATCCCGATCCCCGCCCACCGCTCGTGCGGCTGCTCGTTCCTGCGATGACGACGGCGAATTAAGCTGACTCCCACGAGCCGATCGCCACCCGCCCCGCGCTCTCACACCCCTGTCGACGCCGACGCCGCCTCCCGTCGCGGCCGCGATCGGCATCCTGATCCGGAGGTTTCGATGACCCACTCTCCCGCCGCGCGCATGCACGAGGTCAGCGACGAGACTCGCGCCATCGTCGACATGGTGCTCGAGTACTCCCGGGGTCGGCTCACGTCCGAGGACACGCCGCTCGACAAGCCGCTGCCGGCCGCCGAACTGCGGCGCCTCGCGGGCCGCACCATCGATGAGAAGGGCATCGGTGCGCGCAAGGCGCTCGGGATCTTCGAGCACGTCCTCGCCCCCGCGTGCATCACGACCGACGACCCGCGCTACCTCTCGTTCATCCCGAGCGCGCCCACCAAGGCCGCGGCCGCATTCGACCTCGTCGTCTCGGCCAGCGCGCTCTACGGCGGCTCGTGGCTCGAAGGAGCCGGCGCAGTGCACGCCGAGAACGAGGTGCTGCGCTGGCTCGCCGCCGAGTTCGGACTCCCCGAGGGCGCGGGAGGCGTCTTCGTCCAGGGCGGGACGCTGGGCAACCTGTCCGCCCTCGTCGCCGCTCGCGAGGCGGCGCGTGATCGGCTCGCGGATGCCGGCAGCCCCCGCCCCGACGCCTGGCGCGTGGTCTGCAGCGTCGAGGCGCACTCCTCGATCGCCTCCGCGGCGCGCGTGATGGACGTCGAGGTCGTCGGCGTGCCCGTGGGTGCCGACGGCGTGCTGCGCGGAGACGCCGTGCGCGCCGCCCTCGACGAGCACGGTGACAGCGTCTTCGCCGTGGTCGCGACCGCCGGCTCCACCAACTTCGGCATCGTCGATGACATCGCCGACATCGCCCGCGCGGTCGAGGGCACCGACGTGTGGCTGCACGTCGACGGTGCGTACGGACTCACCGGCATGCTCTCCCCGCGGGCTCGGCACCGGTTCGCCGGCGTCGAGCACGCCGACTCCCTCGTGGTCGACCCGCACAAGTGGCTGTTCGCCCCCTTCGACGCGTGCGCGCTCATCTACCGCGACCCCGAGCTCGGCCGCCGTGCCCACACGCAGCACGCCGAGTACCTCGACACCCTCACCGAGACGAGCGACTGGAGCCCGTCGGACTTCGCCGCCCACCTCACGCGCCGCGCCCGCGGGCTGCCCCTGTGGTTCTCGCTCGCCACTTACGGCGCGGCGGTCTACCGCGAGGCCATCACCACCGCGATCGACCTCGCCGAGCGCATCGCCGACGAGATCGACGGACGCGCCGAGCTCACGCTGGTCCGCCGCCCCCAGCTCGGGGTCGTGGTCTTCGAGCGCGTCGGGTGGGCGAAGGCCGACTACGACCGCTGGTCGGCGCAGCTGCTCGATGGGCAGCACGCCTTCGTGACCCCCTCGAGCCACGCCGGACGCGTCAACGCCCGCTTCGCGATCCTGAATCCGCGGACGACGTTCGACGATCTGGTGGGGATCCTCGACACAATGATGTGACGATGCCGCGGCTCGACCCGTGCACGACGGCGGGGATCACGCTCGACACGCCGATGCGCCCGGCCGCCCCTGCGGCGTGTCCGGGGCGGATCCCGCCGCTGTGCTTGCCGTGCATGCGCGGCTCCGCGTCGGCGGCGACGCCCAGCGACGGTCGCGCAGACCGGGAATGCGAAAAGCCCCGGCGAACCGGGGCTTTCTCGACATCTGTAGGCCCAGTACACCGCAACTCGAATAAATCGGCTCTTCTGCCGCCACCCCTGGCGGAACTGCAGAAACTGGCTGGTCTATCGCCAGATTCGATAGCCGAACACTCGCCCTCAGAGCATCCGCCTCGGCTCCTGCGCCGTCGGCTCAATCCCGCACTCGTCGCTGAGATCGTGGAGAAGTATCAGTCCGGCGCGACGACACCAGCTCTCTGTACCGAGTACAGCCTCTCGAAGGGCGGAGTACTGAAACTACTCCGCGACGAAGGTGCTCAGCTTCGCTGCCAGCCACTCACCGACGAGCAGGTCCGCGAAGCCACTGCACTTTATGGCGACGGCAAGTCGCTCGCAGCAATCGCCAAGCACTTCGACGTCAGCTACAACGGCGTACGCCAAGCCTTCGTTCGGGCAGGTATTCAGCGCCGGCCTCGCGGAGGGAGTCGAACCTAGGCAACTCGAATAAATCAGACCTGCTTCCGCCAGCTCTCCGCGACCTCGAGAAGTTGGCCGCACTGGCCGTCTTGGCGCCCGCCACGCTGGCGGCAGATGGCGCGCCAGCGTGGCGTCTGGGTCGAAGACTCGGCGCGGATACTCGCTCGGAGACTGCTGCCAAATACTGCGGGGACGCCACGACTCCAGCCCTGTGCTCGGAGTACAGCTTGTCGAAGTCTGGCGTTCTGAAGCTCCTCCGGGATGAAGGGGTCGAGCTTCGACGTCGGCCTTGACGGACAATCAAGTCCGACGTGCCATCCAGCCCGAAGCGGCTTCCAGCGATTGTAGGCGTCTTACGCCGGGGGGGGGGCTTACCTGGATGGGGGACCGGAGCTCCGGCGTCCGCTCACCTCGGCGAGTCGGTTCGCGTGATACGAATCGCCGAGGTGAGCTGGCCGTGAGCTGTTATTTCACCTTCACCACCATGGTCTCGGATGAAGTCTCCCCCACAGCATTCACCAAGATCAGCGTATAGCGATAACTTCCTGCTGCCCGACCGGTGACGAATGTGGTCGTCTTCTGGGCGGCCGGCGTAGCGGATGTGAGTGACTTCTCGTCGATGAGGACATCATTCTCAAGAAGACGATACGAGGTAGCGTTCGTCCCCCACCACATATTACCCGTGACAGTGTAGGCACCGTCTCCATCCCAGTTGTCGTTACTCAGGACGGCTTTGCCTGGGGCGGCATTAGTCACCTGGACGACCAAAGACTTCGTTGCCGTTGAGCCTCTGGCATTAATCAGCTCACCAGTGTACGTGTAGGTACCGTTTGCTTTACCTTCGACCAATACACTCACCTTCTGCGCCTTCGGCGTCTCTGGGCTGGGGTAATCGGTCGCGATAAGTTTGCCGTTCTCATACAGCCGGAACATGCCGCCATTTGAGCCCCACCACATATCCATCACGACGCTATAGGTACCGCCACGCAGACCTGTTGTGTGGCCTTGGTCGGTCGAAAGCACGCCGACTCCGGGTGCGGATTTGCTGCCTTCTTCAGGGAAGACGGTCACAGTGGTGGTGACCTCGGTGCTGAGCCCAGCATTGTCGACGGCGCGCGCGGTGATGACAACATCCCCTCGACGACCCTTGAGATCGATCGATTGGGTGGCGTCGACCACTTGGTCGTCGACGGTCGCGGTGAACGAGCGCACACCATACCCGTCATCCGTGGCGAGTATCTTCAGCGGCTGGTTGTCCGGGATCAGAGATCCGGTGTCGGGCAGGCCGGTGATGATCGGAGCAGTCTCGTCCATTGGTGAGGTCGGGCCTCCGTCCGGGCACGCATCAAGCAGACGCTCGTCGGTCCGCGGGCCGGTGCCGGGCTCAAGGCTCAGCACGTGGCAACCGGCGGGCACATCGTCCACCCGCAGATACCCGCGTTCCCATGTCGCCGGGGTCGCACGACCGTCCAGGTAGACAATCGGTTCGCGATCTTCGGCTGCTCCAGGAACGAAGGCGCGCGCAACGGTGTTTCCAGGGACGTGGACAGCGATGTCGGTTCGCCCGTCGTGAGTGTGGTGGGCGACGCCAATCGAACCCTTCAGGGTGGGTAGTCGAACTGATGCCCATTCGACAGCGGCTGGTTGGGGACGGACGTCGAAGGTCGCATAGCCCGGAACTGTGGGGCGAATTCCAAACATGCCTTGCGGAATGTTGTACGCCGGCGATGCAGCCCAAGGGTGAGAGTACGTCAGATTACCTTTAAGAGTAGAGTCCCAGGCTTCAGCGGTCGCCCCCGCGCCTTTGTTTATCATGTTCATCCAGCTTCGCAGTCCGGTACTCGTAAGCATCGCGTGCGCAACATCGGCTCGGTCCCCGTCGTAGAGCGCCTCAAGGACGAAGGCCGCGCAGTACACGCTGCATGCCATTCCCCGCGACTCGATGTATGACGCAGCCTGCGCCGCGCGCTGTTCGTCGGCAAGACCAAAGGCCGTTGCGAATACCGTTGCTTGGATCGCGAAATGATCGATCGATGAGCCGTCGGCATTGAGCCCGTCGCGCCATGCCCCCTTCGTTGTGTCGAAAAGACGCTCATTGGCCGCCGAACGCAGACGTTGGGCAATCGCGGTGAACTCTGCGGCATCGTCATTTTTACCCAGCGCGGTCGCGATAGCAGCCATGTCGACGTAGCTCTGATGGCCTATGGCGTTGATGACCGTGTTGTACGGCCGGAAGACGTAGCCGTCCCGCTCGCTGCCGGGCCAGTCGACGATGTCACAATCCGTGCAGCTGTTGGCTCCGTTCGATCCGGAGTTCTTGCGAATCAGACCTGTACTTGGTTCAACCCAGCGAGTAGGAAGCTTTGCCTTGAGACTGTTATAATTTCGGGCCAACGCAGTGGTATCACCAGTTTGCGTGTAACTGTCGTGGAACGCGAGGATGGTATACATGGGCCATTCCGTGGGCCACGTTCGACCGGTCAGAAGGTACTCCAACGAGTAATTGCCGAGTGTGGGATCGTCTGAAACGTAGAAGTTCGCCATCATTTGCAGATACGAGTCGGCTTCGTAGGCGTCGCGTTCTCGCGTCCAGGAGTCGACATATAGGTTGTGGTTCGTCGCGTCTACCGTGTGACGTGACAGCTCCCACACCTTGACCAAGTTGTCATCGGACGAGGAGAACGCTGCACCCTCGGGGTCAAACGGATAAACTTGTGCCAGCGCAGGGAAGTCGTTTGCGGTCAGACCTGTCGGGGCCCCTTGGACCTCCGCGTAGCGAAATACTCGCATTCCCCACGTCTCGAGCTGCTGACGTCCGTCGCGAAGAGTCCACTTGTCCTGGTAGGTGTTGCCGGTGTTCATCGCGAATCGCACGGTTTCCGGAGCGGACAGCACTTCACCGAAACGCAGGTCAAGGATCTGACCATTGACTCCTTCGAGGTCGAGGCTCAGCCCGCCGATCCAGGTACGTCCGTAATCGAGGAAGTAGTTGCCCGGCGATTTCTCGACGATCCGCTCGGGCAGCTGCAACTGTTGCGTCACTTTGGCGGTCGGAGTTGCTTCGAGATCGGAGAAAACGTTCTTGGCTTCAGCCCGCGTCCACCGCGAGTCGTCGAAGCCAGGCTCCGAGAACCCAGTGGGGTATGACGCGGCATTGATGTTTTCTTTCGGAGCTGTGAAGTATTGGGTGCCGATACTGCCGGCCGCGGGGAATACCCGACTGCCATTGAGCGTTTTCCAATCCGTCGTCGTACCGAACGTTTCGCGGGAACCATCGGAGTACTCGACCACAAGGTGAGACTGAAAGCGCTTGTCAGTCGTCGTGTAGGCGAGAGCACCGAGGCTGTTGGTTGTCCCGCGTCGCAGGAGGCCGGTCACGTCGAAGCCGTCGTACCTCGTCTCACGCGCAATCGGCTGCGTCGGCCCCAGGCCGACGAACTCCCCGTTCAACCACATCTTGTACACGAACTGACGGGTGGGTGCAGTAGAAGCTGCGGTGGCGTAAACAGTAGCCCAAGCAATATCTTTATCGGCGATGTCTACATCACCGCGGAAGAAAGCCCAGTCGGTGGACCCCGCCGAGTAAATGCAGTTCTGACCGGACCCTACGGCAAGGCGGCCGTCCACCGTCAATGCACACGGAAAATCCGCGGACGCAGCGTCGAAGTTGTCTGAGTACAGAGAGCCACCATCCGCTGAAGTCACCCGAAGATTATCCCAGGAATTTCTTTCTGAGCCTCCGGTGCGGAATCCGAAGTAACCTGTCGCGTAAGAGTCAGGCACGGCCGTTTCGTCGATCTTTCGGTCGTTGAGGAACGTGCTGATGCGGTTTCCGGACGCAATGATCTTGAACCTGTAAGTGGTGCCATTGATCAAAGACTCGCCCAACGGGACAGACTTCAGCTGCGTGAACGAGTTTCCCGCGCGGGTGTGTGGCGCAAGAGTATTGGCTCCGTTCCCACGAAACTGCCACATTAGATAGTTGCTTGAATCCCGAGCTCGCAGAACGATCGTTGCGTTCTGCGCTTCCACCCGGAAATCGCCCTCCACGGTGTAATCCGACCATGTGGCTGCGTTCGGGGCCCAAATAGGTGTCGTTCCCGTCCATTCATCCGTTGCCGTCCCGAAGCGAGACGGAGCGGACCACGGGGACACAACATCGCCATCCCAGGTGCGGACCCGCCATACGTATCCTTCCGCAGGCGTGAGAGCGGGACCGGCGTAGGCAACGTTGGTACTGGCTGAAGATTCGACTCGCGCGGAATCCCAAACTGGGGCGCTAGACAGATCAGACTCGTTCAACGCGAGCTGTACCTGGTAGGCGCTCTGACGTGCAGAGCCCACGCGCCATCCGAGTAGGGGTGCCGACAGATCGGCGACATCGCGGGGTGAGGGCAATTGATTGACAGTCAGCGATTCTGGCGCCTCCGAGGACTCCATCGCCACAGCCACATCGCCACCCGACAGCGGGGACACGCCAGGAACGGTCACTGACGCGAGCAGGACGGCCATAGTCAACACACCGATTCGGCGCAGGCTTAGTTTCATCAACGGGCTCCTTCGTCCGGTGAAACGTTTCAGGTTGCGTCGAATGTACACTGGACTGCGCATGAGGGCAACGAACCTGAAGAACATCGCCATCGTCTAGGAATTTTCGCGTCGAACTCAAGCAAGCCGACTACTGGTGCGGGCGTCCGCTGCCGGGATCACCGATGATCAAGACGGAAGCTTGAGAGACACGTGGCAGCCACCAACGACGCACTTCACGACGCCGACGACCGGCGGCATTCGATGAGCATGAGGACGGTCAACGGTCGTGGCGCGTCACCGCATCGGTAGCACCTCGAGGCGCGGCTCCTCACCTTGGCCCAGCACCAGACCGCGGCCATGCGGCAGCATCTTCCCGACCGATTCCTGCGACTTCGACCCGGGTTTTACACTTGACCGCACCGCTTGAGTCACCCCAGCTGCTCAGCCATTCCGTCGCTGGCGCGAATGCGCAACGTGAAGGCGACGCCCGACGGCGTGTTTGCGACGGTGATGGCACCGCCGCTCGCCTTCATTATCGACCGACTGACCGCGAGTCCAATCCCCGTACCCGGAGTACTGTTCTTGACATTCGTTCCGCGGTAGAAGCGGTCGAAGATCCGTTCCATGTCGAGTGGCTCGATGGACGGCCCATCATTTCCCACCGAGACCTCGACGAAAGAGTGCGCAACCACGGCGGAAACTTTGATGGTACTGCCCCCAGGTGAATACTTCACGGCATTACCTAGCACATTCCCCAGCGCCTCGACAAACCCGTCTCTATCCATGAGACCTGTAAGGCTTGCGGGCACGTCGACGATCCACTTCCGTGCGACACCGTCTTGCGTTCCTCGGGCGACGTCGACGCCAGACTCGATCAAGTCACTCAAATCCAACCGCTCTATCCGCGCCTCCGTGAGGTCCCGCATGCCGTTCAGCATCGATGAGCTGAGCGCTATCAAGTGTTCGGCGTTGCGCGCGATAACTCGGAGGGGACCGCGCACTTCCGGGGCAGCCTCGCGGTCGACAATCATGTCGACATAGCCGACGATCGAGGTTAACGGCGTGCGCAGCTGATGAGACAGCGTCGCCATCGCATCTTCTCGTTCGCGCGCCGCTCTCACAATCTCCGTCACATCCTGAGCGATGAGTGCTGAACCCATGTCGGAAGCGTCTTCGCGACGCAACTGACGGCCAGATACGAGAATCGCAGACTGATCCCCCGGCGGACCTACCCAGATGAGTTCCGAGTCGATCTCGCGTCCATCGAGGAAGCGATTTAGAGGTTGCGCGTCCTCGGGCAATAACGTGGATTGGTCCTTGCCATATATCTGACTGTCCGTACGCTCCGATGCGCCTCCCGAGTAGCCACCCAGAACGCTGAGGCGCTGATTCTTGAGGAGTGGCTTTCTGTCGACGTCGAGGATGAGTATCCCTGCATTGACTGTGTCAGCAAATGAACGAAGGATGAGCGAAAGCCGTTCGACATCATCCAAAGCGGCACTCCGTTTTGCAATAGCGCTGTCACGTTCAGCGCTAGCGCGAAGATAGCGACGAGCGATTACATAGCCAAGGACGGCGGAGAGCGGTATGACGACCGCAAAGGCCATCGCTGAGGCCAATTCTCCTTCATTCCCTCCGACGAGAACGAGAGGGGCGAACGCAATTGCGTATGACCCCAAGATCGCTACCACGAGACCCAGTCGCCCGCCAACCATTGCCAGCCAAACGGCCGGCACGCTTGCCAGCGCGGCAGAGGCCTGCAGCTCCGGGTAAAGCGCCGCCGATAGATAGCCAACCCCGGTCAGATTCAACGTTGCCATGACTGACTGCCAACGAACATGGATTCGTTCCCACGGCATCGAAACACTAGCGACGGTCGCCAAGAGAATGAGGCCAGCCCCCGCACAAAGCGGCAGTCGGTCGATCACTAAACCGCAACTCAAGGCGACCGCCACAATGAGCGCAGAACAGACGGTGACCGGTAACTGAGTCCTGACCAGAAGACCGAGACGCGGCCATCGGTCGGATGAAATGGCTAGCGTGTGCGGCACCCCAATGTGTCCCCTCTAGCGTGTACGGCCTGCGCGCGCACACGCAGTTGGAGAACTATATAGGAGTCGCCCCCTATGGTGGGGCCCCGCACGCGCGGCCGCTGCTGGCCTAGACGGAACCTCGGTCACGCGCCAGCGGTGAGATGACACCAGAGCCCTCCCCCAGAAGTAGGTCCAGCCCACCGCAACTCGAACGGATCGGTACTTCTGCCGCCACCCCCGGTCGAACTGCTCAAATTAGCTTGCCTAGTACCGCATAAGGCTCTCTCAATCTCACCCCCAGAGCGGTCGCCTGGGCTCCTGCGGCGGCGACTCGATCCTGCGCTCGTCGCTGAGATCGTCAAGAAGGATCAGTCCGACGCGACGACCCCGTCACTCTGCTTACCGAGTACACCCTCTCTAACGGCGGCCTGCTGAAACTGCTCCGAGACGAAGACGCCCAGCTGCGCTGTCAGCCGCTCGCAGACGACCAGGTCCGTCAAGTCACCGCGCTATAGACCAACAGCGCGTACCTCGCAGCCTTCGCCACCTAGTTCGACGTCAGCTGCAACGGCGTCCGCCAAAGTGGGATCCGAGCCGGTATCGAGCAGCATTCGCGTGACGGCAGATCCCGCTAAGAGGCCCGCGACCTTCTGCGCAAGAAACCGGTTAAGCACCAGTTGATGGTGCGACGGATGTCAGGAGCAAACCGGGAAACTTAGCGGTCACCCAGCAGGCCCGATTTGGGAGGTCACCGCTCAACGCACCGCTTCGCCGCAGGCGAACGTCCGAGCTGTGTCCTGGTCGATGGGTGGTGTGATAGCCATCAGATGGTCTCGCCGGCGTCGGCGAGCAGAGTGCTTCCCGTCATGATCAACGAGAGGTCGCTCACGCAGAAGAGGACCACGCGGGCGATGTCGTCCGGTGTTCCGAGTCGCCCGATCAGACTCTGCGTCATCGCTTGAGGCACGGTGGACGGGTCGCCGGCCTCCCCCGCGCGATCGGCCATCGCGGCCGCCGCCGCCGCGATGTTCCCCTCCGTCGGCACGTACGAGGGGGCAACGCCGAGCACGCGGATTCCCCGCGGGGCCAATTCCAGTGCGAGCTGCTTGGTGAGACCCCGGACGGCGTGCTTGGAAGAGACATATGCCGACATCCCCGCCGCCACGCCGCGGAAGCCCGCTGTCGAGACGATGTTCACGACGACCCCTCCGTCGGCCATCGTCCGCACTGCCGCTCGAGCCCCGTTGCGCACCCCTCGGGTGTTCACGGCGAACACCTGGTCCCAGTGTTCGTCGCTCATCTCGCCGAGGGCTGCGCTCGGGAAGACGCCCGCGTTGTTGACCCACACGTCGATGCCTCCGAGGCGTTCGACGACGGCGGCGGCGGAGGAGTCGACGGATGCCGAGGACGCGACGTCCATCGCGACCCCGATGGCGTCGATGCCGAAGTCGGCGGTTAGCTGCGTCGCCGCTGCGCGCGCCCGATCCTCTTGCAGGTCGGCGACGGCGACGGCGGCCCCTGCCTCCGCGAGCCGGCGAGCGATCGCGAAGCCCAGTCCTTGCGCACCGCCGGTCACCACGACGCGACGCCCGGTCAACGACAGGAGAGCCGTGAGAGGAGAGGCCGAGACATCGGCGAACGGGAACGTCACGCTGTCACCGCCTGGGCGAGCGCGTTGCGCTGGGCGACGGATCCCAGCCAGGCGAGGCTCGGCTTGGGGTGACGCGTGAAGTCATCGCGATCGACGGCGATCAGACCGAATGTCGGTTCCCAATGGCCCCATTCGAAGTTGTCGAGCAACGACCAGTGCAGGTACCCGCGCACGTCGATCCCCTCGTCGATCACCTGCGCGAGGCCCCGCAGCGCCTCGTAGGTGTATCGGATCCGCTCCGTGTCGTCGGCCGTCGCGATGCCGTTCTCCGTGACCATGATCGGGGTGTGCTCGCTGACCTTCCAGGCATGCCGCACCGCCATTGCGAGGGCATCCGGGCGGAAGGCGGTGCCGACGAGGGTGTTGTCGGGCGCGGAGGGGTGCGGAACGAGGCCGTTCGCGTCGACCTGCTGCGACGAGTAGGCCTGGACGCCCACGAAGTCGTCTTCACGACTCCCCTCCCAGTAGACGTCCTCCTTGCCGTACCGGATCTCCTCGAGCTTCCGCTCGCCGCCCGGTGCCGCCGTGAGGGCTCCCGCTGCGATCGTCCATCCGACCTTCGCCGACGTGCGCCGACGGACGATATCGCGCGCCGCGTGATGGATGCGCGTGAACGTGCGGCCGATCTCCGGGTCGGCGTACGTCAAGAAGTCGCTGTGCGTCTGCTTCTCTTCCCGGTCGCCCTCGGCCTCCACGGTGGGACTCGTCCACGATCCACCGCCGCTCTGCAAGCGCCGCATCGCGGTCATGATGGCGGCCTGCATGTTGGGCTCGTTGATGGTCACGACCCATTCGACGCCATCGAGGATGTCGCACGCCCGTTCGACGAAGGCGCTGAAGAGGTCGAGGGCTTCCGGGGCGTCCCAGCCGCCGGCCTGCGCGAACCAGTTGGGTGTCGTGAAGTGCTGCAGGGTGACGACCGGCGTCACACCGTTCTCGAAGCAGAACTCGATGACCCGCCGGTAGTGGGCCAGCTCGGCTCGCGAGAACGAACCGCGCACGGGTTCGATCCGGGCCCATTCGAGGCTGAAGCGGTAGGAGTCGAGGCCGGAGCCGGCGAGAAGGCTGATGTCCTCGCGGTACCGGTGGTAGCTGTCCACCGCGTCTCCGGAGAGCTCCATTCCGGGCATCATCTGCTCGCGGGCCCACCAGTCGCTATTGACGTTGTTGCCTTCGATCTGGTGGCCTGCGGTCGCGGCTCCCCACAAGAAGCCGTCGGGGAATTCAGTCATGTCGTCTCTTTCGTCGGGGAGGTCAGCGCGCGCTGAGCTGGAGTTCGGAAGCGGGCACCGTGCTGGCGAAGTCATGCCGACCCGCCTGGCACACGTGGGTGCGGCCGTCGGGCAAGATCACCCGGGCGATCGTTGCGGGCGGGACTTGGACGTGCAGGTGAAAGTCGGACTCGTCGCGCCGCCACTCCACCTCAATGGGACCGCGCGGACCCAGATGGCTGCCCCGCGCCCACGTGACGGTCGGACCGGGCACCGGCTGGACGACCAGGCGTTCCCACGCAGTGCTGTCGTCGTCCTGACGCAGACCGAGGGTGTGCGTGTGCAGAAACCGCACCACCGCGCCCTTGCTGTAATGGTTGAGAGAGTCGTGGGCGTCGCCGTTCTCGTCAATCCCCTCCCAGTCCTCCCAGATCGTCGTGGCGCCCTTGTCGACCATGTACAGCCAGGATGGGGCGGTGCGCTGTGCGAGAAGGGCGTAGGCGACGTCGGCACGGCCCGCATCCGCAAGCACGGGAAGCAGATCGCCCGTCGAGAGGAATCCCGTCCCGAGATGGGTGCCGGCTTCTTCGATGAGCTCCACGAGTCGCTCGACCGCGGTATCTCGCATCTCCTCGGGGATGAGACCGAACGCCAGCGCTCGCACGTACGCGGCCTGGGTGTCTGCCACCGTCGTCGAGTCGGGACGCAGGTACGCGCGGCGCCAGGCGTCGCGCACGCTGTCCGCGATCGACGCGTATCTCATCGCCTCGTCGTGACGACCGAGAATGTCGGCGATGCGCGCAAGGGTGGCCGTCGAGCGGAAGAGGTAGGCCGTCCCTACCTCGCCCTTGTCTGCCATGAACCAGGCCCGGGGGTCGTGGCCGAGCGGGTCGATGAGCCGCCCCTCGGCGTCGCGCTGCTTCGGCTCTGTCCATTCCCCCCAGTGGAATGAACCGTCCCACAGGAACTGATCGAAGGGTCTGTCCTCACCCTGGGCGCGCGAGTGGTGGCGAGCGGACCGGGCGGTCTCGAGCGCCCACTCGACCCAGCGGGTCATCGCCTCGAAGTTGTCCGCGAGGAGCTTGGTGTCGCCGTACGCCGCGTACATCTCCCACGGGACGGAGACGATGGCATCGCCCCATCCCGCAGAACCCGTCATCATCGCGAACTGGTCATCGAGATGGCGCTTGATCTGACGCCCGTCCGGAGAGAAGTTGGCGATGCGTCCGTCGTCGAGCTGGTCGTCTCGCACCGATCGGAGCCACTTGGCGGTGAAGCCGCGCACGTCGTACAGGCGCGTGGCCGTCGGCGCGAAGACACCGTAATCGCCGGTCCACGCGAGTCGCTCCCGGGTGGGGCAGTCCGTCGGGACGTCGACGGCGTTACCCAGGAAGCTCCAGCGGGCGATCTCGTGGAGTCGGTTGAGATCGGGGTCGCTGCAGGCGAAGTCGCCGACCCGCACGAGGTCGGTGTGCACCACCTGCATGGTGGCGGTGGTCGGGTCGAAGGCGCCGCCTGCTCGCGTGACTCTGGCGTATTGGAACCCGTGGACGGTGTGCCGTGGCTCGAAGACCTCATCGCCCCCGCCCGCGATGACCTCGTCTCGCTGAAGGAAGGGGATCGGCGCTTCCCCGGGCCGAGCGGAGTCGAGGTGCGACGTCGAAAGGTCGCCCCCCGCGTCGAGGTGCTCCCCATACTCGATGACCGTGCGGGTGCCCGGGCGCCCGAGATCGCTCATCCTGAGCCACCCCGACGCGTTCTGGCCGAAGTCGAGCACCCACGTGTCATCCGCGATACGTCGCGAAACGACCACCTCGCGCTGCGCGACGACCCGCACCGGCGGGGCGGGCGACCACTCGATGGGCGGCGCCTCGACCCGTCCCACAGCCACCGGTCGGGAGGCTGACGGCTGCTGCGTCAGATCTTCCGACTGCCCCGCCATGAGGTCCGCTCGCGTGATACGCGACCGGCCCCAAGACCACGTCTCATCGGTCACGACCACCGTCGATGCACCGTCGGAACCCTCCACGTGCACTTCAGCGCGCACGCCGGTGACGGTCCCCCACTGCGCGGGAAGTCGGAACGCCCCAACCTGCCCGCGGAACCAGCCGTCCGAGAGCTCGACCTCGATGCGGTTCGACCCCGGTCGCAACAGAGCGGAGATGTCGTGCGCCTGCGCGTAGAGCGTGCGGTCGTACGACGTCGACCCGGGCGCGAGCTCGTCCGAACCCACCCGTCGACCGTTCACGGTGACGGTGTAGACCCCGAGTGCCGAGGCGTAGAGGCGCGCACGCGTGACCGTCCGATCCAGCTCGAAGGCCCGGGAGAGCAGGAATGCGGGACGCGTGCCGTACTCCTCGACGGCGTCCGCCTCGGGAGAGATCCAGGATGCCGTCCAGTCGGCATCCAAGAGCCCGACCTCGAACGACGATCGCTTAGACCACTGCGAAGCCCCCACCGACCGGACCCGCCACACGACCCGCGCGCAACTGTGAAGGGACGCGAAGGGCCAGGGCACGAAACGCTGTTCCGTGACCTCGGCGTACAAAGGGTCGCCGTCGTCCACACGCGCTTCCACCTCGTATCGCGCGCCGGCGGGGCCGTCGTGCATCCATGACAGGCGCGGTTCGCCGTCGGTGACGACGATGTCATCGCCGCCGGCATCGACGGACAGCGCGTGGGGAACGTACTCGACGGTCATCGGACGGACTTCACTTTGAGCAGGATGAGCAGACCACCGATCAGGGCGAAGGCTGCTCCGACGAGGTAGAGCAGCGTGTAGTTCTTCTCCGCACCCACCGCGCCGATGGTGATGACGACGCCCGCGATCAGCGGCGCCACGGCGCTGGGGATCTTCTGGGCGAACTGCGTCACCGCCATGTACCGCCCGGCCTGATCGCGTTCGGGGAGGATGGCGTAGATGATCGCCTGGTCCACCGTGGCGAAGACGGCGATTGCTAGCTGCATGAGCACAGCCCCGATGATGATCTGCGGGAGCGACCATGCCGTCGCCTCGGCCACCGCGCCGCCCACGAAGAGCAGCGCCGCGAGCATCACGAACAGTCGGCGTCGCTGCAGCTTGTCGGAGAGGAATCCGCCGACGATCGCACCGGCTGCAGCCGCGACGACGCCGATCATGCCGACGGTGGCGACGATGCCCGCCACCTCCCTCACCGGCAGATCGAGACGCTGCGAGTAAAAGAACGTCCCGAACGTCGTGTTGAAGTACAAGCCGACGAAGAAGACGAAGCGGCCGACCCAGTTCCATCCGAAGTCGGGATACTTGCGCGCGTTGAAGCCGTAGCTAGAGACCACCGACTTCAGCGTCATCTCGCCCGAGCGGGCGAGGGAAACCGAGCTGCCCTCCGGCTTGATGAGGGGGAAGAGGGCGAGCAGCACGGCACCGATGACACCGGGCACGAGGAAGATCAGCAGCGTGCTCGACGACACCGCGTAGGCGATGCCGATACCGAGCACCGGGGCCACCTGCGTCATCAGACCCGTGAGAGCGGCGACCTTCCCGCGTTGCTTCTCGGGGAGCTTGTCGGCCTGCAGCGTCTGCAATGCGGCGCCGGCGATCGACCACCCGCTCATTCCGAGCACCCATCCGGCACCGACGATCAGCAGGTTGGGGGCGAGCCCGATGACCACGGCCCCGACAACACCGATGGCGAGTCCGAGATAGATGAAGGGCGAACGTCGCCCGAAGCGCGACCGCGTGCGGTCGCTCCAGATGCCGACCAGGGGGCTGATGACGAGGTAGGCGGCTTGCGCCGTCCCCGTGATGTATCCGAGCACCTCTTCATGCCCGGGGGCCAGTTCGGTGATCCGTACAGCGATGCCGTAGGACAGCGGCACCATCATTGCGATGGATGCTCCGAAGCTCGCCAACATGAGCCAGAAGATGTACGACCGGCTCATCGGCGTCGTTGGCTCCCCCGGTGCCGTCGCGAGGGGCAGACCGTCTCCCTCGAGCGCTGTCTCGTTGCCGGGGAGCGGTTCGGCTGCCGCCAAGCCATCGGCCAGGGCGCGAGCCTTCGGATCGTTGTTCGGCACTATGACTCCTTCATCAAGGTGACGCCCCTCGCGGCTTCGCAAGGGCGAGCAGCGGATGAACCACCGCAAAAGTGACCACCGTGGTAACTCTTCGCAGAATGTAACCGACCTGGTTACACTTAGCAAGTGCACCGAACGAGCCCGAGGAGCGACCATGAGCGCAACGCAGGAACGGCCGGCGACAGCGCCCACTCGCGCCAAGCGGGGACCCTACGCGACGACGCCCGCACGGAGGATCGCCATCGTCGAGGCGGCCTCCGCAAGCTTCGCCGAGCACGGATATGAACGCTCCTCACTTCGCGACATCGCGGCCCGCGCCAACGTGACGCACGCAGCACTCCTGCGCCACTTCGCGAGCAAGGATGAACTTCTCCTGGCCGCGCTCGCGCGGCGCGACGAGCAGGACGAGGAACTTGCTCGACGGATCATGGAGTCGAAAGTCTCAGCCGAGCGCGTACTGACCTCGGTGCTGCGCGAGGAGTTCGAACATCCGGAGATGCAGCGCAACTGGCTGGCCATCACCGTGGCAGCGACCAATCCGGACCACCCGGCCCACGCATTCTTCCTGGCTCGACGCGACAAGATGCGCGCTAACTTCGCCTCAGGCCGACTCGAAACCGCTCTCGATCACGACGAGCTATCCGCGGACGATAAGGTCACCATGGTTCTGGCGATGATCGACGGCCTCCGCATCCAAGCGCTTCTCGACCCCGACCGGACCATCCTGCCCTTGCTCGAACGCTTCATGCGCTTGATCGCGACGACTCAGCCCGCTGAAGCTCTATTCGAAGGATTTGTGCCCGGGTAACCATATTGCGCACCTCCGCACGCATTGTGATAGAGGTTCGGCCGAAGTGGGTTGCACGTATACCGAGTTCAATAAGATCTCCCCGCACGGCAGAACTCACGAAATCAATCTCAGACATGAATTTAGTGACTGCACGCGGGTTCCCTATCTGCAGTATCGCGTAGATCGCTGCTTCTTCATCGATCCAACGAAGAAGGCTCCCTCCAAACAGTGTGCCGTGAGCGTTGAGGTCCTCGGGACGTACCCAACGGCGCGACCGGAAGGTGACGACTTCCTCAGCGGCCGCCACGTCAACCTCTGCGAACAGGTCGGCGTTAAAAAGCGCCTTGTCCCGTTCCCAGCGTGCTTCCTCCTCAGCGCGCGCGGCGGCACGGGCCCGGTCGCCTTCGTCAAGCCTCTGCTGGGTCTCTTGCTCCGTCCATTGCCGGAAGTCCGGCTCAGCGCGCGTCCACTCTTGCAAGACTGCCATCGCCGCATCGAGTTCGGCGGCGCGGTCGCCTCGGAGCCGTGGGTTCCATCGCGCCGCCTCGTTTGTTTCCAAGAAGAAGCTCCGCGCTGCGGCGAGCTTGGCGAAGGTGGACTGCGCACCTGGTCGGCGCTTCCAGAGCAGGCCGTCGTGTTCGAACACCTCGTCCGAGGTCGCTGGCTTCATGAGAACACCGTGCGGCCCGTGGCCGCGGGCGTCAATGAAATGGTGAGTGAATCACTCGGCGAGACGCGCGCGCGGCGGAGACCTTCATGCAGCCGCAGCCACGCTCGCGCAACCGGGTTGTGTGCAGATCGGCGCCGGCTGGTTCGTCGGGCGGTGCGCTTTCCAAATCTCATCAATGTCGAGATCATCGCGCGCGGCGAGCATCGCGTTGTAGGCGTTGTCAGAGTAGCCGAGGTAGCGGACCTTGCCCATGTGGAATGTGTTGGACATATCGGGGTCCGTATCAGCGCCGACGTGGCGTCGCAGGGCTGTCGCCTTCGGCTCAGTCACTCCTAGCTTCTTGGCCAGGTCCGACTTGGAGAGGTGATACTTCTTTTGAAGATCGACGACGCGAACGGCTGAGGCATCAGCTCCATCGCTCACGTAGGTCACAGGCATCCCGCCGCTCTTGACGAAGCGGACTTCCAACTCGACGCCTTCTCCACTGACATTCGCGCTCACTCCGCCGAGCTTGGGGAACACCTGCTCCCGCGACTTACCCTCATTCATTCCTTTGACGACTCGGGTTACGTCCTTATCAGAGACGACTGTGTCCGGGTCAGAGTGCGCCTCCATCGCGAGCAATGTGCGGATTCTCGCTCGTGCCTGAGCTCCCATGCGTC
Source organism: Microbacterium sp. NPDC089188 (assembly GCF_040685155.1). NCBI lineage: Bacteria > Bacillati > Actinomycetota > Actinomycetes > Micrococcales > Microbacteriaceae > Microbacterium > Microbacterium sp. NPDC089188. The sequence goes on along the minus strand of NZ_JBFBHH010000002.1, from coordinate 233,679 downwards.
GACCTGGCTTAAGGAGCTCGCGAACGCGCTCGAACTCTTCGTCGACGAGCAACTGAAAGTCTTTCGGCGGTTCGGCCCCGATCGGCAGAACACGCCGAGGGATGTGATTGCCGAGCCGCTCTCCAAACACGCGGTCGAGCAGATCGTCGAACAGAGTCACGCCCGCTCGGACATGCATGTAGAGGATGCCCTCATCCACCGTGGTGTACCAGTGTTGCTCCTCGTCGCGCATGCCATCGAGCGTGCGGATAAGCCCCGCTTCGTCATTCGTGAGCTTGATCTTGGGGTCGTTCTGCGCCAGATTCAATGCCCGATCGAGCCCGATCGACTTGCCGCTCTTCTTGTCGAACACGGTGACGCCCTGCTGATTGAGCGCGGCCTTCATGAGCATCTCGAAGGCATGCTGCATCCGCAGGAGGACGTTCGTGACGCGACCGTCCTCGTCGAGCCCGTTGAACGCGATAACGCTTGCGCGCACGGACGCGAGGGCCTTGCCTTTGAGGATGCGGGCGCTCTGGCGAAGCTTCATGTGATCTGGTCCCGTCTCACGATGCCGCCTGCAACAGCGGGCCAATTCCATTTCTCACGGCCGCCGGCATACTCCGCAACGTGAAGTCGGTGACCGAGAACATCAGCGCATCCAACGGTACGGATCGGAGCGCCTCGCTTGCGGCGGCTGCATCCTCCTGCGTCTTGATGTCCTGCAGCATGGCAACGAGAACGTCCCGGACGTGCCATCGATTATGGTTCGCGCCAAGGCGCGCAAGGGCCGCGACAACTTGCCCGAGCACTCTGGAGTCCCGGGTCGCGATGATCAATCGACGCATGAAATCGGCGAGCGTATCGCAGTACTCGAAGCTGAAGCTGTTCTCACCTGCGTAGGTAGCGAAGCGCTCGATGACACGTCCGAACGCCCGGCGGTCCTGCTTCCAGAGCAGCTTGATCGAGTTGACGTTCATCCAGGGAAGCACGCGGACGAGCGCCTTCATGTCGTCCTCGTCTCGCTCATTCAGCGAGAGCGCCCAATCGAGTACCTGCTCGAGGTCCTCCGCGGTCGGTCGCCGTAGGACCCGGTCGCGAAGCCGCTCGGCCTGTTCGGAACGAGATTCCCACGCCTCGTGATTTGCCTTGGTGCCGAGGGCGCGGTCCAGCGCTTCCATAAACTCGCGCACGGACTGATGACGGGCAGAAGGATCGTTGCTTATCGCCTTCTCAATAACGGGGCGCAGCACACCCCCGGGCGGGATCTCCGCGTTCACGGGGAGTTCCCCCGTTGTGAGTTCCTGCAGGATCTTGCCGAGGCTGTAGATGTCCGAGACAGCGTTCGCGTCCCGAGCGCTATTCCACTGCTCGGGCGCGGTATACACCCATGATCCAAGACCCTGCCGCGCAGTCGACGTGAGCGGATCGGTATCACGCTCGGCCTGAACGGCGAGTCCGAAGTCCGATATCGCCCAGCTGTCGGAGTCGCCATCACGAGACTCGAGACGGAGCACATTACCGGGCTTAAGGTCGCGGTGCCAGATGCCCTGCTCGTGGATGTACTCCAGACCCGCGCAGATCTGGCGCATCACTTCGACGATCTGGGGCGGGTTCCCGTCGATCTGCGCGACATAGTCGCTCAGACTCCCCTGAGCCAGGGGCATCGCGTACCAAATCTGCCCGTCGTCAGCGACGCCCTGCGCGAGGACAGGTACGACGTTGGCGTGAGAGAGCTGCTCCATCATGCGGAGCTCCCGTCGGAAGCGTTTGATCGCCTCCTCGTGAACACCGGCGATGTCGTGGAGCATCTTCACGGCGACCGGGTCAGTCGTCTTCTTGTCCGTCGCTCGGTACACATTGGCGAAGCCGCCCCGCCCAATCTCGGGAAGCTCGAGCAGGAAGCGGGCTCCAAGAGTCCGACGCGCCTCGGCGGCGCTGGGTCGTCCGGCCTTCACGGTACGCAGACCTGAGCTCCGCCACGCATGGATAACGTCAAGATCCCAGATCGGGCCCTGCGCAATCTCTCCTATCGGATCAGGGAAGTCGGGCCGCTGCCGGAGGACTGTGACCCTCGCTGCAGACACACCGAGTTCCTTCGCGACCTCGCTCGACCCGCCCAGACGCATCAAGCCTCCGATAATGGTTTCCGACACTTAACCTTATCACTATTGGTTACGGTGAGTACACCTTTACTCGACCGTCGGTTGCTTCGTCGTTCGCGGGCCGAACGCCGCAGCCTCAAAGGCGGCTAGCGCGCCGAACGCACCGGACGGGAGGTCCCGAAGATGGCGACGCACGGAGGCGAAGGCACCGATGAGGGCGCTCCAGGACTCGCGGTCTGCGGGAATCGGCATCAGGATCTTTCGCACACCCTCGATGTAGAGGCGGCGGCGCACCGCTCCACGGCTCTCTCGCTCGATCTCAGCTCGACCCTGCTCGCTCTTGAGGTACATGAGTAGGTACTCGGCGTCGAAGGGCGCGTCCTCTGAGAGATGGAACACGGTGTAGTCCGGGCTGACCCATCCGGCCTCGTCCTCGCGACGGCAGAGTGCGATAGATCCGACGTTGACGCGCATCGGGTTGAACACGAAGTCGCCGGGGCGGATCTCACGGTAGCGCGCGGTGTCCTTCGCGGGAGATCCCTTGAACGGCGCGAGGCCACCCTCGTTACTCACACCAACGAAGCGATCGGGCGTTCGCTTTCCCGCGCGCTCGCCCGCCTCCACAATCCAGGGCCCAATCTCCGTAGGTGTCCCAAGAGGGTAGGCAGAGAGGTTGCTGTGGGCGTTGGCGAGCGCTTCCGTCAACTCGACCAAAGTGTGAAGTCGCGCATGAAGGGATTCGAGTCGGTCGCCGGCGGCAGAAGCGTCACTGATACTGCCCGCTCCCGGCCAAGGGATATCCAGGTCATAGCCGCGCTCGACGATGGTGTCGTAGTCCACCTCCCACGAGAACTCGTCTGCGTCGCCCTCGATCAACCAGGCCTCCACGCCGGCGAGAGTCTCAGCGGTGAGCGGGTTGGTCTTGCTGTACGACCGCTTTCCTGCCGGGGACGGCACCTGGTAGTAGCGAACTGTGGACGTACGGCCTGCCTTGCTGAAGAAGATCAAGTTCGTGCGAGTGTCGGCCGCGGTTGGGAAAACGCCGGTCGGGAGTCGCACGATTGCAGACACGTTGAATTCATTGACAAGGCGGCGGCGAACGGTGGAGAAGGCCGTCTCGGTGCGGTACAGGATCCCGTCCGGCAGCACGATCGCCGCACGGCCGCCGTCGCGAAGCTTCGCCATGCAGTGCTGGAGGAACAGGAGCTCGGTGGCAGCGGATTTACTAGGGAAGTTTTGCTGGACCTGCGGGTTCTCCGTTCCGCCGAACGGTGGGTTGGTGAGGATTACGTTGAACTGCTCGCTCGGGCTGAAGTTCCGGGCGTCTTGTTCGAGCGTGTTTCGACGGACGATCTGCGGGTCGTCGACGCCGTGGAGGATGAGGTTCATCGTGCCGACGAGCGCGGCGATCTCGCCGGACTCTTGGCCGTAGAAGGTGTGGGCGTTGAACTGCTCTTGCTGCTCGGACGTCTTGCTTTGCGGAGCCATGTGTGTTGCCGAGCCGACGAGGAATCCGGCTGAACCCGAGCACGGGTCGTAGACCCGCTCCCCCAGCTGTGGATTGATGATCCGCACCATCGAATCAACCACCGGGCGCGGTGTGTAGAACTCACCAGACCAGCCTGCATCCGCGGTCTGCCCGAGCAGCGTCTCGTAGATGACACTCATCGCGTGATGATTGTCGAGGGAGTGGAAGTCGATCGAATCGACGATCGCGACGACTTCCTTGAGCGAGTAACCGGACTTCATGACCGTTCGAATCTCGGCGAAGATCGCGGCGACCCGCTCTGCACGGGGGCTACCCGCCAGACCGCGGAGGTACGGCAGCAGGCGGCTCGACACGAATTCGATGAGGGCATCGCCAGTGAGGTCGCGCTCGCGAGCCCAGTTACCCCATCGGTATCGCTCCTCTAGCAGCGGGCGGTAGGTCTTTCCGTCAATCTTTGCGATCGTCTCGCGCTCTTCCTCGAGCGAGTCGAAGACCTTTAGGAACAGGAGCCACGTGAGTTGCTCGAGGTAGCGGAGCGCGTTTTTGGTGTTGTCGTCTGCCCGCATCTTGTCGGAGGCGGATTTGATCTTGAACTGGAGTTCGGAGAGCGTCATGATTCGGTTTCTGTATCGAAGAGGGTAGTTTGAACGGTCTGAAGGAAGGCGGACACAGCCTCGACTCCACCGAGCAGGCGAGCTACGCCCAGTACGCCGCCCCACTCACCGGTGAACGGAGTCAGGCTAAAGAGCTCGCTACTGGAAACCTCCGCCACGCCACCGAGACGGAATTTGTCGAGTACGGCCGTCACGAAGTCAGACGGCACGTGCGGCAGCGCCGAGATGATGCGCGGATGGGCCGCGGTCGCGCGAGCCTCAAGGCTCAGCGGTATGATGTCGAACGCGACATTGGCGAGCAGGTCGAAAGCGTCGACGTCGACACGCCCCAGAACGAGCCCGAGGAGCTCCGGAGTGATCTGGCGGACAGCCAGGTACTCCTCTAGGTCGGCGCGCTGATTGCGCTCCTGCCAGATGTGCCGCAATTTCGCGACGTCGGGAACTCGTTCGGCAATCACTCCGCGAGCGCGCGCGAGGTACTCCCCCGACTGCAGCACGTTCCCGTTGCCGAGATCGACCTCGACCTCATCCGCGATCGACACGTCCACCCCGGAGATCCGAACGCGTCGGTCTCCTTGTGAAGGTCGACGGAGAACGACCACCATCCGATCGGCCTCATCGTCCGTCGTATCGACGCGCAGCTGTCGGCGGGTGAACCCCGCAGCGGTCACGAAGACATCGACAACGGCGGCTGGCAGATCCGAGATCTCGAACGCGCCATCATCGTTCGAGCGGTCCTCGGCCAACAGGCGCCCCATCAGACGGATCGAGATTGTTGCGCCCGGAACGAGGTCACCAGACTCCTCGTCTTGTACAACGCCGGCGATTGAGCGGACACCTGTGGTCGGCCCCGCGAGTACCGGAAGGGTCGGTAGATCCCAATCGTCGAACAGCCGGGTCGCATTCGTGTAGTCGATAACCCGGAAGAAAGTCTTGTTGGTGAACTCGTCCAAGCGACTGCCACGCCCGATGATCTGCTTGAAAACCGTGACGGAGCCGATCGGCTTCATGAAGACGATGTTGCGGACTGAGGGTGCGTTGACACCCGTCGAGAGAAGATCGACAGTAGTGACCACCACGGGTTCCGTGCTGCTCGCGAGTTGGAACTGCTCCAGCAATGGCAGTGCGTCGCGTTCCTCGCTCACAATGCGCGCCGCGTAGAGGTTCTTGCCCGTCTCCGATCCGAGGAGTCGCTGCATCTCGCTACGAACCAGCTCGGCATGCTCCATCGTGACGCAGAAGATCATCGTCTTATCGAGGGCGCCGTGCGTTCGGAGCACTCCTGCGAGGTGCTCGCACAACACCCGCGTGCGGTCGGGAACGACGATCGCGCGCTCGAACTCCCGCATGTCGTAGGTATCGCGCGGCGTCGTACCTTGAGGAACGATCAGTTCGGCGCCCCGCTCGACCTCATCGTCAATGACGAGCCCCTCGTCCACCGTGGTGCTGACGCGAAGGACCTTGTAGGTAGCGAGGAATCCGTCGTCGATTCCGCGACCAAGCGAGTATTCGTAGACCGGCTTAGGTTGGCCGTCGACGTCGAGGTTCTCGGCTGCGAAGTAGGCGAAGGTGTCGATCGAGTCGTCCTGTTTCGGCGTAGCAGTCATGCCAAGGTGGAACGCGCTGTCAAAGTGGTCGAGAACTGCACCCCAGTCGCCATATCCGCTGCGGTGGCACTCATCGATGATCACGACGTCGAAGAAGTCGCGAGGATACTGCTCGAAAACCTTTGTGCCGTCGGGGCCGTCCGCATAGAGCGACTGGTAGATCGCGAAGTGCACGTCGCGCTGCAACGGCACCTGACCGTTGATGACCACGCCGCGACGGTCGCCAAGGCCGCCGAACTCGTTGTATGCCTGGTCGCGCAAGCTGACGCGGTCCGCGATGAAAAGAACACGCTTCGCGTATCCGCTGGTGAGGAGCTTGTGGACCAGGTTGAAGGCGATAAAGGTCTTCCCGGTCCCGGTAGCAAGGGACAGCAGCGCACGGTGGCGACCGAGCAGCATCTGCTCGATCGCGGACGACACGGCGCGTTCCTGGTAGTAACGCATCGACGGCGCCCCTGGGATAGCGAAGGCTGGCTGGAGGAGCGGGTTCGGAACCGTCTCGCCAGACCTCGACATCATGAACTCACCCCGCGTGGGGCGCTCCGCCCGCCAACGAGCAAGCAACTCCGCTGGCGTGGGGAACGAATCAAGACGGCGGACAGCGGCCGACCGAGTGTCCTGCTCCACGATGCCGTGGCCGTTGCTCGAAAGAGCGAAGGGGGCGTCTACATCATGCGCGTACGACAGGGCTTGCTGGAGACCAGCACCCGGAGCGTGCTCCTCGTCCTTCGCTTCAAGTGCTGCGAGGATCGCACCTCTGGGTTCAGCACGGAGTACGTAGTCGACGAACTGAGCCTCGTCGCGCACCGTCTGCTCACCGAGCAGGCGCAGCCGTCCCGGCCGGTACTGGTATTCACGCTCGACGAGCGCGTCGGTCCATCCGGCGGCCGCGAGCTGGGGATCGATCAGCTGGGTGCGCGTCTCGCGCTCACTGAGGGTCACACCGTCAACAGTGGCACAAACCAGACCCGATACCTAATACCAGACCATGCTGGTCTGTATGTAGGTGTCAGCAGGCCCTCGTGCATTGATCTCAGCCCAACTATGCGCGGGGCCAGCGACATTGATGTGAGCGACGCCCGCGCGTCCGTTGCTCGGCTGCTGCGACCAGATCACCGCACCAACAACCGAACCAGGCCGAGCAGGCGGGATGGGCGACATCATTGGAGCAACGCGCGCAGCTACGCGAGCGCTCGCCTCTGCTGAAGGCCGTCAATTAACTCGTTTGACCCGGTCCGTCGGTTACCGAGCTGGTTGGTCTTCCCAGGGGACCTCGAAGCTCAAGGTTGCTGCGGTTGCTCCAGACCGGAGCTGAAAAGCGAGCTGGGTCGCCACCTCGGACCACTGCGCCTTGGCCCACTCGAATTCCTCCTGCGTACCAACGTTGTCATCGTCGAAGAAGTACGTCACTTCGAAACGTCCTTGATCGAATTCGATAACGAGCTCGCCGCTGGCGGGCCGGACATCGCTGACGGGGCCGCTGATGGGGACGGCAGGAAGCCGGTCTTTCGAGAACTGTTGGAAGGTGGGATCGAAAATCACCGATAGCGCGCTGCTGGTCAGGATCATGTGACCCGCGCGCTCGAAGCTATTGACCGACACGTCAGGCGGGGCACCTAAGACGGTCGCGCCAAGTCTGCGCTCTGCTTCCGCCCCGGCGGCGATTCCCGTCATCGCAACACGGTGCTCCTGGGTGTCGATCGCGAGAATGGATACGACGCGGGCCTGCACGGGGATTCCGAGTCGTTCGGCCGTTGCAACGAACAGCGCAGCGGCCTCGACGCATTCGCAACGGGTTCCCCCCAGCTTGGCAATCATCCCGGTCAGGGTGGACAGAAGCCGCCCCTGACGCTCCCGATTCTTGGCCTCGTTGGCAGCGCGCGCACTCTTCCCCATGAACAGGACCGTAGCTGGCACGAAGACTGCGTACAGGCCGTGGGCGATGAAATGAAAATGGGCGACGACCACCACCCGAGGCCCACGATGGGTTGCTCGGATCGGTGGCCGCCGCCAAACGACGAGGTTCAGGCAGTCGGGTTCGAGGTCGGTTGACCAATCACCTCATCCCACGGGACGGGCACGATGCGCACGTCGATCGCTGGTTTCCAGCGTTCGAGCGTCAGCATCGCCCAGACGAGTGCCTCCCAGTAGCCCTGGTAGGTCATCTGATTCCGGAACCAGATTGGTCCGTCTGTCGTCTGGCACCTCCACGCGCCACAGCCCGGGGCGAAAGAATAGCTCCGCGACCGAGCCAGGCACGTCGGTGCTCTCGCCGTGCCGGTCGGGCAGACCGACGACAAGCGCGTTACCGACGAGCATCGTCTGCTGGCGCGCCGCTGCCTGGTGATACCACCAGAGGAACGTCGCGCGCGGATTGAACGGAAGCTGCCGCAGCAATCCCTCCTCGTTGACGTAGATCGTGATGCCGACGTCAAATAGATCGATTGCCTCGATCCAGCCGTCGACGGCTAATTGGTAGTCCGGAAGGGACGCGAGCGTCCGTTCCTCGATCGGATCTTCGCCTGATGGGATGAGTAGTCCTCTCACCACTTCAATCCTCCTTGTCGTGAGCGGCCGAGAACTCGGTTGGTTCTCCTGATGGAAGCCGCAGGCGGACAACGAGGTCTACTTGGGCGGTCGCCCGGAGAGAGTGCGCTGTGGCACTGCAATCTCCGGGACGACCGCCCCTCTCCGTCCCCCAGCTACGGGGAGGGAGCCTTTCGAACCGAGATGCCGGGGCAACCTACGTCTGCGGGCCTCGACCGCGTGCCGGAGCTTTCGCGCCGGTCGCGGCGCCGGCCGCGAAGATGGCTTCGATCGCGCTCTGCCTGATCTGGGCTTCGCGTTCGATCTCGGCATGCACCGTCTCGGCTCGCCGGAGCACCTTCGGGTCGGACTTGCTGGTCTCGACCCAGGCCTCCAGCGCCAGAAAGATCTCTTCGGTGACGCCGCGGTCGTTCAGCTGGGCAATCACTTCCAGCTGCGCCCGCGGGCCGTCCGTGATCCTGATGGACAGCGGACGGACAGGTCCGAGGGCCGTCGCCGGCACCTCAGGTGGTTCGTTCTCACTCATGGGTGAGCCCTCCTCATCGGAAGCGGCGGATGATCCCCGGCTGGGATCCTCGACACCGCGGCCCGACGAGGAGTGGACGGCTGATTATGAACGCGACATCGCGAAAGTCAATCCTGCGTTGACGATTGCACAACGCACCTCTCAGGGCGAGGCGCCATGTCGTCCGTCACCGATACCGTCTGAGGCATGTACAGGACGCGCGGCACGTTCAGCCAGGATCTCAAGGACGCCAACACGACGCTCGGGGCATACCTGCGCTCAACGTTCCCGAACCTGAAGCCCATCCAGGCCGACTACAAGGCACGCGCTGACGTCCTCGCCGTCGATAGCGCCGGTGCCAGCCCGACGATGATCGGCACAGCGGTCGACCTGATTCCGCGGCTCATCGCGGAACCAGAAGAGCTGCCCGACTCGGCCGCGCAGCTCTTTCCCTTCAACGGGGGCTATCACGAGGAGTTGGCCGCCCTGGTGGCGCTCGCGAACGACCCGGACCGAGAGACACAGGCCAGGGCAGCATGGGGGCTCGCGCTGTGCGTTTCGGCGTTCCGCGCAGGCGCCGCTGTCGCTCCGCGAATTCCCGAGTTGGTGCGGGCACGCGAGTTCTCTGCGTCGCTGATGATGACAGAGGCGCCGCCCGAGGCTGTCGGAGAGCTGACGGCGCTCCGCGGGCTGATCGAGGAGCGCCTGATGTCCCGGCTGGAACCTCCGACCGTGTTCGGCCCGCTGTTCGATCTGTCGAGGCCCGGCGATGGGCAGCGTATCGCGGCGGAAGCGGACCTGATCTCCGACGGCACGCTCGTCGACGTCAAATCCAACTTGGCGCCGAAGACGAAGGCCGGCGACCGTCCCGACGTGCTCAAGCCCGAGCACGTCCACCAGCTGCTCGGTTATGCCCTCCTGGACTACTCGGACGCGTACGAGATTCGGCGCCTCGCCATCTACTCCGCCAGGTACGGCACGCTGACGGACTGGCCGCTGGACCGCGTCGCCGAGACCGCCGCGGGGCGTCCGGTCGACTTGGCGGCCGAACGCCAGCGCGTGTGGGACCTGATGCAGGAAGACATCGAGTTCGTCTGAGCCGCGGAGGCCAGCGCCGATACGTTTGGGGACATGAGAAGCACTGGGGCAGTCATCGGCCCGGACACGCCCGAGTGGAGCGACCTCCTCTCGAAGCCCCGCCGCCTCGCGATGGACGTACAGCGGAACGACGTTCCGGAGCAGCCTGGGGTGTACGCGTGGTTCCGGGACGGGGAGTGCGTCTACCTCGGCAAGGCGTCGGATCTCCGGTCGCGTCTCGTCACACACCTCGGAACGTCCCTGGACCTGAGTCGGAGCACGCTGCGGTCCTGGGTCGAGGTCCGCGAGCTGGGCCTCGCCCGCGAGTACACGCGCCGCCGCCCGACCGTGATGACTGGCGAACAGGTGGCTATCGTCAACGGATGGCTCCGCGGCTGCGAGCTCGCCTGGATGACCTCGGACACGCGAGAGGACGCGGCTGCGCTGGAGGCAAGACTCCTCGCCGCGCACCGCTCGCCGATCAACGTCGCTTAGCCCGCAAGCTGAGCGAACCCGTTCGCCAGGCCGACCACCGCCACCGCGGCGTACGCAGCCGCGCCGAAAAAGTAGCCGGTAGCCTTCAGACGCTTGCCTTTGTCCGCGTCCTTTGCGACCTCGCCGCACCCGCGGAGAATCAGCCCCGTGGCTCCCACGGCGACGACCAGGCCGATGCCGATGGCTATCGAGACGCCCGGAGGGAGACTCATGGCTAGGGCGTAAAGGACGATGAAGATCCCGAACAGGGTCCCACCAAAGAGGATGGTTCCCGCGATCAAGGCGAAAGCAATCCGGTTGCCGGTCCATTTGAACGGCGGCGTGTCTTGGTCCTCGACCGGCTCACCAAAGGCCGGCTCTCCTCGAGGCATCCTGGCTCTGGCCTCCGCCACGATCGCCCTGTTTCGCTCTCCCCGTACAACCATGAGGTCATCGTGGCAGGTGCGACGCGATGCGGAGGCGACGTTACGCGGCCCAGGCGTCGCCCTGCGCTCGGCCGCACCCGCACACCGCGCCGACGCCGCCCCGCTCACCTCAAAGAGTCCGGAACCTATTGCAGCGAGCGGTATCGATGTCGGACCCTCCTGCCACCGTTGACCTATGAGAGACCTCGCCTACATGATCCGCGCCGACTGAACGCAGCAAGGCACCGCCATGGTGCCGAACAGCGCACTCATCCGAGATTGGCTGGGCGCACCGCCGTACCTCTTCGCTGTCACCGACACCAAGAAGTTCACGCCTGACGGTCGAGGAGCCAACCTTGAGGCGGCAGACTTCATCGCGCCGCCCAGAACCGAGTCCTTCACCCCTACAAGCAGCGTGACCTCACCGCATGGCTTGCCGATGCGAGATGGCCTCATCCAATTGTTTCAAAGTGGCAAATCGATGGCGCCTTCGGCGCCTGCATTCCCCGTTCCGATTGCATCCAATCGGACCACCGAGAAGAGCGCCACTTGCACTTTACGCCGATCAGAGCTCCCCGCCACAAACATGTCCTGCTCAGACGCCACTTCCGTCTTCACCTCGTAGGTCGTCGTCGACGCACTCTCGGCATCCTTGATGCAGGAGTTCCGCCACGCCTTGTCCGAGGCAGTTACCCCCGACTCACGAGTCCGCCAAAGCATGACGAAGTTCGAGACCGCATGCGGCTGCGGCGCTGAGAGGTCTACGGCGAGCTTTCTCGAGTCGCTCTTCAGCTTTCCGAGCGTGTATAGGCCGAATTCGACCCGCGCCTCCTCGTTCCGCTTGCCGTTAAATAGACACACGTCAACTGAAAGCGGTCGCCCCTTCTTGCCGGTCGGGAAGCTGCGCTCCCAGACTGCCTCCGAACCGTGCGCTGCAAAGCTCACCGCCCCCAAGCGCATGAAGCCGTCCACTACCGAGACCTCGTACGAGTCCCGCTTGCCGGCGTTCTTGATCGCATCGGTCAGGATCGAGGTGCCAGCCTTGTTGCGAGCGGTCTCCGAAATGGACTCTTGAACCCAACGCTCCACGTTTGCGAGGGCGACTGCAGCTTCCATAAGCATCACCAGCTCGTTGAGGTTCCCACGTGCAGTCTTCGTCGCGCGACCAGAGCCGCGGCGGTACGAGACAATGCGCATCATTCACCTCTGCTTCGAGTTCTATCGGCCGCGAAACCTAGCGATGCAAGCTCCGCACCCGCTCACGATATCGACGCCGCGTGCGCCCGCGGCCGCTCCCATCTGAATGCCCGAGCTACTGGGGGTGCTGTTCACTAGGCAGAGCAGTCAACTAGGCCTCAAGAACACGAAGGGCTACCCGCATGGCACTGACACTCGGTCCTCTACTCATCGACGCGGGTATCGATCCCGCGCAGGCGCTCGTCATCCGCCACGCCTTCGTGACCGAGCCGGAAGAGAGCGGGCTCCGGGGACTCCACGCGGACTCCACCGACGCCGAGATCTTGTCCTACACCGCGACGCAATCCTCGGACACGCGACGGTTTCCCGCAGTGCCGCCACGGTTCTGGGTGGTGTTCATCAAGGAGGGTGGAGACCAAGCACGCTTCTGGTCCGTGGTGGAGAACCGCGGCCAGATCGCCTACGACGACATCCGGCGATCCTTTGATGTGTTCGAGTCCGACCACATGGCCGACCTTCGGAAGCGTCTGGTCATTGGGTGGCGGTCACCACGCACCTGGCGAATGAACGCGAGCACCGCTGCGAGCTATCCGGTGGTCGGCATTGCAGACGCCGAGCCGATCCCGTTCCCCGGCTTCGACCGTCTCATCCTGAGTCACGTCCAGCTCCAGGCCGTCATGCGGGAGCACCGCTACGCCTCGTGGCGCACCGCGCTCGCGTCAGTGGTCGGGATCTACCTCATCACGGACACCCGAGATGGCCGGCACTACGTCGGCAAGGCCGACGGCGAAGAGAGCATCCGACAGCGCTGGAATGCCTATGCCACAAACGGTCACGGCGGCAACGTCGAGCTGCGTCGCGCCGACCCGAGCACCTTCCGCTTCTCGCTCCTGCGTGTCTTTGATCCGTCCACGCCAACCCGCGACGTCGACATCGCCGAGAGCCACTTTAAGGACGCGCTCGACAGTCGTAGGCACGGACTCAATCGGAACTAGCGCCAGACGCGTGTCCGCACCCTAGAGGGCATCGTCGCGCCGGAGTCCTGGTGTCGATTCTCGATCCGGAACAGAGCTCGTCACCGTCTCGTTGAGGAAGTAAATCTTCCTTCCTCCAGAGCCGAGCCAGCCGTACGGTCTCAGCCTCCCCGACATCGAGAATGGAGCGACCGCCGTGCCCAAGCTAACCAAAGGACAAAAGGCGGCGCGTGCAGCCAAACGCCATATGACGAACGCGCTCAAGGAAGAGGTGAGGGCACATCGCGACGAAGCGAAGCGCCGCGAATGGCGGAAGAAGGGGATGTGCCTGACCCGCGAGCAGGCAGCGGCTGGCGAGCGCTGCCGCGGCTGCGGATTGCCGTTCATCGACAACCTCGGCAGCTGGCCGGCCACCATGTACCTGACGCCCGAGCAGAAGATTGAGCATGACGCCGACCGAGCGACGTACAAGGAGATGCATCCGAACTGCGAAGCCCATCGCTGGAGCGTGTCCGGATCTCGCGCCACCCATTGCGGCTACTGCTGCCCACCGATCCCAATGTCACCGGGGCAGTACGAGCACATCAGCCGAATTCTCCTGAGCAGCCCGCGCCGCGAGGAAGAGCTCGACGTCTGGGAGCGCACCCTGACCTGCGGGCATGTTGTGGAGCAGAGCGTCCACCACACAAACCAGCACCCCAGCTTCTCGACTGCGTGGTGCGCGGAGTGCGAGCTGACCCGAGGCGTCGTGAGTTCCATAAAGACCGTTGAGGCCGCAACGCGAATGGCGGACGCGAGACGGAAGCGCGACGACGCGATCGCACGCGCGGAGCGGGAATCGAAGAAGGCCGAGAAGGCGGCGACGGATGCGCGAAAGAAGGTCAACGAACTGCGGGCGGGCCAGTAACGTCGGGAGGTACAATCCTGTCTGCCGAACGGAGAACGATGACGCTCGACAACGAAGACGCGGTCGCGAAGGCGATCGGCGCGGAGTCGCTCGACGACCTCACGGACGCACAGGTGGTCGCGCTGGCAGAGCATCTAAGCGAGGCCACTCCCGAGCTTCAGCTCCACCTGATCAAGACCAATCCGCGACTCCAGGCATACGCCCTCCAAGCGATAACCGTGGTCGAAGACGATCTCCGCACCACCCTCTCGGCGATGAACGAGAACAGCCACCAGGCGTTCGAGGCGCTCAGCGAGACCCGCGACATCATTGCTGGCGAGCTAAACAAGCCCAACCTCAGTGACGAACGTTGGCGCTATCTCATCGACAAACTGACGGATAGCGAAGACAAGGCGAAGGCAGTTGCCGAGGAAACCAACCAGCTGATCGCTGAGCAGTCGAATGCCACCCGCGGCGCGAAGATGGCGATCGCGGCTATGCCCTACGTCGAGGTCGTGCTCCAGGTAGGGATCCGTCTGCTGATCAGTCGGGGCCGACTGTAGATCGGCATCCCAAGACGCGACGAGGTGATTTCCGACTCAGCGGGCGCGCTGGTCGGAGGCAGCTCATTCCGACCAGCTGGCGCGATCGGCCCAGAGGTACCCGTTGGGCCAGGCAGCTAGGTGAGAGTGCGCGTTGACGCCCTGCGAACGTGATACACCGGTCGACGGGGTGCTGCATGGCGGAACACCTGGTCTCGTTACTCGCGTTCGAACCTATCGATGACTTCCATAAGCGAGGACCCCAGGGCCCGTGCGATCGCACGCGTCTCGATCACATCGAGTCGCCGTTCGCCGCTCTCATATTTCGATACGAACGACTGCGGGACCCCGAGCATATGCGCCAGATCGACCTGCCGGATGCCGGCCTCTTCGCGCATCGTGCGGAGGAGCGCATGCAGACGCCGGGACTCGTCTCGGCTTGAGCGGCTCTCCATTTCCCCAGTCGAGTACTGACGCTACCCATATCCCAAAATCGGATATACACTCCTGGTCACCCTGCCCACGACCCAAGGGAGTCCACTTTGCGCCGCCTGCTCGCCCTCACCGTCTTCCCAATACTTCTCCTTGCGGGGTGCGCCTCGCCGACCGGCGTTCCGCCCGCCGCTGAGCCCGGATCGTCCGTCAGCGAGTCAGAACCGGCAGATGCCCCGGCCGAAGAGGTCGCGCCCGTGGAGGACCTCACCAGTGACGACGCCCTCTGGGAGCACTGCCGACTTTCAAGCCCGCCCGACACGATGGTCACGGAGATCTTGACGGCATACCCGGACGCGTGGACAGCCAACGGTTTCCCGGCGGTCCCGACCGACTCGCCGTACATCTGTCAGCAGACGTTCGTGTCGAATCCAGAAGCTGGCACGAGATGGGTGATCATTCCTGATTCCTCGGCGAATATGCCGATCGCGGAGCAATGGGCGCGCGAGCTCGCGGACGCTGGTTACGGCTCCCACACGATTGCTGACAGCCTCAAGTCCGTCGCGTCGGGAGCGGAGTGCTGCAGCGCCTCCCAGCAATTTCATCTGGACCCTCAGACCAACACTTTCGCGCGAATACTGGCGACTGATCAGTACCTGTGGCTCGGGATCCAAACCGGCTGAAAGTGGACCCCCGCCTTGACCGCTGTGTGTCGGAGGCGCCTTTTAGGATCTGTCATCCAGCTACTACTCGATGGAGGCCGACATGGCAGATTACGACGTGCAGTACGACAAGGGTCGAGGCGATTGGGGTGCGAAGCGGGCGGGCGCATCCCGGGCGGCAGGTCACTACGACACGCAAGCGGACGCGCATGACGCGGCAGTTGGGTTCGCGACCCGCAGCGGCGGCGGTGAGGTGCGCGATCACCGGAAGGACGACAACCAGATCCGCAATACCGACACCGTCGGCAAGAAGGATCCTTATCCCCCGAAGGGCTGACCCGAGACGTGAGAAGGGCGGTGGTCATCGTTTGATGACCACCGCCCGCATTGAGTACCGCGAACGAGGGGAACTCACATCTCGTCGATACGCAGCTCCGCCGTTGGCGACAGCTCGCGAAGGTGGGTTGCCCAAATGATGGTCTCGAAGTAGTCCTCGCGCACTATCGGTTCCCGGCGCCAATTGTCGCCTTCTGGCTCTCGCGTGCGGATGCGATAAGACCTGGGAGTGAGCAGCCGACCTTCGACGGAGCGGGGGACGTCGGTCGCCGCACCGTTCCGATCTGGCATCCCAACGAGGACGGCGTCGCCAGCCAACCTCGAATGGCCCGCGGCTTCCGGGACGTGGAACCACCAGAGGTAGGTAGCTCGCCGATTCACCGGCAGACCACGAATCAGCCCCTCTTCATTGACGAACAGCGTGCTGCCGCGAGTGGGGATGTCGACGGCCTCGATCCACCCGTTCACTGCTGCTTGATAGTCCTCCAACCTTTCGAAATCGCGAACCTCGAGGTCGAGGCCGTTGGACGCTGGGATGAAGATGCCGCGCACCATCTGTTTCTCCTTTGTGTTTGCGACCGAGAACCGGGGCGGTTCTCGCCGAGTCGCTGGACACAAACGAGATGTGGCGGCCGGCGAGCGACGTCCGAAAGGACGTGCTCGAGCCGGCCGCCGGAGAGGTTGCGATCAGTCGGTCACGTTCCGGCCGCGCGGCGCCGTCGGGCTCCGCGCAGTGGTGTCGAAGATCGCCGCGATTGCGTCACGCTTCGTGCTCGCCTCTCGCTCGATTTCCTCGCGCACCGCCTGAGCGCGCGCCTGCACCGCAGGATCGGCCCGTGCCTTCTCCAGCCACGCTTCGATGGCGAGGCGGCACTCGTCTGTGACGGTGCGGTCGCTGAGACCAGCGAGGATGTCCAGCTGAGTGCGCGTCGCCTCGTTCAGCCGAACCGCCAACGGCTTGAGCGGGCCGTAGCCGGAGTTGTTCGCAGTGGCTGGTTGGGCGGGTGGTGCTTCGGACTCGCTCATGAGCGGGTCACCTCCTTGACAGGTGCGGCCGAGAACTCGGTTGGTTCTCTTCAGACCGCATGCCGGCAACGAGCTCCCGCCTTCAGTACAAAGCGAGCGGTCCGCCATCGCAAGCGTCCGATCGGACCGCTCCTCCGAGAATTGATGTCGGCTTTGAGTGGCACAGTGGACGCATGGCCGAGTCGTCGAATACCGGGTTGCTGACTGAGATCGAACGCGACCTGCTCGATGGGAAGCCGGTAGCTGATGTCCTGCGGAAGCTCGTTATTCTCGGAGGAAGAGCAGGGTCGCGAGAGCTGCGCGAGTGGGCGACCCTGGAGCTGCGAGGGTACGGCGACGTGGGACTAGAGGCGCTGCCTGCCTATCGGAAAGTGCCGGCGGTGATCCAAGTCGATGCAGTCGTTGGTCTCACTCAGGTCTCGCACATGTCTATCTCGGCCGATCAGCTTCCCGAGGTGGCGCGCCCCTACATCACGAACGAGGCCCCGTTCACGCAAGGGATCGGGGAGATCGAAACACTGGCTACCCGAAGCGGTGTCGATGAGACCGTGCGATTGGCTCTGCCTATGGAGCGGAAGCTCGCTCAGATGATGGACGCGTCCTCGCCGAACCGCCCGCACCAACAAACCAACGCGGTGTACTGGAGCGTCAGTCGCTCTGCCGTGAGCGGTCTTGTCGATCAAGTCCGCACGCGGCTCGCGGAACTTCTCGGGGAGCTAAGAAGCGCTGCATCGCCGTCGGACATGCCGTCGGCGGAGCAAGCCTCAAACGCCGTGCAGATAGTGGTCCACGGCAAAGGCGCGCGGGTGAACGTCGCGCACGCCACAACGGGCGCTGAAGCCACTGTCGGTTCCACAGCCCACGGCGAGGGTCCGTTCTGGACTCTCGGACGGAGGATCGGGGCAGCCGTGGTCGGACTCGCAACGCTTGCTGCCGCGGTCATAGCTTGGCTGCAACTGCAGAGCTCGATATGAGGGCCGCAACTACCGAACGCGCACAACGATCTTCGCAACGCGTACCCACCGCCGACGACCCGCTACCCAACCGTGCCGACAGTCTCATTGTGGTTGCGGCAGGAATCCGTGTTCCACAAGGCCATCGGTTGACTCATGGCACCGAGCTCGGCAGTTCCTCCTCGAGTCGAGCCGGCTTCACTCGCAGGGGAGAACCGAGATGTATGCCCAGACCTCCGCGGGTCTCGGCAGCTGCTTGCTGGTTACTGCAGCTCGGATCTCGTGAGCGCAGGCGTCACCTTCATCAGCGCGCTCCAACGCGACGAGCCACCACACGTTGGCCCCCGGTCCGTACGAACCGGCATCAACGCCGTGTCCCTCCAGTTCACCGTTGAAGGCAAAGGTGCCGGTGGGCTGAGAATAGTTCCCCCAGTAAGTTGAGTTGTCGACCACCCGAACGCCGTCTGGCAGCCGTAGGGAAGCTGTGACCTCGTCTTGTTGACCCGAGGAAGAGTTCTTGTGGAGCACGAAGGCGTAGACACGTGAGTCGTCCGTTAATCGCACGGACGATGTCCAGCATCCACCGGGCTCCGCGAGGAGGATTTGCGTTGCATTCTCCTCCATCGGTCGGGGTGCGGGGCAACGGGGATCGAGCGGAACTTGGTGGAACGTACTGACAACGTCATCGGAGTGCGCGAGGCTGCCGTCCTGAGTTTCACCCTCGGCCGAGGAAGCGGGCGGAGCTTCGCTCAAGGAGCCGATCCAGCCGGTGGCTGCCGTTCCCATCGCGACCGCGAGAGCAATCGCAGCGACGCCCGCACCGCAGAGCAGGACCGTGCGGACTCTGCTTTGTGCAGAACCAAGGCGGCCGGCCCGCTCAGTGCCAGTCTCACTGTCGTCGCCGCTGCGTGTTTGGAGCTCGGTGGCATGGTTAGGCAGATCAGGATTCGTTCCATCGGGTTCTGAGCGAGCATTGCCAGCAACGACGTCTGATTCTGTCGGCTCAAGTTCTTCCGGGGCTCGCTCAGCGGGAAGGCTCCGGGTGGCACGGTTGGCGGGATGATCGCTGTCACGAGCTAGCGTTTCTGCGCGGCGGAACACCTCGTCTATGAATTCCTCGGCCATGGCGAAGAAGTTCGGGTGGTCGCGTACGAAGTGATTTGCGGTGCTGCCGCCATATAGAGGCGCGGCGAAGAGCTGGCGGATCTTCTTGCTACTGCGGAAGGTCGCGCCGCCCGCGAAGAGTGACGGGTTGTGATCAACGTGATAACCCCAGGTCACGTTCGGATCGGTCGGTGATACACGCGTGCTCGTCTCCGGATCCCTCCGCCATCCAGACAGGATCTTGACGGCCAACAGCCCGCGTCGTGAGAAGTCATCATCAGAGGTCGTCGCTAGCAACTCTCGTATGATGCGACCCGTGTCGGCGTCGGTCCACTGCACCCTAGGGTTGATTGCCGCGACCAGTCGCCGCACCGTTTGATTGAGACTGCCAAGCAGGTCGAACCGTTCGTAACGAGTCACACCCTCCATGCGAGCATCTCGCGCGTTCACCCCAGCAGTAAGCGTCCGCAGGTCGGCGAGAACCGCCTTGACCTCGAGGGGAGGCAGATCGGCGAGGCGTGTCACGGCGCCAGCATACTCACGCTCACTTGTTGACAAATATCCCAATATCGGATATACTTCGCTCGAGGTGGCTCCTCATTTGGAAGGAGCTCCTCATGGCTCAACACGATCTGTTCAACCGCGTCGAGTCCAGCGCGTACTCGTGGATCCTCGACCCGACGGTCGCTTTTGTCGACTGGTTCACCAGCGATGAGGGACTGCCACAAGAGGCGTACCAGTCGACAGTGTTTGCGCGACTACGTCTTTGCGGAGAAGCCGACGCTCCCTCATGCCTGATGGACTACCTGTTCATCTGGCTCGTAGAAGGCGGTGCGTCACAGCACTGTCCCACCTACGAGGACTGGCTGCTAACGATCATCTCGATCACTGATCAGCTCCGTCGCGGGCGATTCGGCGAACGCTGGACTCGGCCGCTCCCAGACGGCCCGAATATCGGCATGGAGACGACCGCGACCTTGGCGAAATCCAGATAGGGGACGACAAGGCAAACGCTGATCCCGGTCGCACCATCGACATGCCGCTCCTGCCAGCTGAGGCCGATCTCACCCACCCCGGCCTCAATAGGAACGTCTTCGAACGCGTCATCTCACGCCAGCACGCCCGCGACCAATTCCTTGCGTCGAACCGCAACACGGACGTCTCCGCGTCCGATTGAACACCGAACATCGAGCCACCCGCCCCGTACTAGATATCCAGAACGGGGCTTTTCTCGTTGCAGAAGGCGTTACTTGGTGGCGCGGCACGTTACGTCGTTAATCGGCGTGACCGCTCGATCCCACCGCCGCTAGACCAGAACCAGTCGAACAACCCGGCTGGAAGGAGCCAACATGACCGACCTCATCCCTCTCTTCGGAGGACACACCACTGTCACGGGGCAGCATCTCACTGGTGGCCTCGCTCGACAGGCGCGGAGGCAGGAGGCGGAGATCTCCCTCCAAGCCAACGGGCATGTGCTCAAGGAGCAGGCCGAAGCCTTCGTCGCGAAGAACGTTATCGATCTCATTGCCGGCATGGTGCGTCAGGCGGAGTTCCACATGCGCGACGCGGGAGCTGGGCGAGAGATGTACGAGAACGCGATCTACGGCTACTCCGTGGGTGCAGCTCGGCGTGCGGCGGGGCGCTGATCGTGCTGGGTGTGCTGCTCATCCTCCTGCAGCTCCTCGGCTGGATCGGAGCACTCGTCCTGTTGGTTTACGCAGCGCTCTGGGCACTCTCTTGGGTTGTCGACTGGCGGTACGCCCGTCAGCGAGCGCGGCGTCTAGAGATTGAGGCGGTCCTGGACCGCAAGCAGCAGGAGCTGCGCGGGACCATTCTCCGTCTCGCTGATGCTTTGGCCGAAGAACGCGTGCACGCGAACCAGGCGAGCGCTGAGATGATCCGAGCGGCGTACCTCTCGCGGGGACAGCTGCCCTCGTAGTAGCCGATCGTCGGGTGGCGGTACCTACGCCGCCGCCCGGCGAAACACCGGACGGGCATCGCCGCCGATTCTTAAACCAGTCTTAACGCCAAACCATTTCGCCCGATCGGACGCTGGACGACTCAGCCGCGAGCCGTCATAACTAGGGGCAGCAGTCCCGGGCTCATCGTCAACACGTGGATCTCACGTGCCGACGTTCGTCGTGCCCGCACATCTAACAGCGGGCTGCAGGAAGGAGGGTTCCATGTCCAGTATCAGCACCGAAACCGTCACCGCGAGCGAGGGCGCACCGCCCGGCGCGGCCGACTTGGAAAAGCCCTGCACGATCCTTGCGGATCCGCCGTGGGGCAACGTCGGTCAGCGCGGGAAGTACGGCGCCGAGCACCACTACTCGTTGATGCCCCTCGACGACATCAGAGCGGTGCCCGTTGGTGATCTCGCCGCAGACAACGCCCACTTGTACCTCTGGTGCTATCCCGCAACCCGGCGCATCGCCGAGGAAGTCATGGAGCACTGGGGGTTCCGGTTCGTGGACGAATTCGTCTGGGGCAAAGACCAGATGGGCCTCGGCCAGTACTTCCGCCACGCGCACGAGACGCTGCTGCTCGGCGTGAAGGGCAAGCTCCCCGTTCGGTTCCGTGGACAGCGGTCGTTCGCGATGCTGCCTCGCCAGGCGCACTCTCATAAACCCGAGGAAGTGCACCAGATGGTGCAGCGTATGAGCCCCGGCCCCTATCTCGAGCTGTTCGCCCGTCGTCCGTTCCCCGGCTGGCGGGTCTGGGGCAACGAGGTCGACAGCGACATTGTCATCCCGGGCTTCCCGGTGCCCAGCGACGCCCGTCAGCAGGACGGACCCGCCGATGCCTGAGCGCGCCCACATTCACATCACTTACAAACGGAGTCTTCATGCCTCGACCCGATCGCAGATTCCTCGACACCGTCGTGGCGTTCGCGTGGACCGTGCTGCTGATCGCACTGCTGCTGTGGTCGGCAGTCTGGCTCATCTCGCAGATCTACATCTGGCTCATCGTCCTCGCCGCCATCGCAGCGGCGACCTGGATCGCGGTGTGGTGGCTACAGCGTCGCAGCGACCGTTGGTAGCACGGGGAGGCACTCATGGGTAGCCACAAACGCGGCCGTGGACGACCCCGCCGCGAGTACCGCATCCGCGTCCGCGCCGAGCGACGGGCCACTCCGGATTACGCCAAGCTGGCCCGCGCCCTGCTTGAGCATGCCGCGATGGAGCAGGCGAAAGACGATGACGCCACGTCAGTCGCCAGCTCGAAGGTTGACGCATCCTCGGCAGAACAGCCCGAGGTGTCGTCATGAGACCGACGTGGCAGCAACTGCACTTCCCGCAACCGTTCGACCACGTCGAGGCGCTCGGGCTTCTTCAACGTCTCGCGGCCGACGAGTCCCGCGGCCCAGTCGTGTTCGAAGCCCGTGCTGAGGCCGGCGTCATCCGTCATCTCCTCGGAGCAAGTGACGTCACGCGGTCTGCGGTTGGGAGCGTGCTTCGCAGGCTGATGCCCGGCGCGGTGCTCACTGAGCTGGACGCCCCGCGTGTCCAGGTCGAACGGGCCGGGCGCGTTCGCATCCGACAACGGAACCTCGGCCTCGCGCTCGATGCCAGCGGCGCCGCTCTCCGTGCGCTGTTCGCCGCTCTGTCTCAGGCGACCGGGAAGGGCGATGTGCTGGTGCTGCAGGTCATTCTGGGCGCGAGCGTCCCTCCGCAGCCCACACCTGCGAGCCCGGTCGACCCGAATCTGTCGCTGTTCGACCTCGTCACCAGCGGTGCTCGTCCGGCCCCTAGCGAGGTGCGCGCGGACATGCGCTCCAAGCTCGGGCAGTACCGGTTCCGAGCAATTATCCGCCTCGGCGTTACGGCCGCGAGTCCGGTGCGACGGCGTCTGCTCGTCCACGGTATGCTCGCTGCGCTGCGGCAGCTGCAATCGGGTTCGACCCGGATCGACCTTGTCTCCGACCGGCCCGAGCTCGTCGACGATGCCATCATTCCGGCGCGTAAGCCACTCCGGCTGACGGCCGAGGAGGCGCTGTCTGTCCTCGGCTGGCCGACGGGTGAGGCGGCGCTGCCTGGCATGCCGCCGATCCACCCGCGGCGCCTGGCACCACCCGCCGGGATCACGCCTCCTGCGGAGCGAGTCTTCGCCCTCACTAGTGCACCGGGACCGAACCTGCCAGTCGGAGTGAATATCCAAGACGCGATGCGCCACACGCACGTCATGGGGCCCAACGGCACCGGCAAGTCGACGGTGCTCCTCAACCTGATCGCAGCCGATATCGCGGCGGGACGCAGCGTGGTCGTGATCGACGCGAAGCGTGATCTCGCCATGGACACGCTGACCGTCATCCCCCCGCACCGTTCGGGCGACGTCATCGTCCTCGACCCAGTGGCATCAGGACCGGTCGTTGGCCTGAACCCGCTCGCCGGGGCAGGCGACGAAGGCCCACTGATCGCTGATCGGCTGCTCGCGGTGTTCCGCGGGCTGTTCCCCTCGGTCTTTGGCCCACGGACCTCGGACGCGATCCACGCGGCACTTCTGACCCTCGTCGAGAAGGACGACTCCACCCTCGCAGACCTGCCGCGCCTGCTCTCCGACGACCGGTTCCGCCGCACCTACACCGGCGGGATCACCGACCCGTCACTGGCCGGGTTCTGGGCGCAGTACGAAGCCGCCACACCCGGCGCACGCGCCGCTATGGTCGGCCCGATCCTGACCCGGCTGAGGCAATTCCTCCTCCGGCCGTCAATCCGGGCGGTGCTCGATCAGCCGGCGCCGCGGTTCAACCTCGTCGACCTGTTCACCAAGCCCCGCATCCTCGTCGTCCCGTTGAACCGGGGCCTTCTGGGACCAGTTGCGGCGGAGCTTGTCGGATCACTGATCGTTAGTCAACTCTGGCAGCTCACATTGGCCCGCGCCGGGGTGCCGAAGGAGCAGCGCACGCCGGTGTCGGTGTTCCTCGACGAAGCGCAGATGTTCGTGAAGCACGAATCAGATCTTGGGGAAGCGCTCGAGCAGTCGCGCTCCATGGGTGTGGCCTGGCATCTCGCGCATCAGCACCGTTCGCAGATGCCCCCGAGTCTGCTCGCCGGGATCGGAGCGAACACGAGGAACAAGATCCAGTTCCAAGCCGACCCGGCCGACGCAGCTGCCGTCACTAAGCACTCGTCGCTCAGCCCGGAGGACGTGATGAAGCTTCCACCGTTCCACGTCTACGTTGACCTCCTTGCGCGCGGAACGCAGACGGGGTGGTTCTCTGCCGTCACCCTTCCGCCACCGGTAGCGATCTCCGACCCGGAGCAGATCATTGCCGAAAGCCGCGCTCGCTACGGCCGGGATGACACCCCGCCATCTGCGACGCCGGCTGCACCATCGTCGCCGTCCGGCAGCGGCAGCCCAGCAGCCGAGGCGCCTGAGCCCGCAGTGTCGAGCGATGACATCGTCCTCACCGTTGTCGGCGTCGAGGGTCGCGTTCTCGAGCCCGCACCGACAGGAGGCGGCGCCGGGGGCACAGCGGACGATGAGCTGATCGGTCGCCGCCGGAAAGGCGCGTCATGAGCACTTGCACTCCGTCGTCCCAAGGTGCGCCCATGACACCCCAACTGCACCTCGTGAGAAGAGGGGAGCCGTGTCCGGTCGCCCGTCCGTCCGACCGTCCACTCGTCGGAACTTCGCTCCCGCTACAGCCCCGTCTTTTTGGCCATCATCGCCCCTGTTGGGAGGGGACTATCCCGCACAATGCGGGATACCCCAGCGCTACCAAGCGACCTTGTCCACGCCCGTGCCCCGTCTCCTGGAGGCCTCACTATGCCTGACTCGTCTCGCACTGGAGCAGGTCCATCGCGACTGCGAGAGCTGTACCTGAGCCTGTCCGCCCGCGACCACCACATCCTGGACTTCCTCAGCCGGCACCGCTACGCCAGCACCACGCACCTCCGCGACGTGTTCTTCGCTGGCCACGCCACCACCACCGCCGGTACCCGTGCTTGCATCCGCGTTCTGCATCGGCTGCTGCGCGACCGACTCGTCGCCCGCCTCGAACGCCGCGTTGGCGGATCCGCCCGCGGGTCAGCTGCCAGCATCTGGTACCTCGACGCCGTCGGAGAACGCCTCACCAGACCCGAGCAAACATCGCGCCGCCGATTCGCCTCCGTCTCCACCCTGTTCCTCGAGCACACCCTCGCCATCACCGACACCCACGTCACGCTCATTACCCAGGCCCAAGCAACGGGTGCAGAACTGGAGCGGGTCGAGATCGAGAGCCAGGCGTGGCGGCCCTTCCTGACTACACACGCCACACCCACCGTGCTGAAGCCCGACCTCTACGCCCACCTGTCCACACCCGACTACGACGACCACTACTACCTCGAGATCGACCGAGCCAGCGAAAGCATCCCAGTCGTCCTCGGCCAGTGCCGCCTCTACACGGCATACCGGGCCACAGGGCGCGCGCAAACCGAGCACGGTGTGTTTCCCCGCGTCGTGTGGATCGTCCCCACACAGCGGCGGGCAGACCGCCTCACCGCCGCCATCCACGCCGAACAGGATCTGCCAGATCGGCTCTTCACAGTCATCACAACCACCCAGTTCGCCGCCACGCTCACCAGCGATGTCGCCGCACCCACGCCACCCCCACGAAAGGAGGAACCATGACCCCGGAAACACCACCCCCACAAGACCACGGCGGCGAAACTCAACGACCGCAGAATGACCCACGCTTCGGCCCCGAAGCCCAAGCGTCCGTCGACCGCTCCCTCGCAGTGCTCCACGATGCCGGCGACGCTCTCCGCGTCCTCCGAGGCGTCGAAACAAACGGGTCCGCCTTCGCCGCCTACCTCATGCTGACCGACACCAACCTCGCTGCCGACGACCTCATCGACCGGTTCCACGATGCCTACGTCGACGCGTGGGAGTCCTTCGCAGAGATCCGCCGCGACATTCTCGAAAACCTCGGATGGCTCGACGCGGTCAAACACGTCATGGACGTTCAAGGGATCCCCGAAGACCAGCTGATCTGGAACACGCCCGCGATTGACCAGCAAATTTTCGACACCTATGACGCCATCCTCCTCGACGGCTGGTGGCACCTCTTCAACAAGTGACGAGAGGTTTTCCCCAGGTCAGCGGTGTCAAAACCACATCGCCCACCATCTCGACTTAAGAGGTGAAGTGAGCGTAAATCAAAGGGCCACCTGTGCCTCAGCGGCACGGCGAATCCCAGAAAGGAGAAGACCATGACAGACACCACCGACACCACGCCCGTGCGGCGACGAGGCTCCTTCGCCGGGTGGGAACAACTACTTGGCCTCGACGGCACCGCACCACCCACCACCGGCGAGTCCGGTGGACAGGCCATCCTGTACCTCCGTGTGAGTACCCAGCGCCAGATGCACACGGCCGCAGATATCGACGCCGACGGCAACTCAATCGCCACGCAGCGCGAGCTATGCATCAAGCGATGCAAGCGGCTCAAAGCCCCTATCGCAGAAACGTTCGTCGAACCCGGTAACTCCGCCCAGTCCATCGCGAAGCGCCCCGTCTTCCGCGAGCTACTGAGCTACGTCGAAGAACACCCGGAAGTGGGGTACGTCGTCATCTACATGCGCTCGCGCATCTTCCGCAATCAGGCGGACGCCGCCATTACCAAACGCATCCTCGCCGGGATGGGCGTCAAACTCATCTCCGCCAAGGAAGAGTTCGGCGACGGCTACATGGCAGACGCCATGGAAGCCATCACGGACATCATGAACGAAGTCCAAGTCCGCCAGAGTGGCGAGGACATCAAGAACAAGCTGCTGCACAAAGCCAAGAACGGCGGCACCGTTGGCCGCGCGAAACTGGGCTACCTCAACGTCCGCAAGGACTTCGACGGCCGCCTCGTCAACACCATCGACGTCGATCCTGTCCGCGCACCTCTTATTCAGTGGGCGTTCGAGCAGTACGCGACCGGTGACTACAGCACAATGCGTCTTGCTGATGCCCTTGCCGAACAGGGGCTGACGACCAGAAAATCGGCCAAGTGGCCCGAGCGCCCCCTGTCTCGAAGCCAACTCAGCCTCATTCTCCGGGATCCGTACTACCTCGGCATGGTGACGTTCAAAGATCAGGTCTACCCCGGTCGCCACCCTGCGATCATCGAGACCGCACTCTTCGAACGAGTGCAGGAGGTCATGAACGCCCGGCTGAAGCGCGGTCAGCGCGACCGGGTCCACAGCCACTTCCTCCGCGGCATGTTGCTCTGCGGTCAATGCGATGCGGCGGGAAGGGAACACCGCCTCATCTTCAGCCAAGCCCGCAATAGGTATGGCGAACTGTTCGACTACTACCTGTGCCGTGGTCGGCAGGATGGCGTCTGTGAGCTGCAGTATCTCCGGGTTGCCGATGTCGAGCGTGCCATCGCGACGCTGTTCGGAACAGCCGCACTACCGGCGAGCGTGCTCATGGAAGCCCGCGAGCGGTTGCAAGACGCCCTGGAGCACCTTCTGACACGTCAGCGCGAACAGCGCGTGAGGCTCTCGAAAGAGCTGAAGAAACTTGAGTCCAAGGAGGAACGCCTCGTCGACATCGCTGCAGAAGGCGAGCTGCCGCCGGAGATCGTTCGTAAGCGCCTCCGGGAGCTCCAGATCAAGAAGAACGACGTCAGCGCGAAACTCGCGTCAACTGAGGACTTTCTGCGCTCCAAGACCGAGTCCGCGATGATCTACCTCGACCTGATGGAGAAGCCTCGCGCTCTATTCCTGTCCGCGAGCGACGGCGTGCGTCGCATGCTGCTGTCAGCCTTCTTCTCACGTATCTGGATCCACGACGACGGTCATCAGGTGACCGCATCCTCTGCGTACCAGCCAGTTGTCGCTGACATCCGCAGCGCAGCACTCGAGGCGGCGGCCAACGAAAAAAGCGCCGGAGACGGTTCCGACGCTTCTTCTCGCGAAACCCTGACTCAATATCTTGAAGTCATTTGTTCGAGTAAGACAACTTTGGTAGCGGGAGCGGGGCTTGAACCCGCGACCTCACGATTATGAGTCGTGCGCTCTCACCAACTGAGCTACCCCGCCGCGTGGCATCCGGATACCGAATGCTTGAGCCCCGAGTCAGGATTGAACTGACGACCCCTTCCTTACCATGGAAGTGCTCTGCCACTGAGCTATCGGGGCGTACCCGGATCGCTCCGGGCAACTAGAAGAGAATATCAGACCGAGACACTCTCTTACGAATCGAGGGTCATCCTCCGGCGTGCTGGCGCAGCCAGGCGATCGGGTCGATCGGCGTCGTGCCGTTCTGGAGGATCTCGACGTGGGTGTGCGCACCGAAGGAGCGACCGGTGTTGCCGGTGCGACCGAGGAACTGACCCACGTGGACCTTCTCGCCCTGCGTGACCTGGAGCGAGCCGTATTGCATGTGGCCGTAGCGGCTCGAGACGAGCTGCCCGTCGATCTCGTGGTCGATCAGCACGGTGACGCCGAAGGCGCCGCCCTGCTCGGTCGCGATGCGCACGGTGCCGTCGGCGATGGCCTGAACGGGCGATCCCTCGCCGGGAACGAAGTCGGCACCCTCGTGGAAGCCGCCGTCGCGCATGCCGAAGCCGTACGAGATGGACACACCCACGGCGAAGGGCCACTGGATGGGCGCGGTCGGGTCGTTGACGTAGAAGTCGGACGGGCGGGTGATGCCCGAATCGAGAGCCATCTTCGCGTAGGTCGTGGCACTGTAGCCGTCGTCGGCGCGGTCGACGACACCGGCCTGCGCCTGCGCGGGGGCGACGTAGGCCTGGATCTCGCCGTCGCCGGCGGCGACGTCGCTGCCGCCGACCGCGAGGCGGGTCGTGGCGGACGCGGCCGGAGCCGTGACGCTGTCGGTGCCGCTCGCCGAGGCGAGGGCGCTGACGGGCATGGTCATGCCGACGGTGAGCAGGCCGACGACGCCCATGACGCCCACCGAGAACGACGTGGCCGCGATGCGGCGCACGTTCCGGCGGGTGCGGGGAGCGGCCGCCGCCGCGGCGGGCAGCCCCTCTGCGACAGGCTCCTGGGCCGCGACGATCGGCGACTGGATCGCGGTCTCGCCCGTGAAGGCGAAGAGTCGCGCGGCGGTGGCGAACTCGTCGGCCTCGTCCGCGGACGCGGAGGGCGATGCGACGGGCTCGTCGGCGGCGACGGAGGCCGCGAGCGCGGGGACGGCCACATCCGGGCTCTCGTCGACCGGCTCGGCGGTGACGGCGTCGTCGACGGCGGAGTCGATGATGACCGAGGATGCCGGGCGACGACGCGAGCGGCGGGTGACCGGAAGCGTGATGGGCGAGGTCGGCAGCGAGACCGGGGTGGTGGCCACGTCGCTGTCGGCGCTCTGCAGGATGACGGCGACCTCGTCGGAGCGGCGCTCCTCGACGACGGTGACCTCGAGGGCGTCCGCCTCGTCGGCTGCGGCGCCGTCGGCCGGACCCTCCGCGACAGTGTCGCGGTCGGGCAGCGTCGGCTCGATCGTCGCGGCGATGACGGTCTCCATGACGGCCATCGCGACGTTCTCGATCAGCTCGGGCTGAGAGGCGGCTTCGGCGTCGACGGGGGCCGGATCGGCGGGCTTCGGGGCGGGCTCGTCGACGACCGCGGTGGGTGCTTCGCTCGCGGCGAGACGGCGCATCTCGGCGCGGGTCAATCGCGGAGCGGACTCGGCGGCGGGCGTGGCGAGGGGGCGACGAGACCGCCGGGTCGGGGCGGGCTCAGTCTCGGGGGCTTCTGACGGCAACGCGCGGGGGCTCTCGTGTCGTGTCGCAGGCGCGACGGCTTCGGGCTTTGGGGGCTTGGCCTTTTCCGCAGGTTCGGGTCGCGGAAAAATAACGAACTGGTAAACACCCTACCTCGGGCGGTCTGGGAATGCCATGAGCGCCCCGCCTTTTCACCTGTCGTAGTCGAGCAGGGGCTCCAGGCGGTCGAAGAAGGCCGGCCCGGCGGCGATGACCATGCCGTTGCCGGGGCGCCCGCCGGGCGCCCCACCCACCGTGCCGCCCGCCTCCTGCACGAGGAGCGAACCGGCCGCGTGGTCCCAGGGCTGCGTGCCGCGCTCGTAGTAGGCGTCGACGCGCCCCGCGGCCACCGAGGCCAGGTCGAGGGAGGCCGCACCGATGCGGCGCACATCGCGAGCGATCGGCATGACGCGCGCCAGCTGGTCGAGCGCCGGACCGTGGGTCTCGGGGTTGTAGCCGAAGCCGGTGGCCACGAGGCCGCCGGCGGGGCCCACCTCGCTCACCGCGAGACGTCGGTCGCCGAGCCACGCTCCCCCGCCGCGCGAAGCCGTGAACAACTCGCCCGTGACGGGGTTGAAGACGGCTCCGGCGAGCGCCGTCCACGCCGCCGTCTCGGCGGTGCCCTCGACCGCGGCGATGCTGACGGCCCACGCCGGGATGCCGTAGGCGTAGTTCACGGTGCCGTCGATGGGGTCGACGACCCAGGTGATCCCGCTCGTGCCCTCCTCGGCCCCGGACTCCTCGCCGAAGAACCCGTCGTCGGGTCGCTCGCGCGCGAGCTCCGCGCGGATGAACGCCTCCACCTCACGATCGGCGGCGGTGACGATGTCGGCGGCGGCCGACTTGGTCGCGGCCACCGTCACCCCCTCCTGTCGACGGCGATGGGCGAGTTCGCCGGCCTCACGGGCGATGCGCGCGGCGATGTCGAGCAGTTCTGCGGGAAGGGTCATGGCATCCACGCTAGTGCGCCACCCCCTGCGCGGAATTCGTCGCCCTGGTTAGCGTGGGGTCATGACCGCTTCGGATTCTCGCCGGTACGACGTCGTCATCGCGGGGGCCGGGCACAACGCCCTGGTCGCCGCGGCCTACCTCGCCCAGGCCGGGCGCCGCGTGGCGGTGATCGAGAAAGCCGAGGCCGTGGGCGGTGCCGCCGTCTCGGAACGCCCGTGGTTCGGCGTCGATGCCCGCCTGTCGCGCTACTCCTACCTGGTGAGCCTGCTGCCCCAGAAGATCATCGACGACCTCGGGCTGCGGATCACGCTCAAACGGCGTCGGTACTCGTCGTACACACCCGACCCGCGCGATCCGTCCCGCGGAATCCTGATCGACACCCAGGATGCCGAGGCGACCACCGCGTCGTTCGTCCGGACCCTGGGCGACGAGGGCGCCGCCGAGGCGGAGCGGTTCTCGGCCTTCGGCGAGCGCCTCGCCCCGCTGGCCGCGGCGGTGTTCCCGACGATGACGGATCCCCTGCCGACCGCCGAGGAGCTGCGCGCCCGGGTGGGCGACGACGACCTGTGGGACGCGCTGACGACACGACCCCTGGGCGACCTGCTGCGGCGGTCGTTCGAGAGCGATCTCGTGCGCGGCATCGCCCTCACGGACGGACTCATCGGCACCTTCGCCACCTCCGACGACCCCTCGCTCGTGCAGAACCGCTGCTTCCTGTACCACGTGATCGGCGGAGGGACGGGCGACTGGGACGTGCCCGTGGGCGGCATGGGTGCCATCACGAAGGAGCTCGAGCGAGCCGCTCTCGAGGCGGGTGTCGAGATCTTCACCGGCGTCGAGGTCGTCTCGATCTCGCCCGACGGCGACGTGCACACCATGACCGACCGCTCCGAGGTGTTCCACGGCGAGCTCGTGCTCAGCGGCGTGGGCCGCGCCGCCCTCGACCGATTGCTGTCCGCGGGCGGGAGCGCGACCACGGGCGCCGAGACGCCCGAGGGCGCTCAGGTCAAGGTCAACATGCTGCTGTCGCGCCTTCCCCGCCTGCGCGACGGATCGGTCACTCCCGAGGCCGCCTTCTCGGGGACCTTCCACGTCAACGAGACCATGACCCAGGTGGATGCCGCGTACGCGGCGGCATCCGGAGGGCTCATCCCCGAGCCGCTCCCCGTCGAGATCTACTGCCACTCGCTGACCGACCCGTCGATCCTGGGCGACCACCTCGTCGCGGACGGCGCACAGACGTTGACGATGTTCGGACTGCAGGTGCCGCACCGGCTCATCGCCGACATGGATCCCGTCGCCGCGGGCGCGAAGCTGCTGGCGGC
This sequence comes from Microbacterium sp. NPDC089188, assembly GCF_040685155.1. NCBI lineage: Bacteria > Bacillati > Actinomycetota > Actinomycetes > Micrococcales > Microbacteriaceae > Microbacterium > Microbacterium sp. NPDC089188. The sequence goes on along the minus strand of NZ_JBFBHH010000002.1, from coordinate 201,767 downwards.
GGCGCAGGCCTCGCTCGAATCGGTCATCGCGGAGCCGCTGCGCGACTGCATCCTCCGCGCCCCCGACGGGCGACTCTGCATCGAGGCGCGCACGACCCATGACCTCGAGGAGTCGCTGAACATGATCGGCGGCGACATCTTCCACGGCGCACTGTCGTGGCCGTGGCTCGACGCCCCCGCGTCGACGCCCGCCGCCCGGTGGGGCGTCGCGACACCTCACCCGCGCGTGCTGGTGTGCGGCTCCGGCGCGCAGCGCGGCGGGGCGGTCAGCGGCATCGGCGGGCAGAACGCGGCGATGGCGGCGCTGGAGATCCTCGAGGGCTAGAGACCGCGCGCCACCGCGATGATCCGGCCGACGGCATCCATCAGGGAGGGCGTGGGCGGCTCGGCATAGCCGAACACGATGCCCGCGGGCAGGTCCGCGGCGGTCCCCGGCACCGCATAGGACGACAGGGGCGAGACCAGGATGCCGAGGGCGGCGAGCGCGTCGACCATCGCCCGCTCAGACGCCGGTGGGGCGTCGTCGAGCAGCACCACCGCGTGCAGCCCACCGTCGGTCGCGGTCAGCGTCACGCCGTCGACCGCGGCGAAGGCATTCAGGAGCAGCCGGCGGCGGTGGCGGTAGTCGCGGCGGCGGCGAGCGGTGTGCCGGGCCAGAGCTCCCTCCGCCAGATAGAGGGCGAGCGCGCGCTGCTGGACCTGCGACACCGGCGGGTCGAGGTCGGTGCGCGCCTCGACGATCCGATCGCGCAGGACACCGGTCGCGACGATCCAGCCGCAGCGCAGCGCCGGACTGAGCACCTTCGACAGCGTGCCGATCGACACCACGTTCGCGGGATCGAGCAGATGCAACGGCGGCAGGGGCATCCGGCCGTGCGGGAACTCGCTGTCGTAGTCGTCCTCGACGACGACCGCGCCGACGCGCGATGCCCCCTCCAGCAGGCGGGAGCGGGCAGCGGCATCCAGTCGGCTTCCCAGGGGGTAGTGATGATGCGGGGTCACGATCACGGCGTCGAGGTCGTCGTGCGCCTCGAAGGCGTCGAGGTCGAACCCCCTATCGAGCCGGACGGGCAGAAGCACCGCCTCCGCGCCGAGGCGGCCGAGCAGGCGACGGACACGCGGGTAACCGGGGTTCTCGATCCCCACGCGCAGGCGGGAGCCGCGGGGCGAGAGGGAGAGCAGGGTGAGCAGCATCGCGTCGCTCGTGCCCGCGGTGACGATGACGTCGTCGGGTGCGAGGTCGAGGCCGCGGGTGCGCCCGAGGTGGGCCGCGATCGCCGCACGCAGCGCGGGGTCGCCCGTGACATCGGCCACGTCGGGCGCCACCTCGATCGCGCTCGCCCGACGCCAGGCCGACCGCCACGCGACGTCGGCGATGCCCGCGGTGCCGGGGCGACCGGGACGCAGGTCGACGACCGGGGCGCTCAGCGCGGGCACGGGCGACGTCGACGTGGCGGCGGACGACGCCGCGACCGGGCGCGCGATGTCGGCGACCGCCGTGCCCCCGCCTGGTCGGGCGACGAGATACCCCTCCCCCGCGAGGATCTCGTAGGCCGACACGACCGTCCCGCGCGCGAGCCCGAGGTCGGCCGCGAGCGCGCGTGTCGACGGCACGTCGTCACCGCCGCGGACGCGCCCGGCCAGCACCGCCGCTCGGATCCCGCGCGCGAGCTGTTCGTGCAGCGGGACGGGCGCGCTGCGATCCAGGATGCCGACGTCGATCACGACCCGATTCTGTCACCGGTCCACTCGATCGCCACAGAACCGGACTAGGCCATGATCCACGCGGCGGGGTGAGATCGACCCATGACCGATCTGCCCCTGACGACCCTGACCCGTGTGCGCCGCGGAGCCCACCACCAGGTCACCGACCGCGCAGCCTTGTACGACGTGATCGACGGCGCCCTGTCCGCCACTCTCGCAATCGTGCGCGACGACCGCCCGATCGCCCTCCCGGTCGGCATCGGCCGCGACGGCGACGACCTCCTCGTGCACGGGTCGACCGGCAGCGACTTCTTCCGCCGCCTCGCCGCGGGCGCGCCCGTCTGCGTCACGGTGACGCACCTGATGGGGCTGAAGTACGCGCGCTCCCTGTTCGACAGCTCGATGCGGTACCGGTGCGCGGTCGTGCACGGCGTGGCATCCGTCGTTCCGCCCGAGAAGAAGGAGGCGGCTCTGCTCGCCCTGTCGGAGCACCTCATGCCCGGGCGCAGCTCCGACGTCCGGCCGATGAACGCCCGCGAGCTCGCTGCGACGATGGTGCTGCGCATCCCCCTCGCCGAGGCGAGCGTGAAGGACAACGCCGGGTCGCTCGTCGAGGAGGACGACGACGGCGAGGATCGCCGCGTCTGGGCGGGGATGCTGCCGCTGCGGGTCGTCGCCGGAGAGCCGGTGCCGTCGGCGCAGACGACGGAGGGGACGCCGGTCCCCGCCTCGGTGCGCCGCGCGGCGGAGCGCATCGCGGCGTCGGGCATGGCGTAGCCGCGACCGGACACGGGAAAGGCGGGGCCGCCCCGGAAAAAGGAGCGACCCCGCCTTCGACGACGTTCAGCGGCGGACGAGGGGCGGCACCGCGTACCGGCGGGGCGTGCCGAACCGGTGCGCGGTGATCGACACGGCCTGCTCGCGCAGGAACGGCAGCAGCTCGACGTGTCCGGCTCGCGTGACCTCGCCGGCGTAGACCGCGACAGACGGCGACCCCCCCGTGGCCTCGGCGACGGCGAGCGTCGAGCCGCCCAGCAGGCGCACGCGCCCGCCGGTGCGCGCGAGGCGCGCCGCGCGGCGAGCCCAGTCCGCGGCGTCCTCCACCGCGGCACGGACGCCCACGCCCTCGAGCCATGCGCGCACGGCGGGCGACAGCTCGGCGGCGGCGCTCACGGTCACGACGGAGCCCGCCCGCACGCCCGCCGCGACCACGCGCACGAGGGCGGACGCCGACGCGTCCTCGACCCGCACGGTGACCGGCACGGCGGCGTAGCGCAGCACGTTCTGCTCCGACTCCAGCGCGGTCACGTCACGGGCGAGCGAGAACTCCTCGGCCCACGCGGCGGCGTCGCTCGCGAGCGCCTCGGCGAGCCAGTCGCGGTCGGCGGCGGGCACGGCGGCCAGCGCCGGGGCGGCGAGGGCGTCGGGCGTGCGAGGCGTCGAGGTCTCGGCATCCGCCCACGTTCCGAACCCGAAGAGGTAGTGCGGTCCGCCGGCCTTGGTGCCCGCGCCGACGGCAGACTTCTTCCACCCGCCGAACGGCTGCCGCTGCACGATCGCGCCGGTGGTGCCGCGGTTGACGTAGACGTTGCCGGCTTCGATGCGCGCGAGCCAGGTGTCGATCTCCGCGGAGTCCAGCGCGTGCAGCCCCGAGGTGAGGCCGTACTCGATCGCGTTGACGATCTCGATCGCCTCGTCCAGCGTCTCGGCGGTCATGATGCCGAGCACGGGTCCGAAGTACTCGGTGCGGTGGAAGGCGCTGCCGGGCTGGACGCCCTCGCGGATGCCGGGGCGCCACAGCGAGCCGTCGTCGTCGAGCTTCTTCGGCTCGACCACCCAGCGCTGGCCGGGCTCGAGGGTCGTGAGCGCCTGCAGGAGCTTGCCGTGCGCCGGCTCGATGAGCGGCCCGACGCGCGAGGCCTCGTCCCACGGCATCCCGACCTCGAGCGAGGTGACCGCGTCGACGAGCTGGTCGCGGAAGCGACGCGAGCGCGCCACCGAACCGACGAGCACGACGAGGGATGCCGCCGAGCACTTCTGCCCCGCGTGTCCGAACGCCGACATCGCGACGTCCTTCGCCGCGAGGTCGAGGTCGGCGCTGGGCGTGACGATCACGGCGTTCTTGCCGCTCGTCTCGGCGAGCAGCGGCAGGTCGGGGCGGAACGAGCGGAACAGCTCGGCCGTCTCGTAGGCGCCGGTCAGCACGACCCGCTCGACGGCGGGGTGGGTGAGGAGCTGTCGTCCGAGGTCGTTCTCGGACACCTGCACGAGCTGCAGCACCTCACGCGGCACGCCGGCCTCCCACAGCGCCTCGACCATGACGGCGCCCGAGCGCTCGGCCAGGGCCGCGGGCTTGATGACGACGGCGGATCCGGCGGCGAGCGCCGCGAGGGTCGAGCCGGCGGGGATCGCGACGGGGAAGTTCCACGGCGGCGTGACCACGGTCACACCGACCGGGGTGAAGGTCCCGCCGTCGACGGTCTCGAGGGTGCGCGCCTGCTCCGCGTAGTAGTGGGCGAAGTCGATCGCCTCCGACACCTCGGGGTCGCTCTGCTCGATGACCTTGCCGCACTCGGCGCCCATGACCTCGAGCAGGTCGGCGCGGCGCTTCTCGAGCGCATCTCCGGCGCGGTGCAGGATCTCGGCGCGACCGGCGGCCCCGAGCGCGCGCCACGACGCGGCGGCGTCCGCGGCATCCTGCATGATCGCGTTCAGCGCGGTCTCGTCAGTGACCGTGTGGTCGGCGATGGTCTGCGCGCCGAGGGTCGACTCCTCCATGCGAGCGACGATCGCCCGCGACCAGTCGCGGTTCGCCTCGATCGCCGGGTCGGAGTCGGGGGTGTTGCGGAAGCCGTGAATCGGCGCGGGGGCCGCGGCAGCAGTGCGGTCCTGCACGCGGTTCGATGCGGGAGTGCCCTCGGGCATGTCGGCGAGGGATGCCAGGAAGCGGTCGCGCTCCCGGGCGAACAGAGCCGCATGGGTGTCGAGGTCGAAGACCGCCGACATGAAGTTCTCGCTCGACGCCCCCTCTTCGAGGCGGCGGATCAGGTAGGCGATCGCGACGTCGAACTCCTGCGGGTGCACGACGGGGGTGTAGAGCAGGATCGAACCGACCGTGCGACGCACGACGGCCTGCTGCGCGGTGGCCATGCCGAGGAGCATCTCGACGTCGATGCCGCCGGTCACGCCGCGGCGCTCGGCGAGGAGCCAGGCGAGGGCGACGTCGAAGAGGTTGTGCCCGGCGACGCCGATCCGCACGTTCGCGGTGTGCTCGGGGCGCAGCGCGTAGTCGAGCACGGCCTTGTACGAGGCGTCGGTCGCCTGCTTCGACGGCCAGGTGGCGAGCGGCCAGTCGTGCACGTCGGCATCCACGCGTTCCATCGGCAGGTTCGCGCCCTTGACGACGCGCACCTTGATGTGGGCTCCCCCGGATGCCACCCGCGCGGCGGTCCATTCCTGCAGGCGGATCATCGCGGCGAGCGCGTCGGGGAGGTAGGCCTGCAACACGATGCCGGCCTCGACGCCGTGGAACTCGGGCTCGCCCAGCAGCGCCTCGAAGACGGCGAGGGTGAGGTCGAGGTCTTTGAACTCCTCCATGTCGAGGTTCAGGAACGTGCCCGTCTCCTTCGCGACCCGGTACAGGGGGCGCAGGGCCGCCACGGCATCGGCGACGGCCGCGTCGAACGCCCACGGCGTGTGCGGGGCGACGGTGGACGACACCTTTATCGAGACGTAGTCGACGTCGTCGCGCGCGAGAAGCTTGCGGGTGCCGGCCAGACGACGCGCGGCCTCCTTCTTACCGAGGATCGCCTCACCGAGCAGGTTCACGTTGAGGCGGATGCCGTCTCCCCGGCCGCGGATCGAGGTGATGGCCTCGCCGAGCTTGCGGTCGGTGGCGTCGACGATGAGGTGGCGCACCATCGAGCGCAGCGCCGTCCGCGCGGCGGGGACCACGGCCTGCGGCAGGATCGGCGCGGCGAAGGCGCCGAGACGGATCGCGGCCTTGAGGTGCAACGGGAGGAACCCGGGGATGAGCGGGGTGAGCGCCGCGAGGTTGCGCGCGGCGACGCGCACGTCCTCGGGACGCACGACGCCGTCGACGAATCCCACCGTGAAGTCGAGGCCGTGCGGGTCGCGCAGCACGCCGGCCAGGCGCTGGGCCGAGACATCGACCGGCTCCTCCCGGCTCTCGGCGAGCCAGCGGCGCACGAGGGCGATCGCCTCATCGGCGAGCTCGGCGGGCGACACGAGCTCCTGCGGCGACGGCGGAGCGGGGGTGGTGCCGGACGTGGTGTCGGGGACATCGGTGAGCGACATGGCGATCCTTCCTCGGATGCTCTCAGCATGGGGTTCGCATCCGTTCGAGAAAAGCGATGAATACTGACGCATACTGATCGAGAGAACCGAAGGGATGCCGTGTTCGATCTGCGCCGACTCCGCCTGCTGCACGAACTGTCGGTGCGGGGCACCCTCGCGGCCGTCGCCGAGGCCCTGTCGTACAGTCCGTCGACCATCTCGCAGCAGCTCGCCCTGCTCGAGAAGGAGGCGGGGGTCGCGCTGCTCGAGCCCGACGGACGGCGGGTGCGCCTCACCGCGCAGGGCGCCGCTCTGGCCGCGCACGCCGCCCGTATGCTCGCCGCCGACGAAGCCGCTCGCGCCGAACTCGAACGCATGCGGCCCTCGCTCGCCCCGGTGCGAGTGGCCGTGATGCAGTCCGCGGCGCACGGTCTGCTCCCGCGCGCCCTCGACGCCCTCGCCGCCAGCGAGCCGCAGCTGCGCGTCGAGGTGGCCGAGCTCGCCCCCGAGGAGGGACTGTTCGAGGTGGCCGCCCGCGGCTTCGACCTCGCCGTCGCCGAGCAGTACCCGGGTCACACCCGCGAGCATCGCGAGGGCCTGGAACGCGGACTCCTCGGACGGGATGCCATCCGCCTGGCCGTCGCGCCGGGCGATGCGGCGCACCGGCTCGAGGATCTCCGCGACCGCGCGTGGGTGATGGAACCGGTGGGCACCGCCGCTCGTCAGTGGGCCACCCAGCAGTGCCGGGCGGCGGGGTTCGAGCCCGACGTGCGGTTCGAGATGGCCGATCTCACCGCGCACGCGCGGCTCGTGGCATCCGGTCACGCCGTCGGCATGATCCCCGACCTCGTGTTCGCGGGTGAGGCGCCGCCCGTGCGACTCGTGGACCTGCCGGGCGAGCCCCGACGCGAGGTGTTCACGGCCGTGCGCCGCGGAACCGCCGACCGCCCCGGCGTCCGCGCGGTGCGCGCGGCGCTGCAAGTGGCGTACGACCGGGGCGGACGGTGAGACGCACCCGGGTCGCAGACGCGCACTCCCCTCGCAGAAGTCCGCCGCGGCCCGGTGAGGACGCGCGCATCTGCGAGGGGAGCCGAGCGCCGCTTACTTCGTCAGGGCGATCTCGTTCGGCGTCTGCGCGAGCGTCACGCTCTTCACGACCTCGCCGGTGGTGAGATCGACCGCGTGCACGGTGTTCTTCGCCGGCTCGGTGACGTAGGCGATGTCGCCCGAGACCTTGATGGCGGGGTGGGCGTCCTGCCACTCGACCGGGCCCTCCCAGGCGTCGATCACCGGGAAGGCGTCGGTGAACTCCCCCGTCGCCGGGTCGAGCACGTGGATCGCGCCGTCCGACGAGAGCACGTACGCGAGCTCACCGGGACCCCGCGCGACGTCGCGGAAGGTGTACTCCGCACCCTCGGGCATGTCGATCACGCGCTGGGTCTTCGCGGCGGTGTCGATCAGCGCCACGCGGTGCAGCAGGTAGCCCTCGGCATCCCGGTCGTCCTTGTAATCGCCGACGACGAGGGCGCTGCTCTCGCTCACGTAGGCGTTGCCCATGCGGCCGTAGGGCTGGTCGGGGGCGGTGAGCTTGGTGAACGCACCGCCGTCGAACACGAGCGCGCCGTTCTCGCAGCCGAACACGACGACCTCGTCCTTCGCGGTGCCCTCGCCGTGCACGCCCGGACAGTCGGCGCTCTCGGCGATGGTGGAACCCGCGGCATCCTTCGCCACGACGCCCGTGCGGCCGTCGGCGGTGCCCACGGTGGTGAGGAACGTGCCGTCCTCCAGCACGATCGAGACACCGTGGTGCGCCTCGACGCCGGGGACGGTCTGCACCGCGGGAAGAGAATCGGTGGATGCCAGGAGGGCGTCGCTGTCGAAGATCGTCGAGTCGCTCGTGCCGTCGGCGTAGAGCACGGTCGTCCCGCCGTGGGTGACGACGTGACCGGGCTTGGACGCCTCGAACACGAGGTCGGTGAGCTCCGGCTCGACGCCGGAGGCGCCGGCATCCAGCACCTGGAAGCCCGCGCTCGTGGTGACCATGACGTGACGGCCGTCGCCCGCGGGGTTGAGCCGGGTGAACTCCTCGCTCGGCATGTCGCCGAGGGTCTCGAGGGTGTCGCCGTCGAGCACGAGGATGCCGCCGGGGTACGACAGGGCGACCCGGGTCGCCGCGTCGGCGGGGGCGCTCGACGCGGGGGCGGCCGAACCGGCGCCGCCCGCACAGGCGGACAGGCCGACGGTCGCGCCGACCGCGAGCGCGAGCAGGCCCGCGCGGCGGAAGGAGGAAGTGCGCATGTGATTTCTCTCTCTCAGGTGGTGACCGGTCGCTTACGGCGACAGGCCGGTGGCGATGCGCTCCGTGTTGACGCGCATCATGGTCAGGTAGTCGGGGGCGTCGCCCGCGGCGTCGGTGAGCGACTCGGTGAACAGCTCGGTCACCTCGACCCGCCGATCGGCCTCGTCGGCGAGCGCGCGCACGAGTCGATCCGGGGACGACGACTCCGCGAAGATCGTCGGCACTCCCGCCGCATCGATCGCCGCGACCAGGTCTGCCAGGTCGCTCGCACTCGGTGCGGCGAGGGTCGTGCCGCCGGGGATGACCGCCCCGATCACGCGGAATCCGAACCGATCGGCGAGGTAGCCGAACACGTGATGGTTGGTCACCAGCGCCCGCCGCTCGGCCGGGATGGCGGCGAACGCGGCCGTCATGTCGGCATCCAGCGTCGCGAGCTCGGCGCGATACGCGGCGGCGTGGTCGGCGACGGCGGTCCCGCCGAACTCCTCGAGCACCGGCGACAGGGCGTCGACGACCGCGATCATCTGCGCGGGGTCGGTCCAGAAGTGCGGGTCGTCAGCGCCGTCGGCGTCGGTCGAGCTGTAGGGCAGCACCTCGACGGCGTCCCCCGCGACGAAGGTCGCGACGCCGTCGGCGGACGCGGCGTCGAGGTGCTGCTGCAGCCCCTCTTCGAGCCCCAGGCCGTTGGCCACGAGCAGGTCGGCCGAGCGCATGCGGGCGGCCTCGGCCGCCGAGATCTCGAACGAGTGCGGATCGGCGCCGGGGCGCATGAGGGTCAGCACCTCGACCTCGTCACCGGCCAGATGCGAGACGACGTCGCCGAGGATGTTCGTCGTCACGACGACCAGCGGGCGGTCGGATGCCGCTCCCCCGGCGCACCCGGTCAGCGCGAGCAGTGCGGCGGTCAGCGCCGCGGCGAGCGCCCGTCGCCCCGTCATCGGCCCGTCTCCGCGACGAAGAGCGGAACATCCTCGGGCGTGAACTCCCGCGCGACGCGCGCGCCGTCGGCGAAGTCGAGCTCCCACAGGCGACCCTCCGCGGGGCCGTTGAGGTAGGCGCGCTGCTGATCGGCGATCAGCGACACCGGGTTCCCGGCGGCGAGGCTCGCGCCCACCAGCGGTACGGATGCCGCCCGCAGCTCCCCCGTCTCGCCGTCGAGCACGAGCACACGCCCGTCCGCCGTCAGAGCGAGCAGGTGGGCGTCCTTGTCGTCGACGGCCGTGGCCTGCACGACCGGCTCGGCCGTCGGCACGAGGTTCCAGGTGCGCTCTCGGGTGTCGAGCATCCAGACGCCCGCCTCCCCGGCGGGGGCGGCGACGGTCGGGCGGCCCTCGCGGTTCGCGAAGACCGTCGCGCGCGGCGCGGTCGTCCCCGCGGGGTAGGCGATCCGCTCGATGACGGGGCCCGCGTCTGCGACCGTGACGAGGAGCGCCCCGTCGCGGCATCCGATGACCGCTCCGACCCGCGTGGTGATGGTGCCGGCCGGGTCGATGCACGGGGTGGGTGCGCCCACCTCGTCACCGTCGGCCGCGTGCAGGGTCACCTCGCCCGCCGAGGCGACGGCGGCGAACGATCCGACGGGGATGACCAGGCCCCCTCCGGCGGGACGCTCGAGCCGGAACCGCTCGACGACCTCGCCCTTCGACAGCGCCTCGGTGTCGAGGAGCACCGCCTCGCCCGAGGCGGGGAAGAACAGCCCCGTACCTCCCGTCGTCGACGAGTTCGACGTCGCCACGGTCGCCACTCCCCGTCCCTCGACGGAGCCGAGCACCCGCGCCTCGGCCCGGTAGTAGTGGAAGTGGTCGACGTGGTCCCAGGTCCACACCCCGCTGTCCACGATCGAGACGCCCTCGTCGTCGGCGGCGAACAGGTACCGCCCGTCGGAGTGCACCGAGGAGGGCGCGCGCACGCTGCCGATCTCGACGGTCGTCTCCTCGAGCAGGTCGAGGTGCGAGACGCTCCCCGCGGCGTCGATGGTCGTGAGGCCCAGGGCGGGTTCGGCGAGCTCTGCGGCGCCGTCGATCGCGCCGTGGGTGTCGGCGGAGGGCTCCGGGGCGGGCGCGGCCGGAGCGGCGCAGCCGGTGAGGACGAGGAGACCGAGAGCGCCCAGGAGGGCGCAGCGGCGGGGGGCGGAGAGCATGGGGGGCCTTCGGGTCAGACGGAAAGAGGAATGGGGGATGCCGCGCGGCGGCGGACGGCGTCGACGGTCGCGCGGAGCACCCACGACAGCCCGGCGCCGGCGATCGCGGTCGCGGCGATGGTGGCGCCCGCGGCGGTGGCCGCGTGCCAGGAGACGAGCAGGCCCACGGCGACGGCGGCGGAGCCCACGACGGCGGCGAGCAGCATGGTCGTCGGGATGCGCGCGGTCCACTGCCGCGCCGCCACCGCAGGGGCGACGAGCAGACCCACCACCAGGAGCGAGCCGACCGCCTGGTACGACGCGACCACGGCGAGGGTGACCAGGCCGACGAGCACCGTCTGCGCGATCCGGGGGCGCAGCCCCAGCACCGTCGCGACGCGCTCGTCCACGGCGGCGGCGACGAGTGCGCGATGGGCGAGCACCGCCGTGGCCACGCCGATCGCGGCGGCGATCGCGAGCACGACGAGATCGTCCGCACCGACCGCGAGGATGTCGCCGAACAGGATCGCCGTGGCATCCGTCGCGAAGCTCCCCGCGTGCGAGATGACGATCACACCGAGCGCCAGCATGCCGACGAACAGCAGCCCGATGCTCGTGTCGTACGAGAGCTTCGCCCGGCGCTGGAGGGCGCCGATACCGAGGCTCATCACGATGGCACTCGCGGCCGCACCGAACAGCACCGGCACGCCCGCGACGGTCGCGAGGGCGACGCCGGGGAGCATCCCGTGGGCCAGCGCCTCGCCCAGGAAGGCCATCCCCCGCACGATCACCCAGGTACCCGCCACCGCGCACAGCACGGCCACGAGGAGGCCGCCCCACAGCGCACGCATCACGAAGTCGAGGGAGAAGGGATCGGTGAGCCAGGACACGATGTCCGACCGTAGCGTTAAGTGATAACGATTCTCAAACTCGTATGATGGATGCCGTGCACCCCCCTCCCGAACCCGTCGCCGCCCTCACCGCCCACGCCGTGCGCGTGTCGTTCGGCGACACGACCGCACTCGACGGAGTGGGGCTCGTCGTGGTGCGCGGCCGTCTCACCGTGATCGTCGGCGCCAACGGCGCCGGCAAGTCGACGCTGCTCGAAGTCCTCGCGGGGGCTCGCGAGCCGTCGTCCGGGCGCGTCGACACCCACGGGTCCTCACGCTCGTTCGTCCCGCAGCGCGCGGCGGTGGGCGAGCACCTCCCCTTGACCGTGCGCGACGTCGTGACGATCGGCGCATGGGGACGAACGGGGCCCTTCCGCCGCCTGCGGCCCGCCGACCGCACAGCCATCGACGACGCCCTGCGCCGCCTCGACATCGCGGATCTCGCGCGGCGCCCCTTCGGCATCCTGTCGGGCGGCCAGCGGCAGCGGGCCCTCCTCGCCCAGGGGCTCGCCCGCGGCGCCGACGTCCTGCTGCTCGACGAACCCACGACCGGCCTCGACGCGGCGAGCGCGAAGCTCAACCGGACGGCCGTCGCCCGCGAGATCGAGCACGGAGCCACGGTCGTGTGCGTCAGCCACGACCAGCGCCTCATCGCCGCCGCCGATCACGTCGTCGAGCTGGCCGACGGCCGCGTCGTGCGCAGCGGGGTCGAAGGCGTCAGCTTCGAGCGCGAACGCGCTCGGTGATGCGCGCGAGCATCTCCGCGGCGGCGGCAGCGACGTCGGCCGGCTCGGAGCGAACAGCCTCTTCGACCTCGCGGGGGAAGCGTCGCAGCGCCACCCACGGCTCGTCATCCATGTCGACCTCGAGGTAGATGTGGTTGACGCGGCGATCCTCGGCGTCGAGTTCACGTCGCAACAGGCCACGGCCGATCAGGCGATCGACGAGCGTCGTGACACCGGCGGCGGTGACTCCGAGATGCGCGCGCAGGTTGGACGGGCGGATACCGGGCTCTTCGGCGATGCACGACATGGCCGACGCCTCGAGTTCGCTGACGTTCAGGTCACGACGCGCACGGGCGATGGCCTCGTCGCGGGCCGCGACGTAGTCGTCGAGCGCCGAGAGCAACGCAGAGGGAAGCGACATGTCGACCCCCCTCCGAGTGCGATCCGGCCGATCGCTCGACTCCACTCTAGTGAGGAATCCGAATATTTCGCGAAGATAATTAACAGCGTGAAATACGTGGTACGTTAGAAGTCAACGCGACCCGACCACTCGACGAAGGAGATCATCATGGCCACGCTGTTCTACGGTTCCGACACCGCCCCCATCTCCCTCCCCGATCGCCTGATGGGCTACATCAAGGTGATCACGTCGACGAAGCTGCGCCGCGGGGAGTCTTTCACGCTCACCTGGACCGGCACCGACGAGGAGAGCGGCCGCTCGACCATCTGGCTCCAGCCCGCCATCCCCCTGCGCTTCGTCTTCGAATCCCCCGAGCCCGAGCAGCTCGTCGGCGATTACCTCCGCTCCTTGGCCGATCAGGCGAACGCCGCTTCCGGCCTCGTCGTGGACACCCGCACGTGGGAGGCCGCCGAACAGGCATCCCGTACGCCGGTCCACTCCGCTCGCACGGCTGCAGCCGGCCGCACGGTGCGAGCCGCCTGATACCACGCTTCGCCACTCGGCGCCGCACGCCCCCCACGCCCTCCATAATGTGGGGGGCGTGTGACATTCATGCGCCTGAATCGAGGTGACGGATGCCGGTACGAAAGCTGCTCGACAAGGCGCTGCTCGAGGCGTGGCTGACGGACTTCCGCGGCCTCGGCTACCTCACCGGCAGCGACATCCGTGTCCTGGAGCAGGATGACGACGCCGATCCCGACGCCGACATCGGTCTGATCGTCGTCGACCTGAGCAACGCCAAGACGATCACCTACCTGCAGCCGATCGCGGGTGGCGACGGTACCTGGAAGGCGACGATGGAGGCACGCGACGCCACCATCGAGCTCGGTGCGGTCGAGCTCGTCAACCTCGGCAACGAGGTCAACGTCCTCGGCGCGCTCGTCGCGTTCCTCGAGACCAAGTCGAAGGCGCTGCTCGCCGCCTGCTGACGGGCGATGCGTCGCCGCGGGGCGGCGGACGCGGAGTCTCCGCGCCGTCGAGTCCCGATCTCGCGTCGCCCCGTCGCCGTGCGCGCGACCGCGCGGACGATCCCCGCTCGGGAAAAGAAAAACCCCTCCGCGAGGAGGGGTTTGTTCTTCCGGTGGCGAGTGAGGGATTCGAACCCCCGAATGCAATGCAGTCTGATTTACAGTCAGATCCCTTTGGCCGCTTGGGTAACTCGCCAGATGCGCACCCGCCCGGCTTTCTCAGTCGACCAGAGGCGCGAGAAACCACTCTACTATCCCCGGAGGGGTGCCTCAAACCACGCGCGCCGTCACTCGGGCGTCCGCAGCAGTGCTCCCTCGTGTCGGCAGGTGGCGGCGGCCACGTCCATGGCGCGCGAGAGCACGGCATCCCACTCCTCCGCCGTCGCGGGCAGGCGGTCGCGCACGAGGGCGGCGGTCGTGGCGAGCACGGCGTCGCCCCCTCCCATCGTGTCGACGATGCGGCCCGGCAGTTCGGAGATCCCCCGCGACACCGAGGTGCCGTCGGCGTCGATCGCCGCTCCCCCGGCGCCGTACGTCGCCAGCACCGCGCCGACGCCGAGGGCGACGAGCTTCTCGCGGAGCTGCTCGAGCGGCGCGTCATAGAGCAGACGCGCATCGTCCTCGCCGACCTTCACGAGCAGCGCTCCGGATGCCGCCTTCTCGAAGCCGCGGACGAACTCGGTGCGATCGTGGAGCATGCCGCTGCGGGGATTCGGGTCGATCGCGAGGGGCGTCGACGGCGAGGCCGTGGCAACCACGAGCAGGTCGGTCTGCTCGCGATCGTCGAAGGGGAAGCAACTCACGACGACCATCGGGGCGGCGGCGATCGCGGCGTGCTCGGCGTCGCCGTACGAGACGCGGCGGTTCTGGGCGGCGTCGTTGAACACGTACTCGGGCTCGCCACCCGGCGAGCGCGTGCTGACCGCGCGCGACGTGCCGTGCTCCGACGGGCTCGCGAGCAGTTCGACGTCGTACTGCTCGAGGTAGCGGCGGATCTGCTCCCCCGCGTCGTCGTCTCCGACCATGGCGATGAGGGATGCCGGCACTCCGAGCCTCGACAGGCCCACGGCCACGTTGAGCCCCGCTCCGCCGACGAACTCGCGCACGCCCGTCTCGTCTCGCAGCTCGTCGATGAGGGCGTCGCCGATCACGACCACGCGTCCGGTCACCGGGTCACCTCCGCGGCATCGAGCACGCGCGAGACGAACTCCTCGGTGCGGCGCTTGGTGCCGTCGATCTTGCGGTCGACGCTCGCGCGGATCTCGCTGGGGGCGAGCGGGGCCGCGAGGCGCACCGTCTCGTGACACGACAGGTCGGCGCAGATGTAGGTGCCGACGGTGTCGCCGTGTTCTCCCGCCTCGCCGGCCTTGCGCGCCGTGAACAGCGACACCTGGTCTCCGGGCTGCATCGTGTGGCAGAGGTTGCACATCGCCGACCGCGCGCGGGACTGACCCTCGGCCGCCCGCAGCACGACGGCCGTGGGCTCGCCGTCGTGCTCCGTGAGCACGTAGCCGCGCCCGCGCGTGCGGGGGTCGCGCCACGCGAGGAAGTCGAGGTGGTCCCAGTCCGCCAGCAGGAAGTCGTGGGGTAGGGCGATGATCCGCAGCTCGTCGGGGGTGGCGTTGACGAACGCGTCCCTGACCTCGTCTTCGGTGAGTGCTCGCATGGCATCCGAGTCTACGAGCGACACGGAGCCGTGGCGCCTGCCGGTCTCACTTCGTCACCGTCACCCAGGCCCGTTCCGTGTCCGAATCGACGGTGAGCACGACCTGCACGGTGCCCGACAACCCGACGCCGTACGTGTTCCCCTGCGGCGCCGAGGAGTCGCACCGGAACGTCCCGCTGGTCAGCACGGCACCCTCCCCGTCCGGGGTGGAGTCGCGCAGCGCATACGTCATCCGTTCCCCTCCTTCGCATTGGCCCGAGACCGTCAGCGCGTCGCCCGCGTCGAAGGCGTCGGAGAGCACGGTGTCGGTGGTGTTCACCCCGTCGACCACTTCGAAGACGGCACGGGCGACCTCGGCGGGCCCGGCGGAAGGCACCGCGTACGGACGGGGGGTCTGCGACACCGGCGTGGCGGTCGGCGCCGGGGAAGGCTCGGTCGCCGGTTCGGCGTCGGGTGCGCACCCCGCGGCTCCGATCACCACCAGAGCGAGCGCGGTCAGGACGATGGGTGTTCCACGCACGGCCATCACCCGACGCTAGGCGCGACCGCGCCGGGTGTCGAGGCGCTGTGCGTTCGAGGGACACGACGTCCAGCCCCGGGACGCCACTCCTGCGCGCCGGTACCTTTGGATCATGGCTGACTCATCGTTTGACATCGTCTCCAAGATCGACCGGCAGGAAGCCGACAACGCCCTCAACCAGGCGCACAAAGAGGTCGAGCAGCGCTACGACTTCAAGGGCACCGACGCCTCCATCGCGTGGAGCGGCGAGTCGATCGTCATCAAGGCGAACTCCGAGGAGCGCGCGAACGCCGTGCTCGACGTGTTCCAGACCAAGCTCATCAAGCGCGGCATCTCGCTCAAGAGCCTCGACAGCGGCGAGCCGGTGCAGAGCGGCAAGGAATACCGCATCACCTCCACGCTGAAGGAGGGCATCTCGCAGGAGAACGCGAAGAAGATCGGCAAGATCATCCGCGACGAAGGCCCCAAGGGCGTGAAGTCGCAGATTCAGGGCGACGAGCTGCGCGTGCAGTCGAAGTCGCGCGACGACCTGCAGGAGGTGCAGCGCCTTCTCAAGGCCGCCGACCTCGACGTCGACCTGCAGTTCACGAATTACCGCTGAGCCCGTCCGCGGGGAGGATGACATGGCCGTCCGCGTCGATCTGAACATCTCCCTCGACGGCGTCGCCGCGCCCGCCGATCCGACGCCCGAGAACCCCATGGGCGCGGACTGGGGCCGGCTCGTCGAGGACTACATGGCGACGCGCACGTTCCGCGCGCGCGTGTTCGGCGACGCTTCCGGTGCCGGTACCACCGGGATCGACGACCGCTATGCCGCCGCGTACTTCGAGGGCATCGGCGCAGAGGTGATGGGGGCCGCGATGTTCGGCCTCCATTCCTTCCCCGACGACCCCGACTGGCGCGGATGGTGGGGCGACGAACCGCCGTTCCGTGTGCCCGTCATCGTGCTGACGCATCGACCGCGCGAGCCGATCTCGTTCGCCAACGGCACGCGCTTCGAGTTCTCGTCGGAGGCGATCTCGGATGCCGTCGCCCGAGCACGCGATCTCGCCGACGGCGCCGATGTCCGTGTCGGCGGCGGACTCTCCACCGTCCGCGCCGCCCTGGCCGCCGGTCTCGTCGACCGCCTGCATGTGGCGGTGCGCCCCGTGATCCTCGGTCGCGGCGGCCGCCTGTGGGACGACCTCCCCGGTCTCGACACCGGCTACACGGTCGCCTCGGAGGTCGCGGAGAGCGGCGTCGTCCACGTGACCTTCTCGCGATGAGCCGGCCGCTCGACCCCCTGACCTGCCCGACGTGCGGCGATCCGTTGCGCTTCGAGATCCTCGACGACGAGCGCTTCCTCGTCGCGTGGTCGTGCGTGAACTGCGGCCTGATCCGCACGACCGAGCCGGTGTGACCGTGCCGCGGGCGCGACGAGAACCGACGCCCGGGCCGGCCGTCAGTTGATGATCTCGGCGTTCTCGTCGCGCAGCGTCGTCAGGCGCTCGCGCCACGAAGCCAACGCCTCGGGGGTGAGTCGCGTCCAGTCGTCGCGCTCCGCGACGATGCGCAGAGGGGACGTGGTGCGGAACGAGCGGGTCGGGTTGCCCGGGAACTTCTTGTCGGTGACGTTCGGGTCGTTCTCGAAGGCTCCCAGTGGTTCGACCTCGTAGACGCGGGGTGGCGCGTCTCCGGGGATGATCTCGGCGGCCAGGCCGGCCCCGTCGAGCAGCGCCGTGAAGTAGACGTGGTTCATCACGATCTCGGGGCGGTAGTTCGACCGGAAACCGGGGGTGAGGAGGTCGCCCACGCCGAGAGCCGCCTTCGTGCCGTGGAAGAACGGACCGGGGTCGAGCACGTCATCCATTCCGTGAGTGTCGCACGTTGCGTGGCGAACGCGCGTCAGTACGTCAACGCCGCCAGGACGGCATCGGCGATCGCCCGGTGCCCGGCGTCGTTCGGGTGGAACTCGTCGCCCGCCCCGGCGAAGGTGTCGCGCCCCGCGGGCCCGTGGAAGTCCGCGTTCGCGAACGGTTCGGCGAGCGACACGTACACGCCGGCGCGCGCGGCGCACGTGCGCGAGACGACCTCGTCGTAGGCCCCGCCGTCGGCGGTCCAGGTGCCGAGGCACACGAGCCCGGCCCGGGGGGATGTCGACCGGATGCGATCGAGCAGGCTCGCGTACTGCTGCTCGAAGTCGGCGAGAGGGGTCGGCACGCCGACGTCGTTGGTGCCGAGCTCGACGACGGCGACCCCGACGTCGGCGGGCACGTCGGTCACGGCCGCGACCGTCGACAGCGTCTGCTGCGCCTGCGCGGCACCCGTGATGTCGACCCGTCCGATCCCGGCGGCCACCAGGTGGATGAACCCCTCGTCCTTGGTGGTGGCGAAGAACCCGGCGGTGAGCGAATCCCCGGCCACGAGCATGCGGACGCTCTCGTCGCCCTTCCGCTCGACGAGCACGGTTCCCGGCCGCGCCGTCGGCGTCGGAGTCGGAGTCGGAGTGGGCGTCGGCGTCGGGGTGGGCGTCCGGGTAGCAGATGCGCTCGGCCGGGGGGACGCGGATGCCGCGGGGGCCGTCTCCGGCGCGTTCCGTCCGGCGGAGATCACCACGGCGGCGACACCGACGACGGCCGCGACCGCGACGACGCTGATCGCGACCGTCCAGGCCGCTCGGGGACGCAACGAGGGACTCAGCCCTCGATGCCGTTGATCATCTGGGTGATCTCGCGCTCGGTGTCGCGTCCCACGTTGCGTTCCTCCTGCAGCGAGGGCATGTCGCTCTCGTCGTCGACGGTGGGGTTCTCGAAGGGCTGCTTCTTCTCGTGGTCCATGTACCGATGCTCACATGTCGGCGGGCGCGATGCGAGGGGTTGCGGGCCGTGTCATCCGCGAAGGGAATCGTCGCGCCACTCCACGCAGACCACCTCGCCGCGGAACACCGCCTCCTCCCGCTGACGCAGTTCGACCCGGCGGATCTTGCCCGAGATCGTCTTCGGCAGATCGAAGAACTCCACGCGACGCACGCGCTGGAAGGGAGCCAGTCGCTCGCGCGCGAAACGCAGGATGTCCAGCGCCACCTCTTCGCCCTCCTCGTGCCCGCCCGCCAGCACGATGTACGCCTTGGGGACGGCGAGGCGCAGGTCGTCGGGGGCGGGGACGACCGCGGCCTCGACGACGGCGGGGTGCTCGATGAGGACGCTCTCGAGCTCGAACGGACTGATCTTGTAATCCGACGCCTTGAAGACGTCGTCGGTGCGGCCGATGTAGGTGATGCTGCCGGTCTCGTCGCGGCGGGCGACGTCGCCGGTGTGGAAGAGATCGTCGGCGAACGCCTCGGCGTTGCGCTCGGCATCCCCCACGTACCCCGTCATGAGGTTGACCGGGCGCGCGGACAGGTCGATGCAGATCTCGCCCTCGTCGGTGCGCTCACCGGTCACCGGATCGACCAGCACGACCGGGCACCCCGGGAGCGGACGCCCCATCGACCCCGGCACGAGGTCGGCGCCGGGCGTGTTCGCCACGACCGCCGTCATCTCGGTCTGCCCGTAGCCGTCGCGGATGTCGAGGCCCCACGCCCGCTGCACCGAGGCGATGACCTCGGGATTGAGCGGCTCGCCCGCCGACACGACCTCGCGCAGCGCCCCACGGCGACCGGTCAGGTCGGCCTGGATGAGCATGCGCCACACGGTCGGCGGAGCGCAGAAGGTCGAGACACGGTCGCGCTCGAGCTCGGCCAGGAGGCGCTCGGCCGAGAAGCGCGTGTAGTTCAGGGCCAGCACTGTCGCGCCCGCGATCCACGGCGCGAAGAACAGGCTCCACGCGTGCTTCGCCCATCCCGGAGAGCTGATCGCCAGGTGCACGTCGCCGGGCTGCAGTCCGAGCCAGTACATGGTGCTGAGGTGTCCGACCGGGTACGAGGCGTGCGTGTGCTCGACGAGCTTCGGCTTCGACGTCGTTCCCGAGGTGAAGTACAGCAGCAGGCGCTCATCGGCGGTGGTTCCCGGATGCCCTGCCGGCTCGGCATCCTGGAGGAAGGCGTCGTCGTACGAGACCCAGCCCGGGTGGGTTCCGCCCACGACGATGCGGCCGAGGCCCTCGGGCAGGTCGTCGAACTTGTCGGCGTCGGCGGCGCCCACCACGACGTGGCGGATGTCGGCGCGCGCGATGCGGTCGCCCAGGTCGACGCGGCCGAGGGCGGTCGTGGTGGGGGCGATGACCCCGCCGAGCTTCATGATGGCGAGCATCGCCTCCCAGAGCTCCACCTGGTTGTTCAGCATGAGCAGCACGGCGTCGCCGCGAGCGACGCCCTGCGACGACAACCAGGCCGCGACCTGATCGGAGCGACGCGCGAGCTCGTCGAAGGTGCGCTCGTGGTGCGTCTCGTCGTCGTCGACCACGATGAGCGCCGTCGCGTCGTTCCCCCGCGCCATCGGATCGAACCAGTCGATCGCCCAGTTGAACGGCCCCTCGAAGCGGGGCCACGCGAAGGCTGCGGCGCGCGCCGGGTCGGTGCGGGCGGCGAGGAGTTCGTCTCGGGCGGCACGGTAACGCTCGGTCGCGGACGTCGACGCGGATGCGGTGGGGATCATGGTGCTCCTTGGATCGCGTTCTACGCTAGACCCGTCATCCCCCTCCGCAGCGCCGCGTACGCGGCATCCCGCGCCGCGGGCGCCGACAGGAACACGTCGTGCAGCGCCCCGTCGATGCGGGCCAGGGTGACGGTCGCCGAGATGCGGGTGGCGGCTCGCGCGATGTCGTCGACGACGAGCACCGAGTCGCTCGAGAGCATCGCGTCGCTCCAGCTGAGCGCCGAGGTCGACCGCTTCGACAGCAGCACGAGGGCCGGGCACCCGACGTCGAGCCCGGATGCCACCCGCGCGTGCCCCGCGATGATCGCCGCGAGCCAGCCGGGGTGGGTGGGGAAGCCCTGCGCCGGACGCCATCCGTCGGGGGCGTCGGGCAGCGTCCCGATCTCCCGCTGAGCGCGGGTGTAGAACCCCAGATCGACGACCGGATGGGTGCCGAGCGGGTCGAGCCGGGCGCGGACGTTCACGATCGGCGCGAGCGCCTGACGCCCGAGCGGGCCCAGCTGCAGCTCGAGCCACGGGCTGTTCAGCACGAGCAGATCGGCCACTCCCGGGTGTCGCGCCGCCCACAGCGTGAGGGTGAGGCCACCCGTGCTGTGCCCGAGCAGCACGAGGCGACGCCCCTCGCCGGCGGTGCCCATCGCATCGAGGGCCGCGGCGATGTCGGCGTCGTAGACGTCGAGCGACACGGTGTAGCCGGGTGTCTGACCGGGCCGGAGGCTGCGACCGTACTTGCGCAGGTCGAGGGCGTGAAACCGCGCGCCGCGATCGGTGAAGAAGTGCGCGAGGTCGGTCTGGAAGAAATAGTCCGACCACCCGTGCACGTACAGCACGTCGACGTCGCGCCACTCCCCGAATAGGCGCGCGCCCGGGTGGGGACGTGAGCGCACGAGGGTGGCGACGACCTCCCCCTCGTCGTCGGGGCGCAGCGGGAGAGAACGCTGCTCGAAGCCCTCGCCGAGGACGTCCGGATGCCACTCGCCCATCGCCTCAGCCTACGGCGGCGATATCCGCCTCGAGGATGACGCAGCGCCCTCTGCCGGCGGACGCGCGGACGGCCGGGGCTTCCTAGCGTGGGAACGTGCACCCCCGCCACTGGTTCGTCCCCGCTCTCTCCGTCGCCGCCGCCTCGCTCGTCCTCGGTGGACTGACGAGCGTCGGCCAGACCGTGCTCCCCGCCGCCCTCGTGTCGTTCGCCAACTCGGCCGGCGGCTGGACGATGCTCGCGTTCGGTCTGGTCTGGCTGACGCGCGCGCGTCCGCCGGTGGCCGCGGCGCTGGGCATCGTGTCGTTCGTGCTGCTGATCGAGGGCTACCGGATCGTTTCGGGCTGGCGCGGTTTCTTCTACGCCGAACCGTTCCAGGACACGTTCACGGTCATCGGAGTCTTCGCCGGGCCCGTGGTCGGACTCTCGGCGTCCCTTCTGCGCAGAGGTGCCGCCGCATGGAAGCCGTTCGCCGCCGCGCCCGTCGCCGCGGTGCTGATCGGCGAAGGGGTGTACGGCCTCACGGTCGTCGCCGCCTCGACGAGCCCGGCGTACTGGGTGGTGCAGATCGTGGCCGGCCTCGCGCTGATGGCCGCCGCCGTGCATGCCGCGCGACACCGGATCGTGCCCGCGGTCGTCGGCGTCGTCCTCGCGCTCGGCGGTGCGGCGGCGTTCATCGCCTTCTACCTCTGGTTGGGGCAGCTCGGCTCCGCCGGCTGAGGACCGGGACGGTCAGCTCGACGCCGAGGCCTCCTCGCGCGACGCTCGTTCCTTGGCCCGCTCCAGCGCGCGCTTGCGTGCGGCCCGGGCGTCCTCCTCGAGCTGCTCGGCCTTCGCCTCATCGCGCGTGAGGTTCACGCCCGTCTCCGGGTCGAACAGGTGCAGCGAGTCCGGCGAGAACCACAGGCGCGCCGCGTCTCCCGCGCGGATGGAGCTCATGGCATCCAGGGCCACGACGAGTTCGGTCCGCAGGCTCTCGCCGTCGAGGTCGCGGTCGAGCTCCGACAGCTTCTCCTTCACGGTGGCGTCGGTCTCGTAGGGCACGTAGGCGTAGAGCACCTCTCCGAGCCATTCCGTCATCTCGATGTCGAGCTCGGCGGTGATCCCTCCCGCGAGGTCGCGCTCGGTGGCATCCGCGTCTTCGAAGGCGTCGGGGCGGACGCCGACGATCACGAGGTCGCGGCCCTCGACCGCTTTGCGCAGCCGGTCGTCGAGCGGCACGTCGGCGATGGGCAGGCGCAGCACGTCGCCGTCGACCGTGCCGCTGAGGAAGTTCATGGGCGGCGACCCGATGAAGCCCGCGACGAAGAGGTTCACCGGCTGGTCGTAGAGCCCGCGGGGGCTCGCGACCTGCTGCAGCTCACCCCGGCGCAGCACCGCGACCCGGTCGCCGAGGGTCATGGCCTCGGTCTGGTCGTGCGTGACGTAGACGGTCGTGATGCCGAGCGAGCGCTGCAGCCGCGCGATCTCGGTGCGCATCTGCCCGCGCAGCTTCGCGTCGAGGTTCGACAGCGGCTCGTCGAAGAGGAACGCGCTGGCGTTGCGCACGATCGCGCGCCCCATCGCCACGCGTTGGCGCTGACCGCCGGACAGGTTCGCGGGCTTGCGCTCGAGGTGCTCGTCGAGCTCGAGCAGCTTCGAGGCGCGTCGCACGCGCTCGTCGATCTCCTTGTCGTCGAGGTCGCTCGACTTCAGACGCATCGGGAAGGCGATGTTCTCGTAGACCGTGAGGTGCGGGTACAGCGCGTAGTTCTGGAAGACCATCGCGAGGTTGCGGTCCTTCGGCGCTTTGTCGTTGACGACCTCGTCGGCGATCTTGAGCTCTCCGTCGGAGATGTCCTCGAGACCGACGATCATGCGCAGCAGCGTCGACTTCCCGCAGCCCGACGGCCCGACGAGGATCACGAACTCCCCGTCGGCGATGTCGAGGTCGACGCCCTTGACCGCGGTGAAGCCGTCGTCGTACGTCTTGACGATCCTGTTGAGAGTGATGGATGCCATGGACTCGCTCCTTAGCCTTTGACGGCGCCCTGCGTGAGACCGGACACGATCCGGCGCTGGAAGATCACGACGACGATGACGATGGGGATGGTGACGACGATGGCCGCGGCCGAGATCGCGCCCGTGGGTTCCTCGAACTGCGAGGCCCCGGTGAAGAACGACAGGGCCGCGGGCACCGGGCGGGCGGCATCCGTCGATGTCAGCGAGATGCCGTAGACGAAGTCGTTCCACGCGATGAAGAAGGCGATGATCGCGGTGGTGAACACCCCGGGAGCCGCGAGCGGCACGACCGTCTTGCGGAACGCCTCGAACGGGGTCGCGCCGTCGACCTGCGCGGCCTGCTCGAGCTCCCACGGGATCTGGCGGAAGAACGCGGCGAGCGTCCAGATCGAGATGGGCAGCGTGAGCGACAGGTACGGGATGATCAGGCCGAGCCACGTGTCGTACAGGCCGATCACGCGCCACAGGTTGAACAGCGGCGTGACGATCGACACGATCGGGAACACCGAGACCGCGAGCGCCGTGGTGAGGATGATGCGCTTGCCGGGGAAGTCCAGCCGCGCGATCGCGTAGGCGCAGAGGGTCGCGAGCACCACGGCGATGAAGGTCGCGATGAGCGAGATGCCGATCGAGTTGCGCAGGGCGGGAAGGAAGAGGTCCTGCGCGCTGCCACCGGGCGCGAGGATCGTGGCGTAGTTGTCGAGCGTCCACTCCTGCGGGAGGAGCGTGCCCGAGAACAGGCCCGCCTGGGTCTTGAACGACGTCATCAGGATCGAGAACACCGGGAAGAGCGACCAGACGAGCACGGCCGCGATGATCACGAGCCACATGATCCGCTGGGGCCAGGTCATTGCGCGCATCAGGAGTTCCTCCCCGCCGACAGGTCCACTTTGAAGCCCTTGATGAAGATGCCGGCGATGATCAGGACGCTGAGGAACAGCAGCACCGAGATCGCCGAGCCGAGTCCGATCTCGAGGCGCCCGATCGAGGTGTTGTAGGCCAGCAGCGACAGCGCCTCGGTGTCGTTCGCCCCCGCGGTCATGATGAAGATGTTGTCGAAGATGCGGAACGCCTCGAGCGTGCGGAAGAGCACGGCGACCATGATCGCGGCCTTCATGTTCGGCAGGATCACGCGGCGCAGCACTTCCCAGCCGGTGGCCCCGTCGACCTTCGCGGCCTCCTCGAGGTCGCCGGGCACCTGTGCGAGACCCGACAGCAGCAGGAGAGAGATGAAGGGCGTGGTCTTCCACACCTCGCTGAGGATGATGACCGTGAGCGAGGTGCCCTGATAAGCGAACCAGTTGAGGTTCTCGTCGAACCCGGGGATCCACGACAGCCAGCTGTTGACGTACCCGCCGGAGTTGATGTCGAAGGCGTAGAAGAACGCGAAGGCCGAGACGACGGTGATGATGCCGTAGGGCACGAGGATCGCCGTGCGGGCGAAGCCGCGGAGCTTCTTGATCGCGCGGTGCATGACGAGCGCGAACCCGAACCCGATGATCAGTTCGAGCAGCACCGTGACGACGGTGATGAACAGCGTCACGCCCATCGACTGCCAGAAGGCCGGGTCGCCGAGGATGACCTGGTAATTGCGGAACCAGATGAACTCGCGGTCGTCGGGCGCGGTGAGGCGCAGGCTGAACAGCGAATCCCACAGCGCCTGCACGATCGGGTACAGCGTGACCAGGAGCATGATGCCGAAGGCGGGGCCCGCGAGCATCCAGCCCAGGCGGGCCTCCGCCCGCGCGCGGTCGGAGCGCCGCTTCTTGGGCTTCGCACCCGGTTCTTTATCGGCCCGGATCTTGCCGGCCGCGGCGATTTCGGCGGTCACAGCAGTCGCTCCCCTCTGAGCACCGCGAGGATGAAGTCGGTCGAGGTCTGCGGCGTCGTATCGGGGGTGACGGCGTTCGGCGGATGCCACGTGCGCTGCAGCCCGATGGAGATCTCGTTGTAGTAGGGCGTCTGCGGTCGGGGCGCACCCAGCTGCAGGGACTCCGCGATCGTGGATGCCATCGGGAACTTCTCGTTCACCTCGGCGTCGTCGTACGCGGCGAGGTTGGAG
Organism: Microbacterium sp. NPDC089188; assembly: GCF_040685155.1. Lineage (NCBI taxonomy): Bacteria > Bacillati > Actinomycetota > Actinomycetes > Micrococcales > Microbacteriaceae > Microbacterium > Microbacterium sp. NPDC089188. Next base: position 176,501 of record NZ_JBFBHH010000002.1, on the reverse strand, counting down.
GGCGGGTTGCCGTTGGTGACGAAGTACTGCGCCTGATTCTCCGGGGTCACGATGCACTGCACGGCCTGCCAGGCGAGGTCGACGTGCTCGCTGTACGCCCCGACGCCGAGGTTGATGCCGCCGACGGGAGGGGCGGCCGGGGTGCCGGCATCCACTCGGGGGTACACCGCCCAGCCGAGGTCGTCGACGACCTCGGGAGCTGCCCCCTGCATGGCCGGGTAGACGAAGGGCCAGTTGACCATGAACGAGCCGTTGTCGCCCTGGAAGAGGTTCATGCTCGCGTTCTCATCCGCGGTCGGCAGCCCCGCGCCGCCCAGGCCCGAGGAGCCGATGCGCCCGATGATCTCGGCGGCCTTCTTGCCCGCGTCGGACTCGAGTCCGAGCTGCATCTCGTCGGGCTTCGCCTCGGGGTCCTCGAGGATCTTCCCTCCGCCCGACGCGACCAGGGCGTTGATCCAGACCGTGAGCGACTCGGCGAGGGCGCCCTGCACGCCCAGCTGCTTGTTCTGGTCCTCGGCGGCTTGGATGATCTGGTCCCAGGTCACGGGCTGCGTCATGTCGAGGCCCGCGGCCTCGGCGACCGACTTGCGGTACCAGAGCAGCTGCGTGTTCGCCCAGAAGGGCACCGTCACCAGCTCGCCGTTCCAGCTGGCCGACTGCACCGCCCCCTCGACGATGCCGTCGGTGTTCTGCAGGTCGTCGGGAACCGGCGCGAGGAAGCCGGGCTCGGCGAGCTCGGGGATGAACGGAGGGTCGAGGCTCATGATGTCGAGCGACCGGTCACTCGCCGCCAGACGGCGGGCGAGCTGCTCGCGCTGCGAGGCGGCATCGCGCGGCAGCAGCGAGGTCTCGATGCGGTACGCCCCGTCGGCGGCCTCGGTACAGGATGCCGCGATCTCGGCCTGACCGCCGTCGTCGGGGTTGATGTACCAGGTCAGGGTGGGCACCCCGTCACCGGCGGAGCAGGCCCCGAGAGTGCCCGCGAGGGCCAGCGCCGAGGCTCCGGCCACGATCCGTCTCACCGTTCGCATCCGGCCCCCTCGCCTCGGTGCGGGAACCGGACGGCCCCCTCGTCGTGGGCTCCATCCTGCCGAGCAAAGGATTTTCACAGCCTCAGGCTTGCCCCCACGAGGGGCGGATGATATTCGCGAGGAGCCGCCCCGGCGGCGCGGAGAGACGGCGGTCGCGCGCTCCTGCGGGCGCGCCGGCGCGGCTGGGCCCGGACGCGGAAGAGCCGCCCACGTCGCGACGACGGGGCGGCTCTTCGCACACGCGGGTTACTCTCCGCGCGAGATCGCGATCATCTCGTCACGGGGCACGACCTTGACGCGCGCACGCTCGTGCGGCGCGCCGAGGGCCATCTCGTGCTCGTCGAGGCGGTGCCAGCCGTCGAGGTCGGTCCAGCGCACGCCGCGCTCCTCGAGCAGGGCCGGGATCGACTCCTCCTCGGGGTGCTCGGGGCGCCACCAGTCGCCCTGGTCGTTGATGACGTGGCGCACCGTCTCCATGGCGTCCGACTTGGTGTGTCCGATGAGACCGACGGGGCCGCGCTTGATCCAGCCGGTGGCGTACAGACCCGGCATGCGCGAATTCGAGTCGGCCGAGAGCACCTGGCCCTCGTGGTTGGGGATGACGCCGCGCAGTTCGTCGAACGGGATGTCCTTCAGCGGGGAACCGAAGTAACCGACCGCGCGGTAGATCGCCTGGATCGGGACCTCGCGGATCTCGCCGGTGCCCACGACCCCGCCCTCGGCGTCGGGCCGGGTGCGCTCGTAGCGGAGGGCGGCGACGCGGCCGTCCGCGTCCTTCACGACCTCGAGGGGCTTGGCCCAGAAGTGCAGGTGCAGGCGGCGCGAGGCTTCTCCCCCGGCGTTGTTGACGCCCGGGCGGGTGCGCCACTGCTGCAGCACCCGGTCGATGACCTTGACCTGCTTGTTCGTCTCGATCGCGGTCTTGGACGCCTCGTCGTAGTCGAAGTCCTCGTCGTAGACGACCATGTCGACGTCGCGCAGCTCGCCGAGTTCGCGCAGCTCCAGGGGGGTGAACTTCACCTGCGCGGGGCCGCGGCGGCCGAAGACGTGCACGTCGGTGACGGGCGAGGCCTTGAGTCCCTGGTAGACGTTGTCGGGCACCTCGGTGGGCAGCAGGTCGTCGGCGTGCTTGGCGAGCATGCGCGTGATGTCGAGGGCGACGTTGCCGTTGCCGATCACCGCGACCGACTCCGCCTCGAGCGGCCACTCGCGCGGCACGTCGGGGTGCCCGTCGAACCAGCTGACGAAGTCGGCGGCGCCGTAGGAGCCCTCCGCGTCGATGCCGGGGATGTCGAGGTCGGCGTCGCGGATCGCGCCGGTCGAGAAGATCACGGCGTTGTAGTGCTTCTTGAGGTCGTCGAGGGTGACGTCCTCGCCGAAGCGGACGTTGCCGAAGATGCGGATGTCGCCGCGGTCGAGCACCTCGCGCAGGGCCGTGATGACGCCCTTGATGCGCGGGTGATCGGGGGCCACGCCGTAGCGGACCAGGCCGTAGGGCGCGGGGAGCTGCTCGAACAGGTCGATCGACACGTCGAACTGACGCTCGGCCTTCAGCAGGATGTCCGCGGCGTAGATGCCGGCGGGGCCGGCTCCGACGATGGCGAGGCGCAGCTTCGTCATGGGTTCCTCTCGATCGCGATCGGGGGGGGTGGGGGAAAAGGGTCAGGCCGAGCGGTCGGCCACGGCGCGGGCGAAGCGCGTCAGCGCCTCGCGCACGGCACCGTCGGGCAGCGGCGCGAGAGCGTCGATGGCCTCCTGCGACCAGCGGTGCGCGAGAGCCAGGGTCTCGTGCGTGGTCTCGTGGTCGCGCAGTTCGGCGAGCGCGCCGTCGAGGATCGACGGATCGGCGCCCGCAGCGATGCGCTCCTGGCCGTCGTCGATGCGCGCGCGCAGATCGGTGGATGCCGCGTCGGAGCGATGCCCGAGAAGCAGGTACGGCATCGTCGGCACGCCCGCACGCAGGTCGGTGCCGGGCACCTTGCCCGTCTCGGACGGGTCGGGCGAGAGGTCGATGACGTCATCGAGCAGCTGGAAGGCGACGCCCGCCTTCTCACCGAAGACGACCATGGGCTCCTCGAACTCCTCGGGAGCACCGGAGTAGATGATTCCCGACTGCGCGGCAGCCGCGATGAGCGACCCCGTCTTGTCGGCGAGCACCTGCAGGTAGAAGTCGACGGGCTCGTCGCCGTCCTGCGGGCCGACGGTCTCGTGCATCTGCCCGAGCACGAGACGCTCGAACGTGTCGGCCTGCAGCTGGATCGCCCGCTCGCCGCGGCGGGCCATCAGCTGGCTCGCGCGGGCGAAGAGCAGATCGCCGGTGAGGATGGCGATGTTGTTGCCCCACACCGTCTGAGCGCTGGGCACACCGCGACGCTTGTCGGCACCGTCCATGACGTCGTCGTGGTACAGCGAGCCGAGGTGGGTCAGCTCGAGGGCCGTGGCGACCTCGACGACCTCCTTGGTCGTGCCCTGACCGAGCTGCGCCGTGAGGATCGCGAGCATCGGCCGGACCCTCTTCCCGCCGGCCTCGTAGAGGTAGCGGGCGGTCACGTCGGCGAGCTTGTCGGCGCTGCGTACCTCGCCCTCGAGCTCGCTCTCGACGCGCGCCAGTCCGGCCTCCACGGTGGAGAGGAGGGTGCGAGAACGCAGGCCGGCGAAGATGCGGTCGCTCAGGCCCAGCTTTCCCGACAGGCGGGTGCTGGCCGCAGACGGTCTCGGGGTCACGATTTCAGCCTATCCTGGCGCAGCCGGAGGCCGCCGCGGGTATCTCGACGGTTGACAGGGCCCTAGGAGGCCGGGCGGATGCCGCGGTGCAGCGCCACGATCCCGAATGACAGGTTGCGGTAGGCGACGTCATCCCATCCCGCGTCGCGCATCCAGCGCGCCAGGGTGGGCTGGTTGGGCCAGTCGCGGATCGACTCGTTGAGGTAGTCGTAGGCCTCGGCGTTGCTGCTCATGGCCTTGGCCACGACGGGGAGGACCCGATCGTTGTAGAAGCGGTAGAGACCGTTGAACGCGCGCGACGGCGGGTGCGAGAACTCGCACACGACGATGCGGCCGCCGGGGCGGGTCACCCGGCGGAGCTCCCGGAGCGCGCGACGGGGGTCGTTGACGTTGCGCAGACCGAACGACATCGTCACCGCGTCGAACTCGCCGTCCTCGAACGGCAAGTCGGTGGCATCCGCCTGCACGAACTCCAGGTTCGGCACGTCGCCGTGACGACGGCGCCCCTCGGCGATCATGCCCTTCGAGAAGTCGGCGGCGACCACGTGGGCCCCGCTGGGCACGAAGGCCATCGACGAGGTGCCGGTCCCGGCCGCGAGGTCGAGGATGCGCTCCCCGCTCTTCGGCGCCACGGCCCGCAGGACGGCCGCGCGCCACAGGCGGTCGTTGCCGAGGCTCAGGACCGAATTGGTGCGGTCGTAGGCTGCGGCGACCTGGTCGAACATGCCGCTCACGCGCTGCGGGTCTTTGCCGAGGTCGGCGCGGTTGGGGTCGCTGCTCACCCGTCGAGTCTAGGCGCCCGCCGGGTCGTCGTCGCCGGGGGTTGCCAGCGTCGCCAGGCGTTCCAGCCAGGGACCCGTGACGTCGTCCGAGAACGGCGCCTCGCGATCGCGCACGCGTCGCTCGAGGTCGCTCGCCGTGGCATCCAGGTGCTCCACGATGTCGAGGGGGTAGCCGTACCGCACGCGGTGCTCGTCCCACTCGTCGCGGTCGTCGATCCAGGTGCCGCGTTCGTCGGTGCGGCGCACCACGTCGAGGTCCATGTCGATGCCCCGGGGCACGCCGTCGTCGTGCCAGCGCACGTCCCACGCGAGGTCGATGTAGACGGCGACCGGGTGGGGGTCGGCGTTGTGCGTGAAGGCCCAATCCCCACTCGCGGGAACGAGGGTCACGTTCGGCTGCCGGCACACGAACTCCGCCCCCGGTCGCGCGCTGCGCCAGCCCACCTGCTGACCGAACCACTCGCCCCATTCGTCGGAGCCGAGGTACACGCTGTCCTGCACCCAGTGCGGCGAACCGTCCCACTTGCGCCATTCGAAGAGCAGGCGGGTGCCGGGAGCGGGACGGTTATCCATGTTCCGGAGTCTAAATCGCACCGCGGCGCCGGGCTCTGGTCTCCACGCGAGCCACGGCGCAGGACGTCTCCGTTCGGGGCGCCGGACACCCGCCGGCGCGACCATCTCGGCCGCGTCCCCTCGACGCCGTAGCATCCGGAGACCGCGCACCGCCGGGGCGAGGAGCGCGGGTCTACGCTGAAAGACGTGCTCGAACCCGCGGATGACGTCGTGCCGCGCCTGCGCGTGGTGACACGAGAGCTGGCCCCGATGGACGACGTGCTGGCGTACACGACGCCGTACGACCCGCTGTTCTGGAGCCGTCGCGGCGAATCGCTGGCCGCCTTCGGCGACCTGCTGACGCTGCGCTACACCGGCGCGCAGCCGGGCGACGCGACGATCTCCGAGCGCTGGCGCGCGATCGCGGCGGCCGCCGAGGTCGACGATCCGGTGCAGTTGCCGGGCACCGGACTCGTCGCCTTCGGATCCTTCGTCTTCGACCCGCAGTCCGAGCGCGAGAACGTGCTCCGCGTGCCGGGGACCATCGTCGGGCGCCACAGCGGCCGCGCGTGGGTCACGCGCCTCGCTTTCGACGACACCCCCGACGAGCCCGAACCCGAACTTCCGCCGCGCTCCCCCTTCGGTCCGCACTGGTCGGCGACCCTGGGCCCCGGTCGGCAGACGGCCGAGAAGTACCAGGATGCCGTCCGCCAGGCGATCGAGGCGATCGGCGCCCGCGAGGTGGCCAAGGTCGTGCTGGCCCGCGACATCGCGGGGACGGTGCCCGCGGGGTCCGACCTCCGCCGCCTGGTGAGGTCGCTGCTCGAGGGCTACCCCGACTGCTGGGTGTTCGCCGTCGACGGTCTCATCGGCGCGAGCCCGGAGACGCTGGTGACCGTGTCGAAGGGCACCGTGACCGCACGCGTGCTCGCCGGGACCGTCGCGCGCGGAGGAGACGCCGACGCCGACGTCGCGGCATCCGTCGGTCTCACGCGGAGCACGAAAGACCAGGACGAGCACCGCTTCGCGGTGCAGAGCGTGCTCAAGGCCCTCGCGCCCCACACGTCGTCGCTCGCGGCCGAGGACCAGCCCTTCACCCTCAAGCTCCCGAACGTCTGGCACCTCGCCACCGACGTGGAGGGGGTGCTGAGCGAAGACGCCTCGTCGCTCGATCTGCTCTCGGTACTGCACCCCACCGCGGCCGTCGCGGGAACGCCGACGACCGCGGCGATGGAAGTCATCCGCCGCCTCGAGCCCTTCGACCGCGGCCGATACGCCGGAGCGGTCGGCTGGACGGGGGCCTCGGGCGACGGCGAGTGGGCGATCGCGCTGCGGTGCGCCCAGATCGACCGCGCGGCTCCGTCGTCGCCCACCGCGCCGATCACCGCCTACGCGGGGGCGGGCATCGTGGCCGACAGCGTCCCGGAGTCGGAGCTGCTGGAGACGCGCGTGAAATTCCGTCCCATCGTCGAGGCTCTGGCCTGAGTCAGGACTCGGCGAGACGCCGGCGCTCCACCTCGACGTCGTAGTCGGCCGCGGGCCACTGCGGATCGATGTCGACCAACGCGTCGATCAGCAGCTGCTGCACGGCGAGGCGGGCGTACCACTTGCGGTCGGCCGGGACGACGTGCCACGGCGCGACCGGTGTCGACGTGCGCTCGATGGCGACCTGATAGGCGTCCATGTAGTCGTCCCAGAGCTCGCGCTCGTCGACGTCGGAGGGGTTGTACTTCCAGTGCTTGTCGGGGCGCTCGAGCCGCTTCGCCAGGCGCTCGCGCTGCTCGTCCTTCGAGATGTGCAGCATCACCTTCACCACCCGGATGCCCATCTCGGCCGCCTGCGCCTCGAAGGCGACGATGGCGCCGTAGCGGCGGTCGATCTCATCCGCCGGCGCGAGGGAACGCACGCGTCCGATGAGGACGTCTTCGTAATGCGAACGGTCGAACACCCCGATGTGGCCGGTGTTCGGCAGGCGTTTCTCGATGCGCCACAGGAAGTCGTGCGCGAGCTCCTCGGCCGTGGGCTTCTTGAACGACGCGAGCTCGACACCCTGCGGGTCGACCGCGCCGACGACGTGGCGCACGATCCCGCCCTTGCCCGCGGTGTCCATCGCCTGCAGCACCAGCAGAACCGACCCCGTGGCCGTGCCGGCCACGCTCTCCGCGAAGAGTCGCTCCTGCAGGTCCTCCAGCGGCTCCCGGCCGGCATCGAGATCGGCCTTGCCGTCGTCCTTGTCCCCGTCGTAGCCGGGCGTCGACCGCGTGTCGATGTCGGCGAGGCGGAACCCCGGGTCGACGCGCAGGGCGTCGGCGGCGGGTGTGGACCATCTCTGGCTTCTGCTCATCCCGACATGGTGCCGTGGCATCCGGGATCGATGCGAGAGGTTGACGGGATCGACCTCTGCGCGGGACGGAGCCACCGGCGGGGGTGAATCGGCGCTCGGTCCGCCGATGTACGCGATCATCACCCCTGCTGCGACTCGGAACACGCGTCAGGGTACGACGATGACCTTGCCGGCGATGCGCCCCTCGGCCGCCTCCGCGTGCAGAGCGGGCAGGTCGGTGAGCGGGATGCGGCGGGTGACGTCCACCGCGAGGTCACCCGCGTCGACGAGCCGGACGATCTCGGTGAGACGGGCCGAGTTCGGGCGGACGAACACCGTCGCCGCACGGACGCCGCGTTCGTCGTCGCCGGGGGTCGTCATGAATGCGGTGGTGCTGACGACCACGCCACCGTCGCGGACGAGGGGCACCAGCGCGGTGAATTCCTCGGGGGAGATCGGAGCGAGGTTGAGCAGCACGTCGACCGGCTCGGTGACCGCGTCCCGCAGCATGGTGCGGGTGTGGTCGACGACCTCGTCGGCACCCGCGGCGCGGACCGCCGACGCACTGCGCGGGCTCGCCGTCGCGATGACGTGCGCTCCGGCACGGCGAGCGAGACGGATCGCGTGAGCCCCCACGGCGCCGCCGGCCCCGACGATGAACAGGCGCTGGCCCGCCTGAAGCCCACCCTCGTCAAACAGTGCCTGCCACGCGGTCAGAGCGACCGAGGGGAGAGCCGCCGCATTGGCGAGATCCACCCGGGAAGGAGCAGCGGTCAGGGACCGGGCCGGGGCGACGACGTACTCCGCGGCGCCGCCGTCGTCCTCCATCGGCAGGAAGCCGATCACCGCGTCGCCCACCGCGAGGTCGTGGACGTCTTCGCCGACCGCGTCGACCGTGCCCGAGACGTCGTAGCCGGGAACGTGGGGCAGCTGGATCGGGATCGGGAGGAATCCCGCCCGCATGCCGTTGTCCGCGGCGTTGAACGCCGACGCGGCGACCCTCAGGCGCACCTGATCGGCGCCGGGCTCAGGAAGCTGGATCTCCTCTGCGCGCAGCACCTCGGGTCCGCCGATCTCGTGGAATCGCATTGCCTTCATGATGTTCCCCTTCGTCGGATACTTCGTATTCGAAGCAACATGGGAACCCTAGCACTGCTACGAATTCGAAGCAACGCTAGGATGGGGGAATGAGCCGCGACGCATCCACGGTCAGTCCCACGCAGCTGCGCGCCTACCTCGCCTTCACCGAGGTCAGCAACCTCCTGCGACACGCGGTCGAGAAGCAGCTGCGGGATGCCGGCGAGCTGAGCTACGTGCAGTTCCAGCTCCTCGCGACCCTGGGGGAAGCGCAGGACGGACGCCTGCGCATGACCGATCTCGCCGATCAGCTGGTGCACAGCCGCAGCGGCCTGACCTACCAGGCGCAGACGCTGGAGCGGCGCGGACTGGTGACACGTTCGCCGTCGCCCGACGACGAACGCAGCGTCGTGGTCGCCCTCACCGCGGCCGGGCGGGACGTGCTCGCCGCCGTGTTCCCCGGCCACATCGACGCGCTGCACCGATTGCTGTTCTCGTCCTTGACGGACGCGGACATCGACGATCTCGCCCGCATCCTCCAGCGCGCGGCCGACCATCTGCGCGCCGATCCGCCCCGCTCAGCCGCGCCCCGGTCGGCGTCGAGCCGCTAAAAGCGCAGAACCCCGACACGAACCGCTGACGGCACGCGCGGTGTCGGATGTCAGCGCGACAGAGGCACCTCGATGAGCTGTCGACCCCCGCTCGGGGCCGTCAGCACCTGATCGAGAGCGACGCGGGTGGTGCAGCGGTGGTACTCCCATCCGAAGGCGAGGGCGAGCTGCTCGAGACGCGCGGCCTGGGGGGTGTACTGCACGCGCGTCATCGCATCGTCGCCGGCGACGGATGCCACCTCGAGGCCGTCGAAGATCGTGCCGCCTCCGTCGTTGCCGACCACGACCTGCAGGCGCGGCTCCTGCTCCCCCGGCGGCAGCAGCAGCGCGCCCATGTCGTGCAGGAAGGCGAGATCGCCCAGCAGCAGGCGCGTGACGCCCGGTCTCTCGTCGACCTGGCTGGCAAGGGCGACGCCCGTCGCGGTGGCGATCGTGCCGTCGATGCCCGCAAGGCCGCGATTGGAGTGCACGGTCACCTTCTTGCCCCCGAGCAGCTCGTCGGCCACGCGGACGATGCGCGACGAGCCGAACACCAGACGGTCGTGCGGCCAGGTGGCCCGCCACAGCGCGTCGACGAGGGCGGCCCGATCCACGGGCGCCCGCATCACGCCGACCTCGGCGTTGATCGCCCCGAGCCGCTCCGACGGGACGACGGATGCCAGCCCCTCGGCGTCGGGAGCGGGCGGCGACAGGTCGACGGCGGCGTCGCGCGAAGCGCGCATCCACTCGCCGAGCCACGCCCGATCGCCGGTGCCCGCCGGTCGCACGGCATCGACCGCGACCGTCGCGCCGTTCAGGTTCACGGGCTCGCCCGGTCCGCGCACCGCGAGGATCTCGACGTCGTCGCGCATGAGCAGCCGGGTCACCTCGCGGCTGAGCGTCGGGCGACCGAACACCACGACGCGCTCGATCCGCCCGCCGAGGTCGGGGTCGCGCAGCAGAGCGCGGTAGCCGTGCACCACGTGGCGGCCGAATCGCGCGCCGCTGACGATCTCGGCGACGAGGGGGAACCCGCCGTCGTGCGCGAACTGCTCGGCGGCGGGACCGGCGTCGGCTCCCGCGACCACGATGGTGCGGAGGCCGGAGGGCACGGGGTGCGCCGCCTCGGTCTCGGGCGCGACGTCGGCGACGCCGATGCCGCCGCCCCCCTGGTACAGCGCGCCGGACACGTCGGGATCTTCGGCGGCGGCGACGTCGTCGGATGCGGGGGATGCCGCCCGCGCGGCGAGCCACGACGGGGCGGCGCCGGCGAGGGGCTCGCGGAAGGGCACGTTGAGGTGCACCGGACCGGCGGCACGCGCTCCCTCGCCGAGAGAGGCGGCGAGCGCTTCGGCCGCGACCTGGTCGAGAGCTGCGCTCTGCTCGTCATCCCCGGTGTGGTCGACCGCCTCGGGAACGGCGAGATCGGCCTCGAACCGGGTCGCCGAGCGGAACAGCCCCGGCTGCCGGGTGGTCTGGTTCGCCCCGACCCCGCGCAGCTCCGGCGGGCGGTCGGCGGTCAGCAGCAGCAGCGGCACGCCGGCATGGTGGGCCTCGAGGGCGGCCGGCACGAGGTTGGCCACGGCGGTGCCGGACGTGCAGACGACGACCGCCGGCATCCCGGTCTCTCGACCGATGCCCAGCGCGGTGAAGCCGGCGACGCGTTCGTCGATGCGCACGTGCAACGCGACCAGGCCCGCGCGCTCGAGCTCGGCAGCGACGAGGGCGAGAGCCTGCGAGCGCGAGCCGGGGCTGACCACGATGTGCCGCACGCCACGGGAGACGAGACCGGCGAGCAGCGCGGCGGCCGCATCCGTCGAGGGCGCGGCGGACCGATCGTTCGGCGAGGTCACGAGCGGCTCAGCCGACGGTGCCGCGCTGGCCGCGGGTGTCGTCGTCGCCGGGCTTGCCGCCATCGGGAGTGTCACCCGGGTCGGTCGTGCGGGGCGGGCGCGGCGGTTCGTCGGCGTCGGCGTCGAGCTGGGCGAGCTCCTCCTCGAGACGTCGGATGCGCTCGTCCTGCTCGGCGCGCGCCGAGGCGGTCATGCGCCCGAGGAACTCGGGGTCGTCGTCGGGGGCGCGACGCACGACCGTCTGACTCGCCCGGCCACGACCGATGAGGAACCACAGGATGCCGCCGAGCACCGGCAGCAGGATGACGATGGCCATCCACGCCGGCTTGCTGACCCCGCGGTGACGCGAGGGGGGTTGCACAGCGCAGTCGACGATCGTGTAGACCCAGAACAGGACCGCCACGAACGCCAGGATGAGAAGCAGCCGTGCCATGGACCGATTCTACGTGCGTCGGCTGGACGAGGGCCCGGAGCTCCTCCTCATCCCCCACCGTCGAACGACCCGGGAAGGAGGCGAAGGCCGCCGCCGTAGAATGGACGAATGCGCGCACGTTCGGCCCTCGTCTACACGGTGCTGCGATTGCTCGCGTTCCTCGTGCCGCTCGGCATCCTGCTGCTGTTCCCCGTGTTCCAGGAGCTCCCCTGGCTCGCGGCGATCTTCGCGGCCCTCATCGGCTTCAGCCTCTCGCTGCTGTTCCTCCGCCGCCCCCTCGAGAAGGTCACCGGCGGACTCGCCGAGCGCCGCACGCAGCGCAGCACGACGACAGGACGCCGCTCCGGTGCGGACTCCGACGCCGATGCCGAAGACGCGGTGGTCGATGCCGCACGCGTCGACGTCGACCGCGATCAACGGCCCTCCGCGGACTGAGCTCCCACCGGCCGACTCGGCCGCACGGGAACCCCCGGCCGGGCGCCCGCACCCCTCCCGTCATCCGGTCCGACCGGCGCGCTCGACCGACGGCGGGGCGACGCAGATCACGGCGCCCCTCCGCAAGGGGCGGTCGGACCCCCGCGGGGTCCGGATCAGCCGGCGAACGCCCAGAAGAGCAGCGCGCCGTAGGCGACGGACGTGAAGCTCGTCACCTGCAGCGCCGTGATGAGCTCCCGGGGTGTGCGGTACGTCCACACGATGAGGATCGCGGCCAGGCCGCCGAGCAACGCGATGAGGATCAGCCAGGCGATCGGGTACACGAACGCCAGGAACACGGCGATCGCGAACGGGACGAGCACGAAGAGCGTGAACAGCACCTGGGTGGGACGCCGGCCGATCAGCACCGACAGCGTGCGCTTTCCGGCGAGGCGGTCCTGATCGATGTCGCGCAGGTTGTTGGCCAGCAGCACGGCGCACGCGAGCAGACCCGCGGCGACCCCGCCGAACCATGCTTCCTGCGGTAGCGCCTGCACCTGCAGCCACGTCGTGCCGAGGGTGGCGACGAGGCCGAAGAACACGAAGACGAAGAGCTCGCCCATCGCGTTGTAGCCGTAGGGGCGCTTGCCCCCCGTGTAGAACCACGCGGCGACGATGCAGACGGCCCCGACCGCGAGCAGCCACCACTGTCCCGTGCGTACGACCAGCGCCAGCCCGATGACGGCGGCGAGCGCGAAGAACGCGAGCGCGACGATCAGCACCGTGCGCGGCTTCGCCTTCCGGCCCCCGGTGAGGCGTCCGGGCCCCACGCGCACGTCGTCGGTCCCCCGGATGCCGTCGGAATAGTCGTTGGCGTAGTTGACGCCGATCTGCAGGGCGAACGCGACCGCCAGACAGGCGAGCGCGATCACCCAGTGGAGCCGCTCGTCGACGAGCGTCGCCGCTCCCGTTCCGATCAACACGGGGGTGATGGCGAGCGGAAGGGTCCGCAGGCGGGCGGCCGCGATCCAGTCGCGCGCCGTGGCCGGGGCGGTGGCCTGCGGCGCACCCGCCTTCGCCTTCTGCGGGTTGCCGCCGGGGCGACGCTTCTTGGCGGGGTGCGAACGCTTGCGAGAGGGTGCTGCCACGGAGGGCAATCCTATGCCCGCCGGTCGTGCCCCTGTCCGCGCGTCGTGCCCGTGCCCGTACGATCTCGCCCGCGGGTCGCGCTCATGCCCGCGAGTCGAGCGCGACCGCGGCGCGCAGCGCCGCTCGGTCGGGCTTTCCCGACGACAGCGTCGGGAGCTCGGCGATCGAGACGACCCGCGCCGGACGCGCCGGTGCCCCCATCGACGAACCCACCACCGCGCGGATGCGCTCGAGGACCGCGGCCTCCGCGGCCGGTGGGATGCCCGGGACCACGACGGCGGACCCCTGTCCCCACTCGGCATCCGGGATCGGGACGACCACCGCCTCCTCGAGCCCCGCGATGGCTCGCACCGCCGCCTCCACCCGGTCGAGGGAGACGTTCACCCCGCCCGAGACGACGACGTTGTCGATCCGACCGGTCACGCTCAGCACGCCGTCGACGATCTCGCCCCCGTCGCCCGTGCGGTACCAGCGGGTGCCGTCGGCGCCGACGGGAAAGACGGATGCCGTGCGCTCGGGGTCACCGAGATAGCCCTCCGCGAGCGTGGGTCCCGACAGGAGCACCTCACCGTCGACGACCGTCATCCCGACCCCATCGAGCGGCACGCCGTCGTAGACGCAGCCCCCGCTCGTCTCGCTCGAGCCGTAGGTGCGCACGATCCGGGCGCCGAGGGCCTCCGCACGCGCCGCCACCGACGGCGCGAGGGCCTGACCGCCGATGAGGATCGCCTCGAACGAGCGCAGCGCCTCGGCCACCGTCGGATCGGCGTCCGCGGCATCCACCAACCGCTGCAGCTGCGCGGGGACGAGGGAGGTGTAGGTCGGCACGCGGGCGCCGTTGTCGTGCGACGCCATTCCGCGCGCCGCCGCGGCGAACGGCTCGGGGCGGAAGGGCCCCGCGACGACCGCGGGCTCGCGATCGGCCAGCAGAGCGCGCACGAGAACCTGCACGCCCGCGACGTAGGTCGCCGGCACGGCCAGCAGCCACGCCCCCTCCCCGATGCGCGCCGCGGTCGCGTACGCGCTCGCGATGAGGGCGTTCCGGCTGATCACGACCGACTTCGGCACACCGGTCGAGCCCGAGGTCGTCACGACGACGGCGGTTCCGGGTGGCACGTCGTCGGGCAGCGCACCGCCGCCCAGGGCGACGGCGGGACCTGCTCCGACGACGGCCGCCCTCAGCGCTCGCAGCACATCGCGCGGATCCGTGGATGCCGGCGGCTCGAGCCTCACGGGCGGGTCCGAGCCATCAGTAGTGCCACGGCACGTCGGACCAGTCGGGCTCGCGCTTCTCCAGGAAGGAGTCGCGCCCCTCGACGGCCTCGTCGGTGCCGTACGCGAGACGGGTCGCCTCTCCGGCGAACAGCTGCTGGCCGACGAGCCCGTCGTCGACGGCGTTGAAGGCGTACTTGAGCATGCGGATCGCGGTGGGCGACTTCGTCAGGATCGTGCGGGCCATCGACAGAGCTTCGCGTTCGAGATCGGCGTGCGCGACGACTCGGTTGACCGCGCCCATCTCGTACGCCCGCTCGGCGGAGTACTCCTCGGCGAGGAAGAAGATCTCCCGCGCGAACTTCTGACCGATCTGGCGCGCGAAATAGGCGGAGCCGTACCCGGCGTCGAACGAGCCGACATCGGCATCCGTCTGCTTGAACCGACCGTGCTCGCGGCTGGCGATGGACAGGTCGCAGACGACGTTGAGCGAGTGGCCGCCACCGGCCGCCCACCCCGGGACGACGGCGATGACGACCTTCGGCATGAACCGGATGAGGCGCTGGACCTCGAGGATGTGCAGACGACCGGCGCGGCCCGGGTCGTGCACGACATGCTCTTCGTGCGAGTACTTGTAGCCGTCGCGCCCCCGGATGCGCTGGTCGCCCCCGGAGCAGAACGCCCACCCGCCGTCTTTCTGGCTCGGGCCGTTGCCCGTCAGCAGGACGACGCCGATCCGGTGGTCCTGCCGCGCGATGTCGAGGGCGCGGTACAACTCGTCGACGGTGTGCGGACGGAAGGCGTTGCGCACCTCCGGGCGGTCGAACGCGATGCGCGCGACGCGGCCGTCGTGGGTGACGTGGGCGGTGATGTCGGTGTACCCCTCGGCGCCGGGCGCCAGGGTCCATTCCGCGGGGTCGAAGAGCTCGGAGACGGTCACGGTTTCAGCCTACGCGCGGGCGCCCCGCACGGACCGGCGGGCGCCCACCTGTGGACGGACCCCGTGAAGCGCCGTAGCCTGGGCAGCCCGACGATCGGAGTCAGCATGACGAAGAAGGTGTCGATTCTGGGCCGCATCCGCGAATACTTCCTGGGTGCCCCCTCACACGACCAGTCCGAGGATGCACGGCGCTCGATGAACCATCAGAGCGAGACGGCGTACTACGCCGGCGAGGCCGTGAAGAACGGGACGGGCACGTCCGGCGGAGCACAGTTCAAGCCGTGAACGACGACAGCGGCGCCCCGATCGAATCGGGGCGCCGCTGTCGTCGTGGGGCGCCCTCAGCGATCGGGGCGCCCGCGCTCACGCGTTCTTCGCGTCGCGCCAGCGCAACCAGCGCTCGACGAGGGAGTAGTCCCATTCGGGACCCGAGAAGCCGAGCGTGAACAGGCGGGTTCCCGCGTCGAAGAGCGCGTCGGCGACGTCCTCGTCGCGGTCCTTGAGCTCGTTCGAGACGACGAGGTCGGACAGGTCGCGCTGCTCGGTCTCGGCCCACTTCTGAATGACGTCGAACTTGTGGGGCAGTTCGTCGGACGTGACGAAGCTGTGCCAGATCTGGGCATGACGGGCGACCATGCGGAGGGTCTTCTGCTCGCCCTTGCCGCCGATCATGACGGGGATCTCGCGGGTGGGTGCGGGGTTGAGCTTGCCCCATCGGTCGGCGATGCGGTCGAGGTCGCTCGCGAGAGCGTTGAGACGCGAGCCCGCGGTGCCGAACTCGTATCCGTACTCGTCGTAGTCGCGCTGGAACCATCCGGAACCCGTGCCGAAGATGAAGCGACCGGTGTCGCCCCCCTTCTTGCTGATGTGGTCGACGGTGCGGGCCATGTCGGCCTGCAGGTCGGCGTTGCGGTAGCTGTTGCAGTTGACGAGAGCGCCGAACTCGACGCGCTCGGTCTGCTCGGCCCACGCGGCCAGCATCGTCCACGCCTCGAAGTGCTCGCCGTCGGGATCGCCGTAGAGCGGGAAGAAGTGGTCCCAGTTGAACAGGACGTCGACGCCCATCTCCTCGAGACGGAGGACGGCGTCGCGGATGTCGGAGTACTGCACGTGCTGCGGCTGGATCTGGACGCCGAGCCGGACGGGGGTGTCGAAGAGCATGGCGTCAGCCTATGCCCGCTGCCGGGCGCCGAGACGGGTGGACCTCGCGGGCGACCGCACGTAGCGTGGAGGGTTCACGACGATCGGAGTCATCATGACGAAGAAGGTGTCGATCCTCGCGCGGATGCGCGACTACCTGTTCGGCCCGCGACGCACGCGGGCGGAATTCGAGGGGGCGATGGAGTCGCTCGACCACCAGCGCAACCTGTCAGCGTCGTACAGTGACGAACGGCAGAAATTCCTCCCCGGCGGGCCCCCTGCTCCGAACCACCGCTGAGCACCATGATGAGGGCATGAGCACCGTCGCCCTCCCCCCGCTCGCCGACATCCTCGCCACCGCGCGGGTGGTGTCGCTTCCCCTCGCCGCCCGGTTCCGCGGCATCCTGACGCGCGAAGCGCTCGTGTTCGAGGGACCGGAGGGATGGACGGAGTTCTCGCCCTTCGTGGAGTACGACGACACCGAGGCCGCAACCTGGCTCGCCGCCGCCGTCGACTACGGGTGGGCGGCCTCCCCCGCCCCGGTCCGCGACGGCGTCGGAGTGAACGCGACGATGCCCGCGGTCGCGGCATCCGAGGTCGCCGGGCTCCTCGCCCGATACGACGGATGCCGGACGGTCAAGGTGAAGGTGGCCGAGTCCGGGCAGACCCTCGCCGACGACGTCGCGCGGGTCCGCGCGGTGCGCGAGAGCATGGGCCCGGAGGGGCGTGTGCGCATCGACGCCAACGCGGGCTGGAACGTCGACGAGGCGGAACGGGCCGTGCACGCCCTGGCCGAGTTCGACCTGGAATACGTCGAACAGCCGTGCGCCGAGATCGAGGAGCTCGCGCAGCTGCGGGAACGCATCGCCTACCTCGACATCCCGATCGCCGCCGATGAAAGCGTCCGCAAGGCGGCGGACCCGCTCCGCGTCGCGCGCAGCGGCGCGGCGGATCTGCTCGTCATCAAGGCGCAGCCCCTCGGCGGTGTCCACGCGGCACGCGAGATCGTGCGGCAGGCGGGACTCCCCGTCGTCGTCTCCAGCGCGCTCGACACCTCGATCGGGCTGTCGATGGGCGCCGCCCTCGCGGCATCGCTGCCCGCGCTCCCCTACGACTGCGGGCTGGGCACAGCCTCGCTGTTCGCCGCCGACGTGGTGGCATCCCCCCTTGTGGCCCGTGGCGGGGTGCTCTCCCTCGAGCGCCCGCGCCCCACCGGCCTCGACCTCGACCGCGTGGCCGCCGACGACGAACGGCGCGACTGGTGGGTGGCGCGCCTCGGCCGCTGCCACGACCTGCTCACTCGAGGATGAGGCCGACCACCTGTGACAGGCGATCCGCCAGACCGGACCGCGACTCCGACGGCGCCTGACGAGTGAGCAACGCCGTCTCGGACGTCGAAATCCACACCGACAGCAGAAGATCGGTGGCCACGTCCGCAGGAACGCGGAGCGAGAGTCCCCGCGCGGCGGCGATGTCACGGACGAGCTGGGTGACGCTCTCCCCCAGGCCCTGGTTGAGAGCCAGGTAGGCCTCGGCGAAACCCGGGTTGCGCAGCGCCTGAAGGCGCGTTTCGGCCCCGAGGAGGACGTCCAGCCGGTCCTCGCCGGTGGCCTCGAGCACCTCCTGGACGAGCTGCAGCACGTCGCCGGCGTCTTCGAGGCCGCGACTCTCGATCGATGTGACGCGCGCGCGCACCGCCGCGATCGTCGTCTCCGCCGATCGCGCGCACAGGGCCAGGAAGAGCTCCTCCTTCGACCCGAAGTTGGAGTAGAACGCGCCGCGGGTGAAGCCGGCACGCTCGCAGATGGCCTCGACCGACGCTCCGTCGATGCCGACCTCGGCGAACATCTCGGCTGCGGCATCCATGAGACGGACGCGTGTGTTCTCGCGGCGGCGCGTCGTCGCGGGCGCGGAATCGGTCATCCGAGGCCTCCTGTTCTCGGGTGACATCCAGGTTCGACAGCACCCCCGAGGGTCTAGGATACATTGTTGTATCCGATACGGTGATGTATCGACCCGTTCACCGATCTGGGAGCCACCGTGTCGACATTCCTGTACACCCTCGGGCGTTGGTCGTTCCGTCACCCGTGGCGCGTTCTCACGGCCTGGCTGCTCGTGCTCGTGCTCGCCGGCGGAGGTGTCGCGCTGTTCGCGAAAGGCACCGACAACACCTTCACGATCCCCGGCACGGAGTCGCAGGCGGGCCTCGAGATGCTCGGGCGCACGTTCCCCCAGGTGAGCGGCGCCAGCGCCGAGATCATCGTGGTCTCCGCCGACGGGGCGAAGGTCACCGACCCGGCGTATCAAGACGCCGTGCAGAAGACGTCGACCGACATCGGCGACCTCGATTTCGTCGAAGCCGTGACCGACCCCTACGACACCCGCATCTCGGGCGGCATCTCCGACGACGAACGCGCCGCCATCGTCCGCATCCAGTTCTCCGGCGAGGCCACCGAGGTGCCGCAGGCCACCGAAGACGGGCTCCGCGAGGCCGCGACGGTTCTGGGCGAGGCACTTCCCCCCGGTTCGCAATCCGTTCTCGGTGGGCAGCTGTTCGCCACCGAGATCCCCGGCGCCTCGCTCACCGAAGCCCTCGGCGTGCTCATCGCCGCGCTCGTGCTGATGGTGACGTTCCGCTCGTTCCTGGTGGCCGGGATGCCGCTGGCCACCGCCATCCTGGGCGTCGCCCTCTCGATCGCCCTCATCTTCATCGCGACCGGCTTCGCGACCGTGTCGTCGACGACCCCGCTGCTGGCGGTGATGTTGGGCCTGGCGGTCGGCATCGACTACGCGCTCTTCATCGTGTCTCGACATCAAGACCAGACGAGAGCGGGCATGGACCCCGAGGAGTCCACGGCCCGCGCGGTCGGCACCGCGGGTTCGGCCGTGGTGTTCGCCGGCATCACGGTGCTCATCGCCCTCATCGGGCTGAGCTTCGCCGGCATCCCGTTCCTGACGACCATGGGGATCGCCGCCTCCGTCGCCGTCGCAATCGCGGTGTGCGTCGGGCTGACGCTCACGCCGGCCTTCCTCGGCTTCGCCGGTCACCGTGTCGTCGGGTGGGGATACAAGCGCCCGAAGAAGCGCTCGCGCACCGCCACCGCCGAAGACGACACGGCCGCCGCCGAAGAGGCCGCCGCCGAGAGCGTGCGACGCGCCACCACCGCGGCCATCAAAGCCGAGCGGAACGGCCCCGCCAAGCGCTGGGTCGGCCTGGTGACCCGGCATCCGGTGGTCACCACCGTCGCGGTGATCGGGCTGCTCGGCGTCACCGCCGTTCCCGCCGCGTCGCTGGCCCTGACCCTGCCGAACGCCGGCCAACTGCCCGAGGGCGACGAGGCGCGCGTCGCCTACGAGCTGACCGACGAGTACTTCGGACCGGGAGCGAACGGGCCGCTCATCATGACCGGCACGATCGTGACCTCGAACGATCCCCTCACCCTCATGACCGACATCGGCGAAGAGATCGCCAAGATCCCCGGAGTCGCCGAAGTGGCCCTGGCCACCCCCAACGAGACCGCCGACACCGGCATCGTGCAGATCGTGCCCGAGACCGCACCCGACGACCCCCGCACCGCCGACCTCGTGCGCGAGCTGCGGGCTCAGGAGGATCGCCTCTACGACGAGTTCGGCGTGCGCCTGCTCGTCACCGGCTACACCGCGGTGACGATCGACATCTCCGACCAGCTAGGAGCCGCGCTCCTGCCCTTCGGCCTCTTCGTCGTCGGACTCTCACTCGTGCTGCTGATGATCGTGTTCCGCTCGATCTGGGTTCCGCTCACCGCTGCGGGCGGATATCTGCTGTCGGTCGCCGCCTCGTTCGGCGTGGTCGCCGCGGTGTTCGAGTGGGGCTGGTTCGCCGATGCGCTGCATGTCGCGAAGGTCGGGCCCATCATCAGCTTCATGCCGATCGTCGTCATGGGCGTGCTCTTCGGCCTCGCCATGGACTACCAGGTCTTCCTCGTCTCGCGCATGCGCGAGGACTACGTCCACGCGAAGCGCGAGGGGCGCACACCCCGCGAGGTGGCACTCGGCGCGGTGCGCAGCGGCTTCGCGGCATCCGCCCGTGTCGTCGTGGCGGCCGCGGTCATCATGTTCGCCGTGTTCGTCGCGTTCGTGCCCGAGGGCGACTCGAGTCTCAAGCCCATCGCCCTGGGGCTCGCGGTCGGCGTCGCCGTCGACGCGTTCCTCGTACGTATGACCCTCGTCCCGGCGATCCTCGCGCTGCTGGGCGCGAAGGCCTGGTGGATGCCGCGCTGGCTCGACCGCATCCTGCCCAAGCTCGACGTCGAGGGCGAGGCCGTCGAGCGCGAGGTGCACCTCGCCGAGTGGCCCTCCGAGCCCGCGCTGGCGATCGCCGCCGACGACCTGCGCACCAGCGTCGCCTCCGAGACCGCGGAGCCGGTCTTCCGCGACGTGTCGATGCGACTGGGGTACGGCGGCACCCTGCTCGTGACGGGAGAGAGCCGCACCACGCGCGCACTTCTCCTCGCCCTCGCCGGTCGCCTGTCGAAGATCGAGGGGAAGCTGCGCGTCGACGGGCTCCTGGTGCCCGAACGCGCCGGTGCCGTGCGCGCCCGCGTCGGTGTCGCCCTCCTCGACGACCCCTCGACGGCGGAGGCGGACGTGGCCCAGGCCGTCGCCCGCGGCACACGCATCGTCGTCGTCTGCGACATCGACCGCCTCGACGACGACGCCCGCGATGACGTCGCACACGTGCTCCGCCGCGCGGCCGTCGAGGCCCGCGAGCGGTCGGGCGACGCGTCGTCACCCTTCACGCTCGTCGTCTCTGCCCGCGACGAGCGCCGTGCCCTCGCCCTGCTGTCCGAGGCGCACCGCCCCGACGTGACCTCCCTCCCGTTGCCCACGCCGCGACGGCACCGCTCCGAACCCGAAACCTTCGCCGATCTCTCCGAGGTGTTCGCATGACTCTCCCCGTCGAGCGCTCCCGCTCGCGCCGCCCCGTCACGTGGTTGACGCTCATCGGCGTGCTCCTGCTGCCCGCCGTGATCGGCGGCATCCTGGTGGGCGCGCTGTACAACCCCACCGACCGACTCGAGAACATCACGGCCGCGATCGTCAACGACGACAAGGCCGTCGAGCTGAACGGCCAGCTGGTCCCCCTCGGTCGGCAGCTCACCGGCGGCCTCGTGAAGGGCGCCGACGATCAGCCGAGCAACATCGACTGGGTCATCTCGAACGACGAGGATGCCGCGGCCGGTCTCGCCGACGGCACCTACACCGCCGTCGTCACGATCCCCGAGAACTTCACCGCCGCCTCGTTGTCGACGCGCCCCGGCGAGACGCCGGTCAAGGCGACCATCGGCGTGCAGACCGCTCCCGACGCGCGCGTCGTCGACGGAGCGATCACCTCCGCGCTCGCAACGACCGCCACGAGCGTCTACGGGGGCGAGCTGTCCTCTCAGTATCTGAAGAACGTCTTCCTCGGCTTCACGACGCTGAGCGACCAGCTCGGTTCCGCGGCGAGCGGCGCCCATCAGCTGGCCGACGGGGCATCGCAGGCCGCGTCCGGCGCGGGTGATCTGCGCGACGGCCTGGGACAGCTCTCGAACGGAGCCTCGAGCCTCGCCGATGGGGCGTCGCAGCTCGCGGCCGGCGCGGGTCCGCTCGCCGACGGCGCGACGCAGTTGGCATCGGGCTCGACGGCGCTCGCGAACGGGACGCGGGATGCCGCGGCGGGAGTGAGCAAGCTCGCGACCGGTGCCGACGGCATCGCGGCCGGCAATCAGCAGCTCGCGACGCAGATCGACGGTCTCGCCGACCAGATCCCGCCGGGTTTCGCCGACGACGCGCAGAAGCTCGCCGATGCCGCCCCGCAGGTCAACAAGGCTCTCGTCGACGCGAACGCCGCCCTGCAGAAGGCGGCGGCGGAGTGCACGGGGACCCCGGAGCAGTGCCAGGCGCTGCGCGATGCGGCAGCCGCCGCCGCGGCCTCCCTCGACCGGGCCACCGACACCGTCACGCAGATCGGCGACCTCGCCGGTCAGGCGGCGCAGCTGCCCACGGGCATCCGTGCGATCGCCGACGCCAACCAGCAGCTCGCCGACGGCGCGACCGGCCTCGCCGGTGGCGCCCGCGAGGCGGCCTCCGGACTCGGCACGCTCGCCGGCGGCATGGACGGCATCGCCGGGGGCGCGACGAAACTGGCTGACGGCGCGACGCAGTTCGGCACGGGAGCCGCGGCCCTTGGCTCGGGCGCCGCGCAGCTGGCATCCGGAGCCGCCGGGGCCGAAGACGGCGCCGGCCAGCTCGCCGACGGCGTGCAGCAGGTGGCGACGGGAACGTCCTCCCTCGCCGATGGGCTCGACACCGCCGTCGCGCAGTTGCCGACGTACACCGACACCCAAGCGACCACCCTCGCCGACGTCGTCGCCGACCCGGTCTCGGCCACGGGCGCAGACAATTCGTTGTTCGGCCTCGCCGCGGTGCCCCTGTTGGCCATGGCCGTGCTGTGGTTCGGCGGACTCGCCTCATTCGTCGCGTTCCAGGCGGTGTCGGCGCGCGCTCTCACCAGCCGTCGCCCGTCCGCGCTGGTCGCGCTGCGCGGCTTCGCCCCTGCTGCGCTCGTCGGCGCCGTGCAGGGCCTGCTGGTCGCCTCCGTCGTCCAGATCGCCTCGAAGTACGACTGGGGCGACTGGGCCCTCTTCGCCCTCGTGTGCATCGCGGCCGGCATCGCCTTCGCCGCCGTCCACCAGGCCCTCGTGGCGGTGTTCGGCGGAGCGGGTCGATGGATCGCGGCGGTGATCGGCGCCCTGGCCCTCGGCGCGAGCATCGTGTCGACCGTGCCGCCCGCGCTGGCCGCCGCGGCATCCCTGCTGCCGACCGCCCCCGCCTACGACGCGATGCTCGGCGCCCTGTCGTCGGCCGGCGGAGTCGGGGCGAGTATCGCCGGGTTCGTGGTCTGGGCCGTGCTGTCGCTCATCGCCACGACGCTGATCGTGGTGCGCCGCCGCACCACCTCCACCCGCGCCGCCGCCCAGCCCGCGTAAGCGCGCGGGTGCCCGACGCGCCCTCTCCTGTCGAGTGTCCAAGACACGCCGCCCTGGCCGCGAGAGACGGCGTTTCTTGGACACTCGAGGGCGATCCGGGGAGTGCACCACTCCTTCACAGCGGGGGGGTATCCACAGCAGAGCGGGGGCCGGGCGGCCCACGCGCGGACGATCGTGTCTGCTGTGGGCATGCACCCGCACCCACTCCCCCCTGAACTGCGCTCGGCGTTCCACGTCCGCGACGCGGATGCACACGGCGTCCCCCGCCGGCGGCTCTCCGCCGGTGACCTGCGGTCGCCGTTCCATGGAGTGCGCGTCGCGCGCGAAGATCCGCTGGAGGGTCTGGAGGCGAGATGCAGGGCATTTCTCCCTCGGATGATCGGCGCGCAATTCTTCAGCCACTCGACCGCCGCCACGCTGTGGGGGATGCCCCTCCCGTTCCGCCCTGACGACTTTCTGCATGTGAGCGCGGTTCCCCCCGCGCGGGAGCCTCGCACGGCAGGTGTCGTGGGACATCGCTTGGTCATGCCGTCGGATGGTGTCACACTGCGCGCCGGCCTGCCGGTCGCAAACCGCGTCGAGACCTGGGCTCAGCTCGGCTCGCTCGTCCCGATGGAAGACCTCGTCGCCGCGGGAGACTGGGCGTTGTCACAGGGCGACACCGTGTCAGACCTCGACGCAGCTGCACGACGCGCACGGCGTCGCGGAGCAGTCGCCCTCCGCGAGGCAGTGCAGCTTGTCAGACCCGGAGCGGAATCTCCGCGAGAGACGGCCGTGCGCCTCGTCCTCCTGCGGGCGGGCCTGCCCGAGCCGCACCTCAACTGGACCCTCTGCACGGCAGACGGGGTCTTCGTCGCTCGACTCGACATGGCCTACCCCGACCACCGGGTAGCGGTCGAGTACGACGGGCGGCAGCACGCCGACGCAGACCAGTTCCGACGGGATGCCGACCGCTGGCGCGCCATCGCCCGGGAGGGGTGGACGCTCATTCGTGTCGTGGCCCACCACCTCGAGACGCCGATGCAGGACATCGTCGCACCCGTGCGTCACGCGTTCCGCGCGGCCGACGCCCCCTGAGTGTCCAAGACATGCCGTGTCCACCCGCCGCCAGCGGCATGTCTTGGACACTCAAACCCCGCCGCCCACCGGGCGAGGGCATCGCGCCCGGGCCAGAGCCGGGACGTTCCGCGATACACGAAGGGCCCGCCCGGCGACAGCCGGACGGGCCCGGGAACCGGGTGAGGGTCCTTACGTCGTCAGGCCGCTGTAGGCGTGCAGGCCCTTGAAGAAGACGTTGACGATCGTGAAGTTGAACAGCACCGCGGTGAAGCCGATGATCGACAGCCACGCCGAGCGGGTGCCGCGCCAGCCTCGCGTCGCGCGGGCGTGGATGTAGCCCGCGTAGAGCACCCAGATGACGAAGGTCCAGACTTCCTTGGTGTCGAAGCCCCAGAACCGGCCCCACGCGTCGTTCGCCCAGATGGACCCGGCGATGAGGGTGAAGGTCCAGAAGATGAATCCGACGATCGCGAAGCGGTAGGCCAGCGACTCGAGGGCGTCGGCGTTCGGAACCGTGCGCAGGAAGCTGCGCTTCGCTTCGGCATCCACCGGGGCTTCGGCGAGCTTGCGCTCGCGCCGCGTCTGGATGAGCTGCACGACCGAGAGCCCGAAAGCGAGGGCGAACAGTGCCGTCGCGAGACTCGCGACGAAGACGTGCACGACGAGCCAGACCGACTTCAGCGGGTCGGCCAGCGGAACGACCTCGACGTGGAACGCCAGCGTCGCGCCACCCAGCAGCAGCACCGCGAGGCCGGTCATGAGCGAGCCGAGGAAGCGCAGGTCGTAGCGCGTCAGCACGGCGAGGTACACCGCGATGATCAGCAGCAGGCCGGTCATGGCGAACTCGTACATGTTCGACCACGGCACGCGCTCGGCTGCGATCCCGCGCAGGACCGTCGCCACGAGGTGGAAGACGAAGCCGAGCGCCGTCAGCACCGTGCCAAGACGCGCCCACAGGTAGCGGGGCTTGGCGGTGGAGGCACCGGATGCCGACGACCCGGCGCCCGAGGAGATCACTCCCCCGCCGCCCGCGGTCACGAGCTCGCGCGCGACGACCTCGTCTTTGGCCTTGAGCGCGAGGTCGGAGCGGCGCGCGAGATCGATGGCGTACGCGATGAACGCCAGCACGTAGATGGCGACCGCCGTCCACACCAGGAGGAGGGAGATCTCGTCGAGGAGAAGCGGGTCGGTTCCGGGCATGGTCTCAGTCTACTTTTCCGGTGTCGGGGTGGCTCTGGGGAGGAGGGCCGGGGAGGGTCCCGCCGTGCTTCTCGGCGAGCTGATCGACGGCGGCGGCGAGCGTCGGGTCCTCACCGCGCGCGAGGCCCGCGTACTCCACGAGCACCGAGCCGCCCTGCGGGGTCGCCTTGACCCACATGCGGCGACGCGGGACGAAGAGCGCGGCGAGCAAGCCGAGCAGCGCCAGCAGGGCGAAGGCGAGCACCCACGGTCCGGCGAGGTCGCGGTGGATCGACAGGGATGCGAAGCGCTTGACCGATCCGTCGTACCCGACGGCCCCCGCGGGCGCCTCGTTCTCGAAGGTGATGGTGCCGAGGCCGTTGGGCAGATCCTCGGTCTGCCCGGGCATGAGCTGGATGGCGGGGTTGCCGCTGTCGCCGCCGGCGATCTGCGTCATGCCCGACGGATCGAGCGTGTAGACCGAGCGGGGCGTTCCGTCGTCGATGCCGAGGTCGCCCTCGTACACGCGCAGCGTCAGGGTCGGGTACTCCAGCGCCCCGTACGTGGAGGTCAGCGCGCCCGAGGGCAGCACGTCCATCGTCGGGTAGAAGAATCCGAGCAGACCGAGCTGTTCGGGCAGACCGTCGGCGACCTTGATGACGCCGAGCGAGGTCATGTTGGCATCCTGCGGCAGGAACGCGACCGAGTCGTGGAACACCTCGTTGCCCTCGGCGTCGCGGATCGTGACGGTCGGGGCGTAGCCGTTGCCGAGCAGGTAGACGCGGTCGCCCTGCACGTCGAGCGGGTGGTTGACGCGCACCTCGCCGTCCTGCGGGTCGGTGCCGGGGGCCTGCGTCGTCACGTGCGCCACGAAGTCGCCGGCTTGTCCCGAACCGGGCTGCCCGGGCGGAACGTAGGACACGTCGAACTTGTCGAGCGTCATCGAGTAGGGCGTGAGGGTGTCTCCGCTGACGAAGCGACCCGGGTTGAACGAGGAGTAGTCGAGCAGGCTGTTCGCGAAGGCCTGGCCCTCGACGAGCACGCGTTGACCGGTGTAGGTGAAGCCCCCGCCGACACCGACGGCGATCAGGACGCCCACGAGCGCGCCGTGGAAGAGCAGATTGCCGGTCTCGCGCAGGTACCCGCGCTCCGCCGACACCGAGAACGACCCGCGCCCGTCGTAGCGCGCCACCCGGTAGCCGCTCTTGCGCAGCTGCGCGGCCGCGCTCTCCACGGCGGCGGTCGCCAGGGCATCCGCATCCGCATCCGCGTCGACCGCGATCGAGCGGGAGCGGTGGTCGTCCAGGCGCGACAGACGCGCGGGCGTGCGCGGCGGCTGCGAGCGCAGCGCCTTCCAGTGGTGCTTCGTGCGCGGGAGCACGCAGCCGATCAGCGAGATGAACAGCAGCAGGTAGATCGCCGAGAACCAGGGCGAGGTGTAGACGTCGAACAGGCTGAGCTTGTCGAGCACCGGCGCGAGATCGGGGTTGTCGGTGAAGTACTGCGTGACGCCGTTGGGGTCGGCGCTGCGCTGGGGCACGAGCGATCCCGGGACGGCGGCGATCGCGAGCAGGAGCAGCAGCACGAGGGCCGTGCGCATGCTGGTCAGCTGGCGCCATCCCCACCGCAGCCATCCCACGACGCCCAGGCGCGGCTGGGTGACCTCGTCGGACGTGGAGTCGGCGTGGTCGGACGGACGCAGCGGGTCGGTCATCGTGTTCCCTCGATCAGAGCGGGAGTTGGACATTGCCCATCACCCCCTGCAGGGTCGACATCCACTGGCCCCACAGGCCCGTCACCATGAGCAGGCCGAGCACGATCAGCAGCGCTCCGCCGATGAGGTTCACGACGCGGATGTGCGTGCGCACGAACGCCACGGACTTCGTCGCCCACCCGAAGCCGAGGGCGAGGAGCAGGAAGGGGATGCCGAGGCCCAGCGAGTACATCAGCCCGAGCAGTGCCGCCCGGCCGGGATCCCCGAGGTTGTACGACACGGAGATGATCGCCGCCAGCGTGGGCCCGATGCACGGGGTCCACCCGATGCCGAGGGCGATGCCCAGCAAAGGGGCGCCGATGAGCCCCAGGTTGCCACGGGACTGCATCCGCACCGAACGCTGCGCGAGGCCGAACAGCCCGATGAACACCAAGCCCATCAGGATGATGACCACGCCCATGACGCGCGTGATCACGTCGGCGTAGGCGAGGAAGAAGGCGCCCAACGTTCCGCCCAGCACATTGACGGCCATGAACACGACCGTGAACCCCGCGATGAACAGCAGGGTCCCGCCGAGCAGCCGTCCTCGACCGGGCCCGGATGCCGAGCCCCCGCGCGGGGCGACGGCACCGCCGATATACCCGAGGTAGCCCGGAACGAGCGGCAGCACGCACGGCGAGAGGAAGGAGATGAGGCCGGCCGCGAGCGCGATGGGAACGGCGACCCACAGCGCGCCGTCGAAGACGAGGGCGCCGGGGTTCACGCGCTCTCCGCCACGAGCGTGCGCACGATCGCCTCGAGGATCGAGGCCTCGGGCAGCTCGCCGACGATACGGGCGGCGACGCGGCCCTGCTTGTCGAGCACGAGGGTGGTGGGGGTGGCGTTCAACGGCGTGGCCGTGTTGAACGCGAGCTTCAGCTGGGCGTCGTCGACCGCCATCGCGCTGGAGTACGACACCTCGTGGTCGCGCGCGAACGACAAGGCGGTCGCGGGCTGGTCGTAGGTGTTGATGCCGAGGAAGGCGACGTCCTGTCCCTGGAAGCTCTGGTAGGCCTGCTCGAGACGCGGGGCCTCGATGATGCAGGGACCGCACGTGGCGTACCAGAAGTTGACAACGAGCACCTTGCCCGAGAAGTCGGCGCTCGAGACGGGCGAGCCGTTGTCGAGCGTGCCGGAGAACTCCACGGGCTCGCCGCGCTGATCCGCCGCGATCTCCTTGGTCTGGAACCCGTTGGCGGCGATGTAGCCCTTGTTGTCGCCGGCGCGGTACTGGTCCGCGAGGGGGTCGGCGCTGCAGGCCGCCAGACCCGTGACGAGCGCGGCGGAGGCGAGGACCGCCCCGACCGCGGAGAGGATTCGGCGCATCACACGGCTCCTACGTCGACGGCGCCGGCGGTGGACGCCGGCGTTGCGTACGCCACCTCGACGAACCGCGGACCGCCGGCGCCGTCGCGCCGTTCGAAGCTCGTCACGCTCGACAGCGCGCAGCGACGCTTGCGCGGGTCGTGTCGGGTGGGCTGGTGGGACAGGGCGAGGTGGGTCACCCAGATGGGGAGCTGGTGCGAGACGACGACGACGTCGCCCGCGGGCACACGGTTCCAGGCGTCATCCATCGCCGCGACCATGCGGGCGACGATCCGCTCGTACGGCTCGCCCCAGCTGGGGACGGCCGGGCGGCTGAGGTGGCGCCAGTTGAGGGGATTCGCGAGCGCCTGCTTCATCCGGCGCCCTTCGAAGACGTTGGTGGGCTCGATCACCCGGTCGTCGATGAACGGCTCGGCACCGAACAGCTCGACGAAAGGCTCGGCGGATTCGCGCGTGCGCTGCAGCGGCGAGACCACGAGAGCGCTCACCGGCCGCTCGAGGCTCTTCACGTACTCGGCTGCCTGCCGCGCCATGCGCCGACCGTCGACGCTCAGGCCGAATCCGGGGAGCCGACCGTAGAGCACGCGACGGGGGTTATACACCTCTCCGTGGCGCACGAGATGAAGGCGATCGGCGGGCACGATCCCAGTCTAGGCGCGGGTTCTGTGGTCTGACTGAGTCCGGATGCCGGTTGCCTCGACGTGGAGATATCCCGCCGGGTCAGGCGTCTTTGCGCGCGGCGAGCAGCGAGCGCACGCGCGAGTACAGGAACCACGCGAGACCGATGCCGACCGCCGCGATCACGATGTACTGCAGGATCGACGCGTACTCCTCCACGATGTGCCAGTTCTCGCCGAGCAGGTACCCGGCGAGCACGAAGATCGTGTTCCAGATGAGGCTGCCCGCGCCGGTGAGGAGCCCGAAGCGCCAGAGCGGCATCTTCGCGACTCCCGCGGGGATGCTGATGAGGCTGCGGAAGATCGGGATCATGCGTCCGAAGAACACCGCCTTCCCCCCGTGCCTCTCGAACCAGGCGACCGTGCGATCGACGTCTTCGGGGTGCAGCAACGGCATCTTCGCGGCGAACGCACGCAGACGCCCCGCGCCCAGCCACCGCCCGAGCCCGTAGAGCGCGAAGGCGCCCACCACGGATCCGAGCGTGGTCCACAGCAGCGCCTCGAAGAGCGTGAACGAGCCGCGGCTCGCGGTGAGCCCGGCCATGGGCAGCACGACCTCGCTGGGCAGCGGCGGGAAGAGGTTCTCGAGGGCGATCGCGACACCGGCGCCGACGGGGCCGATGACCTCCATGAGCGACACGGTCCAGTCGGCCAGCGAGGTCAGCCACGACTGGCCCTCCGTCGAGCCCGACCCGGCGCGCACCGGGGAGAGGGAGGGAGACAGGGAGAGGGTGACGTCGGTCATCGGGTGCCTTCGCGCTCGGTGATCGGCCGCCCGTGCGGGCGCCCAAGGGTCAGGTTACGGGCCGGTCAGGCGCCGTTGCTGGGGGTTGCCCCGGAGCGGTTCAGGATGCCGTGAGCCCGGCACCCACGAGCGCCGCGGCGATGAACCACACGGCGACCATCGAGAGGATCGCGACCAGCGGCACCCAGAACGCCAGGCGATGCCGTACGAGACGGATGATCGCCACGACGAGCCCGACCACGAGGATCACCCACGGCGCGATGACGGCGATCCAGAACCCGAGGTTCATCAGACCGGCGTCGCACGCCTGCGCTCCGCAGGCGCGCGCGGCGGAGGCGAGGACGACACCCGCGTAGGAGGCCGCGAGCGCCAGGAGGGGCAGGAGCACCAGCAGAACGATGGTCGTCGCGACGTCCCACGGCCGGGGGGCACGCCCCCGTGGTTCCGGACGCAGCGTCCGGAACGACTCCGGGGGGAGGGAGAACGTCACGAGCGCCATCATAGGGATGCCGCGTCGGAATCCGAGGGTTCGCGCCCGCCCGGGCCTCGACGAGCGACGAGCGGCGTCTCTTCCGCCCGCCGCACGGGGCCCACGTCCCGCGACACCGGGCGACGAGGCGCGAGGACGGCGGGTGGGGGCCGCCACCACCCGCACGTAGACTGGTCGATCGTGAGCGAACGCGTCCTGGTCAACCAGCTGAAGTCCCTCCCCGCCGGCCCCGTCGAGGTGTCGGGATGGGTCGAAACCGTACGCGATCAGAAGAAGGTGCAGTTCGTCGTCCTCCGCGACGAGACGGGCGCCGTGCAGCTGGTCAACCCGGCGACCCGCCCGACGGAGGACGCCGCGGACCAGGATGCCGCGGCCCTCGCCCTGACCGAGACGATCGGCGCCCTCGCGACCGGCACCTTCCTGACGGTGCGCGGGGAGCTCAAGCACGACGAGCGTGTCAAGCTCGGCGGCGTCGAGATCAAGGTCGGCGAGCTCGTGATCGCTGCCGCGGCGAACCCCGAGACCCCGATCGCCGCCGACAGCAGCCCCGACAAGCGCATGGACTACCGCTTCATCGACCTGCGTCAGCGTCGCAACAACCTCATCTTCCGCGTGCAGACGACGCTCGAGCACGCCATGCGCACGTACTGGGTGGAGCGCGATTACATCGAGGTGCACTCGCCCAAGCTCATGGCATCCCCTTCGGAGTCCAACGCGGAGCTGTTCGAGGTTCCCTACTTCGAGGACAAGACGGCCTACCTCGCGCAGAGCCCGCAGTTCTTCAAGCAGATGGCCCAGGTCGCCGGCTTCGGCAAGATCTTCGAGATCGCGCCGGCCTTCCGCGCCGACCCCTCGTTCACGAGCCGTCACGCGACCGAGTTCACCTCGATCGACGCCGAGATCAGCTGGATCGACTCGCACGAAGATGTCGCCCGCATGCAGGAGGAGCTCCTGCAGACCGCGTTCCAGGCCGTCGCCGACAAGCACGGCGCGGAGATCCAGGAGCTGTTCGGCGTCGAGGTGCAGGTGCCCACCCTGCCGTTCCCGCGCATCCCGCTCGCCGAGGCCCGCGAGATCGTCGCCGCGCGCGGCTACGACATCCCCCGCACCGACGGCGACCTCGACCCGGAGGGCGAGCGTCAGATCGCGGCGCACGTGCAGGAGACCTACGGTCACCAGTTCGTGTTCATCACCGACTACCACCCCGCGATCCGCGCTTTCTACCACATGCGCGACGAGGAGACCGGACTCACCAAGTCGTACGACCTGCTGTTCAACGGCGTCGAGATCACCACGGGCGCGCAGCGCGAGCACCGCGTCGAGGTGCTCATCGAGCAGGCGAAGGAGAAGGGGCTCGACCCCGAGCACCTCGACTTCTACCTGGACTTCTTCCGCTTCGGCGCCCCGCCGCACGGTGGCTTCGGAATGGGCCTCGCCCGCGTGCTGATGCTGCTGCTCGGTGAGTCCTCGATCCGCGAGGTCACCTACCTCTTCCGCGGACCGACGCGTCTGGCCCCGTAAGTTTCGACCTGACGACGCCCGGGGTTCACCCCCCGGGCGTCGTCGTGTCATCCGGGGTCTCTAGCGTCGGGTCATGGTCGCCGTCACTCCGCTCGATTCCCCATCGGGAGGCGCGTCGCGCCCGACGGGCTGGACCATCGTGCTCGACGGCGTGCGTCGCGAGCGCGCGGGCACCGTCGTCCTGGACGACGTCGACCTCGAGGTCGCCCCGGGCCGCATCGTCGGGCTGGTCGGCCCCTCGGGCTGCGGAGCCTCCACACTGCTGCGGCTCGTCGGCGGAGCCGAGCGACCCGACGCCGGGACGGTGACGATCGAGGGACGGGTGGGCGCTGCGGCGCCCCGCGTCGCGGAGGTGCGGGATCGCACCCCCGTCGCCCGCTTCGGCCGCGCCCGCGCGGCGATCGTGGCCGCAGCCCGGCAGGCGGGCGTGATCGACCCGGATGCCGAGGCCGACCGTCTCTGCGACCTGGTCGGCCTCTCGACGGGCCACAAGAGCGTGCACCGTCTCTCGCACGGCGACCGTCAGCGCTGGGCGGTGGCCCGCGCGCTGGCCTCGCGGCCCCGGGCCCTCGTGCTCGACGACGCCCTCGCCGCTCTGCACACGAGTGCTCGCGCCGAGACGCGCGACCGTCTCGTCCGGGAGCTCCGCGAGCGCGGTGTCACCACGCTCTGGGCGACGCGTGACACCGCCGAGGGGGCCGCAGTCGCCGATCACCTCGTCGTGATGGATGCCGGACGCATCGTGGCGGCGGGCAGCCCCGACGAGGTCTACGCGCGCGTCGCGGACGCGGCGGTCGCGGAGGTCCTCGGTCCGGTGAGTGCGGTGCCCGGGATCGTCGAGGGAGTGGTCGTCGAGGTCTGGGGGCAGGAGTTGCCGCTCGCGGGCTCCGCCCACGACGGGCACTGCGAGGTCGTCGTGCGGCCCGAGAACGTGCTGCTGGTCGGCCCCGACGTTCCGGGTATGGACGCCGTCGTGGAGGAGACGACGTTCCTGGGCAGCGTGCGGCGTTCGACCGTGCTCACCCGCGACGGCAGCCGCGTCGTCGTGGAACATGCGCCCGACCAGCGCGTCGACGACCGTGATGCGGTGCGCATCGCCCTCGCAGCCGTCCCGGCGACGGTGCGCCCGCTCGAATGACGGCAGCCGACGGCGTCACCGCCGGTCCGCGGCGACCCCTCAGAACGGGTAGTCGACGCAGGACCGCTCCGCGACCACCGAACGGACGAAGCCCGCGACCTCTTGGTGGGCCGGGTGCACCTGGTAGCGCTCCAGCGCATCCACGTCGGCGAACTCGCTGACCAGCGCGACATCCCAGTTGGACTGCGGGTTGGCCACGTTGCGCCCGACCTCGATGTGCGCGATGTCGTCGATGACCTCGCGAAGGGCCATCAGGCGCTCCGAGATCTGCTCGGCGTGCAGCGCACGGGTGTCGGCGTCGTCCGCCGCGAGCTTCCACAGGACGATGTGACGGATGCTCACGACGAGGCTCCTTCAGGATCTGCCGCCAGCAGCGCGGCACGGAGACGGTCGGCCGACACGCGCCAATGCGCGTGCAGGTCGCCGTCGATGAGGACGACCGGGATCTTCTCCCACCACGTGGCGAAGAGTGCGGGATCATCGGCGATCGACGCGTGCTCGATCTCGACGCGGTCCGCCACCTCGGCGGGGAGGCCGTCGACGACGCTCTCGACGATCTGCTCCGCCACGTCGCACAGATGGCACTCGGGCTTGCCGATCAGCGTGAGGGTCGTCACGCCTCCATCCTAGGAGGCGCGGACGGACCGGAGACGAAGGCTAGGCCTCGACGTCGTAGCCGGCGGCGATCCAGTCGCCCGTGCCGCCCTCGACGTTCGTCGCGTCGTGACCGCGCGCCGACAGGGCCTCCACGACACGCGCCGAGCGTCCGCCGGCCTGGCAGATCACATCGAACGGCTCGCCCGGGAGTTCGTCGAGGTGCTCGCCGATGCTCGACATCGGCATGTTGACGGCGCCGGGCACGTGGCCCGCGGCGAACTCGTGCTCCTCGCGCACGTCGATGAGGGGACGCTCGCGCCCCGCGTGCAGGTCGTGGACCGAGATGGACTGCATGCTTTCCTCCATGGAGACGGAACGAGCGGGCGCGGAGACGCCGCGCCGGTAGGCGGAACGTGCACGGATACACGAAGCGCCCGTCGCATCGGACAGGCGCTCGGTGTGGTGGCCGCGTTACTTCTTGTTGCGGCGCTGGTGACGAGTCTTGCGAAGCAGCTTGCGGTGCTTCTTCTTCGCCATGCGCTTACGGCGCTTCTTGATGACAGAACCCACGGAAAACCTCACTAAGTCGGGGTCTGGGTGCCGATGTCGGCGCCCGGGAACACTAGGCGTTCGGAAAAAAGCCTCGGATCAGTCTAGCCGACGTCGGACACCGGTCGCTGCACAGCCTCGACGACGGCCGATTCCGGCACGCGGTAGCTGCGTCCGAACCGCACCGCCGGCAGTTCGCCGGCGTGCACGAGACGGTAGACCGTCATCTTCGACACACGCATCAGCTCGGCGACCTCGGCGACCGTCAGAAACCGCACGTCCGGCAGCTCGGCCATCGCTCACCCCTCGTTCCGGGTGAACTCACCCTCCTGATGCTGAGCACACTCTAGGGTCTGCGCGCGACGGCTGTAAACCTGTGGGCCCTCTGTGACGGATGTGCTGTGTGGACGCCGCACAGCGGCATCCGGATGCTCACCGGCCGGGAAGTTTTCGCAACGCCGTCGAGAAAGAGTGCTTGACGGATGCCGCGGCCCGGCCGACGACCTCGGCGGCGTGCACGGCGGACTCCGGCAGGGCCGGTTCGTTGTCTTCTTCGATGGAGAAGAAGGGCACCAGCCAATCATCGACCTCGTCGAGCGGAGCAACGGCGAGGCTGTAGTAGCGGTGCTGCCCCTCCTCGCGCACGGACACCAGCTCGGCCTCGCGCAGCACCTTCAGGTGCTTTGACACCGTCGGCTGGCTCACCCCGAGCGCCGCCACGATCTGGGAGACGCTCGTGCCCCGCTCACCGCCGGTCGCGCGGTCGAGGAGCAGCTGAAGGATGTCGCGACGCGTTCCGTCAGCGATCACGTCGAAGATGTCCGCCATGGCATCAGATTAGCCGCGCCCCGGCCCGAGTACCATGATTCGGGTTCGGGTATCGGAGGGAGCGGCGCATGGCGGCGACGCCGAATGAGGCGCGACTGCCGGTGCGCGCGCGGCGCATCGCCTACGAGGCATGGGATCGTCTGCGCAATCTCACGACGGCATCCCCGGCCCGTTTCGCCGTCCTCGTCTTCGCGACTCTCATCGCCCTCTTCACGGCGCTCTTCTCCCTCCCCGCCGCTTCCGCGACGGGCCAGCGCATCCCCCTCGCCGATGCCCTCTTCACCGCGGTGTCGACGATCTGCGTCACGGGTCTGTCGACGATCAACATGTACTCGGACCTGTCGCCGCTCGGCCGTGTCATCACGTACATCGGCGTCAACGTGGGCGCCCTCGGCGTGCTGACGCTGGCATCCATCCTCGGACTCGTCATCTCGAAGCGCCTGGGACTGCGGGCGAAGCTCATCGCCGCCGGAGACAGCAATCCGCTGCGCGCCCACGGCGGCCCGGTCAACGAAGGCCAGACCGTGCGCCTGGGAGAGGTCGGTCAGCTGCTGCGGACGGTGGCCCTGTCGACCCTCGTGATCGAGGCGGTCCTCACGGTGCTGATCTACCCCTCGTTGATCATCGGCGGCATCCATCCCCTGATCGCCCTGTGGGAGGCGCCGTACTACGCGGCCATGGCGTTCACCAACACCGGCTTCATTCCGAACGCGGACGGGCTGACCCCGTTCGCCCAGGACTACTTCCTGCTGACCGTGCTGATGGCGGGGGTGTTCCTCGGGTCGATCGGGTTCCCCGTCATCTTCACGCTGTGGCGGCACTACTGGAAATTCCGCCTGTGGTCGCTGCACGCGAAGCTGACGATCATCACCACGGTGGTGCTCTTCTTCGTGGGAGCCGGCGTCATTCTCCTGCTGGAATACGACAACCCCCTCACATTCGGGAGCATGGATGCGTGGGACACCACGTTCCAGGCCTTCTTCCTCTCGGCCATGACGCGCTCCGGCGGCTTCAGCGTCATCGACATCGGCGACCTCAACGGGGCGACGCTGATCGTCGGATCCATGCTCATGTTCGTCGGCGGGGGTTCGGCATCCACCGCCGGCGGCATCAAAGTCACCACCCTCGCCGTGCTCGCCCTCGCGGTCTTCTCCGAGGCGAAGGGCCGCCCGTCGGTGCAGGCGTTCGGCCGCCGCATCCCCAGTGATGTGCAGCGCGTCGCGCTCTCGGTGGTCGCCTGGGGAGCGACGATCGTCGCGGTCTCGACGGTGACCATCAGCCGCATCACCGACGCGCCCATCGAGCATGTGCTGTTCGATGTCGTCTCGGGGTTCGCGACCGTGGGGCTCTCGACCGGACTCACCGCCGAGCTCTCCGACCCGGCCGTCTACGTGATGGCGGCCACGATGTTCATGGGGCGCATTGGTACAGTGACTCTCGCCGCGGCCGTGGCGGCATCGTCGCGGTCGCAGTTGTACGCGCTCCCCGTGGAAAGGCCCATCGTTGGTTGAACGCATCCGCAGTGACGCCCCCGTCCTGGTCATCGGCCTCGGGCGCTTCGGGGCGGCCTGCGCGGGCGAGCTCGACCGCCTCGACCGCGAGGTGCTCGCCGTCGACGGCAACCTCGAGCTCGTGCAGAAGTGGTCGGAGCGCGTCACCCACGCCGTCCAGGCCGACGCCCGCAACATCGACGCGCTCCGCCAGATCGGCGCGCAGGACTTCCAGGTCGCGGTCGTCGCCGTCGGGTCGCTGATCGAGGCCTCGGTGCTCATCACCGCCAATCTCGTCGACCTCAAGGTGCCGCAGATCTGGGCGAAGGCGGTGTCGCAGTCGCACGGCAAGATCCTCGCCCGCGTCGGCGCGAACCACGTCATCTACCCCGAGGCCGAGGCCGGAGAGCGCGTCGCCCACCTCGTGAGCGGGCGCATGCTCGACTTCATCCGCTTCGACGACGACTTCGTGCTGGCCAAGATGTACCCGCCGAAGCTCGTGCGCGGCGTGGGGCTGAACGAGTCGGGCGTCCGCAGCAAGTACAACGTCACGGTGGTCGGAGTGAAGAGCCCCGGACGCCCCTTCCGCTACGCCGAGGCGAACACGGTGGTCACCAATCACGACCTCATCATCGTCTCGGGCACGAACAGCGACATCGAGCGCTTCGCCTCTCTCGATCGCTGACACGGCGCCGCGGCGCGCCCTGCGTCCGCGCTGACGCGACCCTGCCGCGCGGCGGCCCCGGACGGGCACCCTGCGAGCGCTCGACGCTCTCCCCGCCCGGGGGCTTTCGCCCCTTGCGCGAGCGGTCGCCGCGGGGAGACCCGTCACGCGTCGATGTCGAGCACGACCTCGATCTCGTCGTCGACGCCGAGCCCCTCGGCATCCTGGAGCGCCTTCTTGATCGGGACCACGTAGCCGCCGTCCTTCGGCCAGAGGGCCGTCGTGACGCGCGTGGAGCCGACGGTGACGGAGGCCGGGATCATGCCCCAGCCGTACGTGACCACCCGCGAGACCTCGGCGATCATGGCCGCCTCCCGGGGCGGCACGGTGACGAAGTGGTACGGCGCGGGGCCGCGCCAGTACCAGATCGTGCCGGGGAAGCGCAGGCGCATGTCAGCTTCCGGCGGCGAGCTCTCTCGCCCGCGCCAGGGCCGCCTCGGCGCCCCGGGTGAACGTGTCGTCGAGGTGCGCCGCCTGCAGGACGGCGACCGCGCGCTCGGTGGTGCCCTTGGGGCTCGTGACCCGGCGGCGCAGCTCGGCGGGGTCGACGTCGGAGGCGTCCAGGAGCGTCGTGGCGCCGATGAAGGTCTGCTCGGCCAGCAGCCGGGCCTGGTCGTCGTCGAAGCCCATGCGTACGGCGGCCTTGGTGAACTCCTCCACCAGCAGGAAGACGTACGCCGGGCCCGAACCCGAGATCGTGGAGAGCGCGTCGATCTGCGCCTCGGGGACCTCCAGCACCGCGCCGACGGTCTCGAAGAGCGCTCGGACGACGGCGACGTCGTCGGCGGATGCCGCGGGTCCCGCCGCCAAGCCCGTCACGCCCTTGCCGACGAGCGACGGGGTGTTCGGCATCGACCGCAGGGTCGCGACCTCCTCGCCGAGGTGGTGAGCGAAGGTGGCGAGGGTCACTCCCGCGGCCAGGCTCACCACGATCGCCCCGGGCCGCAGGTGCGGCGCGATCTCGTCGAGCAGATCGGGCACCATGGCGGGCTTGACGCCGACGAGCACGATGTCGGCCTGCGCGACCGCCTCGGCGTTGCCCCGGGGGTTGGCCTCGAGAGCCACACTCGTCACGCCGTCGAGCTCGGCGAGCTCCGCGGCCTTGGCGATGGAGCGGTTGGTGGCGGTCACTCCCCCGTCGGCGAGTCCCGCGGCGACGAGTCCGCGGAGGATCGCACCGCCCATCGAACCGGCGCCGAGAATCGCGATCGGGGGCAGCGAGCTGGTGGCATCCGTCATGAGGCCCAGTCTACGAAGCAGCCCCGTCGCGCGGGGCAAGCCTGAGTGCGACCGAAAGGGGCGGGCGTTAGCATCGGAAGCCGGTGTACCGGGGCACCGGCGAGCGACACGGAGGACCTGCATGACTCTCTTCGACGGCATCAGCGCACGCCTGGTCGAGACCGACCGGCTGGGTGTCAACGTGCTCGAACGGGTCGGCGACGACCCGGCGACGACACCGGATCACACCGTCGTCTTCGTGCACGGCAACGTGTCGTCGTCGCTGTTCTGGCAGGAGATCATGCAGGACCTGCCGAGCGACCTGCGGGTGCTCGCGGTCGATCTCCGCGGGTTCGGACGCACCGAGCACACCCCGATCGACGCCACCCGCGGCGTCCGCGATTTCAGCGACGACCTCTTCGAGACCTTGCAGGCGCTCGGCATCCCCGAGGCCCACCTCGTGGGGTGGTCGATGGGCGGGGGCGTCGTGATGCAGTACGCGCTCGATCACCCGGTGCGATCGCTCACACTGCAGTCCCCCGTGTCGCCCTTCGGGTTCGGTGGCACGCGACGCGACGGCACGCGCCTCACGGATGACGATGCGGGTACCGGCGCGGGCGGTGCGAACCCGGACTTCGTGCAGCGTCTCATCGATCACGACACCACGGCCGACGCACCCACGTCTCCGCGCTCGGTGTTCCGCTCCGGCTACGTCGCCCCGGGCTACACGAGCGAGCACGAGGACGTGTGGGTGGAGTCGATGCTCACCACCTCGACCGCCGGTGGCAACTACCCCGGGGATGCCGTGACCACCGCGACGTGGCCGGGATTCGCCCCGGGGCCCACGGGCGTGCTGAACACCCTGGCGCCGAAGTACTTCGACGTCTCGGGGGTCGTCGACCTCGACCCCAAGCCGCCCATCCTCTGGATATACGGCACCGCCGACGCGATCGTCTCGGACGCGTCGTTCTACGACCTCAACCACCTCGGCGCCCTCGGCGTCGTTCCAGGATGGCCGGGCGCCGACGTCGCACCGGCCCAGCCGATGGTCTCGCAGACCCGCGACGTGCTCGCGGCCTATGCCGAGAAAGGCGGGGAGGTGACCGAGGTCCCGGTCGAGGGTGCGGGGCACTCGGTGCACCTCGAGCGTCCGGCGCAGTTCCGCCGCGCCCTGCTCACCCACATCGGTTACGTGGGCCGCCCCGCCGACCCGGCGCCGCCCACCGAGGCGATCATCCTGCGTTCGGCCGACTGACCTCCCCCCCTAGACCCCCCGGAGACCCTCGTGGAGTACTGCCTGTTCACCGAGCCCCAGCAGGGCTTCAGCTACGACGACCAACTCGCCTTCGCGCAGTCGGCCGAGCGCCACGGTCTCGACGGCTTCTTCCGGTCCGACCACTACCTCCGCATGGGCGAGGGCGACCCGCGCCCCGGCCCCACCGACGCGTGGACGACGCTCGCCGGCCTCGCCCGGGAGACCTCTCGCATCCGCCTCGGAACCCTCGTCTCGTCGGTCACCTACCGCGTCCCCTCGATCCTGGCGATCCAGGTCGCCCAGGTCGACGCGATGTCGGGCGGTCGTGCCGAGCTCGGCCTCGGCACGGGCTGGTTCGAGCGGGAGCACGCGGCCTACGGCATCCCGTTCCCCGCGAAGCGGTTCGACCTGCTCGAGGAACAGCTCCAGGTCGTCACGGGCCTGTGGCAGACCCCGGATGCCGAGACCTTCAGCTTCGAGGGCGTGCACTACCGGCTCGACGAGGCGCCCGCCCTGCCGAAGCCCGTCCAGCCGCAGGTCCCCGTGATCGTCGGGGGCGGAGGACCGAAGCGCACTCCCGCGCTCGCGGCTCGCTATGCGACCGAGTTCAACATCGGTTTCGTCGCCGAGGACGTCGTCGCCGAGAAGTTCACCGTCGTTCGCGCGGCGTGCGAGGCGATCGACCGCGATCCCGCCTCGCTGAAGCTGTCGGTGGCGCTGCCCACCATCGTCGGGCGCGACGACGCCGAGATCTCGCGTCGCGCCGAAGCCGTCGGCCAATCGCGGGAGCAGTTCGACAACGGCGCCAATCTCATCGGCACCCCCGCGCAGATCGCCGAGAAGGTCGAACGGCTGCGCGCGCTCGGCGCGGAGCGCGTCTACTTCCAGCTCATGGACCTGCGCGACATCGAGCACGCCGACCTCGTCGGCGCCGAGGTGCTGCCCCTCCTGCCCCGCTGACGGCCGTCGGGCGCGGGAACGCTCAGCGGCGGCCCGCGAAGAAGGAGCGCAGCTGCGCGGCCGCCCGCTCCTCCTCGACCCCGCCGACCACCTCGACACGATGCGGCAGGCGCCGGTCGCGCAGAACGTCGTACATGGATCCCGCGGCGCCCGCCTTGGCATCCCACGATCCGAACACGACGCGGGGCACTCGCGCCTGCAGAATCGCACCGGCGCACATGACGCAGGGCTCCAGCGTCACCACGAGCGTGCAGTCGGCGAGGTGCCAGGACCCGATCCGGGATGCCGCTTCGCGCAGGGCCACGATCTCGGCGTGCGCCGTGGGATCGTTCGTGACCTCGCGGAGATTGCGGCCCTCACCGATGACGGTGCCGTCCGCATCGAGGACCACGGCGCCCACCGGGACGTCGCCGTCGCCCTGCGCGTCGTCGGCGAGGGCGAAGGCGCGACGCATCGCGGCGAGGTCGCGATCGGTGGGCGTCACGGGGGCTCCGGAAAACGAGGGCTGAGGCGCGCGGGGGAAGCGGTTAGCCTTGAGCCTATGCGTGTCCACGTCGCCGACCACCCCCTCATCACCCACAAGCTCACGGTGCTGCGTGACGTGCAGACGTCGTCGCCGGTGTTCCGGCAGCTCACCGAGGAGCTCGTCACGCTCCTCGCGTACGAGGCGACCCGGAACGTCCGCGTCGACCCCATCGAGATCCAGACGCCCGTCACCACCACGATGGGGGTGAAGATCAGCGAGCCGCGCCCGATCGTCGTCCCGATCCTGCGCGCGGGTCTCGGCATGCTCGAGGGCATGGTCAAGCTCCTCCCCACCGCCGAGGTCGGCTTCCTGGGGATGGTGCGCGACGAGGAGACCTTCGAGCCCACGACGTACGCCGAGCGTCTGCCCGACGACCTGAGCGACCGTCAGTGCTTCGTGCTCGACCCGATGCTCGCGACGGGCGGGTCGCTCGGCGCCGCCATCAAATTCCTCTTCGCCCGCGGAGCGCAGGACGTCACGGCGATCTGCCTGCTCGGCGCCCCGGAGGGTGTCGCGGCGATCGAGAAGCAGGTCGAGGGGCACGACGTGACCCTGGTCCTGGGCGCCGTCGACGAGCGCCTCAACGAGAAGGGGTACATCGTGCCCGGACTCGGTGACGCGGGCGACCGCCTGTACGGCACGGCCTGACGGAGCCCGTCGAGGTCAGGCGTCGGCGCCCACCGGACGCGCGGACGCACTGCGGCGGGCTCCCGTCGGTCCCCCACCGCCCGACGCCGCCCCTCGACGTCAGGCGTCGGCGCCGACCAGACGCGCGAACGCGCTGAGGCGTGCGACGCCCTCGGGCGTGCGGGGCAGGTCGTCGAGCAGAGCAGGCGACGAGATGACGTACGCCGCCTGCATCGCGCGCGAGATGGCGACGTTGATGCGGTTGCGCAGCAGCAGGAACTCGAGCCCGCGCGGGGCGTCTCGGCCCGATGACGCCGCCAGGGTGAGGATCGCGACCACCGCCTCCTTCCCTTGGAACCTGTCGACCGTCCCGACGGGGACGTCGCCGTAGCCCGCCGCGGCCAGCGCTTCCTCGACGGCGACCTGCTGCGCGTTGTACGGGGTGATGACGATGATGTCGTCGGCGCGCAGTGCACGAGGAGGCTCCACCGTCGCGGAATCTCCGGCCCCGCCCTCGGCCCCCGTCCACTCGCGACCGACCAGGTCGGCGACAGTGCGCACGACCTCGTCGGCTTCCTCCGGCGATGCCGTGGCGTTGCCCCGGTGCGGCACCGGACGCACGTGCACGCCCGGGGCGATGCCGTCGAGGTGTCGGAGCGCCGTGGACGGGTGCGCCGCGAGGCGACCCTCGTACGACAGGCGCGACACCGGCTCCGCGACCGCGGGGTGCATACGGCGGGTGCGCGCGAGGAAGTACCCCAGTTCGGGGGGCACGACCTCGGCCCCGTCGATGATCCACCCCAGCGCCGACGTGTCGACGGGCTCGGGGTGCGTGCCCTGGCTGACCTGCGGGAGCTGCTGCGGATCGCCGAGAAGGAGCAGACGGGTCGCGGCGAGGGAGACGGCGATGGTCGAAGCCAGCGAGAACTGACCCGCTTCATCGATGACGAGGAGGTCGAGGCTGCCGCGGGGAATGCGCGCCTCGTGACTGAAGTCCCAGGCGGTGCCGCCCACGACGAATCCGTGCGCCGCGTTCTCGCCGGTGAAGGCCGCGACGCCGTTCTTGGGCAGCACCGTGAACGCGTGCGCGGAGCCGGGGTCTTTCGGCGCCTTGCCGACCCGGGACGCCGGCACACCCGCCGCGATGACCCGGTCGAGCATGTGCTCGATGGTGGCGTGAGACTGCGCCACCACGCCCACACGGAAGCCGCGCTCGGCCACCAGCCGCGCGATGACGTGCGACCCGACGTACGTCTTGCCGGTGCCCGGGGGTCCCTGCACCGCGAGGTAGCTGTGGTCGAGGTCGGCGACGCTGCGGGCGATCGCCGCGACCTCGTCGTCGCCGGCAGCGCCCGCGATGGCGGTCACGGGGGCGAGTGCGCCGGACCGGGTGCGCGGGGGGATGCGGCGCAGGATGTCGGCCGCGGGGCCGTCGGGGATACTCGGCGCGGCAGCGAGCACCGCATCGGCCCACGCGTCGATCGCCTTCTGCTGGTTGCCGGCCCGCGGCGGGGCGGGAGGAGTGAGGGCGAGCGGCAGATCGTCCCAGGTGACACCGTCGGCCGCGATCTCCTCGATCACCACGCCGTCGTCGAGCACCTCGCGCACCGTCACGCGGCGCGCACCGTGGATCCAGCGGGGGCGCGTCTCGAGGGGGAACGGCGCGGGGAGGTCGTAGACGGCGAAGGGTTCGGCATCCGGGCTCACCCGGGTACCGGGAGCCAGCTCGCCGCGCAGCTCGACCAGACGCCGCTCGGACCCGCGTCCCGATTCGGAGATGTGCCAGTCGGTCCGCACCCGGGAGCGCGCCGCGTCGACGACGATCACGTCGCGCGTCTCCTCCCACACCGACAGCGGCTCGCGCAGGCGCAGGAAGTGCGTGGCCCAGTAGGTCTTCTCTTCGCGCGGGTAGTAGTCGATCGCGGCGGCTGCGAGCCGCAGGGCGGTGGCGTCGGGCTCCGCGGCATCGGCGGCCCACCTCTGCAGCGCCGTCGCGCGCGGCGACGGCTCGTACGCCTGCTCGTCGGGCTCGGCACTGCGCGAGGGGACGGCTCCCGACTCGCGCGCCCGATCGACCAGCCAGTCGCGCAGGCGCCGGGTGGAGACGCAGTCGTAGCGGTTGTAGTCGGCGAGGTCGTCGAGCACGCGTCGGGCGCCCGCGGCGTCGCCGTCGGCGGCCAGGGCCCGCGCCTCGACGTACTTGACGATGGAGTCGTCGCCGCGCTGGACGTCGCTCGTGCGCACCTCGGCGCCCATGTAGAGCGGTTCGAGCTTCTTGATGGAGTAGGACCGCGACCCCACGCGCAAGGCGCGCCGGACCACCGGGTAGAGGTCGACGAACACCCCGTCGCGCAGGAGCCGGTCGACGTCGGCCTCGCGCACGCCGTAGCGGGCCGCCATGGTGAGCAGATGCGTCGGCTCGTAGGGGGCGTAGTGGTAGATGTGCATCCCCGGGTACTGCTGACGACGCAGAGCGACCATGTCGAGGAACCGTTCGAGGGCGGCGCGTTCCTCGGCGAACGTGTGCGCCCACAGGGCGCCGTAGGTCTCTCGGCTGTC
This sequence comes from Microbacterium sp. NPDC089188, assembly GCF_040685155.1. Taxonomy (NCBI): domain Bacteria; kingdom Bacillati; phylum Actinomycetota; class Actinomycetes; order Micrococcales; family Microbacteriaceae; genus Microbacterium; species Microbacterium sp. NPDC089188. Next base: position 132,050 of record NZ_JBFBHH010000002.1, on the reverse strand, counting down.
GACCCAGCCGAAGAGGTAGTCGATGCCCCAATGCTCGCCGGTGCCCTCGGTGTAGAGCGGGTCGCCCTCGAAGTCGAAGAACAGGTCGCCGTGATCGGGCCGGGGCAGCACGCCGAGCGATTTGGGCGCGACGACCTCGAACGTCGGTACGGCGTGGGCGGGGACCTCGGCGCTGGGCACGCCCGCGGGGCTCTCGAGCTGCAGTCGCGCCTGTGTCCGCAGCGAGGCGAACGTGTCGGCGCTCATCGAGGTCGGAGCCTGCGCGCCTGCGGCCAGCTCGTCGATCGTTCGAATGCCGGCGGCGCGAAGCCGCTCGCGCTGCACCGGTCGCATGCCCGCCACGAGCAGCAGGTCGCGGTGCGCGACCACCTCGAGTTCGCAGGTCGCGCAGCGGCCGCACGCCACGACGTCGAGGGCACCCCGACCGTCGCCCCAGGCGATCGCCTCGCCCGCGGCCCCTCGCGCGACATCGCGATCGGCGATCAGGGCGCGCAGACGCGCACGGCGCAACGCGAAGACCGGCAACAGGTCGTCGACCCGATGCGTGCTGGTCGTGCCGTCGCCGAGGAGCAGCTGCACGTCGTCGGACCTCCGTACGCCGAGCCGATCGAGCTGGTCGACGTAGGCCGCGAGCTGCATGAGCGCGGTGACACGCGCCCGACGTGCGAGCTTCGTGTCTTGCACGATCCAGGGACGGATGCCGTCGGCATCCGCTTCGTCGGCGCGCGCGAGGAAGTCGGCGAAGCCGACGAACTCGGCCGTCGAGAACGCGGCCTGATAGACGACCTCGACGGCGGGATCGGCGAGGGCGTCGTCGGTGAGGCGCACCGCCTCGGCGAGGGCCTCGGCGTCGGACGAACGGGCGGCGGGGATCTCACGTACCGCGTCGCCGAACCGCGCGCGGTAGTCGTCGAGGACGCGCAGCTCGTGGGCGGTGCCGAGACGAGCGGCACGCTCCAGGGTGGCGTCTTCGGGATCGTCGACGGGGGCGACCCGTCCGAGCTTCGCGTCGATCGCTCGGAGCCAGGCGAACTCGCATTCCGCCGCCGCCTTGAGGTCGCTGGCGCTCCAGACGACCCGATCGTCCTGCTCGATGTACCGCATGGTGTTCCACGCTAATCGCGACCTCCGACATCGGGTTCACGGCATCCACAGGGTGCCCGTCGCGCACATCCGCCGTCGCGCTGTCGGACGGGCCTGACAGACTGGTCGGGTGATCACCGATCTGCCGTTCGAGAGCGTCTACCGGCACGGGTTCGCGCGCGTCGCCGCCTGCACCGTCCCCGTCGCGGTGGCGGACCCCGCCACCAACGTCGACGCCGTACTGACGTCCGCTCGCGCCTGTCACGACGAAGGCGTCGCCGTCGCCGTCTTCCCCGAGCTCTGCCTCACCGGATACGCGATCGACGACCTCGTCATGCAGGATCCGCTGCTCGACGCCGTCGAGGCGGCCCTCGACCGGCTGATGACCGCCTCGGCCGACCTCCTTCCGGTGCTGCTGGTCGGGGCACCACTGCGCCACGGAAACCGCCTCTTCAACTGCGCCGTGGTGGTCCACCGCGGGCGCGTGCTCGGGGTGGCCCCGAAGGCGTACCTGCCGACCTACCGCGAGTTCTACGAGCACCGCTGGTACGCCCGGGGCGACGATCAAGCGGGTCAGGTCATCACGGTGGCCGGCCGCAGCGCCCCGTTCGGCCCCGACCTCCTCTTCGAGGCGGTCGACGTGCCGGGCCTCATCCTGCACGCCGAGGTGTGCGAAGACGTCTGGGTCCCCGTACCCCCGTCATCGGGTGCGGCTCTGGCCGGGGCGACGGTGCTCGCCAACCTCTCCGGCAGCCCCATCACGATCGGCCGGGCCGACGATCGCACGCTCCTGTCCCAGTCGCAGTCGCTGCGCTGTCTCGCCGCCTACGTCTACGCGGCGGCGGGGCAGGGCGAGTCGACGAACGACGTGTCGTGGGACGGCCAGACGATGATCCACGAGGGCGGGCAGCTGCTGGCCACGACCGAACGCTTCCCCGACGGTCCCCGTCGCAGCGTCGCCGACGTGGACCTCGACCGCCTCCGCCAGGACCGCCTGCGGCAGGGAACCTTCGACGACAATCGGCGCACCGTCAACCCGGTGTTCCGCACGGTCTCGTTCGAGCTGGCGCCGCCCGCGACCGACGTCGGGCTGCGGCGCGCGCTCGACCGTTTCCCGTTCGTCCCCGACGACCCCGACCGCCTCGCCCAGGACTGCTACGAGGCGTTCAACATCCAGGTGTCGGGCCTGGTTCAGCGTCTCGAGGCGATCGGCCGGCCCCGTCCCGTGCTCGGAGTGAGCGGTGGACTGGATTCCACCCACGCCCTGCTCGTCATCGCCCGTGCCATGGACCGTATGGGGCGCCCGCGCAGCGACATCCTCGCGTACACCCTCCCGGGATTCGCGACCAGCGACAAGACGAAGAGGAACGCGATCGCCCTCGCCGAGGCTGTCGGAGCGACGATCGAGGAGATCGACATCCGTCCCGCGGCATCCGAGATGCTCTCCCGCATGGGCCACCCCTTCGCCGCGGGCGAACCGGTGCACGACGTGACTTTCGAGAACGTGCAGGCCGGCCTGCGCACCGACTACCTCTTCCGCCTCGCCAACATGAACGGCGGCATCGTCGTGGGCACCGGCGACCTCTCCGAGATCGCGCTCGGATGGTCGACCTACGGCGTCGGAGACCAGATGAGCCACTACTCGGTGAACCCGGGCGTGCCGAAGACGCTCATCCAGCACGTCATCCGCTGGGTCATCGGCTCGGGCGAGCTGAGCGCCGAGACGGTCACCGTGCTGCAGGCTGTGCTCGACACCGAGATCAGCCCCGAGCTCGTCCCCGCGGGTCAAGACGGACGCATGCAGTCGACCGAAGACCGCATCGGCCCGTACAACCTGCACGACTTCACGCTCTACCACGTGCTGCGCTTCGGTTTCCGACCCTCGAAGATCGCCTTCCTCGCGGCGCACGCCTGGTCGGATCCGGATGCCGGAGCCTGGCCGCCCGGCTACCCCGAAGGCGAGCGGCCGTCGTACGACCTCGTCACCGTGGCGAAGTGGCTCGAGGTCTTCCTCTCCCGCTTCTTCGGGTTCGCGCAGTTCAAGCGCACCGCCATCCCGAACGGGCCGAAGGTCTCGCCCGCGGGATCGCTGTCGCCGCGCGGAGACTGGCGCGCCCCGTCCGACGGCAACGCCCGCGCGTGGCTGGCCGATCTGCACGCGGCCGTGCCGCAGGCTTTCGCGCGCGACTGACCGCGCGACGGACGAGGAGCCGGGCTACCAGCCCATCGATCCCGGCACGCCCTTGAACGGGCCGGCGAGGTCGCTCGTCACCCAGCCGCCGTAGAACCCGCCCGGCTGCGGCTCGACGACCTCCCCTCCGAGGACGCACCGGTCCATCTCCCCGGCGTAGACGGCGACGCGATCGTCGAGGATCTCGTACCCGGGCATCGGATGCGGGTAGTTCCAGGCCGCGCGCACGGCGACCGCTCCCCCGCCGCCGTGGACGTCGAAGTAGCGCGCACCGCCCTTGAACTCGCAGAACGACGCTCCCTCACCGAGCGTCAGCGCGTCGCCGAAAGCCGCGATGGGCAGGTAGTAGACCGGAGGGTGGCTGGTCTCCAGCACGCGCACCACGTCGTCGGTGTCGACGATGCGCACGCCGCCGAAGTCGATCTGCGCGCGCTTCCTCACCCGTTCGACGCGGGGCGGCCGCGGGTAGTCCCACACGGACTCCTGGCCGGGGCGGACGGGATCGGGAACGGGGCGCGCCATGCGCATACGCTACGCCGGGACGGACGGGGGTGGGCCCGATCGGCTCAGGAGAACCACAGCTTTTCGGTAGCCTGGGGGGAAGGGGGACAGCGTGAGCGATCAGAAGACGTCGAACGTCAGCCGGCGGTACCGGGTGTATCAGATCGTCGGCATCGTCCTGGCCGTGCTGTTCCTCGCCCTCGGCGTGGCCGCGTTCCTCACCGGGGGCGGGCCGATCATCGCCGCCATCGCCGTCATCGGAGGTCTCGCCGTGCTCGTCGTCTCGATCGTCATGATGGTGCGCTCGTGAGCGCGCCCGAGGGCCCCGCCGGCGACGGCAAGAAGAAGTACCCCGCCGGGACGGTCGTGATCTGGATCGCCGGAGCCGGCATCGGCCTGTGGCTGCTCGTCAGCGGACTCATCGGCATCCTGTCCGGCGGAAGCTGACCCGGCGCGCCGCGGGGAACGCCCGCGAGAGTTGCGCGATCACGCGCGCGTGATGAGAACGCGCGCCGACGCGAGGCCGAGACACGCGAGCGCGTGGACCCGAGACACGCGCGAACGCTCGTCTCGGGAATGCCCACGACAGCGCGCGGTTGTCCTCGAGGTCACTCGACCTCTGCAGAAAGGGCATCATGACGCGCATCGGACGCAGCGACCTCGACATCCTCCCCCTCTCGCTCGGCGGCAACGTCTTCGGCTGGACCGCCGACCGCGACACCTCGTTCGAGGTGCTCGACGCGTTCCACGCCGGTGGAGGCAACTTCATCGACACCGCCGACGCTTACAGCGCCTGGGTTCCGGGCAACGCGGGTGGCGAGAGCGAGACGCTCATCGGCGAGTGGCTGGCCTCGCGCAAGCCGGAGAACGTCGTGGTGGCGACGAAGGTCAGCCAGCACCCCGATTTCCGCGGCCTGTCCGCCAAGAACGTGCGCGCCGCCGCAGAGGCCTCGCTCGGTCGCCTCGGTGTCGACACCATCGACCTGTACTACGCGCACTTCGACGACGAGCAGACGCCCCTCGAGGAGACCGTCGCGGCCTTCGCCGACCTGGTCGCCGACGGTCTGGTGCGCTACGTCGCCGTGTCGAACTACTCCGCCGCCCGGATCCGCGAGTGGATCTCGCTCGCCGAGGCCGCCGGCGCCGACCTCCCCGTCGCCGTGCAGCCGCACTACAACCTCGTGCACCGCACCGAGGTCGAGCGCGACATCGTCCCCGTCGCCGAGCAGTACGGCATGTCGCTCGTGCCGTACTACGCCCTGGCCAGCGGCTTCCTCACGGGCAAGTACCGCAGCGCGGATGCCGCGGGCGACTCGCCCCGGGCAGAGGGCGCCGCGAAGCTGGCCACCCCGGCCGGACTCGCCCTGATCGACGCCCTCGATGAGGTGGGTCGTGCCCACGAGGCGTCGATCGCGTCGACGGCCCTCGCGTGGCTGCGCGCGCAGCCGACGGTCGCCGCCCCCATCGCGAGCGCGTCGAAGGTCTCGCAGGTCGCCGACCTGCTGGCCAGCGCCTCCCTGGAGCTGACCCCGGATGAGATCTCGCGCCTCACGGACGCGTCGGACGCGGCCCAGAGCTGAGTTCGTGCCCGTGTTCCGCTCGGCGGGACACGGGCACGCTCGGCCCCTGTTCTCGGCATCCGTTCTCCTCCGCCGATTCCGGCGAGAATGAGAGGGTGAAACTCCTGGTCGCCGCCCACGCATCCGAACTCGTCGCCTTCGAGGACGACCTCCCCGGCTTCGAACGCCTGCTCACCGGAGTGGGCAAGATCCCGGCCGCGTACGCGTTGACGCGTGCGCTGTCGACGGGCGAGTACGAGGAGATCGTGGTCGTCGGAACGGCCGGCGCGATCGACGACGAGGTCGAGGGCGGGATCTACGACCTCGCCGGCGCGATCCAGCACGACGTGAAAGGGCTGGACGGCACCTTCGGCGAGCACGTCTCGCTGCCGACGCGGGTCGAAACGGGCCACGAGGGCCTCGTCATCGCCACGGGCGACCATTTCGTCGACGACGCCGACACCGTGCGGCTCATCCGCGAGCTGGGGGCGAGTCTGGTCGACATGGAGTCGTACGCGCTGATCTGGGTCGCCCAGCAGTTCGGTGTGCCCATCCGCATCCTGCGCGCCGTGTCCGACCGCGCGCAGGACGGCGCGACCGAACTGTGGGATGACGTGGTCGAGCGCTGCAGCCACGACCTGCGCGCGGAGATCCGCTCCCGCTACGGCGTCTGACCCGCAACGGCAGAGGCCGCGGCTCAGGGCGTCTGAGACCCCGACCGCGCGCGGCCGGCGAGGTCTGCCACGCCGACGATGAGCGCCAGCCCGAGGAAGATGCCGACGGTGATCATTCCCGACGCGTAGGCGTCGTGGTACAGCACGACGGTGTCGTCGACGCTGCCCTGCTCGCGGTACACCGTGGCGTAGAAGAGGGCGAGGGCGATCGCCGTGCCCACCGCCGTGCCGATGCGCTGGCCGAGCTGACCGACGGATCCCGCGACCCCACCACTGCGGACGGGGATGTCGGCCAGGGTGAGGGTCTGATTGGGGGAGATCACCAGGCCCCCGGCGAAACCGCCGAACACCATCACGGCGGCCATCGCCCACGGCGTCCATTCGGGCGCGGTGAACAGGGCGACGAGCACGAGCCCGCCGGCGGTCACCACCATGCCGAGGATGCCCCACACCACGAGCGGACGTCCGAGCCGGGTCACGAGGTTCCCGCCGACCCATGAACTCGCCGCCGACGCGACCGCGAACCCGATCGTGACCATGCCGGCGAAGACCGGCGCGAGTCCCAGACCGCCCTGCAGGAAGAGCGTGCCGAGCAGGAACATCGCCGGCACGGCCGAGAAGTACGCGGTCGAGATCAGCACGCCGTTGCGGTACGACGACAGCGAGAAGATCGAGAACGGCATGAGCGGCATCCGCCCCCGATCCGCATAGCGGCGCTCCCAGAAGACGAAGGCCGCGGCGAAGACGACGGATGCCACGAGCAACCACCACCGGTTGGGATCGTCGTCGGGGCTGCCCGTCGTGAACAGGAACGGCCACATGAGCGCCAGGATCGTCAGCGCGAACAGCAGGACGCCGACGGGGTCGAGGTCGAGGCGGCGCCGCGATTTCTCGCGCGTGTTCGGCAGCAGCCACGCCGCGAGGGCGATGACGACGGCGACCAGGGGGATGTTGATCCAGAAGATCAGCCGCCACCCGTCGGTGTCGCCGCCCAGCGCGATGAGCAGACCACCGAGCGTCGGTCCGAAGGCGGTGGCGATACCGATCGTGGCCCCGAAGAGACCGAAGGCGCGCCCGCGCTCCTTGCCCTGGAACAACTGCTGCACCAACCCGAGCACCTGCGGCATCTGGATGCCGGCGGCCACGCCCTGCAGCAGACGGGCGGCGAGCAGCACCGTGGTGTTGGGCGCGAGCGCGCAGGCCAGGCTCGTGACCAGGAACAGCGACAAGCCCACGAGGAAGAGCACGCGGCGCGAGCGGATGTCGCCCAGACGCCCCGCCGGCACCAGGACGAGCCCGAAGGTGAGGATGTAGCCCGAGACGACGAGCTGCAGCTCAGTGGGGCCAGCGTTCAGAGCTGCCTCGATCGACGGAAGAGCGACGTTGACCTTCGTGAGGTCGAGGATGGTGAGCGCCGCCACGGCGACCGCGACCCAGTAAGCCCTCCAGCGATGCTTCGGCGACAGCGCGATGTCGCGGGTGGCGGGGTGGGCGGTCTCTGCGGGGGCGGGCGACTTCTCGGACATCGAGGGGGACGCTACTCCCGACCTCCGACACCACGGACGGGCTTGCGTCGGCCCGACCGACCGCTACGCAGCGGATCGTCGGCGCGCGGGACTCATCGCCGACCGGTGCTGTCGCGGCGGAACGTCACCCCTGCGGGACCGATCGCCGACCGCCCGTCGACATGGCGCACGGGCGCGCCCGACGCATCACCGTATCGGTCGCCCCCGTTGCGGCACAGGAGCGGGTCGCCGACGCAGCGCTCCGTCGGTCAGTCCACGTCGCGGCGCGCGAAGACGGCACGCAGCACGAGGAACACGATGAGCGCGACGATCGCGACGGCGACGAGGCGGAAGACGAAGGCGATGAGCGAGAACAGCACGTTCACGACGACCCAGGCGATGATCACGGCCGCGATGACCCCGAGAACGGTCCAGAGGGTGCTCTTGCGCATGCGATCAGCCTAGACGGGCGCGCTGCCCCCTCTCTCAGACAGGCGTCACCGCGTGGTCGTGCCGGATCACGCTCGGGCCCCGCGGGGTGGCCGTCACGTGCAACTGCGCCGGCAGTTGATCCTTCATCGAGGCCACGTGGCTGATGACGCCCACCGTGCGTCCGCCCTGTCGCAACTCGTCGAGGGTGCGCATCGCGAGGTCGAGCGTGTCGTCGTCGAGGGAACCGAACCCTTCGTCGATGAAGAGCGTATCGAGATGGATGCCGCCCGCCCGGGCGGTGACCACCTCGGCGAGCCCCAGGGCGAGGGCGAGCGAGGTCAGGAAGGTCTCTCCCCCGGACAGCGATTGCGGCGGTCGGCACTGCCCGGTGAACGCGTCCATGATCTCGAGCCCGAGCCCGCTCGCGGCGCCTCGAGCCGCGAGCGCGTCGGTGTGCTGCAGACGGTAACGGCCGGACGACATGTCATCGAGGCGGACGTTGGCGGCCGCCACGATCTCTTCGAGCTCCGCCGCCAGGACGAAGGTCTCCAAGGTCATGCGGCGCGTGTTCGGCGCGCGTCCCGCGACGGTGTCGGCCAACCGCGCGATGACCGCGTGCTCCGCGACCAGCGCGGCGACCGAGGCGTGAGCGGCATCGGCGCGCTCCGCGAGCGCCCGCAGTCGCTCGGCCAGCGCCCGCGCTGCCGCGTGTGCCGCAGCCGCATCTTGCACGGCCGTTCGCGCGGAGGCGACCTCGGCGACGAACGGGGCGAGCTCGAGCGGCTCGTCATCGGCACCGGCGAGCTGGAGCTCGAGCTCCAGGAGCCGTTCCCGGGCGGAGGTCACGGTCGCGGTGTACTCGGCCACCACGCCCTCAAGTCGACGTCGGTCGATGTCGGAACGCAACGCGGCCGCGACGGAGGCCGCGTCGGCGAACGGGCTGTCGGCGATCAGCGCAGAAAGGGCCCGGTCGGCCGCCTCCTGCGCCTCGAGCGCCCGGGCCAGATCAGCGCGCGCGTCACGGAGCTCGCGGATCACGTCGCGTCGTGCCCGGAGGTCGCGCTGGCGCGCGGCGACCGAGTCGAACGACCCGCGCGCGTCGGCCACGACCCGTTGGAGGTCTTCGGCTCGCTGCCTCGCGAGCGCGAGCTCCTGGCGGGCCTCGGCGAGCTCGTCGCCCACTTCGTCGAGGCGTCGGGCGATCTTCTCCCCGAGATCGCTCGCTGCCGCGCGCTCGAGCCGCACCCGCTCGTGCTCCTCCGCATCGGCGGTCGCCTGAGCGACCTCCTCCTCGCTTGTCGCGAGTCGGGCCGTCAGCGTCTGGACGTCTTCTCCGCCCGCCCGAGCCGCGGCCAGGGCATGGGCGTCTCGCGCGACCCGCGCCGCGTCGGATGCGAGGCGGTCTTCTTCGGCGGCGAGGTTCTTGCGCTCCTCAGCGGACGCCAGTTCATCGTCGGAGACCGGTGCGGCGCCGCCCCGCGCGGGGTGCGGATGCTCCCGCGAACCACAGACGGCGCACGGCTCGCCGTCGACGAGATCGTGGGCGAGCTCGACGGCGGCTCCGTCGAGCCGTCGCCGGAGGAGCGTGGTCCACGCCTCGACGGCTCGCTGGAGGGCGTCGGAGCGGACGAGCGACGCGAGGTCGGCCTGATCGCGGTGCTCGAGCAGACGGGCCGCTTCGCGAGAGGCCTCGAGGCGGCGACGCACTTCATCACGCGCGACGATCGCGGCCTCCCGACGCGCGGCTCCCGTGACGAGTTCGGTCAGACGCTCGTCGAGCGTCGCGAGCATCGCGGGGAGGTCGGCGCGGCCGCCGACGAGAGCCTCTCGTTCCGCGTCCGCCGTCGACACCCGCGCGAGGATCCTCTCGATGTCGGCGTCGACCCCGCGCGCCTCGCCCTCGGCGGCGAGCGCCGCCTCTCCGCGGGACAGCGATGCGGTGAGGTCGTCGGCGCGCCGGGCCAACGCGTCGTCGAGGTCGACGGCGACGCTCGCCTCGACGGGAGGCGTGCTCATGTCGGGCTCGACACCCGGCGTACGCAGGAGGGCGATGTCGTCGTCGGTGCTGCCGACCGATTCGCCGAGCACCCGCGCGGCGTCGGCTGCGGCGCGCACGCGATCGGTCGCGTCGGCCGCGGTCGAGGCCGTCGCCGCCCCGCTCTCGAGGGCGCTGCGAATGCCTTCCGCGTCCGCCGCGAGGGCGGCTTCGGCGCGGAACGCGCGGATGCGTTCGTCGTCGCCCTCCAGAGTGGCGAGCCGCTCGCGGACCCGTTGCCGCTCGTCCTGACGCTCCCGCAACGCGGTCGCATCCCGCTCCGCGAGCAGGGCGGCGTCCAGGCGCGCATCGGCTGCCTCGCGTTCGCGCGCGAGGGTCTCGACGCGGTACTCGGCGCGTTCGACGGACCGCACGATACGGGCCAGCCGGTCGACACTCGACAGCGAACCGGCGCGGGCGTCTGCGCCGGCATCCCCCGACTGGTCGGCGTCGACGCCACCGTGGTCGGAGTCGACGGCATCGAGCTCTCCGGCCAGGCGTTCAGCCTCGTCGAGCAGCGTGGTCACCTCCACCCCCTCGGCCGCGAGCGCGTCTTGGGCGCGCTTGCGGCGGTCGTCGAGATCGGTGGCGTACTGCTCGAAGGTGCGGGTGCCGAACAGGGTGCGCAGGAGGCCCAACCGCTCGTCGTTCTTCGCGAGCAGGAATCGCGCGAAGCGGTTCTGAGCGAGCAGGATGACCTGGAGGAACTGCTGCTGCGAGAGCCCGAGGATCTCGTCGAGCTGCGCGGCCACGTCGACGGGGCGCGCGGCGACGCCCGTCCACCCCTCGTCGGTCGACACCTCGAGCAGCGCCCGGTGGGGCTCCTTGGTCGTTCCCCCGCCTCGGCGCTTGGGGCGCTCGAACTCGGGCGAACGCGTGATGCGCCAGCGTCGCCCGGCGGCGCTGAACTCGAGCGTCACCCGCGTCGGATCGTCGGGTGCGCAGTGATCGCTGCGCAGCCGACGCTCGGCGCCGTCGTATCGCGGGACTCCCCCGTACAGGGCGTAGCAGACGCCGTCGAGCACACTCGACTTGCCCGCGCCCGTGCGGCCGGTGATGAGGAAGATGCCGTCCGCGGCGAAGGCGTCGAAATCGACGGTCTGCGTCTCGAGGAACGGTCCGAAGCCCTCGAGTTCGAGGCGGTGCAGCTTCACGACCGTGCCTCCGCGACTCGACGCGCGTCGAGCACCTCCCGGATGAGGGCGCGTTCGGCCTCCGACGCCGCCTCGCCTTCGCGGACGTGCGAGAGGAAGGCGTCGATGACCTCGCCGTCGTCGCGAGCCGCACGCACGCGTCGGGCATAGCCCACGGCGTCGTCGTCCCTCGTGTTCTCGGGGAGGTGCACGACGGTCGCGCACCATGGGAAGCGGGCCTGCAACCGGCGCATCGGATCGGGCTGCGGAGTGGCGTCGGTGTATTCGGCGCGCACCCAGTGCTCGTCGTGACCGGCGAACCGGTCGGCCGTGAGCAGCTCTTCGAGCGACCCCCGCAGGGTCGCGAGAGGCCGTGGGACCGGCAGGGCGAGCCACGACACCGTGGCGAGGCCGTCGGCGTCGAGATCGACGAGCCAGGACCCTCGCGGCTTGCCCGCCTCGCCGAAGCTGTAGTGCACCGGCGCCCCCGCATATCGGACCCGGTCGGACAACTGCTGGCGACCGTGGATGTGCCCCAGTGCCACGTAGTCGGGCCCGTCGAAGGTCGACAGCGGGACGACGTCGAGACCGCCCTGGCGGATCTCGCGCTCGACGCCGGGCGTGGAATCGACCCCGGCGGCGAAGCAGTGGGCGGCGACCACGGCACGACCGCCGCGCTCGGCCATGTCGGCGCGGATGAGCCCGAACGCGTGCGCCATCGTCTGCGCCTGAGTGCGCAGCTCGACGCCCTTCCACAGATGGCGCACGATGGCGGGCTCGAGGTACGGGATGCCGTAGACGTGCACCGGACCGTGGGCGTCGACGAGGGTGACCGGCGTCCCCACCGTCGCGGGGTCGGTGATCACCGTGATCTCGTCGCGCAGCAGTGCGGACTGGAAGCCCAGCCGAGCCGCCGAATCGTGGTTGCCGCTGGTGACCACGACCTTCGCCCCGGTCTCGGTCAGAGAGGCCAGCGTCTGCGTGAGCACGGGGTAGCAGGCGGCCGACGGAGCGGCCGAGTCGAAGACGTCTCCGGCCACGACGATCAGGTCGACGGCGTTCTCGCGCACCTGCTCGACGAGCGCGGCCAGCACCGCGCTCAGCGCGTCGAGCGTCGAGTGCCCGTGGAAGGTGCGCCCGATATGCCAGTCGGAGGTGTGCAGGATCCGCATGCAGCCACGGTACGTCGCACCTCCGACATCGGCTCGCAGCGACGCCCGACGGGGAGCCCGCGCGCGGCGCGGCGTCGTCCGGGAGGGCGGGGGTCGCCGCCGAACGCACGAACGCCCCGCATCCCGGAGGAGTGCGGGGCGTTCACGATGACGGTCAGGAGCCGGCGACCTCCGCCGCGATCGCCCGGATGCGGTCGTCGCCGAGGTCGAGGCCGACCTCTGCGAAGCGCTGACGCAGCACGTCGGCGATGCGCTCCTCGCTCTTGTCGCCGACGTCGGCGCGCGTCTGCACGATCACACCCTGGATCCGGGCCTCGTCGTCGGTGGGGTGCGTGTCCATCGCCGGCTCCGACTGGTCGTCGGGGCGCGCGGCCTTCCGGTCGCTGTGCAGCGCTCCGCCGACCGAATCGGCTGCTCCGGCGCCGCCGTCCGGGCCGTCGGCGGGCTCGGGGGCCCGTGTCTCGTCCGTCATGTCAGTCCTCCGTGCTCAGGTCGGGGTCGATGCCGTGGCTGGCGGCATCGCCTTCGATGGGATCCGAGGGCGCGGCGTCGTTCAGACGCGGCGAGCCCTTCGCGCTGTCGTTGCGCTCGGCGGTCTCGGCGTCGGCGACGTCGCCGCTCTCCCATCCACCGGGCGGGTCGGCGTCGATGACGCCTTCGGGCAGATCGCGGTCGTCGTTCATGACTCCCCCTTTCGAGATCTCCAGCTTCCTCGGGCCGCGGAACCCGCGGGCAGGGGTTGACGCTCGCCGACGGCGCGCGTAGGTGCGGGCATCAGCCCCGCTGCGACGCTGAACGGGGTCGCGCGCGCCCGCCGCGGAGCGGCCCGGAGCGCAGTCGCCGCCCGACTGTCAGGACGTGCGACGAGCTTGCAGCAGACCCGCGCGCTCGGGGTGCGCCTCGAACCACTCCCCCACGTACCAGCACACGGGGATGATCTCGCGGTCACCCGCGGCTTCGATCGCGTCGACCGCCCGCTCCGTGATGACGGCGGCGTACCCGTGCCCGCGGAAGGTCGGGACGGTGAAGGCCCGTGTGAGGGCGACGGTGCGCCCGTCGTCCCGGTAGTCGAGGACGGAGACGAGGTCGTCCCCGTCGTGGAGGGTGAATCGGGATGCCGTCTTGTCGTCGGCGAAGCTCAGATCGGCCATGCCGAGAGAGTACGCCGCTCCCGCGAGGGCGAGCTCTTCCGAGCAGAATGCCCGGCTCTCTCCGAGATCCCCCACCGACGCTGAGCAGAATGCTCGGCGATCCGACGCGCAGGACGGATTTGACGGTTCCCGACGCGGTAGGTAATAATCGCCCCCATGACTGTGACTGCGCGTTCTCTGTCCGCCCGGGAGGCGAACAGGACTGCCGGCATGATGATGCCCGGCCGCGCCGTCATGTGTTGTCGAATGTGCCGCTAACAGCGACCCCTCGCCCGGACGACCTCGTGCTTCTGAACGCCGACCTCGTCCCCCGGTCACCTGAGACCCGCGTCGATCACGCGCTCCACGGTGCCGCGCTCCGGCCCTTCGGCCCTCACCTCCCGTCGAACCCCGCTCTCTGACGACGCTTCCGGGTTCACCCACCCAAGGACTTTCTCCTCATGTCGATCTCCGCTGTTCTCGACCGCCCTCAGACCGCCTCCGCCGCCCGCCCGCAGGCTCCGCGCGTGACCGTCCCCGCCACGCCCCGAGACGCCGCTCCGCGCCCCGCCGCAGTGACCGACCCTGCGGCCGCCGCCGACGCTCCCCGGGCGGCGACCGCCACCGCTCCGCGCGGGTTCGCCCTGTACGTCGGCATCGACGAGGCCAAGGCCGCCGCCGCCGGCGTCAGCCTCGGCACCCTGGTGGAGGCCCTGCGTCGCACGCTCGGCGAGCTGGCGCCCGCCGCCGAGACGTACGCCACGGTCGCCCTGGCCCCCGTGGGCTCCGGCGGTCGCGACGTCGACGTCGTCCGCCTCGCCCTGCACGAGCCGTCGGCCGTCGCGCGCACGAAGGACGAGCCCGCCGAGGAGGACCGCGCCCCCGGCGGCGTGGTCGTCGACATCTCGCGCAAGCGCGTCCTGATCGACGGCGAATCGGCGGCCTTCACCTTCAAGGAGTTCGAGCTGCTGCAGTACCTCGTCCTGCGCGAGGGCCGCACGATCGAGCGCACCGAGCTGGTCGCCTCATTGTGGGAGGGCGCGACCGACGACGACGCCCCCGGCGAGCGCACCATCGACGTGCACGTGCGGCGCCTGCGCGCCAAGCTCGGCGCCTACGAGGACATCGTGCGCACCGTGCGCGGCGTCGGCTACCGCTTCGACCGTCACGCCGACGTCTCGATCCGCTATGGACACGGCACGCCCTCGCCCGACCGTTTCTGATCGTCCCGGCCTCCGCGCAGCGGATCGGGCCCACGGATGACGCGATGTCGGCGATGCGACGTAGGGTGTCGGCATGAGGTCGACCGGGGTGCGCACGCGGCGCTCGACGCGCGAGCTCGTCGCACCGGCTGAGCGCCCCCTCGAGACCGAGTATCGCCCCGCTCGTGCGGCCGACATCGGTCGCACGGTCTCGGCGCAGCGCCACGGCACCAACGACCCGACCTACCTCGCAACCGCGCCGCTGGCGAACGGCGGCGTTGTCTGGCGGGTCAGTCGCACACCCATCGGTGTTGCGACTCTCGCCCTCCGTCAGCGTGTCGGGGGTGGCGTGAGGGCGGCGGCCTGGGGGCCCGGCGCCTCTTGGGCGCTCGACCAGCTCCCCGCCCTGTGCGGCGCGCACGACGATCCCGACGATTTCGATGCGTCTCGGCACCCGTCCGTCGCGGCGTGGCACCACCGGCATCCCGATCTGCGTATCGGGCGCACCGACCTGGTCTTCGACGCTTTGGTGAGCGCCATCATGGAGCAGAAGGTCACGAGCATGCAGGCGTTCTCCGCGTGGCGGAGCATCGTCACCTGGTACGGCGAGCGGGCACCGGGTCCGACGCCGCGCCCCATGTTCGCCCCGCCCGACATCGAGGGTTGGCGACACGTGCCCTCGTGGGCCTGGCACCGTGCGGGTCTCGAACCGCCCCAGTCGCGCACCATCGTCGAGACCGCGCGTCGCGGAGCCACCGTCGTCCGCGCGGCGAGCGCGGCGACCGACGGCGAGGCGCGAGATCGCGTCTTCATCAGCCTGCGCGGCGTCGGTATCTGGACGAGCGCCGAGACGCGCATCCGCGCCTTCGGAGACCCGGATGCCGTGAGCGTGGGCGACTACCACCTCGCTCACCAGGTGGGGTACGCCCTCACCGGTCATCGCACCGACGACGACGGGATGCTCGAGCTGCTCGAACCGTTCGCGGGGCACCGGCAGCGCGTGATCCGCCTCATCTACGCCGGTTCGGGGCTGGAGCCCCGACGCGGTCCGCGCCTGCACCCGGAGGATCACCGCGATCGGTGACCGCCCCACGGGGGCGAACACGCCGGGAGGCGATGCCCGCCTGTGCCGCCCCAGGAATGCCCGCGGAGCGCTCGACGCGTTCGAACGGAAACGGGCCGCGGCACCGACCGCGTCGCACCGAGGACGCAACCACCCGCCCGGGCGAGCACGCGCCGCCTAGTGTGGGCGCATGATGCAATCGGGCACCGGCTGGCCGCGCGGACGTACGTACTGGGTCCTCGGGAGCGTGCTGCTGCTGGGGCTCGGCATCCTCTTCGGACTCGTCTGGCAGAACGTCTGGCTGGGTGTGGTCATCGCCGCCGCCGTATCGGTCGGCTGGCTCATCGCCTACGAGTCGAGTCGGGGCCGCAACGTCGGCGTCAACGACGAGGACAACGGCATCCAGCTCTGACGGCTCACCGGTAGTACACCGCCAGCGGATACGGTCCGTCTCGACGCACGTCGACGGGGGTGCCGAAGACCTCCTCGAGCGTGTCCGGTGTCATGAGCTCTCCCGGGGTGCCGACGTGCACCACCCGCCCCTCCGCGAGAGCGACGATGCGATCGGCGTAGGCCGCGGCGAAGTTGACGTCGTGCACCACGATGACGATCGTCTTGCCGAGTTCGTCGGCCGCGCGGCGGAGCTGTCCCATCATCGCCACGGCGTGCTTCATGTCGAGGTTGTTCAGCGGCTCGTCGAGAAGGATGTAGTCGGTGTCCTGCGCGAGCACCATCGCCACGTACGCCCGCTGGCGCTGCCCGCCCGAGAGCTGATCGAGGTACCTGCCCGACAGCTCGGTGAGGTCGAGGAAGGCGGTCGCCTCGTCGATCTTCGCGTGGTCGAGAGCGGTGAGCCGCCCCTGCGAGTGCGGAAAGCGTCCGAAACCGACGAGCTCGCGCACCGTGAGGCGCGTGACGAAGTGGTTCTCCTGCCGCAGGATCGACACGATCTTCGCGAGCGTCCGCCCCGGCGTCGTCGTCACGTCGTGGCCGGCGACGGTGACGCGGCCGCTCGTCGCGGTCGTCAGGCGCCCGACGATCGTGAGCAGGGTCGACTTGCCCGCGCCGTTCGGGCCGACGAGCGCCGTGACCCCACCGGCGGGGATGTCGAGGGTCACGGGGCCCAGCACGGTCAGGTCGCCGTAGGTCATCGTGACGTCGGTGAGCGAGATCACAGGCTCCCCTTTCGGAGGAGGTAAACGAGGAAGAAGACGCCGCCGACGAACTCGATGATGATCGAGAGCATCCCGGCGGCGTAGAACACGTGCCGCAGCACGACGTACGCGCCGAGCAGGGTCGCCATGCCGAGCAGCACCGCGAACGGCAGCACCACGCGGTGCTGCGCCGAGCCCGCGAGCTGGTACGCGAGGGTCGCGACGATGAAGCCGAAGAACGTCATCGGCCCGACCATCGTGGTCGACACCGAGATCAGCACGGCCACGAGCACGAGCATCCCGATGACCTCGCGCCGGTAGGCGAGTCCCAGATTGACGGATGCCTCGCGGCCGAGCGCCAGCACGTCGAGGCGATGCCGCGCGCGCCAGACGAGCACGAGCACCACGGCGACGACGAGGGCGCCCCACGGCAGGTACTCGGCATCCGAGTTGGAGAGGTTGCCGAACAATCGGGCCGAGAGGATGTCGAAGTCGCTCGGTGTGAGGAGCCGCTGCATCACGGTGGAGAGCGAACCGAAGCCGACGCCCAGCACCACGCCGACCAGGAGCATGATGTGGAGGTTCCCGCGACGACCGGCGAACAGCCAGCCGTACAGCAACGTCGCGAAGCCCACCATGAGCACGCTCTGCACGACGACCTTGAGCAGGCCATCGGTCGCCGAGAGCGCCGCACTGCCGAAGAAGAACACGAGGGCCGTCTGCATGACGACGTAGAGCGCGTCGAAGCCCATGATCGACGGGGTCAGGATGCGATTCGCCGTCGCGGTGTGGAACAGCACCGTCGCCACCGCCTGACAGCAGGCGACGAGGGCGATGGTCGCGACGCTCACGACGCGGAGGTCCACGGCGAGCCAGAAGGCCCGCGAGCCCGGCTCCCCCGGCACGTTCCAGGTGAGGACCCCGACGGCGGCGACCACCACGACGAGGATCAGGATGCCGAACCGCAGGGCGATCCGCGGGCGTCGGGCCGTGCGCGGCGGGGCGGAGCGGACCAGCACCTCAGCCACGGGCGCGCACCCGCAGCAGCAGGGTGATGAACACCGCGGACCCGACGACCCCGAGGATCATCGAGACGGGGACCTCGAACGGCATCCGGATCACCCGCCCGACGATGTCGCACACGACAACGATGGCCACCCCGCCCAGGCATACCCAGGGCAGGTTGGCGCGGGCGTTGTCGCCGCGCCACATCGACACGAGGTTCGGCACGACCAGCCCGAGGAAGGGCAGGAAACCCACCACCACGGTGGTGACGCCCGTGGCGACGGCCACGAGAGCGGTGCCGATGAGCATCACGCGCGTGTGGTCGAGCCCGACCGAGGTCGCGATGTCGCGCCCGAGGCCCGCGACCGTGATGCGGTCCGCGTACAGGAAGACCAGGAGGACGACGATGGCGACGACCCACAGCACCTCGTAGCGTCCGCGCACGATCGAGGTGAAGCTGCCCATGAACCACGTGCCGAGCATCTGCAGCGAGTTGGTCGAGACGGCGAGGTACGTGGTGAAGGCCGAGACGACCGCGCCGAGCATGATCCCGATGAGGGGCACCACGAGCGAGGACCGCAGGGAGATCCGACGCAGGATGCCGATGAAGACCATCGTTCCGACGAACGCGGCGACCGATGCCACGACCATCCGGACGATGAGCGGCGCGGCCGGTGCGAAGAGCACCGTCACGAGCAGACCGAGCGCGGCCCACTCGGAGGTGCCCGTGGTGGAGGGCTCGACGAAACGGTTCTGCGTGAGCAGTTGCATGATGAGGCCGGAGACGGCCATCGCGCAGCCGGCGAGGACGAGGGCGAGGGTGCGGGGCACGCGCGAGATGAAGAACATCTCGGCGCCGAAACCGTCGCCGGCGATGTCGTAGGCGCCGACGAAGAGCGACAGGACGACGAGGCCGGCGACGCCCGCGAGAGCCGTCGGCAGGGCGAGGCGACTCCGGAGCGTGGGCGGAGAGGGAGCAGTGACGATCATGAGCGGGGTGGGGGCCCGGCATCCGGACCCCCATCGGGGTCAGGAGGCGAAGGCCTCGGCGGCCGAGCGGTAGAGCTTCGTGTAGGCCTGGATGCCCTCGTCGAGGTAGAAGCTGCCGTCGAGGTACACGATCTGGTTCTTCTGCACCGCGGGGACGTTCTTCAGCGCTTCGGCGTTCTCGACGAGTTCCTTCGCGGAGACGTATCCGTCCTCCCCGAACATCGCGTCGCGGTCGAGCACGAACAGCCACTCCGGGTTCGCGGCGGCGATCGCTTCCACGCTGATGTCGTCGCCGTGCGAGGCGTCCTCGGCCGCGCGGTCGAGGGCGGGGGTCAGGCCCAGCGTCGGGAAGAGGTGTCCGACCCCGCGGCCTTCTCCGGGAGCGGCGTACGAGATCTTCCCCCCGGAGGTGATCAGCCCCATCACCGTCTGCGACGGGTCGTACGCGGCCTTCGCGTCGGCGATGGCGGCATCCAGGTCGGCGTTCAGCGTCGCCGCCTCGTCGTTCTTGTCGAAGACCTGGCCGAGGATGGCGGTCTGGCGCTTGAGCTCGGACGTGTGCTCCTCGCCGTCGCGCGGGCTCGTCTCGATCGTCGCGGGCTGGATCTCCTTCAACTGGTCGTAGATCTCGCGGAAGCGGTAGCCGCCGACGATGAGATCGGGGTCGGCCGCGAGGATGTTCTCGATGTTCGGCTCGCGGTGCAGGCCCGCGTCGAGCACCTCGTCGCCGCCCGAGAGCGAGGGCCAGAGGTCGTACATGAGCGGCTTGGGGGCCGCGACGAGGGTCACGCCCCACTCGCTGAGCGTCTCGAACGTCGTGTTGTCGAGCGCGACGACCCGCTCCGGCGCCACCGGCACCTCGATCGATCCGTGATTGTCCTCGACCGTGACGGTGGTCGCTGCGTCGCTCTCGGCGGGCGCGGCTGCTCCCGAGGCGCAGCCGGTGAGGGCGAGCGCGGCAGCGAGCGAAACGATCGCGGCGGGGCGGAGGGCGGTGCGGGACAGGCGAGAACTCATGTGTGTCACTCCGGTGCTGTGTACGGTGCGCGAGCGGTGGGAGGACCCCGACCCTCGGAAAAGTTAGGTTAGCCTTAGCTATGTGAATCTGTCGAACTCGCGATGCGACGCCCGCCTCGAACCCCGCCGACATGACCTCGTCTTCCGTTCGGCGACGCTCGCTGCTCGGACGTTCCTCACGCCGGCATACGTGCGCCTGCGCCTCGAGGGCCGCGATCTGCGGGGTTTCGACTCCCCCGGCGCCGACGATCACGTGCGCGTGTTCTTCCCCGAGGCAGCGGCCACGACGGACGAGATGCGGACGTCACCGAACCGGGAGTACACGCCCGTCGGGTGGGATGCCGAGGCCGGACGACTCGACATCGACGTGGCTCTGCACGGCGACGGGGTCGGCAGCCGATGGGCCGAGACGGCCCCGATCGGCGCACCCGTCGGCGTGGGCGGACCGCGGGGATCGATGGTACTGACGGGCCGACCGGACGCGTGGCTGCTCGCCGGCGACGAGACGGCGGTCCCGGCGATCCGGCGGTTCGCCGAGGCGATGGATGACGAGGCCGTGGGGCGCATCGCCGTCGAGGTCCCTTCCGCCGCCTACGACCTGCCCATCGCCGCACCCACGGGTGTGGAGGTGGTCCAGCTGCACCGCGGAGAACGCCCCGCGGGCTCGGAGCTCACCGATTGGTTGGACGCGCTCGACCTCGAGGAGCGGCCGGACGGCTGCGTCTTCGGCTTCGTCGCCGCCGAGCAGTCGATCGTGCGGGCGGGTCGGGCACTCCTGCTCGACCGATGGACCGGCGACCCTGCAGCGACGATCGTGAAGGGATATTGGAAGCGCGGAACGGCGGAGTATCACGCGCCGCACTGATCCGTCGCCCGCCCTGCGCCGGCACGAACCCGCGGCCGCCCGGTCAGTCGCGCTGCACTCCGCCCGCGAAGGCCAGCACCCGCGCGCGCAGGAACGGCGTCGTGAACACCGCCGAGGCACCCGGGACGGGAGAGGATGCCGCGGCGGACGCCGCATCGGTGAGAGCGCCCCGCAGGAGGGGAAGGGCGGCACCGGTGGCTGTGAGGGCGTCGACCGCCCGGACCGTGTATTCGTCGGCGATCCCGATGCGTTGGGCGACGGCATCCGAGGTGTCGACACCGTCGGGCACCCGCACGGCGGACTGCGCCGACAGCGCCGCGGAGCTGCGCGCGAAGGCGGCGGTCGAGACACCCAGGGCGAGCCACGCTCCTCCCTCGTCGGCCCGCGCGCCCAACGCGTCGCGTGCCGTCTCGAGCGCTGTCGTGCGCAAGCCGTTCAGGTCGTCCGCCGCCAGCGGGCTGTCGCCGCGCCGCGCGTCGTAGGCGTCGGTCGCGGCCACCGCCGCCCGTCGCAGCAGCGACGCGAGACCGTCGAGGTCGGCGTCGGACGCGAGCCCGCCCGCCCCGTCGATGTCGGTGCGCAGTTCCGCGAGGGCCCGTGCGGTCTCTACCGCCGAGGATGCCAGGGCAGCGGAGGTCAGCCCCGCGGCGGAGAGCGAGGGGTCGGCGTCGGCCGCGAGGAACGCCTGCGCCTGCTGGGCGAGCGCGTCGGCCTCGGCCGCCCACCCGATCGCGGCGAGCACCGGATCGGCATCGTCGAGCGACGAGGGTGCCGCTGCCAGTTCACCCAGCAGCGCGTCGGCGTCAGCAACGGCGGCCGTCGCGAGCGTCTGCGCCTCCGTCGATGCAAGCGCGGGCGCCGCAGCCGCGGCGGCGGTGTCGGCGGCGGTCGTCGCGGCGGCCCACGCGCCGCCCGCGTCGTCCTCCGCGAGCAGCTGCTCGCCGCGCGCGACCGCCGCCCGCGCCCGGTCGGCGAGGGTGCTTCCGGGCGCGGAGTCGAGCGACGACCGCGCGCGATCCAGCGCATCGTCGACGGCGGTGGCCACGGCATCCGGCACCGCGGGTGCATCCGCCGCCGTGGGCAGGGCCGAGGGCGAGGGGGGAGGCGTCGGGAAGACGGACTCGGGGAGGTCCTCCCCGGTCATGACCGCGTACGCGCTCGCGATGTCGGCGACCTCGGTGATCGTCATCCCCCCGGTCGCGGCGAGCTGATCGAGGTCGACGGCCATGCCCTCGGCATCCACCGCCGTCCGCTGGCCCGCGGGCACGAGGATGGTGTCGATCCCGCCCGCCTCGATCGCTGCCGAGACCTGTTCGGGAAGCCCCGCCACCGGACTCACGGCACCGAGCGGGGTCACCCCGCCCGTGAGCGCCACCCCGGGCTGCACGTCGGCGCCGTAGTACAGCGCGAGCACGCCGACCGCGGTGACCGCCCCCGCCGCGGGGGTGGCGATGCGCGCATCGAAACCGAACGTGTACGCGGTGTCGGGCCGGGCTCCGGTGAGCAGCGTGGCCGCGGTCACGGCCGTCCACGTCGCCGACTGGGTGACCGGGTCGACGCCGCTGACGTCGTTCTCGGTGATGTCGATGCTCAGGTCACCGCCGTCTGCGGAGTCGGCCGTGATGCGCTGGCTGGTCACCCCGCCCTTCTTGCCGCTCGCGTAGAGCACGGGCACGGTCAGCTCCGACCCCGAGAACGACCCGTCGGAGCCCGAGCCGAACCCCAGCGAGAACTTCAGGTCGCATCCCGCCAGAACGAGCACGCAGGCGAGCGCGAGGGCCGCGACCGGCAGCGACCGCCGCATCACGCGGTGCCGACGCTGGGCGCGCGACTCATCGGCACGTGCGGGATGCCGTCCTCCGAGAAGCGCTCGCCCGAGACGACGAAGCCGAACCGGCCGTACCACGGCGCGAGGTGCTCCTGCGCGTCGAGCAGGATCGGGATGCCGGGAGCCTCGGCATCCAGGTGGGACACCGCCGCGCGCATGAGGTCGGCGGCGATGCCGCGGCCACGGGCAGCGGCGGCGGTGGCGACCCGACCGATCCGCGTGTTCGACGGCTCGCGCAGGAGACGGAGCGTCGCGAGCACGTCGTCGCCCTCGCTCGCCCACATCAGCTCGGCGCCCGGCTCGATGTCGCGCCCGTCGATCTCGGGGTAGGCGGCCTCCTGCTCGACGACGAACACGCTGACGCGCATCCACAGGATGCGGTACAGCGTCAGCGGGGCGATGTCGGCGACGGGCGCCCGGTGCAGGGTGACGGCCATCCTTCGACCGTACCGGGGCGTCGCGCACGGCGCGGACGCGACCGCCTCTTCGATGGACGTGGTCGGGACGGCGACGCTAGCCTCGCGTCATGTCGTTCCAGGCGTACCTCGACAACATCGAGACCAAGACCGGGCTCACCCCGCGCCAGTTCCTCTCGCTCGCCGACGAGCGCGGCTTCGGGCCCGGCACCAAGGCCGGCCCCATCCTGCAGTGGCTGAAGGACGACTACGACCTCGGTCGTGGTCATGGGATGGCGCTGGTCCACGTGATCACGAAGGGTCCGAAGATCAGCGACGCGCACGTCGGCCGCCCCGGTCCGCACGGCGACGCGACAGACGAGCTCTGGCTCGACGGCGCCGCGTCGAATCCGCGCGCCTAAGGGGCGCCGGAGCCGAAGCGTCGCGAGGCGGCCACCTGCTCGGCGACGCGACGGAGCGCCAGGATGAGCGGCTCGACGAGCGCCGTGCCCAGCACCACGTAGCGCACGGCGTCCTCGATCGAGGTGTCGGGAGTCGCCGCGAGCTCGGCCTCGGCAAGCGCACCGAGGTGCTCGAGGTAGGCGTCCATGACCGCGTCCGGCACCGTGAACCCCGCTCGATCGAGAGTCGCGAGGGCGTGCGCGACCGCGGCGATCTGCTCGGGGAAACAGTGCTGCGGCGCGCCGCCCATGCGATCCAGCAGCGCGAACGCCGCGGTGAGGTCGAGATCGGTGGAGACCGCGGGCGTCACAGCGGCGTTGGCCGCACCGAGGAGGTCGTACGGGTTCTCGGGCGGCTCCTCGAGGACCGCGACCACTTTGCGCACGCCCGCGATCCCCACGCCCGCGTCGACGAGGGCGCGGATGACGCCGAGGCGCTGCACGTGCGCCTCGCCGTAGGCGGCCTGCGTAGGGGAGGACCGCTCTCCCTCGGGCAGGAGCTTCTCGCGCAGGTAGTACTTGATCGTGGCGACGGGGACGCCGCTGCGCGTCGCCAGTTCTGAGATCCGCACACTGCCCCCTTGACTCGATAGCAAGACTATCCAACACTGGATAGTGACACTATCCAGTGAGGACGAGCCATGGCATCCATCAATCAGGGTCGGATGACCCACCTCTGGGACGACGAACTGGTCGTCTTCCACATCGGCATGACCGTCAACCGCTGGTGGCGCGTCGACCAGTGGATGCCGTTGATGGGCGACATGCCCAGGATGCTGCGCGAACTCAGCGTCGACCCCGATTCGGGTCTGATGGGCTTCACGATGCTGCTCGGATCGCGCGGCCCCTACCTCGTGCAGTACTGGTCGTCGCTCGACAAGCTCTACGCCTACGCCTCGGCGCCGTCGCACGAGCACCGGCCCGCGTGGACCCGCTTCAACCGTCGAGCGCGGAAGAACCCCGGCATCGTCGGCATCTGGCACGAGACGTACGTCGTCGACCGGGCCGAGACCGTCTACGTCGGCACTCCCCCGATGGGCTTGCCGAAGGCGACCGCCGTCGCGCCGATCCCGTCCCGTCACGACCGGGCTCGTGCACGCGTGGCGGACGGCCGCACGCACAGCGCCCGGGCCGGAGCCGCGGGGTCAGAATGAGCGTATGAAATCGATCCTCACCACTGCCGCCGACCTGAACGCCGCCCTCGCCGCGGGGGCGTATCCCGACGGTGGGCCGGTGCGCGTGCTCGACGTGCGGTGGCGGCTCGATCGCCCCGACGGTCGGCCGGACTATCGTGCGGGGCACGTCCCCGGCGCGCAGTACGTCGCCCTCGACCGCGACCTCGCCGCGCATGGCGTGCCGACCGAGGGCCGGCATCCGCTGCCCTCGGTCCACGACCTGCAAGCGACGGCGCGGCGGTGGGGGATCGATGCAGGCGACACGGTCGTGGTCTACGACGACGCGAACAACATGGCGAGCGCCCGGGCCTGGTGGCTGCTGCGCTACGCCGGTCTCACCGACGTCCGCCTCCTCGACGGGGCCCTGCGGGCCTGGAACGACGCCGGGTACGAACGAGAAGAGGGGGATGCCGCGCCCCCGGCCCCCGGGACGGTCGAACTGACGTACGGCGCCCTGCCCGTCCTCGACCTCGACGACGTCGCCGACTTCGCCGCCGAGGGACTCCTGCTCGACGCGCGCGCCGGCGAGCGCTACCGCGGCGAGGTCGAGCCGATCGACCCCCGCGCGGGACACGTGCCCGGGGCGGTCAGCGCCCCCACGACGGAGAACATCGGCGACGACGGCCGCTTCCGCTCACGCGAGGAGCTGGGATCGCGTTTCCGCATGCTCGGCGCCGAGGACGGCGTGAGCGTGGGGGTGTATTGCGGGTCGGGGGTGACGGCGGCGCACCAGGCCGTGGCCCTGACGCTCGCGGGATTCGAGCCGCGGCTGTACCCGGGATCGTGGAGCCAGTGGTCGAACCACGCCGAGCTGCCCGTGGCGACGGGACCCGACCCGCGCTGAGCAGGCTGAGCCCGCTGGCGCCCCCAGTATCCGCAGGAGGCTGAGCCCGCTGACGCCCCAGTACCCGCAGGAAGCTGAGCCCCTCGAAGCCTCCGGTCCCTTCGACAGGCTCAGGGACCTCCCGCGGCCGAAGGCCTCCCGCGGCCGAGGGACCTCCCGCGGCTGAGGGCCTCCCGCCGCGACCGGACCTCCCGCGACGAAAAGACCCCGCGCCGCGGCGTCAGGCCCAGAGGTCGCTGACCGGCACCTCGCGGCCCAGAACGTTCTGCGCGGCGCGGTGCCCGGACAGCATGGCGCCGGGAACCGTCGCCGGGTCGTCTCCCCACGTCGCCTCCCCGGCCAGATGCAGTGTCCCGTCCCCGAGGGGTGCGGCGAGGTCGTCGTGGTCGGCGCCGACCGAGCCCGGCAGCATGTAGGCGTACGAGCCGCGCGAGAACGGGTCGTCCTGCCAGCGGGTCACGATCGCACTCTCGGGCTCGGCCACGGCGTCACCGTACAGGCGCCGCAACTGCGCGAGGGTGGAGGCGACGATCTCGTCGTCGCTCCACTCCCGCGTGGCGACGGCGGCAGGACCCGCCGCGAATGTCAGCAGGGCGGGTTCGTCGTGCAGGCGCCCCAGGTCGTACCAGGAGTGCCACCACTCCCCCTCGTCGCCGAGCTGGCGGATGCCGTAAGCCCCGGCATCCCAGAACCGTTCGGCGAACCGCAGCACGACCTTCTCGAAGGCGTTCATGCGCAGAAGGCCGAGCGCGCGGGCGTGCGCCGCGGGCAGGGCGGGCTCGAGCACGAGACCGCCCGCGTGCAGCACCCCCACCGGCACCGTGACCACGACGTGCCGAGCGCGGAACGTGCCGCGGGCGGTCTCCACCTCGGCTCCCTCCGACGACCACCGCACGCGCGAGACCGCGTGGTCGAGGCGCACGTCGAGCCCCTCGGCGAAGTTCGAGGCGAGCTCGTCGTAGCCCTGCGGGAACACCACCTCGTCGCCGTTGACGGTGTCGTCGTCGAGCCCGTGGGCGCCGAGGCCGTGCATGCCGATCCCGTACTGCTCCTGGGCCCGACGGTCGTTGTACTCCCGCACCCGCTCCGCGCGTTCGGCGTCCCACCTCTGGGCGGCGAGCGCGCGCTCCACGACCTCACCGTAGGTCGCATCGTCGTCGGCCGCGGCGATGACGTCGACCAGGACGGCGTTCAGCGTTCGGATGTCGTCGGCGTACTGCCGCACGGCGTCCGGGGAGAGACGGCGCCCGGCGGCGTCGAAGTACGTCAGCGGACGAGAATCGGGTTGGTATCCGCCGACCGTGAACTCCACCATCGGCATCCCGAACGCGCGGGCCGCCTCGGCGACCGGGCTGTCGTCGATGCCGTGGATCCACGACGCGCCGCGATCGGTGACGTGCCCTCCGCTTCGGTCGGTGAAGACGCGCCCGCCGACGCGGTCGCGCGCTTCGAGCACGACCACCCGATGCCCGTGGCGAGCCAGAAGCCGAGCGGCGGCCAGGCCCGAGATGCCCGCCCCGACGACGAGGGTGTCCACCGTGTCCATGCGTCCTCCGCGTGCTCGTGGTGAAGCGACGGTACTGCGGGGCCGGGCCCGGCGGCATCCGCCACCCCGGCGAGCCGACGCGAAGCGGATGGACAGCGCGTACAGCGCGTCAGTCGAGCGGTGCCTCTTCGTCGCGCCGAACGGGAGTGACGCCCTTGCGCCCGTAGCGCAGCCAGAAGAACAAGTAGCACAAGCCGACGAAGGGGATGCCGAAGTACAGCGCCGCGACCTGATTCTCATCGAACGCGATCGCCACGATCGACGCGGTGAGCAGCACGAAGGCGAGGATGGGCACGAGCGGGTACAGCGGCGTGCGGAACGCGAGGGTGGAGACGTCGCCGCCGTCGCGGACGAACTGCCGCCGGTGGAAGAACTGCGCGGCGACGATCGACATCCACACCGCGACCGCCGCGAAGCCGGCGATCGACACGAGCACGAGGTACACGGTCTCGGCGGCGATGACGCTCGAAATGAGCGACACCAGACCGATGGCGAGGCTGACCAGCAGGGCCACCATCGGGATGCCGCGCCGCGTGAGCCGCGTGAAGGCGCGCGGCGCGTAGCCCTCCTCGGCGAGCGAGAACAGCATCCGCGCGCACGAGTAGAGCCCGCTGTTACCCACCGAGAGCAGCGCCGTGATGACGACGAAATTCATGATGTCGGCCGCGTAGGGCACGCCGACGTACTCGAAGACATCGACGAACGGGCTCGACGACAGCCCCGCCTGCTCGTAGGGCAGGAGGGCGGCGATGACGACGATCGAACCGACGAACAGCACGAGCAGACGCAGCACCGTCGAGCGCAGCGCCCGCGGGATGTTGCGGCCCGGATCCTTCGTCTCGCCCGCCGCGACGCCGACGAGCTCGGCGCCGCTGAAGGCGTAGAACACCGCGAGGGAGGTGATGAGCACGCCTCCGAGACCCGCGGGCAGCAGCCCGTCGGGCGTGGCGAAGTTGCTGAGGCCGACCGCCGCGTGCGGCTCCGACGACAGCGGCGTGAAGCCGAAGATCGCCATCGTCCCCAGCACGATGAGCGCGACGATCGCGACGACCTTGATGAGGGCGAACCAGAACTCGGTCTCCCCGAACACGCGCGCCGAGATGGCGTTCAGGGTGAACAGCACGCCGGCGAACACGATGCACCACACCCAGACCTCGACGTTCGGGAACCATCGCTGCATGAGGATGCCGGATGCCGTGAACTCCGACCCGAGCGCCACCACCCAGCACAGCCAGTAGAGCCACGCCGTGGTGAAGCCGGTGGCCGGCCCCATCGTGCGCGCCGCGTAGATGTGGAGCGATCCCGAGACGGGATAGGTCACCGCGAGCTCGCCCAGGCAGACCATGACCAACCACACCACGAAGGCACCCAGCAGGTAGGCCAGCACCGCACCGAGGGGGCCGGCCTGGTGGATCGTGTAACCCGAGCTCAGGAAGAGGCCCGAGCCGATGACACCGCCGAGGGCGATCATGACGAGATGCCGGGCATCCATGGCCCGGCGCAGTCGGCGCGGTGCGCCGGCGGGGCCGGACGTATCGAGGGAGGAATCGAGGGGACGACTCATGGAGTGCTCGCATTCATGATCGAGCCCGGAGCCGTCGAGGCGTCCGGGCGACGCAGTCACAGTAGTCGACGGCGGGCCCCGACGCGCCCTCACTACGCTGGACGGGGCGCGCGAGCCGCGCCGCAGAGCGAGAGGGGCCACGATGACGGCATCCGACGAGATCTCCCCGATGCCCGCCGTGCGCCCCGACCGCACCGATGCTCCGACCCTCGGCGAGTCGAGTCTGGCCGTGCACGGCGGCATCGAGCTCGACAGCACGCGGTCGCTGCGCACACCGCTCGTCATGTCGAACTCGTTCGCCCTCCCCGACGACCCCAGCGAGATCAGCTGGTCGGCCACCGCCCCGGGCCTGTACACGCGCAACACCGGCGTCAATCAGCTGGCGCTCGAGCGCAAGCTCTCCGCGCTGGAGCACGGCGAGGACGCCGTCGCCCTGGCATCCGGAGTCGCCGCCCTGCACGCGGTGTTCTTCACCCACGTGCGCGCGGGAGACCACGTGGTCGTGAGCGACGTCGTGTACGAGGCCACCTGGCGCCTGTGGACCGAGCTGCTCCCGGGCCGCTACGGCATCGAGGCGACCTTCGTCGACGTGACCGATCCGGATGCCGTCCGCGCGGCGATCCGGCCCGAGACGCGGCTCGTGTGCGTCGAGGCGATCGCCAACCCCACCACGAAGGTCGCCGACATCACGCTGCTGGCCGAGATCGCCCACGCAGCCGGGGCTCTGCTGATGGTCGACTCGACCTTCACTCCCCCGCCGTTCTACCGGCCGCTCGACGACGGCGCGGACCTCGTCGTGCATTCGCTGACGAAGTACATCAACGGCCACGGCGACGCGATGGGCGGAGCGGTGATCGGTCGGGCGGAGCTCATCGAACCGATCAAGGCCGACGCGATGGTCGACGTCGGCGGCATCATCTCGCCGTTCAACGCGTGGATGATCACGCGCGGTTCGGTCACGCTCCCCCTGCGCCTGAGGCAGCATTTCGCCTCCGCCCAGCGCGTCGCCGAGCTGCTCGAGGCCGACCCGCGCGTCGCGTTCGTCGCCTATCCCGGGCTCGCCTCGCACCCCCAGCACGATCTCGCCCGCCGGCAGTTCGGCGGTGCCGCGTACGGCGGCATGATGGCCTTCGCGCTCGACGGCGACCCCGACCTGCAGAACAGGTTCGTGTCCGAGCTGCGGCTGATCACCTCGGGCTTCTCGCTCGGACACGACGACAGCCTCATCGTGCACACGTCCGCCGACGGCCCCCGTACCGCGACCTACCCGGAGCCGTTCCGCCGCTACGGCCACCTGCGTCTGTCGGTCGGACTCGAGGATGCCGACGACCTCCTCGCCGATCTGGCGGCGGGTCTCGATGCCGCCGGGCGATGACGATACCTATGAATCGGGAATGTCCCTCGGCATCCTCTTTCGCTCCGTTACCTCACCGTTATAGAGTGCTCGCACGGTAGTTGTTTTGCTGTGGCAGCTATCGACATGTGATTGCAGGACACTCTGGTGCAGGAAAGGGCCGGTCGGGAATCCTCCGACCGGCCCTTCTTCGTGCGGTCGGGCCGGCGGCTCCCCCAGGAGCGGGAGGATGGACGCGTGAAGGATGACGAGCTGACCGAACCCGACGGACGCATCGTGCTGGTGCGACACGGCGAGACCGCGTGGAGCCGCACCGGACGGCACACCGGCCTGACCGACATCCCGCTGACCGAGACCGGCGCCTACAAGGCCGAGCTGGCGGGCACGCTGCTCGCCACCCGACGGTACGACCTGATCCTGTCGAGCCCGCTCCAGCGCGCGGTCGAGACGGCCGCCCGCGCCGGGTACACCAACGTACGGACCGACGCCCGTCTCGTCGAATGGGACTACGGCGCCTACGAGGGGCTGACCACTCCCGAGATCGTGGAACAGCTCGGCCGTCCGTGGACGATCTGGGAGGGAACGCCCGCCGGCGCGACCCCGGGCGAGTCCGTCGCCGACGTCACTGCACGGGCGGGATCGCTCCTCGCGGAGCTGCGCCCTCGGGTGCGGGCCGGTGAGCAGGTCCTGCTGTTCTCGCACGGACACTTCCTCCGCGCTCTGGCCGGCACCTGGCTGGGCCTGACCGCCGCCGGGGGCCGGTACTTCGTCCTGGGCACCTCCGCCGTGAGCGAGCTGGGCTTCGAGCACGGCTCCGAGGTCATCACGCAGTGGAACCACGTGCGCGGACGCTGATCGCGTCGGGACGGGCCATCCGGGACCCGCAGGATCGTCGCGCCAAATCGGTCACGGAAATATAACGGCGACCTCTTCCCCTCCGTTACCTCACCGTTATAGAGTGCTCGCACGGTAGTTGTTTTGCTGTGGCAGCTACCGACATGTGATTGCAGGACACTCTTGGTGCAGGGACAAGGGCCGGTCGGAAGCCTCTCCGACCGGCCCTTACTCTGTCCACAGCCTCGGCGTCGACGTCGAGTCCGCGGCATCCGGCTCCCTCTACGCTGAAGGCATGACCGATCGCCGCCTCGCCGTGCAGGCCTGGGAGAGCCTCTTCCGCGCTCAGCACGAGGTGTTCGAAGACATCCGCTCGGATTTCGAGGGCGAAGAGCTCACCCAGGCCGAGTACGACGTGCTCCTCACGGTCACGCGCGCGCCGCGCATGACGGCGCGACTGCGCGACGTGACCGGCAACATGCTCATCAGCCAGCCGAGCGTCTCGCGTCTGGTCGAGCGCATGGTCGCGCGAGGCCTGCTCACGAAGTGCGCCGATCCGGAGGACGGCCGAGGGGCGCTGGTCACCGCCACCGAGGAGGGCGCCGTGACGTTCCGCCGCCTCGCCGCCGCGCACGGACGCTCGATCGCCGACCGTATGGCCCGCCTCACCGACGACGAGCTCGCGCAGCTGCGCGCGCTCACCGCGAAGCTGCGCGACTGACCGGCGTCATCGAGCGGATCAGCACTCGATGACGTTGACCGCGAGGCCGCCCTCGCTCGTCTCCTTGTACTTCGTCGACATGTCGATGCCGGTCTGCCGCATGGTCTCGACCACCGCGTCCAACGACACGTAGTGACTACCGTCGCCGCGCAGGGCCAGGCGGGCCGCGGTGACCGCCGTCGAGGCGGCGATCGCGTTGCGCTCGATGCACGGGATCTGCACGAGACCCCCGACCGGGTCGCACGTGAGGCCGAGATGGTGCTCCATGGCGATCTCGGCGGCGTTCTCGATCTGCCGGTTCGTGCCGCCCATGACCGCCGTCAGCCCTCCCGCCGCCATCGCGCACGCCGATCCGACCTCGGCCTGGCATCCGCCCTCGGCGCCCGAGATCGAGGCATTCGCCTTGAACAGCGAGCCCAACGCGGCGGCCGTCAGCAGGAAACGACGGATGCCGCGCCTCCGGTTCGCCTCGGCGACCTCCTCGTCGTCCCAGTGCGAGACCTCGGAGCGGGTGACGGCGTGACCGTCGTATCCGAGCAACGCGCTGCCCACGAGCTCGCCGTGCGGCGTGACGGCGTTGCCGACACCGAGCCCCGAGTCCGCGAGGAACCGCCACCAGTACATCGCCACCGCCGGCAGGATTCCCGCTGCGCCGTTGGTGGGCGCCGTGACCACCCGCCCGCCCGCGGCGTTCTCCTCGTTCACCGCGAGCGCGAAGGCCCCGAGCCACTCCCCCGGGAGCTCGCGGTGCCCGTCGGCCTCGATGGCATCCAGCTGTTCGCGCATCACGGCGGCGCGGCGCTTCACCTTCAGGATGCCGGGAAGCACGCCGTCGTTGCGCAGACCCGCGTCGACGCAGGCCGCCATCGCATCCCAGATGCGGTCGAGGCCCGCGGCGATCTCCTCGTCGGAGCGCAGTGCCTCTTCGTTCAGACGCGCCGCCTCGGCGATCGTGATGCCGCGCTCGTCGCACAGGGCGAGGAGCGTTGCGGCGTCGTCGAAGGCGAGCGGCATCGGTGCGGCCGCCACCGGGGCGGGTTCGCCCTCACGGCGGATGAAGCCGCCGCCGATCGAGTAGAACGTCTCCTCGACGAGCACGCCGCCGTCGCGGTCGCGCGCGACGAGGGTCATGGCGTTGGGATGACCGGGAAGCCGCGTGCGCGGCTCGAGGGCGATGTCCGTCTTCGCGAAGGGGATCTCGTGCGTGCCGGCGAGCGCCAGCGGGCGCCCGTCCGGCCAGTCCGACCACGCGCGGCGGACGGCATCCGGGTCCACGGTCTCGGGCTCGAGGCCCTGCAGACCCGCGACGACGGCGTCGGGGGTGCCGTGACCGATGCCGGTCGCGCCCAGCGAGCCGTAGAGGGCGCAGGAGACGAATGCCACCCGCTCCAGGGCTCCGCTCCCCTGCAGTCGTGCGGCGAAGGAGAACGCGGCCCTCATGGGGCCGACGGTGTGGGAGCTCGAGGGTCCGATCCCGATGGAGAACAGCTCGAACGCGGAGGTGTATGCGCTCATCCCGCCAGCGTACGTCGCCGACTCGACACCTGCCGGTCATCACCGCGCCACGCCCGGGATGCACGTGGTTCGGGGCCGATTAGACGTCTCCCGGGGTCCCGGCTATGCTTGACCACGGCCTGCGCGCCGTTTCGCGCGGAGGCCCTGCGCCCGTAGCTCAATGGATAGAGCATCTGACTACGGATCAGAAGGTTAGGGGTTCGAGTCCCTTCGGGCGCACACTGTGTTGAGACAGTGACAAGCCCCGGCTGAGAAGAAATTCTGAGCCGGGGCTTTTTCCGTTTCCCACGCAGGTCGTCGACGAGTGCGCGCGTCGGCTTCGGCGCGTGCCGGCCGGGCCGACCGTGCCTCGGGCGCGGATGCCGCGCTGCGAGACGTCAGGCCGAGGCGCCGCCCCGGTGAGCGGCGTCCGTGGCGGCCGAGTTCAGCTGCAGGATCGCGATCGCTTCGTGCAGGGAGCCCAGCGGCGCCTCGATGTCGTCGTAGTGGTGCACGAAGCCGTTCGCGTCGCGCGCGCTCACCGAGACCAGGGCGTATCCGGGTCGTGCCACCCGGGCCGTGCGTCCGAACCGCCGTTGCGCCATGGCATCCCTCTCGCTCGCCGCCGAGGCTACCCCTCCGCTCCTGTCGCGAGAGGTCAGCGCGCGGGGGACTTCTTCTTCTTGTCGCTCTTGGCGCTCTTGTCGGGCGCAGCGACGTCGTCGTCCACGGCCGCGGGCCGCTCTTTCGCCCGGCGCTTCGCCTGCGAGGCGAGACGGGCGAGGTCGACCATGCGCAGGGCGTCCATGCGCGCCTTGCGCATCTGGGCGTACTCGGGGTCGGCGTCGGCGGTCATCCCCTCGACGTCCAGCCGCTGGCGGAGGTTGGCCTCGACGTCGCCCCACGCGGCGATGCGGGCGTCGGCGACGAGGGTCTTCACGCGATCGGGGTCGTCGGCGAGAGCGCGCAGTTCCTTCGCGACCCCGCGCGACTGCTTCGCACGGCGGCGGAGGTTGCGGGTGTCGCGGTCGCGGTAGTCGTGGGTGCCCGAGGAGTCGGAGAAGCGCCCCCACGCGCGCTTGCGCTGGTGCGTCACCCGCTCGGCCGCTTGGTCCTGCTCGTCGGCGAGGGAGCGGAGGGTGTCGCGGGCGAAGTCCGCGAACACCTCGTTGTCGAACTGCCCGCCGCGGGCGATCGTGTCGACCAGGATGCGATTGCGCACGGTCAAACGCGCCGCGGCCGTCGCGATCGACAGCCCTTCGGCGATGGCCTCCTTCGTGCGCCCCACGGGACCTCCCCTCCCAGGCTATCGTCCGGGGCGGACGGCGCAGCGCTCAGCGGTCAGGACAGCTTCGACACGATGGCCGCGACGCGACGAGCGCGCGTGTCGGCAGCCTTCGCCGACTCCACGTTGGTCACATGCGCCTTGCGCGCGCTGGGGGCGAGGGCGTCGAACGCGGGCCGGACCCCGGCTTCCGCGAGCGCCGTCGCGAGATCGTCGGGAACCTCTGTCGTGCGGGGCGCCGTGTCGAGGGTCAGCTCGACGGTGATGGCATCCCCACCCGAAAGGCCCGTCGCCTTGCGCTTGTCGGCGGAGAACGGGATGAGCGAGCGACCGCCCATCGCACCGATCGTGCTCGAGAAGACGTACCCGTCGACGTCGACCGTCACGGCGGCGCGCTTGCCGCCGCCGAGGGCCTCGATGACCTCCGGGGGCACCTCGATGCCGGTGTTGTTCCCCATCTGCGACAGTGTCGTCTCGAAGCGCATGAGGGGAGTGTGACAGAAACGCAGCTAGGTGAACACTGCGGGAATTGCAATCCCCATCATCGGTGTGGGGGCGCGACCTATGGTCGACTCTGTTGCGGAGGGCCTCGGAGAGTACTCGGGGGCCTTCTGTCGTATCCGGGGTTCTACCCGATCGTCGCCCCGGAATGCAAAGCCCAATCCGATCGGCGCATTGTCTCCGAAGATGGTGGAGAGCGACCGGACGGTCGCTGCCAACAATCTGGGAGGTTCATCATGAGCTCGTCACCCAACCGCATCGTGGCCACCGTCTTCGGCGCTGTCTACCTGCTCGTCGGTCTGCTCGGCTTCGCCGTCACGGGCGGCGTCGGATTCATCGCGACCGAGGGCGGGCTTCTGCTCGGTATCTTCGCGGTCAACCCGCTGCACAACATCGCGCACCTCCTCATCGGTGCCGCGCTGCTGATCGCCGGTCTCGCGAACGCCCGCGCCGCGAAGGGCGTCAACACCACCGTCGGAGCCGTCTACCTGCTCCTCGGTATCGTCGGCTTCTTCCTCGTCGGCACGGCCGCCAACATCCTCGCGCTGAACACGGCCGACCACTTCCTGCACCTCGCCAGCGCGGTCGTGCTGCTGGGTGTCGGCCTCGGCACCGAGCGCAACGTCCCCCGCACCGCGGCGGTCTGAACATGAACGCCGCGACCTTCGTGCGGTCGTGGCCCTCCGTATCCGCGTGGGGGGCCGGCCTCATCACCGCTGCCCTCGGCGCGGGTGCGATCGTCCGTTCCGATTCCGGGGCCCTCGCAACGGGCCTCGGGATCGGGATGGTGATCCTCGGTCTCGCCTCCCTCGTCTGGGGGGCCGCGACCCTGTCGACGGGACGCCTCGTCGTCCCGCGCCTCGCCCTCGCGGGCGCCCTGTCGGCGATCGCCCTCTCCACCGCCCTGATGTTCGTCGCCTCGGCGCACACCAGCATCATCGGCGTCGCGGCGGGCTCGGTGCTGCTCGTCGTCGTGGGTGCGACCTCGGCCATCCATCTGCGTCGACGCGGCCAGCGCGCGACGCGCACCGCCCAGCCGATGAGCGTCACGGGACTGCTCGTCGCCGCGGCCGTGATCGCCGTTCTCGTCACCCCTGCCCTCGGCGCGACGCAGGATGCCGTCCTGCTCCGCGATGACGGCACCGTGCCGGTCGTCACGCACGACGGACACTGACCGCCCTTCCGGGAAGCATCGACGTCGAACTCTTCCCGAGCCCACCCGCTCAGACGGTGGCACGCTGGAACGGTGACCGACGC
This sequence comes from Microbacterium sp. NPDC089188, assembly GCF_040685155.1. NCBI lineage: Bacteria > Bacillati > Actinomycetota > Actinomycetes > Micrococcales > Microbacteriaceae > Microbacterium > Microbacterium sp. NPDC089188. The sequence goes on along the minus strand of NZ_JBFBHH010000002.1, from coordinate 96,080 downwards.
GACCTTCCCCTCCGTCCCCGGCTGGATCGCGAGCCTGCGCGGCAAGATCCTCGTCGCTCTGGCGGGGGACCCGACCGGCATGGCGCCGTACGTCCGCGCGATCGCCGACGGCGACGACACCGGGTACTTCGTGGAGAACGGCCCCGCGTGGACGGTGCATGCGGGAATGGGCACGCTCGTCGCCGGCATCCGGGCCCTCCTTCTCCAGGCATTGCACCCGGGTGCGCTCGCGGGCGTGCACGACTGGTCGCGCTACCGCGAGGATCCCATCGGCCGGCTGACCGGCACGGTGCGCTGGGTCATCACCCTGACCTACGGCTCGCGGACGCAGGCGGATGCCGAGACCCGGCGCGTCGGCAGGTTCCACCAGCGTGTGAAAGGCGAGTACCGCGCCGGTGACGGCAGCGAGCGGGCCTACACCGCCGAAGCGGCCGACCTGGTGCGGTGGGTTCACCTTGCCTTCACCGACGCCTTCCTCGCCGGACACGAGGTGTCGAAGAAGCCCATCCCCGGCGGACCCGACGCCTACGTCGCCGATTGGGCGACCGCGGGTCGGCTGATGCGGGTGGTCGACCCTCCCCGCACGCGCGCGGCGTTGCGCGCCGAGATCGACGGGTTCTGGGAGCGCGGGGAACTCCGCGGCGACGAGAGGGTCGCCGAGGTGGTGCGGTTCCTGCGCAAGCCGCCGTTCCCCGGCTTGATGGGCCTGTCGTATCGCGTGCTGTTCGCCGCCGCCGTCGCCACGATCCCGCGGAGGTATCGCAAGATGCTCGGCGTGCGACGATGGCCGTTGCCGGTGCTGGCGCTGACGCGGTTCGTCCTGCGCGTCACCGAGCGCGCTCTCGGCTCCGGCCCGCGGGCGCAGGACATGGCCCGGCACCGCCTCGCCCGGTTGGAGCGTGACGGTCGGGAGGCCGCGTGAGCGACGACGCCCGCCAGGCCGCCGAACGCTACCGGCTCGACCGCGAGCTGCGCGACGCCGGACTCGAGCCGGCACCCGCGGAGCCGACCGGCCCCGCGCGCGGGTCGACGGCCGCCGAACGCGCGGCGTTCGTCGAGACGTCGATCCAGCAGGCGATCCGACGCGGCGAGTTCGACGACCTCCCCGGAGCGGGCAAGCCCCTGGACCTCGGATCCTCGCACGATCCCGACTGGTGGATCCGCCGCAAGATCGAGACCGAGCAGCTGACGGGCCTCGGGCCTCCGGCGCTGACGCTGCGCGTCGAGCACGCCGAGATGGACGAACGCCTGGATGCCATCGCGCGCGAGCCCGACGTGCGCGAGGCGGTCGAGGATTTCAACCGGCGCGTGATCGAGGCGCGCCGCCAACTGCAGGGCGGGCCCCCGGTCGTGACGCCCACGGTGGACGTGGATGCCGTCGTGGCAGCCTGGAACGATCGACGTCGCGCGCGCGAGGAGGCGGCCGCCGTGGCCGCTCCCCCACCGCGGCGCCGATGGTTCCGGCGCGGGCGGTGACGTCGCGGTCCCTTCCACAGGCTCAGGGACCTGGAATGGCGCGAGGACCGGCGGCGCGAGGTGGCTGAGCCCGCCGAAGCCACCGGGGCGGCGGCGCGGACCGCCGCTGATCAGAGGGCGGCGAGAGCCTCGGCGCGGGCGACCAGGGCCCGCGCGCGAGCGAGGGTCGGTGCGTACGAGCCGTCGACCGGACCGTCGGGAGTGGTCGACAGCAGCGACCGGGCCGCCTCCACCTCGACGGGCGCGGGTGTGAAGCCGGCGTGGGCGCCGGGGATCGCGGCATCCTGGAGCGCGAGCGTGCCGGTGAAACCCATCGCGGCGGCATGGCGTGCCGCGTCGTGCGCCTGATCGATCGGACCGCACGGACCGTCGATGGGGCCCGCGATGCCCGCAGCCGCCGACGCGACGACGAGCTGCGCACGCGGCCACGACAGCGCGATGCGCTCGGCCGACATGCCGGTGTCGCGGCGGAAGTCGCCGGTGCCGAACGCCAGGCGGCGGGTCGCGGGGTGCGCGGCGATCGCCGGGGCTTCCAGCAGCGCGGCCGCCGATTCGACCATCGCGACGATCGGGGTGCCCGCCGGCAGGGAGGCGGCGACGTGCGCGACATCGGCCGGGCCCGCGCACATGGCGAGGACCACGCCGGCGAGGCGGGCGTCGAGCTCGCGACCGAGCGCCAGGTCGGCCTGGCCGTCGCGGGTCCCGGCGGCGCTGATGCGCAGCCAGACCGGAGCCTCCGCGGCGGCGCGACGGGCCCGATCGCGCCCCTCCGCCTTGCGGGCGGCGGGCAGGCCGTCCTCCAGATCGAGGACGAGCACGTCGGCGTCGGTCTCGAGGTCGCCCGCGAGCGGCGAGCGCAGCATCCACGTGCGCGCCAGCTCGACGCGCGCAGGGGCGGGGGCGGCCGAAGCCGCCCCCGCCGAGATGTGCGCAAGACTCACGAACGGCTCCGTGCGGCCGCCTCCGCCTCCGCCTGTGCGCGGAAGGCGTTGAGCGCCTGGGTGTCGACGGCCGCGGGGCCGGCGCCGACCTCGGTCGACGCCTGCTCCTTGGCATCCGCCGCCGGCGTCGCCGAGTGGTCGTGGCCGGTGAGGAGGGTCTCGTCGAAGGGGATCTGCCCCGCGAGCACCTCGCGCACCCGCTGTCCGTCGTACTGCTTCGTCCAGGCGCCGATGAGGAGGGTCGCGACGGCGTTGCCGGTGAAGTTGGTGACCGCGCGGGCCTCCGACATGAAGCGGTCGATGCCGACGATGACGCCGACGCCGTTGACGAGATCGGGACGGTAGGCCGACAGGCCGCCCGCGAGGGTCGCGAGGCCCGCACCGGTGACACCGGCCGCACCCTTGGAGGCGATGATCATGAAGATCAGCAGACCGATCTGCTCGGGGATCGACATCGGCGCGCCCATCGCGGTGGCGATGAACAGCGAGGCCATCGTCAGGTAGATCGCGGTGCCGTCGAGGTTGAACGAGTACCCGGTCGGGACGGTGATGCCGACCACGGGCTTCGAGACGCCGAGGTGCTCCATCTTCGCGATGAGGCGGGGCAGGGCGGCCTCGGACGACGAGGTGCCGACGATGAGGAGGTACTCGCGGCCCAGGTACTTCATGAGAGAGAAGATGTTGACCCGCGTGACGGCGTAGAGCAGTCCGCCGAGGACGATCGCGATGAACAGGAAGCACGTGAGGTAGAACGAGCCCATCAGGATGCCGAGGCTGACGACGGCGCCGAAGCCGGTCTTGCCCACCACCGCGGCGATGGCACCGAACGCGCCGATGGGAGCCAGCCACAGGATCATGCCGAGGATGCGGAACACGAGCACCTGGAAGTTGCGGATGCCCTCGACCATGCGGGCCCCGCGCTCGCCCATGCCCTGCAGGGCGAAGCCGCAGAGGAGGGCGATGAAGAGCACCTGGAGGATGCTGCCGCCGGTGAACGCCGAGAAGAACGTCGTCGGGATGATGCCCAGGATGAAGTCCTGCGTGGTGGTGGCCTCGGGGACGGCGTCGTACGCCGCGCTGCCGATGTTAAGGCCCTCGCCGGGGTGGATGATGTTGCCGACGAGCAGGCCGATGCCGAGGGCGAAGGTCGACATCACGAGGAAGTAGCCCAGCGCGAGGCCGCCGATCTTGCCGACCGTCGAGGCCTTCGCGATCGAGCCGATGCCGACCACGATCGTGCAGAAGATGACCGGGGCGATCATCATCTTGATGAGGTTGACGAAGCCCTTGCCGACCGGCTCGAGGCCGACGGCGAACTGCGGGGCGACGAGGCCGACGATCACGCCCGCCACGACGGCGACGATGACGGCGATGTAGAGCCAGTGGTTGCGATCGATCTTCTTACGCGGTCGACCGTCGCGAGTGGTGCGGAGTGAGAGAGCCATCAGCGCCTATCCCTTTCCTAACGTCTTCGTTGTCCGGCGGGATCGCCGGAGTGGATGACATGACTGTGGTCGAGGGCGAACCGATCGGCGATTTGTGGTCGTATTGTTCACGGCAGGCGCGACGAAGGGCGGTGGACATGCGACTGAGCGTGGGTGGGCGACTGGCCCTGGTGTCGCTCGGCGTCGTCGTCCTCGTCGCCGGCGTCCTCGCCGCGCTGCTGTCGGTGCAGCTCAGCGATTCCGGTCAGCGCGAGGCCGAGAAGGTCACGCGCTCGGTCGCCGAGACGATCGCGCACGAGCCCGACGTGGCATCCCTCGCCGCCGCCGGCGACTCCGAGCGTCTGCAGCCGATGGTCGAGCAGATCCTCGCCGAGACCGACGTGTCGTTCGTCACGATCATGACGCCCGACGGCATCCGCCTCACGCACCGCAACCGCGCGGAGATCGGCCTGCCGTACATCGGCTCGCGCGACGAGGCTCTCGCCGGTCGGACGTTCACGGAGGTGTACGAGGGCACGCTCGGCCCGTCGGTGCGCACCATCGCGCCGATCCGCGACAACGGCGACGAGGAGGGCGCGATCGTCGCCCTCGTCTCGGTGGGGGTCACCCTCGGCGCCGTGCAGCAGGACATCGCCGCCCGCGCTCCGCTCATCGTGCTGGCATCCGCCGCCATCGTCGGACTCGGCGTGCTGGGGGCGCTGTACGTGCGCCGCAGCGCGCGCCGCGTGACGGGGTCGTACACGCCGGGGGAACTGTCGCGCCTGGTCGAGAGCTACGAGACCGTGCTGCACTCGCTGCGCGAGGGCCTCGTCGTCACCGACCGCTCCGGGCGCATCGTGCTCTACAACGACGAGGCCGCCGACCTGCTGGGTCTTCCCCCGGCGACGGCCGGGCAGGTCTCTCTCGACCCGCGGGATGCCGATATGGATGCCGCTCTGGCCGAGGCCATCGCGACGGGACGCCGCATGGTCGAGGAGACCGTCGTGAACGGCGACCGCGTGCTGCTGGTCAACCAGGAGGAGGCGCGCGACCTCACCGGCCGCCGCGCTCCCGCCCGCGGACAGGTCATGACGCTGCGCGATCGGTCCGAGCTGCAGGCGCTCCTCGGGGAGCTCGAGGGCGTGCGCACCCTCAGCGACACCCTGCGGTCGCAGACGCACGAGCACGGCAACCGCCTGCACGCACTGCTCGCGCTGCTCGAACTGGGCCGCGTCGATGATGCGCGGCGCCTGATCGTGGCATCCACCGGGGAACGCCAGGAGCTGGCGGATCGTCTCGTGTCGCACGACGAGGGGGCGATCGTGGTGGCGCTGCTGTTGGGCAAGCTCGACGAGGCGGCCGAGCGCGGCGTGCGGCTCGACCTCGACGTCGCCGAGCCCACCCCCTCGCTGCCGCTCGCCCCGGAGGAGGCCGTCACGGTCGTCGGCAATCTCGTCGACAACGCCCTCGATGCCGCCGCCGCCGGGGCCGAACCCCGCTGGGTGCGCGCCACGCTGCGCGAGAACGGCGACGACGTCGTGATCGAGGTGTCCGACGGAGGCGCGGGGTTCGACCCGACGCTGGAGGATCCGTTCGCGTTCGGCTCCTCGACGAAGACCGCCCACGCGCCCGGCGGTCGGGGCGTCGGCCTCGCCCTGGTGCGCGACATCGTGGCCGCCCGGGGCGGGACGCTGCAGGTGAGGGCGGACCCCACGACTGTCCGCGTCTTCCTCCCGGCGGTCGCCGAGGCGGTGACCGCGTGATCCGCGTGCTCGTCGTGGACGACGACGCCCTCGCGCTCGAGCTGCACAGCGCCTACGTCGCGCGCGTGCCCGGCTTCGAGGTGGTCGGGCAGGCCGCCGGCGCCCGCGCGGCGCTCACGGCGCTGAGCGAGCCGGACCGCCGCATCGACCTCGTGCTGCTGGACATGACGATGCCCGACGGCGCCGGCCTCGACGTCGCGCGGCGGGCACGCGCGATGGGCTCGCGCGCCGACATCATCGCCGTCACCGCGGTGCGCGATGCGGAGACCGTGCGCGCGGCCGTGTCGATCGGCGTCGTGCAGTACCTCATCAAGCCCTTCACCTTCGGCGCCTTCCGGGAGCGGCTTGAGGGGTATCGCGCCTACGTCGAGGGACTCGACCGTGCGGCGGGCGACGCCACGCAGTCCGAGGTCGACGCCCTGCTCGGCTCACTACGCACGGTCACCTCCCCCGCCCTGCCGAAGGGCCTCAGCGACGCCACGCTGCAGGCCGTCGCCGAGCGCGTGCGCACCACGGCGGGCGCCGTCTCCTCGACCGAGGTCGGCGAGAGCGAGGGCATGTCGCGGGTCACCGCGCGGCGCTACCTCGAGCACCTCGCCGACGTCGGCCGCGTCCGTCGCGAGCCGCGCTACGGCGGCCAGGGTCGCCCCGAGATCACGTACGCGTGGGTGCGCGGCTGAGCTGCCGGGCGTCCGCCATCTCCGTGCGCGCATAAGGCCGGGTGCCGAGTGTCCGAAACACCCGGACGGTTTCGAGATCCGTCCGGGTGTCGTGGACACTCGATCAGGGTCGGAGGCGCCGCGAGGCTCAGAGGTCGAAGGCGGCGCGGACGCCCTCGTTCACCACGACGCCCGCGCGCACGTTCAGGCCCTTGGCGAGGGCGGGATCGGCGGATGCCGCGGCCTCCCAGCCGGCGTCGGCGATGCGCGTGACATAGGGCAGGGTGGCGTTGGACAACGCGCGTGTGGAGGTGTGCGGGACGGCGCCGGGCATGTTGGCGACGCAGTAGTACAGCGCGTCGTGCACGCGGAACGTGGGCTCGTCGTGGGTGGTGGGGCGCGACCCCTCGAAGCAACCGCCCTGGTCGATCGCGATGTCGACCAGCACCGAACCGGGCTTCATCGCCGCCACCATGTCGTCGGTCACGAGCTTGGGCGCGGCCGCTCCCGGGATGAGCACCGAGCCGATCACGAGGTCGGCGTCGGCGAGCTGCTCCGCGATCTCGAGGCGCGTCGATGAGCGGGTCTCGATCGCTCCGCCGAAGCGCTCCTCGAGCTGACGGAGCTTCGGCAGGGAGATGTCGACGACCGTGACGCGCGCGCCGAGACCGAGGGCGTTGGCGGCAGCGTGCTCGCCCGCGACGCCACCGCCGATGACGACGACCTTCGCGCGCGGGGTGCCGGGGACGCCGCCGGGAAGGAGCCCCCGCCCGCCCGAGGCGCGAAGGAGGTGGTGCGCGCCCTCGATGATCGACAGACGACCCGCGACCTCGCTCATGGGCGCGAGCAGCGGCAGGGCGCGGTCGGCGGTCTGCACGGTCTCGTAGGCCACGGCCGTGGTGCCCGCCGCCATGAGGGCGTCGGTGAGGGGGCGGTCGGCCGCGAGGTGCAGGTAGGTGAAGAGGGTGAGGTCGGGACGGAGGAAGCCGTACTCGGGAGCGATGGGCTCCTTCACCTTGACCAGCAGTTCGGCGCGCGCCCACGTCTCGTCGGCCGTCGCGACGATCTCCGCCCCGGCTGCGGTGTACTGCTCGTCGGAGAACCCGCTGCCCTCCCCCGCTCCGGCCTGCACGAGCACCTCGTGTCCGCGGTGCACGAGGGCGTCGACCCCCGCCGGCGTCATCGCGACGCGGTTCTCGTTGTTCTTGATCTCGGTCGGCACGGCGACGCGCATGGGTTCCTCCTCGAGCGAATGAGCGTTGCCGGAAGAATCGCAGAAAGATGTATTTCCGTGGTGTTTCCCCGCAGATCATTCGGTGCAGTTCGCCTGAACACGCGTATCATCGGCGCGGACGGGCTCGCCGGGAGTCCTCACGCGAAGGATCTGCGATGGCCGACGACGATCTCCACCCGCTCGACGCCCGCATCATCGAGCTGCTCTCCGCCGACGCCCGGATGACGAACGCCGCCCTCGCTGAGACGCTGGGGGTCGCGGCATCCACCGCCCACGCGCGACTGCGCGCCTTGGTCGATCGCGGCCTCATCACCGGCTTCCACGCGGCCGTCGACCAGAGCAGGCTCGGACGCGGGCTCCAGGCGATCGTCGGGGTGACGCTGCGACCCGGCCAACGACAGGAGAGCATCCGGGCGTTCGCGCACGAGGTCCGCCGCCACCCCGACGTCATCCAGCTGTTCTTCCTGGGCGGCGCCGACGACTTCCTCGTGCACATCGCCGTGGACGACTCTTCGGCGGTGCGCCGCTTCGTCGTCGATCACCTCTCGGCGCGGCACAGCGTGGCATCCACCCGCACGAGCATCATCTTCGAGTACCACCGCAACGCCCTCGCCGCGGACTTCGACTGAGCCGCGGGCTCCCGCGTCAAGCCCGGGCACCGCACGTCGGGGCGGGCACCGGAGCGAGCATGATGGCCGTGGGGGCCTCCATGGTGCTGTCGATCGGACTCGCGGTGATGTGCGTCGCGCTGGGTGCGAGCATGATCGGCGTGATCCTGCCGCAGCTGGGCAGCCGCGTGCCCGTGCACTTCTTCCTCCGGGTCACCTCGATGGCGGGCGTGCTGGCCGTGGGCTCGACGGCGATGTACGTGCTGGCGTTCCAGGGCGGCGGCCCCGTCGCCCTGACGATGGCCTCCACCGCGATGGTCCTCGCCCCCGCGATGCTCTGCATCGCCGTGAGCCCGCCCCGGTCGCGGCGCGTGCGGGCGCTCGTAGCGTTCGCGGTCGTCCTCGCGCTCACCGTGGGGATCACCACGACCGCGCTCGAGGCGTCGGCGGCGCTCACGGTGCGCATCCTCGCGGTCGCCGCGGCGTGCGGGCTGTGCGCCGTGCTCAGCGCGCGGGCGCGCACCATCCCCCGGCGCTCGGCGATCGTGCTGGCGGCGACGACGGGAGGCTTCGCCGCGTACTCGCTGCTGCGGGTGGCCGTGTCGCTCAGCCCTCTCGCGGGCACTCCTCTGGACCGCATGCTGTTCTCCGTCGAGGCCACGGGGGTCGCCGCGACGGCGTCGGTGCTGCTGACCGGCCTCGCGGTGGTCCTCGTGCGCCGCTCCCCCGCCCTCGGCGGACCGGACCGCACTTCGACGTGGACGCGGGTCGCGTTCGGCGACTGGCCTCGCGCCCGCACGGAGCTCGGCGCCGACGGTCTACTGGCCCTGCTCACCGAGTTGCGCATGGCCGCGCGCGAGGTCGACCCCTCGGCGGTCGACGTCTACCGGGGCGTCGAGGTGTCGCTCCCGTCGGCGCTGCCGGCGGTGCGTTCGCGCCTGCGCGACGGTTACGGCTGGCGCGCCGCACAGCTCTCGCTGCTGTCGGAGCGCGCCGACCCACCCCGCGCGTCGTGACCCGTCAGCCGCGGACGGCCGCAGCGATCGCGGCGATGTCGGCCGGCATCGACCGGCAGCACCCGCCCACCAGGCGCGCCCCGGCCGACACCCACGAGGGGGCGTCGTCGGCGAGTGGCGCCGCCCCTCCGTGCCAGGTGCGGGTGGCGGCATCCCACGTCTCCCCCGTGTTGGGGTAGACGACGAGGGGGACGCCGGGAGCGGCAGCGAGGGCGCCGGGCACGCTGTCGGGGGCGCAGCAGTTCACGCCCACCGCGACGACGGAGGAGACGGATGCCGCGGTCCGCAGCGCCGCAGCGAGCGACCCGGTTGCCGAGAACCCGGTGCTGTCGGCCGAGAGACTGACGAACGCGGGGACGTCGAGGTCGGCGAGTTCGAGGGCCAGGGCCTCCACCTCGAGGGGAGACGGGATCGTCTCCACGGCCAGCAGGTCGGCGCCGGCGTCGGAGAGCACGTGCAGACGGCGGCGGTGCGCGCGGCGCAGCTCGGCCAGCGTCAGACCGTACGCGCCCGTGTACTCGCTGCCGTCGGCGCGGAGCGCGCCCACCGGCCCGACGGATGCCGCGACCACGGCCTCGCCCGCGTCTCTGGCGAGCGACACCGAACGGCGCAGGAGCGCCTCGACGTCGTCATCCGGGATCTCGCCGGCGAAACCGAGCTGGTACGACGCGGTGATGACGACCTCGGCGCCCGCGTCGATGAAAGCCGCGTGCGCCGCGCGCACCTCGGCGGGGTCGTGCCGCAGCACCCGCGCCGACCACAGCGCCGACGTCACGTCGTTGCCCCGCGCCTCGAGGAGGGTGCCGAGACCCCCGTCGAGGACGACGGGGCGGCGGGCGAGGGTGACGACGAGGTCGATCACGCCTCGTGCGTCTCGCCGGCGGCGAGCACGCGCAGCGCGCTCGCGAGCAGGGCCTGATCGGCGCGACTGACGTCGCGCAGCGCCTCGGCCTCGAGGCGCACGAGCTCGGTCATCGCGGCATCCACCCGTTCGATCCCCTCGGGGGTGATCGCCACGAGGATCGCCCGCCCGTCGGACGGGTTCGGGCGGCGGTGCACGAGACCGCGGTCGGCGAGCTTGTCGAGGCGGTTGGTCATGGCCGCGCTGCCGATCATGGTGGCGGTGATCAGGCGCGTGGCGCTCAGTTCGGTGCCGGCGCGGCGGAGCACCGCGAGCACGTCGAACTCCCACACGGCGATTCCGGCGCTCGCGAACGCCTTCGCGCGCAGCTTCGACAGGTGGAAGGCGGCGCGGCGCAGCCGCGACATCACGTCGAGGGGCGTCAGGTCGACCTCGGGAAGCAACTGCGACCACGCGTCGATGAGGAGGTCGACCTCGTCGTCCTTGCTGCTCGCGGTAGGCATTCTTCGACGGTACCGGAGCCGCGGGGTGGTGCGGCGCGCGGGGCGCGGTGTGGCGCCGGGCGTCTCCCCGTCGAGTGTCCCGGACTCGCCGCGCCATCGCGCGGGATGCGGCGTGTCGTGGACACTCGACGAGGGGTGCGGGGAGCGCGGCTCAGCGGGTGCGCGGGGGCGCGGTCGTTCCGCGCGCGACGAGCCGCGTGGGCAGCTCGATGTGCGTCTCGGGCAGGTCGTCGCCGGCGAGCAGCGCGAGGACCATGCGCACGGCCTCGGCGCCGAGCCGCTTCATCGGCTGACGCACGGTCGTGAGAGCAGGTTGGGCGCGCGCCGCCTCGGGCACGTCGTCGAAACCGACCACCGACAGGTCGTCGGGCACGTGCAGGCCGCGCTCGGCCGCGACCTCGACGATGGACAGCGCCGACAGGTCGTTCGCGGCGAACACCGCCGTGGGCGGGTCGGCGAGCGCCAGCATCTCGTGGGCGGCTTCGCGCGCGACGTCCTGCTCGTAACGACCGACCCCCACCAGCGCGGGGTCGAACGGGATGCCGGCGGCCGCGAGGCCGGCACGATAGCCCGACGCGCGTGCCACCGCCGAACGCAGGTCGGGACGCCCCGCGATGAAACCGATGCGGCGGTGCCCGAGTTGCACGAGGTAATGGACGGCCTGCTGCGCGCCGGTGTAGCTGTCGGATTCCACGGTGGGGACGTCTCCGCGGCCGGTGTGCGGGTCGATCGCGACGATCGGCACCTCGCTCGAGACGTTGACCACCGTCGGGGTGACGATGATCGCGGCGTCGATCAGCGTGCCGCTCAACCGGCTGAGCGAACGGCGCTCCCACCCCTCGCCGTCGCGACGGGCACCCGTGTACGCGAGCAGGTCGTACCCCGTGTCGGACAGCGCTCCCCCGACGCCCTTGAGGATCTCGGCCGAGAACGGCTCGATGTCGGCGACGAGCACGCCGATCACGCCCGTCCGGCGCGATCGCATGCTGCTCGCGACGAGGCTGGACTCGTACCCGAGGACTTTCACGGCCTCGAGCACGCGCCCGACGGTCTCGGGCGAGACGCCGTAGCGGCCGTTCACGGCCTTCGACACCGTGGCCACCGACACCCCGGCCGCCGCGGCGACGTCGTGGATGGTCGCTCGCCTCATGGCATCCGACCCTAGCGTGGAAATCATTTTCGAAAACGTTTGACGACCCTCCGGCGACGGGTGACACTGCTGACACCTCAGCGGGCCGCAGACCCCGGGGTGGTGAACGAACGGCACAGCAGCCGGAACCGACGCGTCTTCGGACGCACCTCGACGAAGAGAAACGGGACATCACATGAACACGCGCAAGATCATCGCCGGAGCGGCCCTCGCCGTCGCCGGCACCCTCGCCCTCGGCGGCTGCGCCGCCGGCGGATCCGGCGGACAGAACGCCGACGGCAGCGTCACCCTGACGATGTGGCACAACTCCACCACCGGTGACGGCAAGAAGTACTGGGAAGACACCGCGGCCGCGTTCGAAGCCGCCAACCCCGGCGTCACGATCGAGATCCAGGCCCTGCAGAACGAAGAGGTCGACGGCAAGCTGCAGACCGCGCTGAACGCCGGCGACGCCCCCGACATCTTCATGGCCCGCGGTGGCGGCAAGCTCGCCGACATCGTCGCCGCCGGGCAGGCGATGGACCTCACCGACAAGATCACTCCCGAGGCGAAGGCCGCGCTGGGCACCTCCCTCGGCGCGTTCGAGGTGGACGGCAAGAACTACGGCATGCCCGTGGCCGTGCTCCCCTCCGGCATCTTCACCTCGCAGGATCTGCTCAGCGCCGCCGGCGTGACCGCGGCGCCCGCCACGATCGACGAGCTCGAGGCGGCGAACACCAAGATCCGCGCCACCGGCGTCGCCCCCATCGCGGTCGGCGCCAAAGACGCCTGGCCGGCCGCCCACTGGTACTACAACTTCGCCCTGCGCGCGTGCGCGAAGGACGTGCTCGATGCCGCTGCGCAGAGCCGCAGCTTCGACGACCCGTGCTGGATCGAGGCCGGCGAGAACCTGCAGTCGTTCCTCGCCACGCAGCCCTTCAACGACGGCTTCCTCACCACCGCCGCCCAGCAGGGTGCGGGTTCGTCGGCGGGCCTGCTCGCCAATCACCAGGCCGCGATGGAGCTCATGGGGGCCTGGAACCCCGGAGTGATCGCCTCGCTCACGCCCGACGAGCAGCCGCTCGCCGACCTGGGCTGGTTCCCCTTCCCCGAGGTCCCCGGCGGTGACGGGGAGGAAGGCGCCATCATGGGCGGCGTCGACGGGTACGCGTGCTGGGTCAACGCCCCCGCGCAGTGCACCGACTTCCTGAACTTCGCCGTCAACAAGGAGAACCAGGAGCGCTACGCCGACGCCTTCCAGACGATCCCCGCCTCGAGCGAGGCGACGGATGCCGTCACCACCCCCGCCCTCCAGTCCGCGCTGCAGGCGTACACCGACGCGCCCTACGTCTCGGTCTGGCTCGACACGCTGTACGGCCAGAACGTCGGCAACGCGCTCAACGTCGCCGTGGTCGACATGTTCGCCGGCAAGGGCTCGCCGCAGGGCATCGTCGACGCCGTCAACGCGGCCGCCTCGCGCTGAGGACACCGATCATGGCCACTCAGCTCGCCGCCTCGGCGGCCGACACCGGGTCTCGCCGCCCGGTCGAGGAGGGCGCCCGACGCGCCCCCTCGGCCGGGCGGCCGCCCGTGCGCCGGCGCCGCGAAGCCTGGCGTATCCGCGGCGAACTCGCGATCCTCCTCGGCCCCGCCCTCCTGGTGTTCGTGTCGTTCGTCATCCTCCCCGTCGCCCTGGCCGCCTACTACGGCTTCTACAAGTGGTCGGGCTTCGGCGCTCCCACCGACTTCGTCGGCATCCGGAACTACGTCACGATCCTCACCGACCCCGCCTTCCACGAGGCGCTCGGGCACAACGCCCTCATCGTGGTCGGCTCCCTCGTGCTGCAGGGACCGCTCGCACTCGGACTCGCCCTTCTGCTGAACCGCAAGATGCGCGCGCAGTCGCTCATCCGCGTGCTGATCTTCGTGCCCTACGTCATCTCCGAAGTCGTCGTCGGCCTCGGCTGGGGACTCATGCTGCAGTCGGGCGGCGCCCTGAACGGTGCGCTCGAGAAGGTCGGACTGGGCGCGCTCCGCGCCGACTGGATCTCCGACCCGGCGCTGGCGATCTGGACGCTGCTGATCATCATCACGTGGAAGTACATCGGCTTCGCCGTGATCCTCTTCCTCGCCGGCCTCCAGGGCATCCCCGAGGAGCTCAGCGAGGCCGCCGCGATCGACGGCGCGACCTACTGGCAGATCCAGCGGCACATCGTGCTGCCGCTCATGGGCCCGACCATCCGCATCTGGGCCTTCCTGTCGATCATCGGCTCGCTGCAGCTGTTCGACCTCGTCTGGATCATCTGGGGCCAGTACGTCGCCTCGACCGCGGGCACCTCGACCATGGCCACCTACATGGTCGCGAACGGCCGCAATGCCGGCAGCTTCGGCTACGGCAGCGCCGTGGCCGTGGTGATGTTCCTCATCTCGCTGGCCGTCGCCCTCGTCTACCAGCGGTTCGTGCTGCGGCGCGACACCGCCGGCGCCCTCACCGGAGGTTCGAAATGACCGCCACCGCCACGCTCGTCACTCCGAAGGCTCCGCGTCGGGTCGCCGCGGGCTCGAAGCGCTCCACGAACATCGTCGTGGCCTTCGTCGCCCTGCTGCTCATCGGCATGATGCTCGCGCCGGTCGTTTACATCATCCTCGGCGGCTTCCGCTCGAACGCCGAGATCACCGTCGATCCGGCTGGGTTCCCGACCGCCTGGAACGGACAGAACTACCTCGACGTGCTCGCCAGCGGCGTCTTCTGGGGACAGGTGGGCAACTCCGCGATCACCGCGATCGCCACCACGCTCTTCGTCGTCGCCCTGGGTCTCATGGCCGCCTATGCCCTCGCGCGCTATCGCTTCCGCGGTCGGGGCATCGTGTTCGCGCTGTTCACCGCGGGGCTGATGTTCCCGATGACCGTCGCGATCACGCCGCTGTACATCCTCGTGCGCAACCTGGGTCTGATGAACTCCCTCGCGGGCGTCATCGTGCCGCAGATCGCCTTCGCGCTGCCTCTGACGATCATCATCCTGTCGCCGTTCCTCGCCGCCATCCCTCACGAGCTGCAGGAGGCGGCCTCGATCGACGGCCTGGGCCGGCTCGGGTTCTTCTGGCGCATGGTGCTCCCCCTCGCCGTCCCCGCGGTGGTGACGGTCGGCATCCTGGCCTTCGTCAACAGTTGGAATTCGTACATGCTGCCGCTGTTCATCCTCAACAACGAAGCCGCGTACACGCTGCCGCTCGGAACGCAGGCGTTCGCGTCCCAGTACTCCGTCGACACCGCCCGCGTGCTCGCGTTCACCTCGCTGTCGATGATCCCCGCTCTGCTGTTCTTCAGCGTGTTCGAGCGGCGCATCGTCGGCGGCCTCACCGGCGCCGTGAAGGGCTGACCCGACCATGACCATCCACACGACCGACGTCGGCGCTGCCCTCGAATCCGGGGTGTCCGCGCGCGTGCGGGACCTCGTCGCCGAGATGACCCTCGATGAGAAGCTCGCGCAACTCGTCGGCTACTGGGTCGACCAGGGCGACGAGGTCGTCGCCCCCCTCTCCGGTGAGAAGGTCACCACCACGGCCTACACGGATGCCACCGTGCACGGCCTCGGGCACCTGACACGCGTCTACGGCACGCGCCCGGTCGATCCGATCGAGCGGGCGGCGTGGCTGTGGGGCGAGCAGCGGCGCCTGCAGACCGAGACGCGGTTGGGCATCCCCGCCCTCGTGCACGAGGAGTGCCTGACCGGATTCGCGGCGTGGAAGGCCGCGACCTTCCCGACCCCGCTCGCCTGGGGCGCCTCGTTCGATCCGGATGCCGTGGAGCTCATGGCATCCGCCATCGGCCGCTCGATGCGCGAGCTCGGCGTGCACCAGGGCCTCGCCCCCGTGCTCGACGTCGTTCGCGACGCCCGGTGGGGACGCGTCGACGAGTGCATCGCGGAAGACCCCTACGTGGTCGGCACGATCGGCACGGCCTTCGTCCGCGGGCTCCAGGACGCCGGCGTGCACGCGACGCTCAAGCACTTCGTCGGGTACTCCGCCTCGCGCGCCGGGCGCAACCACGCCCCCGTCTCGGTCGGACAGCGCGAGCTGCAGGACGTGTTCCTCCCGCCGTTCGAGATGGCCGTGCGCGACGGAGGGGTGCGCAGCGTCATGAACTCGTACACCGAGATCGACGGTGTCCCCGTGGCCTCGTCGCGCGAGCTGCTCACCGACCTCCTCCGCCGCCGGTGGGGCTTCGACGGCACGGTCGTGTCGGACTACTTCGCCGTGGAGTTCCTGCGCTCGATGCACAGCATCGCCGCCGATCGCGCGGAGGCGGCCCAGCTCGCGCTCGAGGCCGGGATCGACGTGGAGCTGCCGGGGCCCGACGCCTATCCGCACCTCGCCGAGCGGGTGGCATCCGGAGCCCTTTCCGAGGCGGTCGTCGATCGCGCCGTCGCCCGCGTGCTCGCCGAGAAGGAGGACCTCGGCCTCCTGGATGCCGACTTCTCCGCGCCCCCGCAGAGCATCGACCTCGACGACGCCGCGCACCGCGCGCTCGCCCGCCGCCTCGCGGAGGAGTCGGTCGTGCTGCTGCGCAACGACGGGGTGCTGCCGCTGCGCGCACCGGGTCGGGTGGCGCTGATCGGTCCGAACGCCGACAGCACCGACGCGCTGATGGGCTGCTACTCCTTCGCGAACCACGTGCTCGCGCACCACCCGGGGGTGCCGCTCGGATTCTCCCTGCCGACGGTGCGCGACGCCCTCACCGAGCGCTTCGGCGAGGTCGCGTACGCTCCCGGCTGTGCCGTCGAGGGCTCCGACACCGCCGGCTTCGCCGCGGCCGTCGCCGCCGCCCGGGATGCCGACGTCGCGATCGTCGTCGTGGGCGACCGCGCGGGCCTGTTCGGACGCGGGACCGTCGGCGAGGGCAACGACGCCGACTCCCTCGAGCTGCCCGGCGTGCAGCGGCAGCTCGTCGAGGCGGTCGTGGCCACCGGCACCCCCGTGGTGCTCGTGCTGCTCACCGGCCGACCGTACGCGCTCGACTGGGCGCTCGATGGGGCCGAGGCTCCGGCGGCGGTGCTGCAGGCGTTCTTCCCCGGCGAAGAGGGCGCCCCCGCGCTGGCCGCACTCCTGACGGGGGATGCCACCCCCTCGGGCCGTCTGCCCGTCTCGCTCCCCCGCTCCGCCGGGTCGCAGCCGTACTCCTACCTGCACCCGCTGCTCGGCGGGCCGTCGGGGGTGACCAGCACGGATCCCACGCCCGTGCGGCCGTTCGGGTTCGGGTTGTCGTACACGTCGTTCCGCCGCGAGGGTCTCGCGGTCGACGGGGCGAGGGCATCCGCGACCGCCGAGGTGCGCGCGGGCGACACCTTCTGCGTCGCCGCGCGAGTGACGAACACCGGGGCGGTGCGCGGTGCCGACGTGGTGCAGGTCTACGCCCACCGGTCGGCGGCGAGCGTCACGCGGCCTCTCGCCCAACTCGTCGCCTACGCGCGGGTCGAGCTCGAACCGGGCGAGAGCGCCGAGGTGCGCTTCACCGTGCCCGCGTTGCGTCTGGCCTACAGCGATCGTGCGCTGCGGCGGGTGGTCGAGGCGGGCGAGGTCGAGCTGCGGCTGGGGTCGTCGTGTGCGGACGTCGATGAGGCCGTGGCGCTGCGGATCACCGGGCCGACGTACGAGCTGGGCGCCGATGACGCACGGTTCGTCGAGGTCGAGGTGCGGCGGGGGTGAGGCGCGGTTGCGGCGCGAGGCGGATGGCCCCGTCTCGCGCCGCGAGGGAAAGCCGGCTGCCCGAGACGGTTGCGTGATCCGCTGGGTCAGCTGGTGCGGTCGAGGATGAGTCGTGTCGCTTCGCGAGGAGCATCCCACTGGGGGAAATGGCCGCACCGTTCGAACCAATGGAGCGAGGCGTCCGGGAACAGTCGCGCGGCGCGATCAGCCTGTTTCGGCACCGTCACCAGATCGCGCCGGCCCCACCCGATCGTGACCCGACCGGGTGCCGTCCCCGCGGGGGCGCCCTGTTGCAGGGGACCCTTGGTGAGGGCGTCCATCGCGGCTCCGACCGACGGGGAATCGGCCAGTCCGCGCACGTCCGGCAGTACGGTTTCGCGCGAGAGGGCCCAGGGTCGCGCCGACAGCTGCGCCAGCAGCAGCGTCCTCCCCACGGGGGTACCGAGCAAGGCCGGCAGAGCGCCGCGCGATGCGCGGACCAGCACGATCGACGGCCGCAGCGTGGCGGCGAAGACCGCACGCTCGCGGGGACTCCAGAAGCCGCCGGGGTCCAGAGCCACGGTGTCCCCGCCGACTCCCCTCCGCGCGAGCTCGAGCACGATTCGTCCACCCATCGACTGGCCGACGGTGGAGACTCCGTTCAGTCTGTGCTCGCGGATGAAGTCCGCGACGGAATCGGTCAGCGTGGCGATAGAGACGTCACCGGACAGTGGCGGCGTCTCACCGAACCCCGGCAGGTCGACGGCGATGACCTCGCGGTGCCGGGCCAGGTCGTCGAGGATCGGAGCCCAGGATCGCCAGCCCGCGCCCAGGCCGTGCACCAGCAGCAGAGGACTGCCCGTCCCGCGTCGGATATGGTTCAGCGTCACACGTGCAACGCTAACCCGGGCAGCTTCCCCGTGGCGGGCGGCCCAGACGATTGCGTCGGTCAGCAGGGAGGCGTATAACCCGGCACTGCGTGACTCCATCCTCGGTCGTGCCGCGTCGGGCCGGATCGCCTCGATCGTCGCGCCCGCGCCGAACCCGTGCCGTCAACGGGAACGAAGGAGCAGACACCGCGCGTTAGCGTGGACACACGTCGTCGACGCCCCGAGAGGACCACCGTGCTCCCCGACCAGATCACTCCCCCGGCAGACACCGCGCGCCTGGGGCACGGGACCGCCGATCAGGATGCCGTCGTCGGCAACGCGGCATCCCGGGTGTTCGCCGACCACGACGACGCCCGCGCCGACCCCTGGTCCATCGACCTCGAGCGCATCCAGTTCTCGCCGTATTTCTCGCGCCTGTCGGCGGTGACACAGGTGGTGTCGCCGTCGATCTCGGGCGCCCCGGTGCACAACCGCCTCACCCACACCCTCAAGGTGAGCGCCATCGCGCGCGTCGTCGCTCTGCAGCTCAACACGATCTCGCGCCGGGCCGGCGAGGGCGACGTCTGCAACGCCACCGTCGTCGAGGCGGCGGCCTACGCGCACGACCTCGGTCACCCGCCCTTCGGCCACCTCGGGGAGTCGACCCTCAACCGCCTCGCGCGCGAGGAGCTCGACCTCCCCGACGGGTTCGAGGGCAACGCGCAGACCTATCGCATCCTCGTCTCGCTCGACGTGGTCGAGAACGCCCCGCGCGGACTCAACCTCACCGCGGCCGTGCGCGCGGCCTCGGCGAAGTACCCCTGGGCACCGTCGGTCGCGGCCGACGACGTCGAGCGCATCGGTCCTCCCCGCGGTATCCGTCGCTCCCCCGACGGCGCGTATCGCGTGCACAAGTACTCCGCGTACGACCTCGACCTCGCCGATCTCGACGAGGCCCGACAGGGAGTGGATGCCGAGCCCCTCCGGCAGAGCATCGAGGGGGCCGTGATGGACCTCGCCGACGACATCGCCTACTCGGTGCACGACGTCGACGACTTCTATCGCGCCGGCATCCTGGATCATGCCCCGATCGCGGCGGAGTTCCGCGGCTGGCTCGACGACGTGCTGGAGTGGCGCGCCCGTGACGACGACGAGGTGCGCGCCGAGCTCGCGCCGGGCGCGGGCCTGGAGCGCCTGCGTCGCAAGATGCGCCGCGACGACCCGTGGATCGCCGACGACGAGGCCTTCCTCGCCGCCGTCAGCGACGTGGATGCCGAGATGGTCACCGACCTGCTCGCCCGCCCGTTCGACGGCTCCCTGACGGCGGAGCGGCGGCTCGCCGCCTTCACCGACCGCTGGATCCGCCGGTTCCAGGAGTCGGCGCGCCTGCGCCCCCTCGACACGCCCCGCGCGGGACCCGTCGTGCTGTCGCCGTGGGCCTGGCATCACGTCGAGGTGTTGAAGTTCGTGCACAAGCGCTTCGTGCTCAGCCGCCCCGATCTGGCGATCCAGCAGCGCGGAATGAGTCGCATCCTCGCCCGCTCCGTGCGCGCCCTCGGCGAGTGGCTCGACGACGACCTCGACCGCGCGCGCACGCCGCGGCGCCTGCGCGAGCTCATCGCCCTGGCACGCGAGCAGTACTCCGCCCTGCCCGCGGAGCACCGGCCGGCGGATGCCGAGCGCCTCGCCCGATCGCGTGGGATCGTCGACTACGTGGCATCCCTCACCGATGCACAGGCCTTCGCGCTGTCGGAGGCCATCTCGGGGCGCGCCGACCGGCTGTGGGCGCTGGGGCAGCGCCTGTGACGGGGAGGGTGATCTTCCGGGGTCCGAGGCCTGTCGCGGATGACAGGGCTCAGCGACCTGAGCTCTCCGACATCGCGGCCCACTGACGGGGCGTCTTCGCCTGCAACCAGGTGGTGAACGCGGAGAAGCCCCGGTACACGCTCATCACCTCGAAGAGCGTGCGCCCGCGCGCGTCCCTCCCCCGCAGCCGTCCCGACATGAGCGCCGCGAGCTCGGCGATGTCGGACGCCGGCACGACCCGTGCGCGGCGTCGCCCCGAACGGACGACGAGGTGGTCCTCGAACACGAGGACGCGCGCTCTGCCCAACGACAGGGCGAAGAAGAAGATGATCGCGCCGAGACCGCCCAGTGTGGTCAGCCACACGGTGACGCCGATGTACGCCAGACGATCCTGCTCGATGATCTCCGACGCGGCGAGCACCACGGCCCCGACCATGAACAGGATGCCGATCCACCGGGCGACCAGGTGCTGCGACGGATACCTCTGCACGACGAAGAGCGGTTCCGCCGAGGAGCGGTCCGCGGCATCCTCAGGTTGCGACATTGTTCTCCGATGCACGGGCCGGGTGGGCGCGGTTACGGGCCGTGAACAGACCCCGGACCATCGAATCATGCGCGCAGCCCCGACAGAGCGCGGCGGGCGAGCGTGGTGCCTCCCCGCGGTGGGGGGCGGGTCCTGTCACGCCCCGTCATCGCCGGCTTCACTGTGTGCGAGGGCATCGAGGCGCGGTGGGCGACGTGTGCGCGACGTCGGCTGGAACGGTGTCGAGGACGCCGCCCCGGCCGACGACCGCGACGAGGCTCAGGGGATGAGGCGTGCCGCGCGGTAGCGCTCGAACAGGCGGCTGAAGGAGTCGCGCGTGCGGTGGTGCTCGGTGAAACCGGCGAGGC
Source organism: Microbacterium sp. NPDC089188 (assembly GCF_040685155.1). Classification (NCBI taxonomy): domain Bacteria; kingdom Bacillati; phylum Actinomycetota; class Actinomycetes; order Micrococcales; family Microbacteriaceae; genus Microbacterium; species Microbacterium sp. NPDC089188. The sequence goes on along the minus strand of NZ_JBFBHH010000002.1, from coordinate 75,214 downwards.
GGCTCTTCGACATATCGGTCATCACCTCGATCTCGCGTCCGAGGTCGGCGTCGGTGTGCCACCACGAGGCCACCCGGGTGATGTCGGGCTCGACGAGACCGTGCTGCGCGACGATCTCGGCCCAGACGGGCGCGGCCTCCACCATCTGCTGCTCGAAGGGTCGCGGCTCGGTGTCGAAGCCCTCGGCCGCCACGCCCAGGTCGGCCGCGATCCGCGGCCACATCCACCGCCACCGGAAGACGTCGCCATTGGCGGTGTTGAACGCCTCGTCGGCACCCTCGGGGTGGGTCGATGCCCACACCATCTGGGCGGCGAGCAGGTCGGCATCCGTCACGTCCGTCAGACCGTTCCACTGCGTCTCACTCCCCGGGAAGACCAGGGGCCTGTCGAGGTGCCGGCTGATGGCGGCCGCCACGGCGATCGTGAGGCCCATGTTCATCGCGTTGCCGACCGCGTAGCCGAGCACGGTGTGGGAGCGGTGCACCGACCAGGTGAAGCCCTGCCGCTCCGCCGCGGCGAACAGCTCGTCCTCCTGCGCGTAGTAGAAGTTGTCGACGTCGAGTCGGGGCTCGTCCTCGTGGAAGGGGGTGTCGGGCATGGCGCCCTGGCCGTAGGCCTCGAAGGGACCGAGGTAGTGCTTGAGTCCCGTCATGAGCGCGACGTGGCGCACCGGGGCGTCGGCGAGAGCGGCGAGCAGGTCGCGGACCATTCCGCCGTTGACGGCGATGTTCTCCGCCTCGGTGTCCTGTCGCGACCACGCCGTGAAGAACACGTGGGTGAGGGGGACGCCGTCGAGGGCGGATGCCAACGAACCCGGCGACCGCAGGTCGGCAGACCGCCACGTGACCCCGGGCCGCTCCGCGCCGGGCCGCCGCGAGAGCGCCGTCACCTCCCAGCCGTCGCCGGAGAGACGGTCGAGCAGGGCGCCGCCGGCGATGCCGGTCGCGCCGACCACGAGAGCGTGTGAGGTGTGAGACAAGACGAGCCTTCCATCGGTTCGGGTGAACCGTCCGCAACGACCGGCGACGCGGCGGTATTCCGCCCCCGCGCGTCGTCTCATCGCCCCGCCGATACGGTGGGGCGATGAGACGACGCGCGATGGCCGCCTGCGCCACGACGGTTCTGCTCGGCATCCTCGTCGGGTGCGCGTCGGCCCCGCCGCCGCAGCGCGCGCTCGGATACGGCTACCCGGGCACGTGTCTCCCCGATCAGCTCAGGTGGCCGACCGATTTCCTGGAGTCCCTTCCGGGGGAGTCGACGGGCACCGTCGTGGGTCTGCGGCTCGAGTACCTCGATGAGAAGTGGGCCTGGCGCGTACGCAGCGTGACCGGGAACGACCCGGCCCGCGGCGAGGAGGCCCTGCTCGACGTGCAGACGCTCGAGAAGCGCGCGTCTCACGAGGTCGACCTCACCGATGCCGAGCAGAGAGCCGATGCCCCCTCCGCAGGGGCCGCAGCGCAGCAATCGGGCGAGACGTACCCCAGCCCCCTCATCATCGACATGAAACGGATCGTCGACGATGGTGCTCCCGCGTGGCAGGTCACGACGTGCGACACCGAGACGAGCGCGCAGGCGAAAGTGATCGTCCGATAAGGAAGCCGGGGGCGTTCTCGATCTCGCGCCCACGAACCCCTCACAGACGGGGCACGCGCCATCACGAGTGGGACACGGGTCCCCGTCGACCGGATGCCACCGCCCGTCGCCCGCAGACCACGGCGGTGCCCGCGCTGAACGCAGAGATGCCCCGGAACCGCCGCAGCCCACCGCTGCGGAGATTCCGGGGCACGGTCCGCGCGCCGGTCGAGCCGGTGCGCGGCACGCGCCCCGAGAGAGCGAGGCGCGCGAGTGCCGCACCGCCCCCGGATCGGCGGAGGATCCGAGGACGGCGGGGTCTTACAGGCCCTGGGCCAGGCGGTAGTACGCCTGGTTCCAGCGCAGCTCTCTTTGGAAACCGCGGACCGTCGTGTCGTCGTCGATGACGACGAGCTCGGTCTTTGCGATCTCGGCGAAGTCGCGGAACACCTCGATGCCCACGGCCGTGGTCATGACGGTGTGGTGCGCGGCTCCCGCGGCGAGCCAGCATCCGGCCGAGGTGGCGAAGTCGGGCGCGGGCTTCCACACGGCGCGGCCGACGGGGAGCTTGGGCAGGTCGGGGGCGTCGACGTTCTCGACGACGTTGGCGACCAGGCGGAAGCGGTCGCGCATGTCGCTCATCGCGACGACGAGAGCGGGGCCCGCGTCGGCGGTGAAGACCAGGCGCACCGGGTCGTCCTTGCCGCCGATGCCGAGCTCGTGGATCTCGAGGCGCGGCTTCTTCGTGGTGAGCGAGGGCGAGACCTCGAGCATGTGCGCGCCGAGGATGCGCTCGGAGCCGGGGACGAGGTCGTAGGTGTAGTCCTCCATGAGCGAGGCGCCACCGGGCAGGCCCGCGCCCATGACGTTCGCGACGCGCACGAGGATCGCCGTCTTCCAGTCGCCCTCGGCACCGAAGCCGTACCCCTCGGCCATGAGGCGCTGCACCGCGAGACCGGGCAGCTGCTTCAGGGCACCGAGGTCTTCGAATGACGTGGTGAAGGCGCCGAAGCCGCCCTCCTCGAGGAACGAGCGCAGGCCCAGCTCGATCGCCGCGCCGTCGCGCAGCGACTGGTGGCGCGCACCGCCGGGGAGCAGTTCGTCGACGACGTCGTAGCTGTCGACGTACTTCTGCACGAGCGCGTCGATGTCGGCATCCGACGCCTTGTCCACGGCCTCGACGAGCTCGTTGACGCCCCACGTGTTGACCTGCACGCCGAAGCGCAGTTCCGCCTCGGTCTTGTCGCCCTCGGTGACCGCGACGAAACGCATGTTGTCGCCGAAGCGCGCGAGCTTGAGGGTGCGGGCGGCGGTCCAACCGGCGGCGGCGCGCTCCCAGTCTTCGATCTGCTGGCGCACGGCCGGGTTCGACACGTGACCGACGACGGTCTTGCGCGACACACCGAGGCGCGTCTGGATGTACCCGAACTCGCGGTCGCCGTGCGCGGCCTGGTTGAGGTTCATGAAGTCGAAGTCGATGTCGTTCCACGGCAGCTCGACGTTGGCCTGCGTGTGCAGGTGCAGCAGCGGCTTCTGCAGGGCGTCGAGGCCGGAGATCCACATCTTGGCCGGGCTGAAGGTGTGCATCCACGCGATGACGCCGATGACGTCGTCGCGGCCGTTGATCTCCAGCGCCATGCGGCGGATGCTGTCGGAGTCCTTCAGTACGGGCTTCCAGACGACCTTCACCGGCAGGCCGTTCAGGCCCTCGACGACGGCCTGCGACTGCTGGGCGACCTGCTTCAGGGTCTCTTCGCCGTAGAGGTTCTGGCTGCCGGTGACGAACCAGACCTCGTAGCCGTCGAGGTCGTTCGTGAGCTTCGTGCGGGTCATGACTGTTCCTTTTCGAGTGTTCAGAGGGATGCCACGGCGGCGGCCTCGACGGCGAGGCCTGCGCGGTAGCGGTCGAGGTAGGACGCGAAGCCGGCCACGTCGGCCGGCTCGGGGTCGGCGGTGCGGATCGGGGCGGTGGCGAAGACCGTCTCGCGCAGCCACTGGTCGAGGTCGCGGCCGGAGTCGTCGGCGACGTACGCGGCCAGCACGGCCATGCCCCACGCGCCGCCTTCCGAGGCGGTCTCGGCGACCGCGACCGGGGCGTCGAGGGCCGCCGCGAGGAAGCGCTGCGCGACGCCGGCCGTGCGGAACATGCCGCCGTGCGCGTACATGCGGTCGAGCTGCACCCCCTCCCCGTGCAGCACGTCCATGCCGAGCGCGAGCGTCCCGAAGACGCCGTAGAGCTGCGCGCGCATGAAGTTCGGCAGGGTCAGGCGGCTGTCGGGCGTGCGCACGACGAGCGGGCGCCCCTCGTCGAGACCCGCGATGGGCTCACCGGCGAGGTGGTTGTAGGCCAACAGCCCGCCGGCGTCGGGTTCACCCTCGAGCGCGGCGGAGAAGAGCGCCGCGTACGTGGCATCCGGAGTCTGGGGCGCGCCCGCCGCGGCGGAGAACGCGGTGAACATGTTCGCCCAGGCGGCCAGCTCGCTCGCGCCGTTGTTGCAGTGCACCATCGCGACCGCGTCGCCCGAGGGCGTCGTGACGAGGTCGAGCTCGTGGTGCACCTCGCTGAGCGGGCGCTCGAGCACGACCATCGCGAAGATGCTCGTGCCGGCGCTGACGTTGCCGGTGCGGGGAGCCACGGCGCAGGTCGCGACCATGCCGGTGCCCGCGTCGCCCTCGGGCGGGGCGAACGGGATGCCGGGACGCAGGGTTCCGGTCGGATCGAGCAGGGCCGCGCCCTCGTCGGTGAGGTTCCCGGCGGCGGTACCCGCGACGAGCACGCGTGGCAGAAGGTCGTTCAGCGCGGGGACGCGTCCGGCAGCCAGGCCGTCGTAGCGGGCGACCAGGGCGGCGTCGTAGTCGCGCGTCGCGGAGTCGATCGGGAACATGCCCGAGGCGTCTCCCACGCCCAGCACCTTCTCGCCCGTCAGCGTCCAATGCACGTACCCGGCGAGGGTGGTGAGGAAGCGGATCTCGGGCACGTGGGGCTCCTCATCCACGACCGCCTGGTGCAGGTGGGCGATCGACCAGCGGAGTGGGATGTTCACGCCCAGGAGCTCGGTGAGTTCGGCCGCCGCCACACCGGTGTTGGTGTTGCGCCAGGTGCGGAAGGGAGCGAGCAGCTCGCCGTCGGCGTCGAACGCGAGGTAGCCGTGCATCATCGCCGAGACGCCCATCGCGGCGTAGCGCTCGGGGGTGACGCCGTACTGCTGCTGCACGTTCCGGACCAGCTCGGCGTAGGCGGCCTGGAGGCCCGCCCAGACGGCATCCAGGGAGTAGGTCCAGAGCTTGTCGGCGTAGACGTTCTCCCACTCGTGGGAGCCGGTGGCGAACACCTCGGCATCGGGGCCGATGAGGCAGGCCTTGATGCGGGTGGAGCCGAGCTCGATGCCGAGGCTGGCCCGGCCTTCGGTGATGGATGCCGCGGTGTCGGCGCCGACGGCCCGGGCGCCGGTGGTCGCGGATCCGGTGCCCGCGGTGTCGGGGTTCTGCGCGTTCATCGGCGGTCGTCCGTGCTCTGTCCGTAGACGTTCTGGTAGCGGTTGTAGAGGGCGTCGATCTTGTCCTGCGGGATCGGGATGAGGGGGCCGGCCTCGCGCGCGATGTGCACGGTGCGGGCGACGTCCTCGAGCATGACCGCGGCCTTGACGGCGTCCTTCGCGTTCGTGCCGATCGTGAAGGGGCCGTGGTTCTGCATGATGACGCCGCGCGAGCGGTGGCCGCGCAGGGTCTCGACGATGCCGCGGCCGATCGAGTCGTCGCCGATGATCGCGAAGGGGCCGACCGGGATGGGGCCGCCGAACTCGTCGGCCATGGCGGTGATGACGCAGGGGATCTCCTCGCCGCGAGCCGCCCAGGCGACGCCGTAGGTGGAGTGCGTGTGGACGACTCCGCCGACCTCGGGCATGTTCCGGTACACGTAGGCGTGCGCGGCGGTGTCGCTCGAGGGGCTCCGCTCACTGCCCGGGGTGCCCGGGATCGCATTGCCGTCGAGGTCGCAGAGGATCATGTTCTCGGGGGCGAGGTCGTCGTACGAGACACCCGACGGCTTGATGACGAACAGGTCGGCGCCGGGAACGCGGCCCGAGACGTTGCCGCCGGTCCAGACGATGAGGTTGTAGCGCACGAGCTCGGCGTGCAGCTTCGCGACGTCGACGCGGAGGGCGTCGATCGCCTCCTGCACCTCGGGCGCGAACGGGGCGGCTTCGGACACGCGGGTCTCCTTCGACTCTGTCGGTGGCGGATTGCGCCTGCCATGTTACCGGTAACATCCCCCGGTGGCGAGCCCTCCTGCCCGTCGACCGGCCAGGCCCGTCCCTCGTGGGCTCCCCGCGGCTCCCCGGTCCGGGCGCGGTTCTCGCTGCAGGGCGGAGAACCTGCACCCCGACGAGAGGAACGCCCCGACCGCCATGAAGACGGATGCCGGTGCGACACGCCTCCCGGCGCGCGGCGATCAGCGCGGGGCCGCCCCGCGCGGCGCCGCCGTCGAGGCCCGCGGCACCAGGACGGGGTCGGCCGGCGGCTCGGCGACCTCGCCGAGCACGGTCGCCACGGCCTCCGCGGCCTCGCCCTCGACGTCGAGACGCACCGTGGTGAGCGCGGGCGTGTAGAACGCGGCATCCGGGTTGTCGTCGAAGCCGGCGACCGAGACGTCGCCGGGAACGGCGAGCCCCCGCTCGACCAGCCCCGCGACGAGGCCGAGAGCCATCTGGTCGTTCGCGACGGCGACCGCGGTCGCGCCCGCGCGGACGAGGTCGGCGACGGCGCCGGCGATCGCGGATCCGGACGCGGCGCTCCAGTCCCCCTCGACGCAGCCGTCGCGCTCGACGCCTCGACGATGCAGCGCGTCGGCGACGCCCCGGGTACGCGCGCGCGCCTCGCGCCAGTCGGCGGGACCGGCGACCTCCACGATCCGGCGGTGGCCGAGGTCGACCAGATGATCGACGATGAGCGCGGCCGCGGCGCGCTGGCGCGACCCGGACTCGCCGTACAGCGGCACGAGCGGCACGTCGTAGCCCTCGAGCGAGGTCGCACCGTGGGCGGCGACCAGCACGATGCCGTCGACGCCCTGGTCGAGCAGGTGGCGCACCGCGGCGTCGATGTCGGCCGGGTCGTCGGAGTCGGTGTACGCGGTCGAGATCCAGCGCCCCCGCCCTCGCGCCGCCCTCTCGAGCGCCGCGATCCCCGCCGACGGCCCGTGCAGGACGGCGTCGGACGCCACGACCCCCACGGTGCGCGTCTGGCTCGTGCCGAGAGCGCGGGCGGCGTTGTTCACGCGGTAGTCGAGGGCGGCGACCGCGTCGAGCACGCGTTCGCGAGTGACGTCGCGGATACCGGGGTAGCCGTTCAGCACCCGCGAGACCGTCTGCGTCGACACGCCCGCCGCTGCCGCGACCTCGCGGACGCCGATGCGTTTCGCCCCGGTGTCGCCGCTCATGGTGACTCACAGTAGCGGCGCGCAACCCCCTCGGCGTGCACCGGGTTCGTGAGGTGCTCTCGGAGCGTGACCACGACCACCGGCATCCCGTCCGTCCGCCGATCGCCGCTCGCGCGCGCGATCGGGTCGGCTCTGTCCGCGGCCTTCGGCCTCCTGCAACGAGTGAGGCACCCCCGTCCGATCCACAGCCGTGGCGTGGTGCTGAGCGGAGAGATGCGGTGGATCCCGGATGCCGCACCCTCCGGCATCGCCTTCATCGACGACGCCCCGGGCAGTCCGGTGCGGGTCGTCGCCCGCGTCTCGCGATCGCTCGGGCTGCCCGCGCCTCTGCCCGACATCATCGGTCTCGCGCTGAGGATCGACGTCGACGGCACCGCCTGCGACCTCGAGCTCGCCTCCACGGGGTGGAACGTACCCGGGCGCTTCCTGCTGCTGCCGCACCGTCGGCCGGAGCGCGCCCGCCTGGGGACGCTGCTGCCGTACCGCGGACCGCGCGGACCCGTCGTGCTGATCGCCCGGACGCGGCGGGGGCGTCCCCCGGCGACCGATCCGCGAGAGCTGCCCGGGCACGACGACTCCGCCTGGACGCTCACCGTCGCTCATGCCACTCCGGCGGGCCCGTGGCATTCGTTCGCCGTCCTCGAGCTGCGACGGGATGCCGACCAGGACGACCACGGTCTGCGCTTCGACACGGTCCGGCGGCCGATCCCGGGCGCTCGGGCATACCGCTGGGTGAGCGCGCTCCGTCAGCCGTCGTACGAGCGGGTGCAGCCGGCGGAAGGCGCCGCCCGGACGCCGTGACCGCCGCGCCCCTCAGCCCGCCGCCGCCGGGATGTACCGCGGCAGCCCGCCGATCTCGCCCGCGCGGGCCCAGGTCATCCCCTCGACCTCGACGAGGGGCTCCGCGTCGTCGACGTCGACGTCGCGCTGGAAGGCCGGGGACTCGAGTCGGATGCGCACCATGCGGCGACGCTAGGGCGCCTCAGGCCGAGGCTGTGAGGGTCTTGACGCACGACACCGGGAGCGCTCCCGTGAAGAACCCGCCGACGCCCCCCTTACAAGGCGTCGACGGGCCCGGTCCTACTCTGACGTATTTCGGCCGCCCGAATCCACTGCGAATCGCGCGATCAGCTCTCCTGGGCGCGCAGGGCCGCCACCGCGTCGTAGCGCGCCCGGATCTGCGGGCGGTGGTCGGGCTCGACCGCCCGGGTCGTGGCCACCGTCCACTCGACCGGTCCACCCGCCCGCACGCCCGCGGCCTGGCGCGCCGCACCGAGCGCGACGTACTCCCCCGCCGCCGGCACGACGATCTCGGCGTCGAATACCTGCGCGGCGATGCGCGCCACCCCGTCGTTGGCCGCCGCCCCGCCGATCAGCAGCACGCGGCGCACCTCGACGCCCTGCGCCTGGATCGCCTCGAGACCCACGGCCAGGCCGCTGAGCATCCCCTCGATCGCCGCGCGCGCGAGCGTCGGACGGTTCGTGGATGCCAGGGTCAGGCCGGTCAGCGAGGCCTGCGCGTTCGGCAGGTTCGGGGTGCGCTCGCCCTCGAACCACGGCACGAGCACCACGCCGTCGGCCCCCGGCTCGGCCTGCAGCGCCAGAGCGCCGAGCTCGTCGTGCGTGACGCCGAGCAGGCCCGCGAACGCGTCGAGCACGCGCGCGGCATTGAGGGTCGCGACCAGGGGGAGGAACTTCCCGGTCGCGTCGGCGAAGCCGGCGACCGTCCCGGTGGTGTCGCGACTCGGGGTGTCGGATACGGCGAACACCGTGCCCGACGTGCCGAGTGACACGACGACGTCGCCCACGCCCGCGCCGAGGCCGAGGGCCGCGCCGGCATTGTCCCCGGCGCCGGGGCCCACGAGAGCCCCGCCCGGCAGCGTCCCGGCGCTCTCCCACGGTCCCAGTACGCGCGGGCGCACCGCGTCGTGACCGAGGGCGCGCACGAAGAGGTCGTCGTCGTATCCGCCGGCGCCCCAGTACGCCGTGCCGGACGCGTCGGAGCGATCGGTGACCAGTTCTTCGAGCACCGCGTTGCCCGGACCGAACCCGCGAAGGCGCCAGGTGAGCCAATCGTGCGGCAACGCGACCGCGGCCACGCGCGCAGCGTTGTCAGGCTCGGCATCCCGCAGCCAGCGCAGCTTCGTGCCGGTGAACGAGGCGACCGGCACCGCGCCCGTGCGCTCGGCGAACTCGGCCGCGCCGACCTCGTCGATGAGGTCGCGTGCAGCCGGGGCCGACCGCGTGTCGTTCCAGAGCAGGGCGTCGCGGATGACGGCCCCCTCGGCATCCAGCACGACCATGCCGTGCTGCTGCCCGGCGATCGAGACCGCGGCGATGTCGTCGAGCCCGCCCACTCGGGCGATGGCGTCCTGCAGCGCGATCCACCATGCCTCGGGGTCGACCGAGGTTCCGGCGGGGTGCGATGCGCGCCCCGCACGCACCACGCGCCCGGTCTCGGCGTCGACGACGACGACCTTGCACGACTGCGTCGACGAATCGACTCCCATGACGAGCGCCATGCTCACTCCCTCTGTTCGCGCCGCAGCGGTGCGGCATCCCGTTCAGTGTCCACGACACGCCGTGCCGCGCGAGGCGATGCGGCGTGTCGTGGACACTCGACGGAAAGGGGCCCGGATGCCGTGGCATCCGGGCCCCGCGGGGCTCAGCGCGCGCCGAGCAGGTGCTCGGTCGCGAGCTGCTGCAGGCGGACGAAGCCGAAGCCCTTGCCGCCGAGGTACGCGTCGGTGTCGAAGTCCTCGTAGGCCGAGCGGTCGGCGAGGAAGTCGTCGTAGGTCTCGCCCTCGTTGAGCGTCGGCTGCGCGAGCTCGGCGACCTTCGCGGCCTCCAGGGCCTCCTGCACCTCGGGGTCGGCGCGGAAGGCCGCGGCGCGCTCCTTGAGCAGCAGGTAGGTGTTCATGTTGGCCGACACGGAGTCCCAGACACCGGTCTCGTCCTCGGTGCGCGAGGGCTTGTAGTCGAAGTGACGCGGTCCGTCGTAGGCGGGCACGCCGCCGGGGCCGCCGTTCTCGAGCAGATCGACGAGCGCGAAGGCGTTGTGCAGGTCGCCGTGGCCGAACACGAGGTCCTGGTCGTACTTGATGCCGCGCTGACCGTTGAGGTCGATGTGGAAGAGCTTGCCGTGGAACAGCGCCTGGGCGATGCCGGCGGCGAAGTTCAGTCCCGCCATCTGCTCGTGGCCGACCTCGGGGTTCAGGCCCACGAGCTCGGGGCGCTCGAGCGAGTCGATGAACGCGATCGCGTGTCCGAGGGTCGGCAGCAGGATGTCACCGCGGGGCTCGTTGGGCTTGGGCTCGATGGCGAAACGGATGTCGTAACCCTTGTCGGTGACGTAGTCGCCGAGGAGGTTCACGGCCTCGCGGTAGCGCTCGAGCGCCTGACGGATGTCCTTCGCGGAGTCGTACTCGGCACCCTCGCGGCCACCCCACATGACGAACGTCTTCGCCCCGAGCTCGGCGGCGAGGTCGAGGTTGCGCAGCACCTTTCGCAGCGCGAAACGACGCACCTGGCGGTCGTTCGAGGTGAAGCCGCCGTCCTTGAAGACGGGGGCCGAGAAGAGGTTGGTGGTCACCATCGGCGTGACGATGCCGGTGTCGCTCATCGCGCCCTTGAGGCGGTCGATCTGCTTCTGACGCTCGGCGTCGGTCGAGCCGAAGGCGAAGAGGTCGTCGTCGTGGAACGTCAGGCCGTAGGCGCCGAGCTCGGCGAGCTTCTCGACGACGTGCACGACGTCGAGGGGCTCACGCGTGGGGCCGCCGAACGGGTCGGTGCCGTTGTAGCCGACGGTCCAGAGTCCGAACGAGAACTTGTCATCGCGGGTGGGGGTGGGCATTCCTGCTCCTTCGCATGGAGACGCACGAGTGCGCGGTGACGCGCGCCGGGTTTGTTGGTGCTCACAACATATACCCCGGATGCCACGGCGTCCAGCCCCGCGTCAGTCGCCGAGCGCGGCATCCACCACCGCGAACACCGCGGGGTCCCAGGTCAGGGCGCGCTCCCACGGCAAGCCGAAGGCCTCGGCGAAGAAGATGCTGTGCACGTGGTCGCCGAACGAATGGCGTTCGACCTTCGGCAGCACCGTCGTGGGCACCTCGTCGGCACGGCCGCTCGTGAGCGACACGAGGCCGTCATGCGGCCACAGCTGCGCCGGCTCGCTCGCCGCCGAGAAGTAGCCCGCGCCGACCGCGGTGACCGGGATGCCGTCGAGCACCCCCGCCTGCGCGTCGTTCCAGCCGCGCAGGAACCGGCGCGAGACCTCGGCCGCCGCCCCCTGGGAGTTGGCATCGGCGTACGGACGCGCCTCGGCGAAGATCTGCCGCGTGGCGGGGTCGCCGTGCGCATCGGCCTCCGAGAGCTCGCCGTCGAGCAGGTCGCCCAGCACCGAGCCGTCCCACGGGGTGCCGAGGGTCACCAGATGCTCGATGCGCGGGCCGCCGCCCCCGAGCTCGCGGATCGCGGCGCGCGAGAACAGCCCGCCCATCGAGTGACCGACGAGGTCGACGCTCCCGACCTCCCGCTCGTCCGCGAGCCACCGCAGGAAGGCGGCGAGCGCCACCCCCGCGTCGTCGACACGACCGACCGCGTTGATCGTCACCCCGGCCGGCAGCACGACGGGTACGTCGTCGAAGCCCTGCCACCCGGCATCCTCCCGCACCTCCCCCGCACCGATGCGGGCGGGAGCGGTGAAGACCCGGATGCCGCGTGCCACGAAGTGCGCGCGCAGTGCGGTCATCGTGTTGCCCGCCGCGAGCCCCGCGGCCGCGGCGCGCTCGGGGTCGGTGTACGGGGTGACGGCGGCTCCGCCGGAAACGAGGACGACGGCATCGGCCATGACGGCTCCTTCGAAGGTCGGGTTCCCGGTCAGGATAGGGCAGCCGTCGGGCGCCGTTTCCCCCCTCGAGTGTCCAGGACACGCCGTGTCGGCCGAGGCGCGACAGCGTGTTCCGGACGCTCGACGAGGGGCGAGCGCGGGAGGGCGGGCGCCGGCGCAGGGCGCGGTCAGCGCGGGAGGGCGTCCTCGATCGCGGCGACGACCTCCGGCGCGTCGGGCAGGGTGCGCGGGCTGAACCGCGTCACCCGCCCGTCGGGGGCCACGACGAACTTCTCGAAGTTCCACGAGATGCGGCCGGTCTTGCCCTCGGCATCCGGGGTCGAGGTCAGCTCCTTGTACAGCGGGTGGGCGTTCCGGCCGTTGATCTTGACCTTCTCCGACATCGGGAAGGTGACGCCCCACGTGGCGGAGCAGTATTCGGCGATCTTGTCCTCATCGCCGAGCTCCTGAAGGAACTGGTTGCTGGGGAAGCCGATGACCGTGAACCCGCGGTCGGCGTACTTCTTGTGCAGCGCCTCGAGCGCCTCGTACTGCGGCGCGAGCCCGCACCGCGAGGCGACGTTGACCACGAGCGCCGCCTTGCCGTCGGTCAGGTCGCCGAAGGTCGTCTCGTCGCCGCGGATGGTCGTGATGGGGATGCCGGAGAGGTCCATGCGTCGATCCTGGCACCGCCCGCTTTGCCCGGGGTGGGAATGCGCGAGTCGCGACGATCGGGAGGTGGACGCCCTCGCCGGGGGAAGCGCCGCGCGCCGCCGCTCGCCCCTCGGGAGGGCGTGCACACGCGAAGTCGCGGCTCGCCGGGCTCCCGGGACGGACGAGAAGAGTGCCACGGTCGGACGCCGACGGCATGGCACAGTGGTCGGATGGTCACCGAGGGCACCCGCGGCGACGGCATGCGCCGCGCCAACCTGTCGCTGGTGCTGCGCACGGTGCACCGCCAGGGTCCGCGTTCCCGGGCCGCGCTCACCGAGGCAACGGGCCTGAATCGCTCCACGATCGCCGACCTCGTGGGCGACCTGCAGCGATCAGGACTCGTCGTCGAGCGCGCATCCGACGCGCAGGGACGCGTCGGTCGCCCCTCCCCCATCGTCGCGCCCGACCCGCGGGTGGTCGCGATCGCCGTCAACCCCGAGGTCGACGCCCTCGACCTCGGCGCGGTCGCCCTCGACGGCACGATCGTGGCGCGCGAGCGACTCGAGCAGACCGAACTGCTCACCCCCGAACGCACCGCCGAGCTGGTCGGCGCGCACCTCGCACGGTGGCGGGGCGACGTCCTCACCGACGCCCGCATCGTCGGGGTCGGCGTCGCGGTCCCGGGCCCCGTGCGCGCCTCCGACGGCGTCGTGCGCGAGGCTCCGCACCTCGGCTGGATCGACGCCCCGCTGCCCTCTCTCATGACGGATGCCACGGGCCTGCCCGCCCACGTCGGCAACGACGCCGCACTCGGCGCCCTCGCCGAGCACCTCTTCGGCGCCGCGCGCGGGGCGCACGACGTGGTCTACCTGAACGGCGGCGCGAGCGGGATCGGCGGCGCGGTGATCGTGGGCGGGGTGCCGCTGGGAGGCGCGGGAGGGTACGCCGGCGAGTTCGGGCAGAACCGTCCCGGCATCGTCGATCCCCGCGACCGCCGGGCGGTCGACGGCGTGCTCGAGGACGAGGTCAGTCGCGCGCTCCTGCTCGCGGCGGTCGGGCTCGACAGCGCCGACGAGGCGACGCTCTCCGCGGCTCTGGGCTCCGCCGACGATCCGGCCGTTCGCGCGGAGATCGCGCGCCAGCGACGGATCCTCGCGACCGCTCTCGCGAACGCGGCGAACGTGATGAACCCGGCGGTGATCGTGCTCGGCGGCTTCCTCGCGACCCTGGCCGAGCTCGATCTGGCGGGACTCGACGACGCCGTGCGCGCGCAGACCCTGCCCGCGTGCGCAGAGGGTCTGCGCCTGGCGGCCGCGGAACTCGGCGAGGACCGCCTGCTCGTGGGCGCGGCCGAGGCCGTCTTCGAGGCCGCCCTGTTCCCCGCCCGTTGAGAACTCTGCACGGAACGAAACCCTTCCCGAAACCGTCCGCGCGGGCATCGACGTCGCGCGTCCGGGTCATGATGGGTGGGCGACGACGCGAGGAGACACGATGACCGAGACACGAGCCGCCGGAGCAACCTGGTCGGGCAATCACCACTATCGCGCCGCCGAGGTGCTGCTGCCCGCCGACGCGGGCGAGCTCGCCGAGGTCGTGGCATCCCGTCCGGCTCTGCGCGTGCAGGCGACGCGCCACACCTTCAACGACATCGCCGACGCCGACGGCGCCCTCGTGTCGCTCGAGCGGATGCCGACGCGCATCGACGTCACCGACGACCGCGTGCGCGTCGAGGGTCTCGTCACGTTCGCGCAGCTCGCCCCCGTGCTCGAGGCCGAGGGACGCGCCCTGCACAACCTCGGATCGCTCCCCCACATCTCGGTCGCCGGGGCCGCCGCCACCGGAACGCACGGGTCGGGCATGGGCAACGGCAACCTCTCGAGCGCCGTCACGGCCCTCGAGATTATGGATGCCGACGGCCGCACGCACCACATCGACCGGGGCCACCCGTGGTTCGGGGCCGCGGCCCTGGGGCTCGGCGCCTTCGGCGTCGTCACGGCCGTCGAGCTGCGCACCGTCCCGTCGTACACGGTCGTGCAGCAGGCGTTCACGGGCGTCGCCTGGGACGACCTCGTGTCCGATCCGGCGACGGTGTTCGGCGGTTCGCGCAGCGTGAGCGTGTTCACGACGTGGGGAGACCCGGCCGACGACCTCGTGTGGGCCAAGAGCGACACCGGGGCGCCGACGTGGGTCGAGGAACTCGGGGGCCGCGCGGTCGGGGACGACCTGCACCTCGGGCGCATCCGCACGCTCGACAACACCACCGAGCGCGGAACCCCGGGGCCGTGGCACACCCGTCTGCCGCACTTCCGCGCCGACGCGCTACCCAGCGACGGCGACGAGATCCAATCGGAGTACTTCGTGCCGATCACGGCGGCCGCCGAGGCACTGGCGGCCGTGCGCGCGATCACCCCCGCCTTCGACGCCCACCTGCTGGTGACCGAGCTGCGCACGGTGGCCGCCGACGGTCTCTGGCTCAGCCCGGCATTCGAGCGCGACGTGCTCGCGATCCACTTCACCTGGCGCAACGACACCGACGGCGTACTCGGGGTGCTGCCGCACATCGAGCGGGCCCTGGCGCCCTTCGACGTGCGTCCGCACTGGGGGAAGGCGTTCACGATGCCCGGCGAGGCGGTGCGCGCGACGCTGCCCCGAACCGAGGACTTCCTCGCCGCGGCGCGCGAGGCGGACCCGCGCGGGGTCTTCCGCAACGCCTACCTGGAGCGCACGCTCGGCCTGTGACCACGGGCGGGCGAAGGTCCCTGAGCCCGGCGAAGGGACCGCAACCCCCGGAGGCTTCGACAGGCCCAGCCTCCTCGCGTCACCACCGCGAACCCAGGTCCCCGAGCCCGGCGAAGGGACCGCAACCCCCGGAGGCTTCGGCATGCTCAGCCTCCTCGCGTCGCGACCTCCGCGCGCCGAGACCGCGAAGCGGCGCCGCCCACCGCGGCGCCGCTCCGTGGCATCCGGATCAGCGGCTGGAGTAGCCGCCGTCGATCGGGAGCGAGACGCCGGAGATCATGCCGGCCCCGTCGCTGAGCAGGAAGACGATCGGGGCGGCGATGTCGTCCTCGGTCGCCCACTTGTGCAGCGGCATGGCCTCGAGGAAGGGGCCCTCGATGTCGGGACGACCCCAGTACCAGGCCGACATCGGCGTCATGACGACCGTGGGGTTCACGCTGTTGACCCGGATGCCGTAGCCGCCGAGTTCGAGGGCGGACACGCGCGTGATGTTGTCGAGGGCCGCCTTCGACGAACCGTACGAGATGTGTCCGGTGAGGGCGACGAGGCTCGCCTGGCTCGAGACGTTGACGATCGCGCCACCCTTGCCGACGCGGATCATCTCGCGCGAGGCGTACTTGGTCACCAGCAGCGAGCCGCGGGCGTTGATGCTCATGACCTTGTCGAACACGTCGATGTCGGTCTCCATGGGTGTCGCGATCTCGCCGCCCCACCCGCCGCAGTTCACGACGCCGTAGAGGTCTCGGCCCTCGATCGCGGAGCGGATCTCGTCCTCGGATTCGAGGTCGAACACGACGGGCTCGGCTCCGGTCTCGGCGGCGATCGCCTCGACGCTGTCAGCCGTGCGGCCGGCGGCGAGCACGGTGGCGCCGGCGGCGACGAGGTGTCGCACGGTCGCCCCGCCGATACCGCCACCGGCTCCGGTGACGAGGATGGTGCGGTCGGTGAATTCGGTCATGGGAGGGCTCTTTCGCGGGTCCTGAGGGCGGGGACGACGGCGGTGTCGTCGCGGCCCATGATAACCACAGAATCCCGCGGATGACTTCGGTGTCATGACGAATTGATCACGGGTGTTGACACCGGTGTCACGGTGGGCTTACCGTAACCAACGTTCGACCGGTGGACAGCTCCACCGGACCGCTCCACCGGCGCAGCACTCCGACGTGCGGCGTCCCCGGAAGGACCACACCGCCGTGACCCGCACCTCGCAGAACGCCGCACCGATCGCCACCGCGACCGTGCACCTCGACGACCTCGTCGAGCGTGCGCGGCTGCTCGCGGCATCGGGCGAGCGCCGCGTGCTGGGACTCGCGGGAACCCCCGGCGCCGGCAAGTCCACCGTGAGCGACGCGCTGCTCGCCGCGCTCGGCTCCGACGCGGTGCTGGTCGGGATGGACGGATTCCATCTCGCGAACGAGGAGCTCATCCGCCTCGGTCGCCGCGACCGCAAGGGCGCCCCCGACACGTTCGACGTCGACGGCTACGTGGCCCTGCTCGACCGCATCCGCGCCGGGCACGAGGTCTACGCGCCGCGCTTCGATCGGGACCTCGAGGAGTCCATCGGCTCCGCGGTTCTGGTGCCCGCCGACGTTCCGCTCGTCATCACCGAGGGCAACTACCTGCTGCACGAGGGATTCGGGTGGGATGCCGTGGCATCCCGTCTCGACGAGGTCTGGTTCCTCGACATCGAACCCACCGCGCGCCGCGAGCGGCTCGTCGCCCGCCGCCTGTCCCACGGCCACCCCCATGACGACGCCGTCGCCTGGGTCCGCGACGTCGACGAGGCGAACGCCCTCGTCGTCGAGCGCGGCCGCCACCGCGCCGACCTCGTCGTCACCGTCTCCGACACCCCCGCCGGGGGCGCCGGCCACCACGAAGGAGCTTCCTCATGAGCACCACCACGGCTGTGCCCGTGCTGCAGGCACGCGGTCTGTCGCGCCAGTTCGGATCCGTCCGCGCCCTCAACAACGTCGACTTCGAGGTCTACCCCGGCGAGGTCACCGCCCTCATCGGTGACAACGGCGCAGGGAAGTCGACGCTCGTGAAGGCCCTGTCGGGCAACCTCGCCGTCGACGAGGGAGAGATCCGGTTCGACGGATCGCCGATCGACATGTCCAACCCCCAGGTCGCCTCGTCGCTCGGCATCGAGACGGTCTACCAGGACCTCGCGCTCGCGCCCCACCTCGACCCCGTGCAGAACATGTACCTCGGCCGCGAGATCCGTCGCCCGGGGCTCGCCGGTGCCCTCGGCTTCATGAAGACGAAGGACATGGCGAAGGCATCGCGCGCGGCGTTCGACGAGCTCGGCGCCACGGTGCGCAGCCTGACCTCGCCCGTCGGCGAGATGTCGGGCGGCCAGCGTCAGGCGATCGCGATCGCCCGCGCCGTCCACTGGGCGTCGCGCGTCGTCTTCCTCGACGAGCCCACCGCGGCCCTCGGCGTGCGCCAGACGAAGAACGTGCTCGAGACGATCCGCCGCGTGCGCGACAAGGGCATCGCCGTGGTCTTCATCTCGCACTCGATGCCGCACGTCATCGACGTCTCCGACCGCATCCAGGTGCTGCGACTCGGGACCCGCGTCGCGAACATCCAGGCCGCGGACACCTCCATGGAAGAACTCGTCGGGCTCATGACCGGCGCCGTCACGAAGGACGACCAGAAGTGAGCGTCAAGACCCCTCCCACCGAGACCGTCGCGATCGGCACGTTCGACGACAACCAGAAGGTGAACCCGGTCCGCCGGATCCTGCGTACGCAGGCCTTCCAGATCCTCCTCGTGCTGCTGGCGATCATCATCGTCTTCAGCATCATCGCGCCCGACTCGTTCGCGCAGTGGACCAACTTCCGTCTCATCATCCAGAACGCCTCGATCCTCGCGGTGCTCGCCGTCGGCATGACCTACGTCATCATCACCGCCGGCATCGACCTCTCGGTCGGGTCGGTCCTGGTCTTCTCCGGCGTCGTCGCGGCCATCGTCATGCGGGCGATGGGCGGCGAGGGCTGGGGCGTCGCGATCGTCGGCATCCTCGTCGCGATCCTCAGCGGCGTGTGCTGGGGGCTGCTGAACGGCTTCCTCATCGCCAAGGCGAAGATCCCGCCGCTCATCGTCACCCTGGGTTCCCTGGGCATGGCCCTCGGTCTCGCGCAGATCCTCACCGGCGGTGTCGACATCCGCGATGTGCCGACCGTGCTCACGGTCTCGATCGGCTACGGCAACGTCTTCGGCAGCGTCCCGATCATCAGCGTCATCGCCCTCGTGGTCGTCGCGATCGGTGCGATCGTGCTGCACTACACGCGCTTCGGCCTCTACACGCTGGCGGTCGGGTCGAGCGAGATCGCCGCCCGTCGCGTCGGCGTCAAGGTGGACGCGCAGCTGATCAAGATCTACACGATCTCCGGCGCTCTGGCCGGGCTCGGCGGCATCCTGTCGCTCTCGCAGTTCTCCACGACCGCGATCGCCGGCCAATCGCAGACCAACCTCAACGTCATCGCGGCCGTCGTGATCGGTGGCACGTCGCTCTTCGGCGGCGTCGGCACGATCATGGGCACCGTCGTGGGTCTGTTCATCCCGGCGGTGCTGCAGAACGGCTTCGTCATCACCGGTGTCCAGCCGTTCTGGCAGCAGGTCGCCGTCGGCGCGGTGCTGATCACGGCGGTGTACGTCGACCAGGTGCGCCGCACCGCCGCCACGCGCGGCAACTCGCAGGGCCTCTGGCGCAAGTTCCTCAGCGGAGGTCGGCGCGGCTGAGCCGCGGCGGCATCCATTCCCTCTCCACCCCTTACCCAACCCGACAGCAAGAACTCACAACAGAACGGTGATCACGATGAAGTGGAACAAGAAGGCGACCGCCCTGACGGTCTTCGGCATGGCCGCGACCCTGACTCTCGCGGGCTGCTCCGGTGGCACGGCCTCGGGCGGTGCGTCCGGCGGCTCCGACGGCGGCTACAAGATCGCGTTCGTGCAGGGCGTCGCCGGAGATGAGTTCTACATCTCCATGCAGTGCGGCATCGAAGCCGAAGCCAAGACCGAGGGCGCCACCGTCACCACTCAGGGCCCGGAGAAGTTCGACCCGACCCTGCAGAAGCCGATCGTCGACGCCGTCGTGGCGTCGAAGCCCGACGCGCTGCTGATCGCGCCGACCGACGTGTCGGCCATGCAGGCACCCATCGCGGCAGCCGAGGCCGCGGGCATCAAGGTCGTGCTCGTCGACACGACGCTCGAGGACCCGTCCGGTGCGGTGTCGCAGATCTCCTCCGACAACGAAGGCGGCGGAGCTGCCGCATTCGAGGCGATCCAGAAGGCGAACCCCAACGGCGGCAAGGTGCTCGTCGTCTCGACCGACCCTGGCGTGTCCACGACCGACGCCCGCGCCCAGGGCTTCGAAGACGCCGTCGCGAAGGACAGCAAGTTCGAGTCGGTGGGTGTGCAGTACTCGCACAACGAGCCCTCGACCGCGGCCGAGATCGTCACCGCCGCGCTGCAGAAGGACCCCGACATCGTCGGCATCTTCGCCGCCAACCTGTTCGCCGCCGAGGGTTCCGCGACGGGTGTGCAGCAGGCCGGCAAGCAGGGTTCGGTCACGATCGTCGGCTTCGACGCCGGTCCCGCCCAGGTCAAGGCCCTCGAAGCCGGAACCGTCCAGGCCCTCGTCGCGCAGGAGCCCGCCACCATCGGCTCCGACGGCGTCAAGCAGGCCATCGCCGCACTGAAGGGCGAGTCCACCGAGGAGAAGATCCAGACCGGCTTCACCATCCTCACCAAGGACAACATCAACGGCGACGGCAAGGACGCGGTCTACAAGTCCTCCTGCTGACCCACCTCGGATGCCGGGACCCCCGCACACGCGTGAGGGTCCCGGCATCCACCCCTCCCCTTCCCCGGTTCGGGGCGGCTTCCTCACCGCGGGGCGCGTACCTCACGCCCCACGTGATGAAACACGTCCCAAACCCCGGGGCACCCCCCGACGCGACGAGCACGCCCCGAGCCTCCCGCCCCACCCACACGGAGCCCCGCATGACCGAACTCACCGCCGCCGCCCTCCCCTCCCTCGCGGCGGACGTCTCCGTTCCGACCTACGACAGGTCGGCCGTGCGCTCGCGCATCGTGCACGTCGGCGTCGGCGGGTTCCACCGCGCCCACGAGGCGATGTACCTCGACAGGCTCCTGGAGGCCGGGCGCGGCGACTGGGGACTGTGCGGGGTCGGGGTGCTGCCGTTCGACGCCGCGATGCGCGACGCCCTCGCCGCCCAGGATCGGCTCTACACGCTCGTCACCACCGCTCCCGACGGGTCGTCCGCGGCCCGCGTCGTCGGCTCGATCGTCGACTACCTCTTCGTCCCCGACGACCCCGAGGCGGTCGTCGCCAAGCTCGCCGATCCCGACACCGCGATCGTCTCGCTCACGATCACCGAGGGCGGCTACGGCATCGACGACGCCACCGGCGCCTACGCTCCGCGCGACGAACCCACCCTCGCCGACCTCGACGGGGCCCTGCCTCCGCGGAGCGTGATGGGCCTGCTGACCGAGGGGCTCCGCCGACGGAGGGATGCCGACATCCCGGCCTTCACGGTCATGTCGTGCGACAACATCCAGGGCAACGGCCACGTCGCGCGCGCCTCCCTGCTCGGGTTCGCCGAGCGTCTCGACCCGGAACTCGCCGCCTGGATCGCGCAGAACGTGTCGTTCCCCACCTCCATGGTGGACCGCATCACCCCGGTCACCACCGACGAGACGCGCGCGTCCATCGCCGAGGAGTTCGGCGTCGACGACCGCTGGCCCGTGCGCTCGGAGTCGTTCGCCCAGTGGGTGCTCGAAGACGCCTTCCCCCTGGGGCGTCCGGCCTTCGACGAGGTCGGCGTGCAGCTGGTCCAGGATGTCGAGCCGTACGAGCTCATGAAGCTGCGGCTGCTGAACGCGTCGCACCAGGCGATGAGCTACCTCGGCATCCTGTCGGGCGCGCACTACGTGCACGAGGTGTGCACCGACGAGCTGTTCGTCGCGTTCCTGCAGGGCTACATGCACGCCGAGGCGATTCCGACGCTGCGACCGGTGCCCGGGATCGACCTCGACGCCTACTGCGACGAGCTCATCGCGCGCTTCGGCAGCGAGGCCATCCGCGACACGCTCGCGCGTCAGGTCGTCGACGGCTCCGACCGGCTCCCCAAGTTCTTGTTGCCCGTCGTCCGAGAGCAGCTCGCCGCCGGGGGCCGGATCGACCACGCGGCCCTCGTGCTCGCGGGGTGGAGCGTGTTCCTCGAGGGGCGCACCGAATCGGGCGAGGAGACCCCCGCGGTCGACAGTCGGCTCGACGAGCTGCGGGCCATCGTGGCCGACGACCCGGCGGTGCTGCTCGACTACGCGCCCGTCTTCGGCGACCTCGGGCAGGACGCGCGGCTGCGCGAGGCCTATCTCGCCGCCCGCGCGCTGCTGGCCGAGCGCGGCGCGCGCGGTGCGATCGCGGCGGTCGTCGACGCCTGAGTGCTGCGGCGGCCGCGACCCGGTCGAACCGAGGTCGCTGAGCCCGTCGAAGCCACCGGAACCCGCCACGCCCCCGGTCCCTTCGACAAGCTCGGGGACCTTTTGCGGCTCAGCGGGCGCGGAGCCAGCGGGCGATCGCGTCGTGGAAGCGCTCGGGCTCCTGGTTGGCCTCGTTGCAGTGACCGGTGGCGTCGAAGGCGACCAGCTCGGCATCCGGATGCCGTTCGACGAACGCCACCGATCCCGAGAACGGCACGACCGGATCGACGCGGCTGTGCAGGATGATGGTCGGCACCCCCGGCCCGGGCCGGCCCTCGCCCACCCACGTGAGGGCGCGCGCGTCGACCGACTCGACGAGGCCGAGGGCCCGCGCCCCGATGCGGCTCGCGAGCACGCGCATCGACGCGGCGGCGACCGTGCGGGGCAGGTGCGCGTTCGCGACGGCGTTGTCGACCACCCGGGGCCAGTCCAGCGCCGGCGCGACGAGGACGAGTCCGGCGATCGCCTCGCGGTGCGCCGAGTGCTCGAGCGCGAGCATCGCGATCGTGCCGCCCATCGACCAGGCCACGAGCACGATCTCCCGGGCACCGCGCGCGAGGGCGTACGCGATCGCGTCGTCGACGTCGCGCCACTCGCGCGTTCCCAGGGTCGAGGGCAGGGCGTCGGCGGGGGCGCACTCCTCGTCGCCGGCGTACGACACCACGAGCGCCATCCATCCGGCATCCACCGCCGCCGGCGCCGAGCGAAGCGCTCCGTTGCGACTGGAGCGCAGCCCGTGCACATGGATGGTCCAGCGGCCGTCGGCGGTGTCGGGGTCGCCGATCTCCCACGCCTCGGCGACGCCGCCGCGCCGCAGCGGCACGGAGACGTGCCGCGTGGGCCCGACGTCTTCGGGGGAACCGATGCTCTGCGAGGTCCAGGTCGCCACGGCCTCACCGTCGACGAGTCCGTCGGGACGCGACGCGAGCTCGCGCACGACCCGGTCCTTCCCGACGCGCAGCGGTTCGCCGACGACCACGTGCCGACCGTCGTCGAGCCACAGGCCGTAGGTGCCCGGCTCGCGGCTCTCGAGCGTGGCCGGCACGGTGACCGTGCCGCCCGCGAAGGTCACGGGTGCGTAGACCTTGGCGGCGCGCGGGGCGATGAGTCTTCGCGCGACGTAGCCGGCGAGCGCGGTGTGGGCGAGCGCCACGGTGGCGACGGCGATGCCCGTGCCGAGGGCGAGGGGGCGGATCATGGGCGGGCTCCCGTGGATCGGCGGGTGAGGTGGGCGTCGACGTCGTCGAGGAGCTCGCGCTCCTGAGCGCTCAACGGCGACGAGGTGGCGATGGCGTCGTCCTCGACGGCCACGCGCAGCGCGTGCAGGCGCGTGTCGACGAGGGGGTCGTCGGCGAGGCCCGGCAGGCCCGCGACACCGCGCCGCCGGGCCACGGCGCCGAGATCCTCCAGCAGCGCCTCGCCCCGCCGACGGATGCGGCCGGTCACGCGCGAGGCGCGGAAGATGCCGATGACGAAGGCGAGCACGCCGAGGTAGAAGAGCGGGTCGAAGAGCGCGCTCACGATCGGAACGGGGGCGAAGAAGCGCGTCAGGGTGAGATCGGCGATCTCGCTCACGCAGCCCAGCACGATCCCGATCGCCCCGGCCCGGAAGAACCAGCGCACACCCGGGAGCGAGACGTGGGCCGAGACGCACAGCAGCACCCCGACCAGGGCGATGCCCGCCATGTGGACCACCCCGTAGACCCACGCGCCCGTCGAAGTGGCGGCGGCGTCCTCGATGAAGCGGAACGACGTCGGCCCGCGCTCGGGCAGGGCGACGAAGAACACGACGGCGAACACTCCCGCGAGCAGCGCCGGGAAGCGCCAGCGCAGTGTCGAGACGCGCGCCGTCACGGGGGCGATCCCGGCCTGGATGCCGAGCCACAGCGCCACCATCGTGAGCACGCCCTGCACGAGCTTGAGGATGTTCGTGCCCCCGAGCACGCCGTCGAGCACACCGAGCGGGATGACCGTGCCCTGGGTCAGCAGTGCGATGGCGCCGACCAGGCCGGCGAGCCATGCGATGCGCGCCCGCGGCTGACGCCGAGCGGCGCGCGCGCGGCCCACCACGAGCAGCAGCAGCGCGACGAGGGCCGCGTCGATGAGGAGAACGGTCACCACGATGACTCGGCCACCCGGGGGCTCGCGTACAGCAGGCGGGAGATGCGGTGGGCGACGTGCTCGGCGACGAGTTCGGCCTCGACTTCCGGCGTCGTCAGCGTCGGATCGTCGTACGGCGTGATCGAGGAGCGTTCGCGTGCACCCCGCTCATGGAGGGCGCCGGTGCAGTGCGCGTCGTCGAGCAAGTGGCCGAGCTCATGCGAGGCGGCGAACTGGCTGTACAGCGCCGCATCCGATGCGCGCACGTGGATGCTCGCCTCTCCCCTGTCGGCGAACAAGGTGAGGTAGCCGGTGAGGGTCCCCCATCCGCTCGTGTCGGTCTCGCGGATCACCCGGAGACGGATGCCGACGGCTCGCTCGACCGCTCGCACCACGTCGTCGAACCCCATATCGGCCGTCAATCGCGCGCGGGCGATCGCCCGATCGGCTCGCGCCCGCACTCTCGCCTGCATGTCCTCCGCAGCCACCGCTCTCCCCCCGTCGCGGTCGCTCATGTCGCCGGCGGCCTGCTTCGCAGCGACTGGGCGATGGCGCGCAGGGCGTCGGGCGACATCTCGCCGAGAGCCCGGAACTGGATGCTGCTGGCTCCGGCCTCGCGCATCGCGTCGCGCAGGTCGAGCTCGGCATCCGTTCGATCCGTCACCGCGGCATCGGTGTAGTCGGTGAGGTACTCGGTGGGCACGTCGCCCCAGTGGGTGATGAGCCGCAGGACCTCTTCGTCGAGCACGACGCTCGTCGCGCCCTCCGCGAGCAGCGCGCGCGCTCCGTCCGCGGCCTGCGGGTCGATGTCGTCGAGGTGCGCGAGCAGGTCGTCGGCGGTGGCGGTCTGCGCGGAGATGAGTCGTCGGACGCGGGATGCCAGGGGCCCGGCCGGCACGCGCATCTCGACCCGCGGCGCCGTGTCGGGGCTGGCGAGGTCCTCGGGCGTGACGCCGAGCGCCACCGCGAGGGCTTCCAGATCGTTGGTGTTGTACGGCAGCGACAGGCCGGCGCGCGACTGGTAGTAGCTCTTCGTCATTCCGGCGCGGCTGAGCAGCTCGCCGACGGTGAGCCCCTTGGCCCTCCGCAGGCGATCCACGTTCGCCACCACTCGACGGGAGTACCGGGAGGGTGGTCCGACTGCGCCGCGACCCACAGTCCGATCGTAGACGACCCTCCGTTTCACCTACGGTCGTATTTACGATCACCCCTCGGGTGCTAATTACGACACGCTGTGCTTGTATGGATCAGACCGCGCGCGGGGCGGACGTGGGGGAACCCCTGCGCGCGAGCGATCGGGAGAGGCTTCCCGATCCGGTCGGTGACGGGCGCGGCACCATTGGGGGGTGCCGCGCCCGATCACTTCCGCCTGCCCCCGCGTGCGTCAGGCGATGCGCCGCTCCCCCGGCCGGATCACCCGCCACCACCGGTAGCCGTACCCGTCGAGCGACACGTCGAATCCGGATCCGTCGAGCGTCTCCGCCCCCTCCGCATCGTCGAGCAGGTTCACCACACGCCATTGCTCGGCATCCGCCCCCTCGATCTCGAGGCGGAACGTGCGCCCGTCGGGTGCGAAGTTGTGCGCCGCGACGAACAGGCCCAGCTCACTGGTGAGCGAGTGCGCGAGCACGCAGCTGTGGGGTTGATCCAGGAGGCCGAACTCCCCCCATCCGATCTCGGGCGAGGCGCGGTAGTGACGCACGAGGTTCTGCACGAATCTGAGCATCGAGTCGGGATCGTGACGCTGCTGGGCGACGTTGACGTGCTGCGGCCCGAACCCGCCCGGAACGATGTCGGCGATGAGGTCGTCGGCCGTCGAGAAGCCGGCGTCGGGGGCGCCCGTCCATTGCATGGGCGTGCGGACAGCGGCGCGACTGCCCTCGATCTCGGGGTTCTCTCCCATGCCGATCTCCTCGCCGTAGTACAGCACGGGCGCTCCCGGCAGCGAGAACATGAGGCTGTAGACCATGCGGATGCGGCGCGGATCGCCCTCGAGCATCGCCGGCAGCCGCCGCGTGATCCCCCGCCCGTGGATGCGCTGCCCCGGCTCCGGGGCGAAGGCGGTGAAGACCTCTTCGCGCTCGGCCTCCGACAGCTGATCGAGGGTGAGTTCGTCGTGGTTGCGCACGAAGTTGCCCCACTGGTTTCCCCGGGCGATCTCGGGCCGCGACTCCAGCGCCTCCCGCAGCGGCGCGGCGTCCTGACGCGCGAGGGCGAGGTAGAGCCGCTGATTGGCGACGAAGTCGAACTGCATCGTCAGCTCGTCGCCGTCGGCGTCGCCGAAGAAGCGCAGCTGCTCGTCGTAGGGGAGGTTGACCTCGCCGAGCATCATGGCGTGACCGCTGCGGCGCGAGACGTAGCCCCGCAGCGCGCGGAGGAAGTCGTGCTCGGGGCCCTCGTCGCCGTCGATGAGGTGGGGCACGGCATCCACGCGGAAGCCGTCGATGCCGAGCTCGAGCCAGAAGCCGATGACCTTGGCGATCTCCTCGCGCACCTCCGGATGGTCGGTGGCGAGGTCGGGCTGGTGCCGGTAGAACGAGTGCTTGTAGTACTGCCCGGCGGTGTCGTCGAAGAACCACACCCCGTCCTCGACGTCGGGGAACATGCTCGCCGGAGCGTCGTCGGGCACCTCGTCGCGCCACTGGTAGAAGTGGCGGTAGCGGCTGTCGGGGCTCTGCCGCGCCTGCTGGAACCACGGATGCCGGTCGGAGGTGTGGTTCACGACGAGGTCGACGATCACCCGCATGCCGCGGTCGTGGGCGGTGCGCAGCACCTCGACCATGTCGCCGGGCGAGCCGTACCGCGCATCGACGCCGTAGTAGTCCTCGATGTCGTAGCCGTTGTCGCGCTGCGGCGAAGGGTAGAACGGCGCGAGCCACAGGCACGTCACCC
Organism: Microbacterium sp. NPDC089188; assembly: GCF_040685155.1. Taxonomy (NCBI): domain Bacteria; kingdom Bacillati; phylum Actinomycetota; class Actinomycetes; order Micrococcales; family Microbacteriaceae; genus Microbacterium; species Microbacterium sp. NPDC089188. The sequence goes on along the minus strand of NZ_JBFBHH010000002.1, from coordinate 48,476 downwards.
CGAGTTCGGCGAGGTGGTCGAGCCGCTGCGCGAGGCCGCGCAGGTCGCCCACGCCGTCGCCGTCGGCATCCAGATAGGTCTTGACGTCGAGGTTGTAGAAGACGGCGGTCTTCCACCACAGGTCGCTGGTGTCGGTGAGCCTCACGACGTCACCTCCGTCCGAGCGGCGGTGCGGCGTTCGGAGCGCGGGAAGGTCGTCATCGGAGCCCTCTTCTCGGGAGCGGTGGCGTTCTCTGACTGCCTTTCCTATCGCGCCCGCCCGATCGTGGACGGGCTCTTGCCCCGGCCCGGCCATTGTGCGTCGACGCGTCCGCGCCATTCCTCGCACCCCGAACACGGGTCCCTGCGCCCGCCGAAGGGACCGGTGGCCGCGTGCCCCGGTGGCTTCGACGAGCTCAGCCGCCTCGCGAGAAGCGGAGGGGGTCAGAGCGCGCAGGACTCCCGCTCGACCAGCGACACGTCGATCACCGTCAGCTCGTCGAGACCCAGGCCGGCATCGGGCTGCAGCCGCGCGAACACCCGCTCGGCGGCGAGCGCGCCGATGCGGCGCGGGTCCTGGTCGATCACCGTGACGGAGGGGGTGAGCGTGTCGGCCATGGGGAAGTCGCCGAAGCCGACGAACGGCAGCGGATCGCCGCGCAGCACGTGGGCGAGCGCCATCGACGACCGGGCGTTGGCGGAGAACAGGGCCGTGGGGGGCTCGTCGAGGCCGCGAAGACGCTCGAGAGCGGATGCCGCCGATGCGCGGTCGGAGACCTGCGAGGCGACGAGTCGCTCGTCGACGTCGACGCCCGCATCGCGCAGCGCCCGCCTCCAGCCCTCGACGCGCTTGGTCTCGGTCGAGAGGTGCACCATGTCGCCGACGTAGGCGATGCGGCGGTGCCCGTGCGAGAGCAGGTGGGTGGTGGCCAGGTGCGCGCCGGCTTCATCGTTCTCGGTGAACGTGTCGGTCAGCAGTCCCGCCGGCGCACGGTCGACGAACACGATCGGCGTGTGCCCGCGCCACCGCTCGAGCCATGAGTGGTCGGTGCCGACGGGGGCGATGACCAGTCCCGTGAGCTGGCGACCCAGCAGCGACTCGAGCGCGGGCCTCTCGTCGTCGGGGTTCTCGCCCAGGCTCGTGACGAGGGTCGACAGGCCATGGCGGCGCGCGGTGTCCTCGACCGCGCGGGCGATGGCGGCGAAGAACGGATCGACCACGTCGGGGACGGCGACCCCGATGACCGAGGCGCGGCCGGCGCGGAACGTCGTCGCCAGGGCGTTGGGGACGTAGTTGAGCTCGCGCATCGCGGCCTCGACGAGGGCTCGCGTGTCGGGGAGCACGTGCGGATCGTCGTTGAAGACGCGCGACACGGTCTTCGTGCTCACCCCGGCGCGCTGAGCGACGTCGCGCATCGTGGTCACGAGGCACCTCCGGGGTTCGGGCAAGTGGGGGCTTCGACGTGCCACCCTATCCGCCGGACCGACCGCGCGCCCCGCACGGCGGCACGGACGACGGGCGCCGAACCCCCGCGCGCCGCGGGGGTGGGCGCCGCGCGACCGGCGTCGCGGATCGACCCGAGTGCCCGCCCGGCACGGCGGCATCCGTCTTCCGCGTGCACCCGCGGGGAGCCGGTCCGAGGGGAGTCGGACGCGACCGGACGACGCAACCGGTGCCGGGCGGACGGGCTCATGTCAGCGGCCGTCGACGGCGTCGGCGAGCTCGCGCAGGCGCGGCAGGGCGCGGCCCGAGAGCAGCTCCTCGCGGCGGTCGGCGTCGATCGAGAGGCTGTCCTTCCACAGCGACCGGCCGGCCATCGCGCCCGAGGCGCCGTTGGCGACGGCCGTGCGCACCTGCTCGATGAACGTCTCGTGGTCGACACCGGCCGACAGCACGGCCCACGGCACGCCCTGGGCGGCCTCGGTCACGCGCGCGCTCGCCTCGGCCGAGCCGGGGTACTGCAGCTTGAGGATCTTCGCGCCGCACGCGACGGCGAGGGCGGCTCCGTCGACGACGAGGTCGGCGAACTTCTCCGCGTACTCCTCGTCGCTCTCGCCCTCGAGCTGGTACGTGAGCAGCTCGACGATGAGCAGCAGGCCCTCCTCGTCGCACGCCTTCACCAGGTCGCGGATCTCCTGCGCGACGCGGGAGTCGGCATCCTGCTTGTCGGGACGCGTGTACCAGAGCATCTTGGCCACGTCGGCGCCCTGCTCGCGGATGGAGTGCGGCGTGGTGCCGGGAACGAAGCGCGTGTACTTCAGACCGTCGACCGTCTCGGCACCCGAGGCGTCGAGACCGACGACGAGCGCGGTGTCACGGGCGAGCACGCCGTCGTCGACGATCTGCGGCAGCGCGACCTCGGGGTCGAGCAGGATCGCCGGCGCGTGGTTGGCGAGGTGGCGGACGAGGTCGGCCTTCACCTCGGCGAGCTCCTCGCGCGAGATCCCGTCGGAGCCGTTGGGGGCGTCCTTGATGGCGGCCTTCATGCCGTTGCGCTGGTCGGCGGCGACGATGAGCATGTGACCGTCGGGCGTGCTGATCGACTGCAGCGCGCGGCGCTCGATCGTGGTGAGTGCGTTCATGATCTCTCTTCTCTGGGGTTCTCGCGCGCGGGTGGGCGCGGGTGGTCTGTTCAGGAGGGGACGGATGCCGAGACGAGGCGCCGCGCCATGTCGGCGGCTCCCCACGCGACGTCCTGCTCGCGGGTGGACAGGGACGGATCGGGGAGCACCTCGGCGCGGGCGCGACGGACGGAAGCCATTCCCGCCCACCCGCCGGTGAGGGTGGAGTGGGTGGCGGGAGCCACCTCGCGGTCCATCGCCGCGATGAGCGCGGCGACCTCGTCGTTGCTGTGCCGCAGCACCGCGCCGAAGATCTCGGCGGGGCTCGCCTCCGTGTGCAGCGTCAGCCGCAGCACGCCGTCGTCGTTGCGGGCGCCGGTGACCTCGATCGCCCCGGCCGGCAGCTCGCCCTCGTACGGGAGCGCCATGACCGCGTCGTCGAGCGCATCACGGCCCGCGCGGTCGCTGACCCCGGCGGCGTGCAGCGCGCGGCGCAGCAGGAGACCGGTCTTCACCCCGGCGACGAGCACGTGCTTGCCCGGGACGACGTGGCGGACCTCGTTGATGAGCGCGTCGGCCAGTCGTCGGCGCGCCGCGAAGCCGAGAGGCGCATCGAGCACCCTCAGCAGCACCTCGGCCGTGCCGAGAGAGACGTGGTAGCCGTCGGCATCCAGGGTGCCGTTGGCCTGAGCGGCGACGAGGTGGTCGTGCCCGGCGACGGTGAGCGCGGCCCCCGCGACGCGGGGTCCGAAGGCGGCGGATGCCGTGCCCCAGGCCGTCCCGCCTCCCCGCAACGGCGGCAGCAGCGCGTCGTCGACGCCGAGCGCCTCGAGCATCGCCGGCCAGGCGGCGCCGGAATCCTGGTCGATGAGGCCGGTGCGCGAGGCGAGCGAGAGCTCGAGAGCCACGTCTCCGCCGAGGGCGGCTACGACGAACTCGGGCAGGTCGAGCCAGCGCAGGCCCGTGAGGTCGGTGCCCTGGTCGCGCAGCCATGCGAGCTTCGCGACGCTCACCTGGGCGCCGAGCGGCAGGCCGGTGCGGCCGGCGAACTCGTCGCGCACCTCGGCGGGGAGGGCGGCGAGCTGCTCCCACCCGCGCGGGTCGAACCACGCGAAGCCGGGTGCTGCGGCTCGACCGTCGACGTCGATCAGGATGCCGGTCTCGCCCATACCCGCCACGGCCAGGGACGTCAGCGCAACGGACGTGACAGGGGCGAGCTCGGCGTCGACGAGATCGATGAGCGCGCGGACGGATGACCGCAGGTCGTCCGCGTCGATGTCGGTCGTGCCGCCCGGGCCGACCCGCCACGGGGTGGGCGCCTGGGCCCCCGCGATCTCGGTGCCGGCGTCGTCGACGACGAGCATCTTGATGCCCGTGCTGCCCAGGTCGAGGCCGCCGTGGAGGCGCGACTGCTCGACATTCATGTCACCGGTGTCTTGCATGAGCGGCCGTCCTCTCCGGAACTTCTTCGAGTCCCGGAATGACGAGCATGACACCGGTGACTTGCTACGTCTATGGTGGAGGTATGCCGTCGTCGTGTCAAATACCCGAATCGCTCGCCGTCCTCGTCGCCGGTCCCGCCGGCAGCGGCAAGAGCACGCTCGGACGCGCCCTCGCCACCGCGCTGCGCGCACCCCTCGTCGACCTCGACAGCGTGACCACCCCGCTGCTCGACGCCCTTCCCGCCGACGCCCTCGGCGGACACTGGCTCGCCTCCCCGCACGCCGGGGCCATCCGCGCCGGTCGCTACGCGGCACTGCGCGCAACGGCCGCCGATGCCCTCTCCACGTCGGGCCGCGTGGTCGTCGTCGCCCCCTTCACCGCGGAGCTCGCGGGCGGGGACGACTGGACGGCGCTGCGCGAGGCACTCCTGCCCCTCGAGCCCGTCGTCATCCATGTCGACGGGGACCCGGCGATCCTGGCGTCCCGCCGCGCCGCGCGGGGCGTCTCCCGCGACGCGCACCGCGTGGACGTCACGCCGGTCGCACCCGCCGTCCCGGTGATCGCCGTCGACGCCGAGCTCACCACCGGGCAGCAGCTCGCCCGCGTCCTGCCCGCGCTCGGCATCCGCCGCCCCCTCGACGCGGGAGCCGCGATCTTCGCGCGCGAGTTCGACGCCGTGCTGTTCGACCTCGACGGAACCCTCGTCGACTCCACGGCATCCGTCGCCCGGTCCTGGCGGCGCTTCGCCGAGCACTTCGACGTGTCGATGGAGGCCCTGCACGCCAACCACGGTCAGCCCGCGCGCACGCTCGTGAGCCTGCTGCTGCCCGCCGAGCGGCATGCCGAGGCGCTCGCGCACGTCACCGACCTCGAGGTGGCGGATGCCGCGGGTCTCGCCCCCATCCGCGGCGCCGCCGACTTCTTCGCCTCCGTACCGGCCGACCGCCGCGCCATCGTGACCTCGGGGTCCGTCCCCATCGCCACGGCCCGCCTGGCCGCGGCCGGGTTCGCCCACCCCGACGTGTTCGTCACGGTCGACGACGTCGTCAACGGCAAGCCCGACCCCGAACCCTTCCTTCTCGCGGCCGAGCGTTTCGGCGTCGACCCCTCGCGCTGCCTCGTCGTCGAGGACGCCCCGGCCGGCATCGCTGCGGCCCGCGCGGCCGGCTGCGCCGTGATGGCGCTGACCGGAACGACCGCCGACGAGGAGTTGGGCGCCGATCTGGTGGTGGACGGACTGGATGCCGTTCGGCTCGAGGTCACGGCATCCGGGGCGCTGCGGTTGCGGGGCTCCGTCGGCTGACCATCCGCGACCGGGATGCGGAGGATCCACCTCCCCGGAGGCGGGCGGCCCCGCGGGGCGATGATGGAGGGGATGACCCTCTCAAGCAGCCCTGTCCTTCTCACCCGCATCACGCCGGCGATGGCACGACGAATCGTCGCGCGTGACGAGGAACCCGGAGACGACTGGCATCCGGACTATCCGTTCGTCGACGAGCTCGACCCGCTCGAAGCCCTCGCGGCGTCCGAGTCGAGCGCGTCACCGTTCACGATGTACGCCATCCGTGAGCCGGCGACGCGGCTCGCCGTCGGCGGCCTCGGCTTCTTCGGCCCACCCGACGCGAGCGGAACCGTCGAATTCGGCTACGGCCTCATCCCCGCGGCACGAGGACGGGGGCTCGCGAGTGCCGCCGTCACCCTCGCCCTCGCGCACGCCCAGCACTGGGGCGCCCGCCGGGCGGTCGCCGACACCGAGACCGACAACGGCGCCTCGCGCCGTGTGCTGGAGAAGGCCGGGCTCCACGAGACCGGGCGACGCGGCACCCTCGTGCTCTTCGCCCGCGACCTCCTCTGAAGGCGCGGGCGAGACGAGAGCCCGAGCGACGACGAAAGCCCGGACCGTTCGGTCCGGGCCGTCGTCGCCCACGGCCGGTGGACCGCGGCGCGAACGCTCGCTCAGCCGATGGGCGTCGGCATCCGCTCGACGTCGTAGCGGACGACGCTCGCCTCCCCGGTGCTCTCGTCGAGCAGCTCGACCTCCCAGCGGTCGCTGAACTGGTCGACGCCCGCGACCATCGGGATCGTTCCCGAGATGAGGGCGACGCCCTCCTGGCGCTCGCCCCGCTCGGCCAGAACGTCGAGCCAGTACTGCGGCGAGAGCAGCTCGCCGACGCGGCCGTCCTGGATGAGGGCGCGCTCGTCGCCCACCCACGCCCGGAGGCGCAGGTCGTCGGCGCGATCGGCCAGAGACGACAGACGCCAGGCCCGGCGACCGAGCATGTCGGGACCGGCGTTCTTGCTCCAGGCGACGCCGTGCACCTCGAGGGCCCGATCGGTGTGGTCGCAGGCGACGGTGAGCAGCACGTCGTCCTCGCCGGGGCCGATGACGACGATGCCCCACTCGGCCTCGCCGGAAGTGCGCTCGTGCTGCGCCTCGACCCGGTCGCCCTGCCGGGCCAGATACGACGAGACGGGGTACAGCGAGGGGGTGGTGGTGGGCGCCGGGACTCCCAGCTCGGCCAGTTCGTCGATGTGGTGCTTCACGGCCGCCTGGTCGCGACCGGCGTAGCCGGCGTTGTACATGTGCGTCACGTCGACGGAGACGAGGGTGCCCTCGCCGATGATCTCGAATTCCAGAGCGGTCACGTCGCCTCTTCCCATTGTTACGACGCGGGAAAATTTCCCCGTATCGGTTGCGTATACGTTTTGTATACAGGAAGTATGAGGGAAACGAAAACGCGGCGGTCCTCCTCGCCGACATCAGATGGGACTCTCATGACGAACGTTCGAAACGCTGTACCGGGCGGCCGGGAGCGCACGCGCTCGCTCGCCAAGGCGTACACCGCCAGCCTCACCGGCACCGCCCTGGAGTGGTACGACTTCGCCGTCTACTCCGCTGCCGCCGCCGTCGTGTTCCCGGCGCTGTTCTTCCCCGAGAACGACCCGCTCACGGGCGCGCTGCTGGCGTTCTCCACCTACGCCGTGGGGTACCTGTCGCGCCCGGTCGGCGGCATCGTGTTCGGCCGCCTCGGCGACAAGATCGGCCGCAAGAGGGTCCTCGTCATCACCCTCCTCCTGGTGGGCATCGCGACCTTCCTCATCGGCGTCCTTCCCACCTACGGCGCCATCGGCCCGCTCGCGGCCGTCATCCTCGTGCTGCTGCGCTTCGCCCAGGGCGTCGGCGTCGGCGGCGAATGGGGCGGGGCCGTCCTCCTCTCGAGCGAGTTCGGAACTCCGCGGCGCCGCGGCTTCTGGGCCTCCGCCGCCCAGGTCGGCCCGCCCGCCGGAAACCTGCTGGCCAACGGCGTGCTCGCTGTCCTGACCCTCGCCCTCTCCGACGAGCAGTTCCTCGCGTGGGGATGGCGCGTCGCCTTCCTCCTGTCCGCGGTGCTCGTCGCCTTCGGCCTGTGGATCCGCCTCGCCCTGGAGGACACCCCGATCTTCCGCGCCATCGAGCAGTCCGGCGACCGACCCGAGGCCCCCATCAAGGACGTGTTCCGCCTCGAGGGCCGCGGACTCCTCGCCGCCATCCTGTGCCGCCTCGCACCCGACATCCTGTACGCGATGTTCACCGTCTTCACCCTCACCTACGGACTCACGCAGCTCGGCATGGAGCGCTCGCAGGTGCTCACGGCCACCCTGATCGGCTCCGCCTTCCAGCTGGCGCTCATCCCCCTCGCCGGGTGGATCAGCGACATGGTCAACCGCCGCCTGCTGTACGCGATCGCCGCCGTGGCGGCCGCAGGATGGCCGTTCGTGTTCTTCCTCATGATCGGCGGCGGCTCCCAGCCGCTGTTCATCCTGGGCGTCGTCGTCGGTCTCGCCATCCACTCGTTCATGTACGGACCGCAGGCCGCCTTCATCACCGAGCAGTTCAGCCCGCGCCTGCGCTACACCGGATCGTCCCTCGCCTACACGATCGCCGGCGTCTTCGGCGGCGCTCTGGCTCCCGTGATCTTCACGGCGCTGCTCAGCGCGACCGGCAGCTGGGTCGCCCCGGCGATCTACCTCGGCGTCGCGGCCGTGCTCACCATCGTCGGACTGCTGCTCGGCCGCAACCCGCAGCACGCCGAAGACGAGGAGTACCTCGACGTGCTGACCGGAGCACGGGCCACGTCGTGACGACCGACGGCATCCGGTCCCCTCGGTCGGAGCGCTGCCCGCGCCCCGGCCGAGGGCCGCGCCTCACGCCCCCGTCAGGATCGTCCGGAGCGTGATGCTCAGGTGGTCGTCGATGGCCTTCTCGGCGGCCGCCTGATCTCCCGCGCGCAGGGCCTCGACGATCGCGCCGTGCTCGTGCGTCACGGCGTTCCACCGCGAGGGGCCGATGCTCAGCGCGGAGATCCCGACCCGCACCTGCTTCTCGCGCAGAGCCGCGTAGTTGCGCGAGATCAGCGCGTTGCCCGCGGCGTCGACCAGGGTCTGGTGGAACTCCCGGTCGAGCTCGATGCACTCGCGGGCCTGCTCGAAGGTCAGGCGGTCGAGTCCCGCGGTCACCGCGTCCTGACGTCGCATGACCTCGGCGAGTGCGTCGTGCGGCGAGAGCCGCTGGGCCAGGGCGCGCTGGACGGCGAACCGCTCGATCAGCCCGCGCATCTCCATCAGCTCGGCCGTCTCGCGCGGGGTGAGCGCGGCGACGCGGGCTCCCCGGCGGGGCTCGAGGTCGACCAGGCCCTCCGACGCCAGGATCAGCAGCGCTTCGCGCACCGGGGTGCGCGAGACCCCCACGGCGTCGGCCACGTCCTGCTCGTTGATGAAGCCCCCCTCGACCTGTGGGTCGGTCAGCAGCGAGCGGAGGTGTCCGAGAGCACGGTCTCGGCCCGAGGGGGGCGCGACAGAAGGCATACGACAGGTATACAACACGGGGATACCCGTACGAAGGAGACTCACATGCGCATCGCCCTGGCTCAGGTCGTCGCCGGTTCCGACCCCCTCGAGAACCTCTCGATCATCGCCCGCGAGGCCGCGCGCGCCGCCGAGGACGGCGCCGCACTCGTCGTCTTCCCCGAGGCGGTCATGTGCCGCTTCGCCGGCCCCGACCTCGCCGAGGTCGCGCAACCGCTCGACGGCGCGTGGGCCGACGAGGTGCGCCGCATCGCCCGCGAGGCGGGTGTGACGATCGTCGTCGGCATGTTCACCCCGGCCGACACCCCCGGGCGGGTGCGCAACACGCTCCTCGTCGCCGGGGCGGCCGAGACCGCCTACGACAAGATCCACCTCTACGACGCGTTCGGCTATCGCGAATCGGATGCCGTCGAACCCGGCCTGCAGCCCGTGCTCTTCGATCTGAACGGCGTCCGCATCGGACTGGCCACCTGCTACGACGTCCGCTTCCCCGCCCTGTTCCGCGCTCTGGCCGACGACGGCGCCCACCTCGTGCTGGTGGCCGCCTCCTGGGGGTCGGGACCCGGCAAGCGCGAGCACTGGGAACTGCTCACCCGTGCCCGCGCCCTCGACACGACGACCGTGGTGGTCGCGGTCGGCCAGGCCGACCCCCGCGCCACCGGACGCGACGACGGCGTCGGAGCGCCCACCGGCATCGGCTACAGCGCGGTGGTCGCCGCCGACGGTGCGGACCTGGTCCGCCTCGGCGAGGCCCCGCAGACGCGGGTCGTCGACGTGTCCGAGGCCCTGTCCGCGGTCGCCGAGGTGCGCGCGAAGATCCCGGTCCTCGCCAACGCCCGGCGGTTCTGACCCGGGCACGCATCCCCGCCCGCCGGAGCACGCCTCCCGCCGCCGCTCCCGCGGTGCAGCCGGGCGCCCCGCGCCACGACGCGGCCCCTCAGCCGAGGGGTCGCGTCGCCTCCTCCAACAGCTCCAGCACGTGCACGTACGACTCCCCCGTCGCCTTCGTCATCCCGAGCTCGCAGGTGCGGTTGCACGACGCGAAGGCATCAGCGCCGAACCCGGCGACCTCGGCCGCCTCAGGGGCGGTCGCCGCCTCGGTCAGCTCGGGGTGCAGCATCCCCCGGTCGCCCGCGTACGCGCAGCATCCCCATGCGTCCGGCACGCGCACCTCCGACGCCACGGCCTCCCCCACCGCCCGCAGCGCCGGATCGATCCCCAACTGCGTCGACGAGCAGGTCGGATGCAGGGCCAGCAGCTGCGCCACCGGCGTCGGCGTGAGACGCGGAAGAAGAGTGGATGCCGCGAAGGCCACGGCATCCACGACCTCCACGCCCTCGTCGCGCAGGGTCGCGGCGAAGCCCTCGGTGCAGCTGGACGCGTCGCAGACGACCGGGAGGGCCCCGTCGCGCGACGCCGCGCGCACCGCGGCGCGCACGCGGGAGGTCATCGTGGCGTGTCCCTTCGCGTAGCCCTTCGACGACCACGGCGTCCCGCAGCAGAACGCGTCGATGCCGTCCGGCACGACGGCTGAGACCCCCGCACGTTCCAGCAGGCGGGTGAACGCCGCGGCCGCACCGATGCCCTCGGCGGGCCCGAACATGCTGCCCACGCACGCGGGGAGGAACACCGCGACCGGCTCCACTCCGGGAGCCCCGACGACGGTCCCGAGCGATCGACGGGACGCCCCACCCGCGGGCAGCTCCGCCGCGTACCGGGGCACCGTGTCGGTGCCGAGCACCGCGCGAGCGGCATCCGTCACCGCGCGCACGACGGGAGTGGGGAGGGCCGATGCGACGCTCAACGCGGCGGCCCCCGCCCGTGTCACCGCACCCCACCCGGTCGCCGCGGCGGACCAGCCCGCAGCGAGCACCGGGTTCGCCTCATCGCGGCGGAAGCGCTTCATGAGCGCCCCGGTGTTGATCTGCACGGGGCACGCCGTCTGGCACATGCCGTCGACGGCGCAGGTCTGCACGCCGTCGTAGTCGTAGTCCTTCTCGAGCTCCGCGACGAGGGCGCCGTCGCCGCGTTCGCGGGCGGCGGTCGAGGCGCGCCGAACGACGATGCGCTGGCGGGGGGTCAGCGTCAGCGACCGACTCGGACACACCGGCTCGCAGTACCCGCATTCGACGCACCGGTCGGCCTCGGGCTCGATCGACACCGGGGTCTTGAGGTTCCGCATGTGCGCGGCCGGGTCGTCGTCGATGATGACGCCCGGATTCAGAATGCCGCCCGGGTCGAGCAGCCGCTTCAGTCGCACCATCACGTCGTACAGTTCGTCGCCGTACTGCCGCCGCACGTACGGCGCCATGGCGCGGCCCGTGCCGTGCTCGGCCTTGAGATTCCCGCCGGCGTCGAGGACGAGGTCGACCATCGCGTCGGTGAAACCCTCGAAGCGCCCGAGTGCCTGCGCGCCCTCGAAGCGATCGGTGAGCATGAAGTGGATGTTGCCGTCCTTGGCGTGGCCGAAGATCACACTGTCGCCATAACCGAAGCGTTCGAACAGCTCCTGCAGACCCTCGCACGTATCGGCGAGGCGCTCGACCGGCACCACAACGTCCTCGAGCAGTGCGGTCGTGCCGCTCGGCCGGGCACCCGCGACCGAGGCGTAGAGGCCCTTTCGGAACGTCCACGCGGCGGCGCGCTGCGCCGGGTCGCTCGAGAACACCGCGGGCTCGCGCAGCGGTTGCTGCCCGAGCACACGGGCGCCGGCGGCGGCGAGATCGTGCAGCGCGGGGGCGTCGTCGGCGTGGTACTCGACGAGCAGCGCCGCCTGCGTCGTGGCCTCGAAGCCGTGGATGGCGGCGGGCGTGCCGGCCAGACGCTGTCCGACGCGCAGGGAGGTGGCATCCATCAGCTCGAGCGTCGCCGCGCCCGTGGCCACCAGAGCCGGGAGCGAGCGGGTGGCCGCGTCGAGGGTCGGGAAGACGGCGAGGGTGGTCGCGATCGCCGAACGGATCGGCACCGTGCGGAAGGTCGCCTCCGCGACGAAGGCGAGCGTCCCCTCCGACCCGACGACGAGGTGCGCGAGCAGCGCCGCGGGGCTGTCGAAGTCGAGGAACGCGTTCAGGGCGTAGCCCATCGTGTTCTTCATCGCGAACTGCCGCTCGATGAGGGCGACGCTCGCGGGGTCCCCCACGACGCGCTCGCGCAGCCGCAGCAGTCCCTCGACGAGGGCGGGCTCGCGCTCGTGCAGCAGCCGGTCGGCATCCGGGTCGGCCGTGTCGACGACGGTCCCGGATGCCAGCACCAGCACGAGCGATTCGAGGGTGCGGTACGAGTTCTCCACCGTGCCGCACGCCATGCCGCTGGAGTTGTTCGCCACGACACCGCCGATCGTGCACGCGGCCTCGCTCGCGGGGTCGGGGCCGAGGCGATGCCCGTGGCGCGCGAGCCGCGCGTTGACCTGCCGCACCGTGGCGCCCGGTTGCGTGCGCACGCGGCGTCCGCCGTCGAGCACGTCGATGCGTCCGAACCCCTGGCGCACGTCGACGAGCAGTCCCGCCCCCGACGACTGGCCCGACAGGCTCGTGCCGCCCGAGCGGAAGGTCACCGGGGTGCGCGAGGCGGAGGCGGCGCGCAGGATCGCGCCGACCTCCGCGGCGTCGGCCGCGACGACCACGGCATCCGGAGTGAGCAGGTAGTGCGACGCATCGTTCGCGTAGGCGACGCGGTCGATCGCGCGCGTGCGGATGCGCGAGGAATCGGCGACGGCCGCGGCGACCTCCGGGGCGAGCGGGGTCATGCCTCCCCCTCGGGGCTGAGCGCCCGTGTCAGATCCGGTTCGGTCTCCACGAGAGCCCGGATGCCGTGCGGCGGTCCCGCGACCAGCGTCGAGGCGTGCGCGACGGCGTGCGCTCCCCACTCGGCGGCCGACGCCGCGGCGAGGACGAGGGCATCCGCTCCGGCTGCGACGGCCGCGGGTTCGCGGGTCACGCCGAGGAGGTAACCGGCGAGGGCGGCGTCTCCCGCCCCGGCGGTGTTGGCGACGAAGGGGGCGTCCGCCCGCGCGAACACCGCGCGCTCCGCCGTCACGGCGACGAGGCCGTCGGCGCCGAGGCTCGCGAGCACCGTGCCCACGCCCCGCTCGACGATCTCGCGCGCGGCGGAGACGACGTCGCCGAGGCTCGTGAGGGGGCGACCGACCGCGGCCGCCAGCTCGTCGGCGTTGGGGGTCAGCAGGTCGATGCCTGCGGGGTCGGCGAGCAGTGCGTCGAGAGCCGTTCCGCTGGTGTCGACGGCGACGCGCGCGCCGTGCTCCTGGGCCACCGCGCGGACCGCGTCGAGATCGACCGGCGCGCCGGCGCCCGCGAGGTCGGGGAGGCTCCCCGAGATCACGAGCCACGGCTCCGTGCGCGCGGCGAGCTCCGCGCGCAGCGTCGCGACGGTGGCATCCCATGCCTCCGGTGACAGCGGCGGGGTGGGGGCGTTCACCTTGGTGGTGGCACCGTCGGCGTCGATGATCGAGGTGTTCACACGGGTCGACCCGGGCACCTCGACGATCCGCAGCAGCGGAGCGGTGAGCCCGCAGCGCGCGAAACGCACGTCGTCGGCGCCCAGCACGACCACCGCCGCGGTGTCGGCACCCCCGGCGGCGAGGGCGGCCGAGACGTTCACGCCCTTGCCGCTCACCTCGCGCGTGTAGCTCTCGGCGCGCGTGAACGCTCCGCGCCGCAGCGCGCCGACGCGGTACGTGGCGTCGATCGCCCCGGCGGCGGTGAGGGTGACGACCCCGGTCACGCGCGGACCTCCGTCGCGACCCGGCCGGTGACGACGTCGAGCAGACGGTGCACCTCGGCCGCGACCGCGGAGCGCCCGGGGGCGAGCCAGCGGCGCGGATCGATGGCATCCGGATCCCGATCGAGCTCGGCGCGCACGGCCGCCGTGAGCACGGTATTCAGGTGCGTGCCGATATTGATCTTGCGCATGCCCGCGCGCACGGCGCCGTCGATCCCGGCGTCGGCGACTCCGCTGGAGCCGTGCAGCACGAGGGGCACGGACACGGCCGCGGCGAGCTCGGCGATGAGCGTTTCGTCGAGCCGGGCGCTGCGCTCGCGCATGGCATGCTCGCTGCCCACGGCGACGGCGAGGGCGTCGACGCCCGTGGCTTCGACGAAGCGCACCGCCTCGGCGACGTCGGTGCGCACGCCCGGCGCGTGGGCGCCCTTGCCGCCGATCTCCCCCAGCTCGGCTTCGATCCAGGCTCCCGCGTCGTGGACGTGGGCCGCGACGGCGGCGGTGCGCTCGAGGTTCTCGGCATCCGTCAGGTGGGCGGCGTCGAACATCACCGAGCGGATGCCGACGGCCAGCGCCTCGTCGACGAGCGGCTCGTCGGTCGCGTGGTCGAGGTGCACCACGACGTCGACGTGCGCGGCGTCGGCCAGGCGCAACGCGGCGCCGGCGGCCGGGGCGAGACCCCCGTGGAACGCGATGGCGTTCTGCGACAGCTGGAGGATCACACCGGTGCCGGCCGCCTCGGCGCCGGTGACGATGGCCTCGGCGACCTCGAGGGTGATGAAGTTGAAGGCCCCGACCGCGCGGTGCGCGGCGAGGAGGGCGGGCATGTCTGCCAGGGGCACGGCGGTGTCTTTCTCGTCGGGTACGGCCCCGTGACGAGTACGCCGCGCGGGCGCATCCCCGGGGTGGGGCCGTGTCTGTCTCACCGGGGCGCGGGGCGCGTCCGGGTTCGGGGCGTGTTTCGTCGTTCGGGGCGTGAGGTTTTCGCCCCACGGCGCGGAACCCGCCCCGAACCGGGAAGGGAAGGGGGGTGGATGCCGGGACCTCGCGTGTGCGGGGGTCCCGGCATCCGGGTGTCAGCAGGACGACTTGTAGACCGCGTCCTTGCCGTCGCCGTTGATGTTGTCCTTGGTGAGGATGGTGAAGCCGGTCTGGATCTTCTCCTCGGTGGACTCGCCCTTCAGTGCGGCGATGGCCTGCTTGACGCCGTCGGAGCCGATGGTGGCGGGCTCCTGCGCGACGAGCGCCTGCACCGTGCCGGCCTGCAGGGCCTTGACCTGGGCGGGGCCCGCGTCGAAGCCGACGATCGTCACGGCGCCCTGCTTGCCCGCCTGTTGCACACCGGTGGCCGAGCCCTCGGCGGCGAACAGGTTGGCGGCGAAGATGCCGACGATGTCGGGGTCCTTCTGCAGCGCGGCGGTGACGATCTCGGCCGCGGTCGAGGGCTCGTTGTGCGAGTACTGCACACCCACCGACTCGAACTTCGAGTCCTCGGCGACGGCGTCTTCGAAGCCCTTCGCGCGGGCGTCGGTGGTGGAGATGCCGGGATCGACCGACACGACGAGCACCTTGCCGCCATTGGGGTTGGCATCCTGGATCGCCTTGAACGCGGCAGCCCCGCCGCCTTCGTTGTCGCTGGAGATCTGCGACACCGCAGCGGACGGGTCCTCGAGCGTCGTGTCGACGAGGACGACCTTGATGCCCGCGGCCTCCGCCGCCGCGATCGGCGCCTGCATGGCCGACACGTCGGTCGGCGCGATCAACAGCGC
The DNA here is from genome assembly GCF_040685155.1 of Microbacterium sp. NPDC089188. Lineage (NCBI taxonomy): Bacteria > Bacillati > Actinomycetota > Actinomycetes > Micrococcales > Microbacteriaceae > Microbacterium > Microbacterium sp. NPDC089188. The sequence continues at coordinate 33,141 of NZ_JBFBHH010000002.1, read as the reverse complement.
GTCGGGCTTGGAGGCGACCACGGCGTCGACGATCGGCTTCTGCAGGGTCGGGTCGAACTTCTCCGGGCCCTGGGTCGTGACGGTGGCGCCTTCTTTGGCAGCTTCGTCCTGGATGCCGCACTGCATGGAGATGTAGAACTCATCTCCGGCGACGCCCTGCACGAACGCGATCTTGTAGCCGCCGTCGGAGCCGCCTGAGGCGGATCCCGACGACGAGCCGCCGGAGCACCCGGCGAGGACGAGGGTGGCTGCGGCGCCGAGGGTGGCGAACGCGAGAACCTTCTTGTTCCACTGCATTGTGATGACCGTTCTCTCTTGGGGGTGTCGGATGCCGGGCCTCAGCCGCGGCGTCCTCCGCTGACGAACTTCCGCCAGAGGCTCTGGGTGTTGCCGCGGGTCGCGGCGGTGCGGCGCACCTGGTCGACGTAGACGGCGGTGATGAGCACCGCGCCGACGGCGACCTGCTGCCAGAAGGGCTGCACGCCGGTGATGACGAAGCCGTTCTGCAGCACCGCCGGGATGAAGAGGCCGACCACCGTGCCGAAGATCGTGCCGACGCCGCCGAAGAGCGACGTGCCACCGATGACCACGGCCGCGATGACGTTGAGGTTGGTCTGCGACTGCCCCGCGATCGCAGTGGTCGAGAACTGCGACAGGGCCAGGATGCCGGCGAGCCCGGCGAGCGCCCCCGACAGCGTGTAGACCGAGATGAGGTGGCGGTCGACCTTGACGCCGACGCGACGGGCGGCGAGTTCGCTCGAGCCGACGGCGTAGGTGTAGAGGCCGAATTTGGTGAAGTGCAGCACCACGGCGCCGATCACGACGACCACGAGGGCGATGACGCTGATGATCGGCAGCGACCCGAAGACGTTGCCGTAGCCGATCGACACCGTCAGCACGGTCGGCACATCGCGGATGTCGACACCGCCGGTGAGGATCTGCGCGAGACCGAGGGCCATGCCCAGGGAACCCAGGGTGACGATGAGCGGCGGGATCTTCGCCTTGGCGATGAGGAACCCGTTCAGCAGCCCCCAGCACACGCCGCTGAGGATGGACACGAGGATGCCGATGGTGGCCACTCCCCAGCCCTCGCCGCCGAGCGCGCGCATCGTCAGGGCCGAGACGACGCCCGAGAACACCAGGACCGAGCCGATCGAGAGGTCGATGCCCGAGGTGATGATGATGTACGTCATGCCGACGCCGAGCACCGCGAGGATCGAGGCGTTCTGGATGATCAGGCGGAAGTTCGACCACTGTGCGAACGAGTCCGGCGCGAGCGCGCTGAAGATCAGCACGATGACGATGAGGATGAGCAGGATCTGGAAGGCCTGCGCCTTCAGCAGTCCGACGAAGAAGTTCGGCTTGGTGTCTTCGAACGTGCCGATGGCCACCGTCTCGGTGGGAGGGGTCGTGGTGCTCACTTCTGGTCGTCCTTCGTGACGGCGCCGGTCATGAGCCCGACGAGTTCTTCCATGGAGGTGTCCTTCGCGGAGACGTTGGCGACGCGCGTGCCCAGACGCAGCACCTGCACGCGGTCGCACACCTCCATGACGTGCGGCATGGAGTGCGAGATGAGCACGACGGCGATGCCCTTGTCGCGCACACGGCGGATCGTCTCGAGCACGTTCTTCGTCTGACGCACGCCGAGGGCTGCCGTCGGTTCGTCGAGGAAGACGAGGCGACCGGCCCAGTGCACCGCACGGGCGATCGCGATCGCCTGACGCTGGCCGCCCGACATCTCGCCGACGGGCGAGGTGAGCGAGCGCACCGTGGCGCCGAGCTCGTCGAACGCCGCGCGGGAGGCGACGGCCATCTCCTTGGTCTTCATGAACCCGAGCGCGCCTGCGAGCCCCGGGCGACGGATCTCGCGGCCCAGGTACATGTTCTGCACCGGGTCGAGATGCGGGGCGAGCGCGAGGTCCTGGTAGACCGTCTCGATGCCGAGCGACGAGGCGACCTGGGGGTTCGACATCTCGATCGGCTTGCCGTCGAAGAGGATCTCTCCCTCGTCGATGGCGAGGTTGCCCGACAGGGCCTTCACGAGAGTCGACTTCCCCGCGCCGTTGTCACCGATGAGGGCGGTGACCTCGCCGGGGTAGACCTCGAAGTCGACATTGCTGAGGGCGCGGACATGACCGAACTGACGCGACAGACCGCGTGCCTGGAGCACGGGGACCGCCGTGGTGACTGACGACATCGTCAGCTCCTTTCCGTGGTGAGAAGAGGGGAGGAGAGGAACGTCTCGGCGACGTCCTCGAAAGAGCGGGGGTCGACGGCGAACGCGGCGAAGAGCGCGGCGCCGTACGCGGTGCCCTCGTCGTGGGTGGACACCGTGACCGCGGGCAGCAGCGCCGAGCGCGAGCGCACGACGGATGCCATCGACGACCAGCCGCCGGTGAGCACCGTGGACGTGGGCGGGGCCACCTCGCGGTCCATCACGGCCATGCATTCGGCGAGCATGTCGTTGCCGTGGCGCAGCGACGCCGCGAACAGCTCGGCGGGACTGAGCCCGTCGCTCTGCGCGACGATCTTCAGCACGCCGTCGTCGTTGCGGGCGCCCGAGACGGCGAGTCCGGCATCCGAGACGGTGCCGGCGACGGGCAGCCCCATGGTCTCGTCGTCGATGCGCGCGCGGCCCACGGCATCCGTGATCCCGAGCAGCTGCAGCACACGGCGCATGAGCAGACCCGACTTGGTCCCGGCCAGCAGCACGTACTTGCCGGGGATGACGTGGCGGACGCAGTTGATTCCGGCGCGCGCGAGGCGCTCGCGGGCGTCGAATGCGAGGGTGTCGTCGAGCACGCGCACGAGGGCTTCGGCGGTGCCCATCGAGTCGTACAACTGCCCCGTGTGCGTGGCGCCGGCGGCGACCGCCGAGACGAGGTGGTCGTGCCCCGCGACGGTGAGGGCCGCGCCCCGGAAGCCCGCGGGCAGCAGCGGGTCGGTGATCGTCCCCACCGCTTCGCCCGCACTGACGAGAGTCCCGAGGATCGCCTCGTCGACGCCGAGCACATCCAGCGCCGCCTGCCAGGGGGTGCTGTCGTCCTGGTCGATGAGCCCGGTGCGCGACACGAGCGAGTACTCGGCCACGCGCGGTCCGCCCAGGGCGTGCACGACGTACTCGGGCACGTTCAGGAAGGTGGTCCCCCGCAGCTCCACACCCTCGTCGCGCAGGTGGAGGAGTTTCGAGAGGGATGCCAGGGGCCCGACGGGCAGGCCGGTTCGCCCGAGGAACTCGGCGCGGAACGCGTCGGGCGTCGCCATGATCTGCGCAGCCCCGCGCGGGTCGAACCACGCCATGATCGGCGCGAGCGCGGTGCCGTCGGCATCGACCAGCACTCCCGCCTCGGCCATTCCCGACACTCCGAGCGCCAGGATGCGGTATCCGCCCTCCAGCCGCGCGTCCGCCTCGGCGGCGAGGTCGCGCACGACCGCGATGGCCTGCGCGGCGGTCATCTCGGCTCGACCGTGGTCGAGGTTCGTCCAGGGCGACCGGCGGCTCACCACGAGCACCTGGCGTCCGTCGGGCGTGGCCACCAGCAGCTTGGTGCTGGTCGAGCCCATGTCGACGCCGACGACGTAGTCGGTCATCGCACCCCACCCCCGCGCAGGGTTCCGGGCCACCCGGCGCCGGGGGCGGCGACGAGCACCTCGGCCTCGCCGGTCAGACGCCACGCCCCGAAGGCGTGGGGCACGGCGTAGACCTGGCCGCGCTCGACATCGACCGACGCCGTATCCGACACGAGCGCCCCCGACCCCTCGCGCACGAGCACGACGGCGAAACCGGCCTCGCGCGCCGCGGTCTCTCCCGCGGCGTCGAAGAGGCGGAAGTACGGGTCGGCGACCGCGGGGAGCAGCGAGCGGAAGTCCGCCCCCGCCGGGGTCGTCCCGGCGGTGCTGGTCAGGGCGTCGAGGGCAGCGGCATCCAGCTTCTCGGTCGACACCGAGGGCATGACGGCGTCGAAGCCGAGGTCGAGGTGCGACTCCTCGCGGGTCGAGGTCGTGACCGACCACTCCAGCAGGATCGAGAAGTCGGTGGGTTCCTGCACTTCGGCGACGAAGATGCCGCCGTCGATCGCGTGCACGGTGCCGGCGGGCACGAGCACGCCCATCCCCGGTCGCACGACGACGCGGTTCATCCGCGAGAGCATCCACTCGCTGTCCTGCGCGTCGCGGCGGCGGTCGAGTTCGTCGCGGTCGACGGACTGGTTCCAGCCGACGTGCACGGCGCAGTCGTCCTCGGTCTCGAGCACGTACCAGGCCTCGGTCTTGCCGTAGGGGCAGTCGAGGTGGGCGGCGGTGAAGTCGCGGCCCGGGTGCACGTGGACGGGGAGGCGCTGACGCGCGTCGAGGAGCTTGACCAGGATGCCGAGATCCGCGGCATCCCGTCCTCCGCGCGCCCCCACCCACGCGGCACGATCCCCCGCCACGAGGTCGCGCAGGAGATCGCCGTCGTCGGTGACCGCGAGGCCGACCTCGTCGGATCCGAAGCGCGAGACGGTCGAGCCGAGCCACTCCTCGGGCTGTCGGTCGGTCTGGGGCACGATGCCGCGGAGGGCGGCGATGCGATCGCCGCCGCGGTAGAAGTGCTGCACGGGGTTGGGCGGCAGGAGGACGGGCTTCATCACGGGGCTCCGATGGGGGCTGCGGCCGACACGTCGGCGTCGCCGGCCGGCTGGGGGTGGACGAGGGCGAGGGCCGTCGCCGCGAGGGCGGCGGCGGGTTCGGAGAGAACGGGGAGAGGGGCGGCGTCGGGCGAGGGATCTCCCGCGACCACGCCGGCGGCGTCAGCGGATGCCTCCGAGCCCGCCGAGCGCACCGCGACCCCAGCCGTGGCCCCTGAGCCCGTCGAAGGGTCCGCCGCGGTGCCCGCCGGTGGTTCGACCTCGCCCGACCCCCGGGGCACGAGCCGCGTCGGCACGACGATGCGCACCGGCCCCTCGTCGGGCCGCTCAACCCGCTCGCGCAGCCGCCGGAACGCGGCGGCACCGAGCAGACGCGGGTCGTGGTCGACGTACGTGATGCCGGGCTCGAGCACCTCGGCGAGCGTGAAGTCGCCGAACGAGACGAGCGCCGGCATGCGCAGCCCCCGCGCGCGGATGGCGCGGACCGTGCCGATGGCCGCCAGGCTCGTCGCGCACAGCAGCGCGGTGGGAGCGTCGTCGCGCTCGAGCAGGAGCGCGGCCTCGGCGGCGTCGCCCGAGCCGAACCGCTCGTGCGTCACCACGAGCGACGGGTCGAAGGGCAGTCCCGCCGCCTCGAGAGCCGACCGGTAGCCGGCGAGCCGGTCGCTCACCGTGGGGTACGACACGTCCTCGCGCATGAAGGCCACGCGACGATGCCCGCGCGCGATCAGGGCGGTGGTGGCCTCGACGGCCGCACCGACGTCGTCGATGACGACCGCGTCGATTCCCTCCCGCGCCCGGTCGACGGTCACGACGGGGAAGCGCGCGCCGAGACCGGCGAGCGTCTCCGCCTCCACCTCGACGGGGGCGACGATGAGTCCGGCCAGACGGTGACCGGTCAGGCGGTCGAGCTGCGTGCGCTCGCGCGCCGCGTCGTATCCGGTGCTGGCGAAGATGACGCTCAGTCCCTCGGCGACCGCGAGCTCCTCGACGACGCTCACGAAGGCGGCGAAGAACGGGTCGGAGATGGCGTCGATCAGGATGCCGACGGTGTCGGCCGCACGCCGCTTGAGCTCCCGGGCGCTCCGGTCGGGCACGAAGCCCAACGCCCGCACCGTCTGCCGCACGCGGTCGCGGGTCTGCGGCAGCACGCCCGGCTCGTCGTTGATGACGCGCGAGACGGTCTTGGGGCTGACGCCCGCCGCGGTGGCGACGTCGATGAGACGAGCGCGGGGGCGGGGCGCCGGGGCCTCGCCGACCGTGGTCGCGGCCACCGTCTCGTCGTGCGTCATCGCATCTCCGACATCGTTGTCATTCGGGGCGAAACCCAGGGCCGGGCTTCGATGGAGTCATCCTGCGACTACGTGGACAACGTTGTCAAGTCTCGGATCGGTCACGGATGACATCGATGTCGAGACCCAGCTCCCACGAGGCGCCCGGCGCGAGGGCGCGCAGCAGCCCCGCGGCGCGCGCGTCGGCACGACCGAGGATCGTCGCCGCGGTGGCGGGCTCCACCCCCAGCACCGATCCGTCGTCCTGCGCCACCCGCCACTGGAACATCGCCGGCAATGAGGCGGTGTCGAAACCGATGCGGATGCCGAGCCCCGACGTCGCGACGACCTCCGCGCTCACCCGCCGGTCCGCCGGCAGATCATGGCGGAACACCTGCTCCGGATACTCGGACGCCGGCGCGGGGAACTCCGCCCAGGTCGCTGCCCCGGCCGCCGCGGCCGCGTCGCGCGGAAGAACGCGCCCCGCCGGAGACCGCAACAGCGTCCCCTCGTCCACAAGGGGCCAGCCGAGGTTCACGTGGTAGAGCACCATCGGCTCGACGGGACCCGCCCCGCGGTTGACGATCTCGTCCCGCAGCTCGATCCGCGCCTCGCCGAGCGGCACGCGCACGCGGCGACGCAGCTCCAGGTGCGCGCCGAGCACGGTGGCCTCCACCACGGTCACTTCGACGACCACGGCATCCGCGCCGACTTCCGCTCGCCGGACGGATGCCGACAGCCCGCTGTAGCGACCGTGCTGCGGGTGGTCGCCCTCGGCGTCCGACGACGGCGGCCCGAACGAGAGCAGGCCGCACGTCGTGACGAGCCCTCCCCCGAACGACGCGCCGAAGCCGCTCGCGCCCGGCCGCGGCCACCCCGTGGGAGACACCCACGCGAGCGGGACGCCGCGATACCGCACCTGCCCGATGTCGAGCCCGCGGTCGGGCAGCAGCTCGATGTCGAGGTCTCCGGCGACGACCCGGAGGCGCCGGGTCCCGGCATCCGGTCCGTCGGTGCGCAGCGACTGCTCCACCGACGCGACCTGCGCCGCTGAGCCCGCGCGCCGGAGCGCCTCGTCGATCGATCGTCCGTACAGCTCACCCATGAGCTCCGCCTTCCTCGCCGTGCTGCGCCTCACGGTAGCAGCGATTGACAACGTTGTCTTGCCCCCGCATACTGACCGTCGAGCGCAGAGCCGCGCCCCGACCCGACGTCTCGGAGACCCACACCCCATGTCGAAACCCCGCCTCAACCGCCTCTTCAACGCGCGCTCCGGTCGCGCGTTCGACGTCGCCGTCGACCACGGCGCGTTCCACGAACCCTCGTTCCTGACCGGCATCGAAGACATGGCGAAGACCGTCGCCACCCTCGTCGACGCCGGCCCCGATGCGGTGCAGCTCACCCTCGGCCAGGCCCCGCTGCTGCAGTCCGTCCCCGGCAAGCAGAAGCCCGGGCTCGTGCTGCGCACCGACATCGCGAACGTCTACAACGACCCGCTCGAGGCGCCTCTGCACAGCATCCACGTGCCCGACGCCATCGAAGTGGCGGTCCGCCTGGACGCCGTGGCCGTGTGCGTCAACCTGCTCGACCTGCCCGGAGAGCCCCAGGTGCGCGAACAGTGCATCCGCTCGATCCTGGCGCTGCGCACCGACGCCGAGAAGTACGGGATGCCGCTGATGATCGAGCCCCTCGTGATGCAGACCAAGCCCGGCAGCGGCGGATACGGCGTCGACGGCGACACCGCCAAGGTCGTCACCCTCGTCCGTCAGGCGCGCGAACTCGGCGCCGACCTCATCAAGGCCGACCCCACCGACGACATCGGCGACTACCACCGCGTCATCCAGGCCGCCGGCGACACCCCCGTACTCGTGCGCGGCGGCGGGCGCGTCGACGACCGCACGCTGCTCGAGCGCACGCAGGCGGTCCTCGAGCAGGGCGCCCGCGGCATCGTCTACGGCCGCAACGTCATCCAGCACCGCGACCCGGCGGGCATCACCGCCGCCCTCATGGCCGTCGTGCACGAGAACGCTTCGGTCGACGAGGCGCTCGCCCTGATCGGCGGTGCGGCATGACCGGCAAGAAGATCGGCGTCGGCATCATCGGCGGCGGCCTCATGGGGCGTGAGATCGCCGCGGCGCTCCGCCGCTGGCCCGCCCTCGTCGACCACCCGGCAGAGCCCGAGCTCGTCGCGGTGTGCGACATCAACCCCGCGGCGCTCGAATTCTTCGAACGCATCGACACCGTGCAGCTCACGACGACCGACCACCACGAGCTGCTCGCCGACCCACGCGTCGACGTCGTCTACATCGCCGTCCGGCACGACCTGCATGAGCGTCTCTACGTCGACACCGTGCGCGCGGGCAAGGCGCTGCTGGCCGAGAAGCCGTTCGGCATCGATCAGGCCGCAGCCGACGCCGTCGTCGCGGCCATCGCCGAGACCCCGGAGTCCTTCGTCCGCGTGTCGAGCGAGATGCCGTTCTTCCCCGGCGCGCAGTGGGCCGTCGACTACGTGCGGTCCGGCGCCCTCGGCCGCATCGTCGAGGCGAAATGCACCTTCCTGCACTCCAGCGACATCGACGTGAACAAGCGCCTCAACTGGAAGCGGCAGAAGCAGTTCTGCGGCGACGCGGGAGTGCTCAACGACCTGGGCATGCACACGTGGCACGTCCCTCTGCGCCTGGGCTGGACGCCCGAGAGAGTCGTCGGCATCCTGCAGGACATCGTCACCGAGCGCCCCGGTCCCGACGGCTCGCCGCAGCCCTGCGACACGTGGGACAACGCCGTCGTCCACTCCTGGGCCCGCCACGAGGGCGCACCCTTCCCCCTCACAACCGAGACCAAGCGCATCGCGCCGGGCCAGAAGAACACCTGGGAGTTCGAAGCCATCGGCATGTCCGGCGGCGTCCGCTTCAGCACGAAGAACCCGAAGCAGGTCGAGGTGTTCGCCTTCGTCGACGTGCCCGGCGTCGGCCGCGAGCAGAGCTGGCAGAGCGTCGACGCCGGCAGCCAGTCGGTGTGGCCCACGGTGACGGGTCCGAACTTCGAATCCGGATTCTCGGATGCCATCCTGCAGATGTGGGCGGCCTTCCTCGCCGAGTACGTGGGCGAGCTCGGCGACGGGTTCGGCTGCGTCCGCCCCGAAGAGGCGGCGCTCACCCACCGCCTGTTCGCCGCGGCCATCGCCTCGCACGAGACCGGCACGCTGGTGGCCCCCACCGCTTGACCCCCTCGAGTGTCCACGACACGCCGCCTCCCTCCCCGCGACGCGGCGCGTCGTGGACACTCGACAGTCGGTCGCCTCCGCGTCGGCGGCCGGGATCCCTATGCTCGGAGGATGCCGTCCGACGGCATCCACCCGAGGAGACGCATGCGAAAGACCGGCCGGCCGACGATGGTCGACGTCGCGGCAGAGGCGGGCGTCAGCTTCAAGACGGTCTCGCGGGTCATCAACGGCCAGCCCAACGTCGACCCCGCGATGGCGGAGCGCGTGCTCGCCGCGGTCGATCGCCTCGGCTACCACCGCAACGCCCTCGCCGCCAGTCTGCGCTCCGGTGACCGCGACACGGTCGGCTTCATCGCCGCCGATCTGTCGAACACGTTCTACATGTCGGTCGCCGCCGCCGTCTCGTCGGTCGCCTCCCGCGAGCGCATGCACCTGGTGATGGCATCCAGCGAAGAGGATGCCGCGACCGAGCGCACCCTCGCTCTCGACCTCTGCCAGCGCCAGGTCGGCGGTCTCATCGTGGTGCCGACGGCCGATGACCACTCCTACCTGCAGCGCGAGGTCGAGCTCGGCACCCCGGTCGTGTTCCTCGACCGCCCGGGCAGCGGCATCCCCGCCGATGCGATCCTCCTCGACAACCGCGGGGGTGCGCGCGCCGCGGTCGCCGAGCTGCTCGAGGCCGGGCACCAGCGCGTCGCCGTCCTCCTCGACGCGCGGAGCATCTTCACGATGGCCGAGCGGTGGGCCGGCGTCGAAGAAGCCTTCGCCGCCGCCGGGCGCGCGGCCGACCCCGCCCTCGTCGTCGACGGCCTCCACACCCCGGCCGTCGCGCGCGACGCCATGCTCCGCCTGCTCGACTCCGACGCCCCGCCGACCGCCGTGTTCTGCGCCAACAACCGCGTCACGATCGGTGTCCTCGAGGCGATCCTCCCCCGTGGCGCCGACATCGCCCTCGCGGGCTTCGACGACTTCGAGCTGTCCCATCTGCTTCCGCGCCGCATCCGCATCGTCGACTACGACGTCTCCGGGCTCGGTCGCCTCGCCGCCGAGACCCTGCTCGCGCGTCGCAACGCCCCGGCGACCGGCTCGCACACGCATCTCGTGCCGACGCACCTGGTCGACCGGGGCGGCGTCCGCTGACAGCCGCGCGCGCGTGACCCGCCTCAGCGGGCGCGCCGGCGAAGAGCGGCGCGCGTGAGCGGGGCGACCGGGGCGTCTGCGGCAGCAGACCGGGCGAACGCCTCCTCCTCCCGTTCGATCCAGGGCCGGCCCGCCACGACGACGAGCGGGACCAGCACGGATGCCGACAGCGGACTCCACCCGACGAGCTCCATCGGCGTCTCCGTCGCCCCGATCACGAGCAGGCCGATGACGAAGGCGATGCCGACCGCGCGTTCCCGAGCCGACGGATGCCGCAGCGCCGAGACGAACGCTGCGACGATCAGCACGCCGCCGGTGAGGGCGACCACCGCCCCGCCCTGCACCATCGTCGTCAGCGCGAGATTGTGCGCGTGACTGGCGGCGCTGGAGAGCACGTTGCGCAGCAACGGGTAGTTGTCGGCGAACCAGTGCGCGCCGAGCCCGAACATCCCGTGACCACCGAGCTGCCCGCGGTCGAAGATCCAGATCGCGCCGCGGTAGGTGTAGGCGTCCGGATCGGTCTCGGTGAAGGGCAGCCAGAAGACCGCGAACACCGAGGTGAGGAAGCCGACGACGGCGACGGGGAGGAAAGCCGCCCGGGGAAGCAGTCGAGCGAGCAGCATGACGGCCAGGACCGCCCCCGCCCCGGCGAGCGCGGTCCGCGACGACGACAACACGAGCGCGGCGCAGATGACCGCCACGAGCAGCAGACGCACCAGGAGACGGCGGGCGAGGAACGCGCACGGAAGGGAGAGCGCAAGGAACATGCCGAACGTGTTCGAGTGCGAGAAGATCCCGGCGAGCAGTGGCGCGCCCGTCAGCGACTTGTCGAACGTGCCGATGCCGCCGGAGACGAGCACCTTCGAGGGGACGACGACGAACGCGAGGATCGACGCGCCGGCCACGACGGCGCCGACATGGCCGAGGATCGCCAGGTCGGGCATTTTCACCCGCACACTCACCAACAAGGCCCCCACCGCCGAGGTGATGAGCAGGCCGAGCGTGGGTGACCGGCCGTGGACGAACTCGTTCGCCGCGAGCATCAGACCGGGCGCGATCGCCAGAAGCAGGGGCGGCCCTTCGACCCGCCAGAAGAGCAAGACGACGAAGGTCGCCGCGATGGCGATCGCCGGGACGACGACGGCACCCAGGTCGTCGAGGGCCGCCGCCACGGCGACCGTGGAGGTCTTCCCCTCCACGTAGTGCTGTCGGTCGCCCAGGAGGGTCTCCACGATCGGCGAGGCGAGGGAGTACAGCCCCACCACGATCACCATCAGACGGCGCGCACGGAGGGAGTCCGCTAACCCCCGCTTCGGGAAGTCGGCGCCCCCGGGAACGGCTCGAGGGGTGGTTAGCGTGCTCACGGCCGCCACCGTATTGCGCAAGGAGCCCTCCGTGACCACCACCGACGTCGTCGCTTCCCGGAGGAAAGGGGCCTTTGTCCTGCTCGGGGCGCAGTGGGGCCGGTACCTCTCGCAGGTGCTCGGGATCGTCATCCTCGCGCGGCTGGTCGGCCCGGGCGATTTCGGCATCGTGGCGCTCGGCGCCTCGGTGGCGGGGCTCGCGGCCGTGCTCGGGGACTTCGGCCTCAGCATGGCGGCGTTGCGCGCTCCCTCCCTCACGGACCGACAGCGCACGAACCTGTTCTGGATGAACACCGGCATCGGTGCCGCGGCCGCGGGTCTGGTCGCCGGGGTCGCCCCGGCCTTCGCCGCCGTCTTCGACGACACACGGCTGGTCGTCGTGCTCCTCCTGCTCGCGCCCGCGTTCCTCCTGCGCTCGGCGAGCGCGCAGCTCCGCGTGGAGTTGAACCGGTCGGGTCGACTCGAAAGGCTCGCCGGGTCAGAACTCGCGGGCGACCTGTCGGGACTCGCGGGCGCCGTCGTCCTGGCCCTGCTGGGCGGGGGCTACCTCGCCCTCGCCCTGCAGGGAACGCTGGCCGCCGCGGTCACCCTGGCGGTGGCGTTCGCGTGCACGACGTGGCGGCCGGGTCTCCCCCGTCGCGGAGCGGACATGCGCGGGCTCCTCGCGTTCGGCGGGAACACCTTCGTCGTGCACGCCCTGAACTACGCCTCCACCAACGTGGGCACGCTGATGATCGCACGGTCCGCCTCCGACCAGGTGATCGGCTTCTACAACCGGGCGACACAGCTCGTGAACCTCCCGATCGACCAAGTGATCACCCCTCTCACGCGCGTCGTCATCCCTCACCTCGCGGGTGCGACCTCGGCATCCGATCTGGGCACGCGACTCGCGAAGTTCCAGGTCGTGCTCTGCTATCCCGCCTTCGCCTATCTCAGCCTGTTCGTCGTCGCGGCGCCCCCCGCCATCGAGGTGGTGCTCGGGCCCGCGTGGACGCCGGCCGCGGCGTTCGTCCCGGTGCTGGCCGTCGGCGCGGTGTTCCAGACCCTCGGCTACCCCCAGTACTGGGCGTTCGTGTCCACCGGTCGATCCGCCCTGCTCCTGGCCTCCGAGGCGGCGGGACGCCTCGCCATGATCGCCCTGGCGATCGGGCTCGCGCCCCTCGGCCCCCTCGCGGTGGCGACGGCGGTCGCGGCCGGGCAGTTCCTGTTGTGGGTCGCGGCGGCCGTCGTCTTCCTGCCGCGCACGGGGGTGCCGTCGTGGCCGCTCGTTCGCGCCGGACTGCGACCCATCGCGATCTTCGCCACGGCACTGGCGGCCTCGACCCTGGTCGATCAGCTGTTCTCGGCCTCCTTCGTCGCCCTCGCCCGCCTCTGCGCCATCGTCGGCGTCTGGGGCGTCGTCGTGACAGCGCTGATCCTGCTCGCCGGCCGTCGCGACCTGCGCGTCATCGCCGGGAGCCTCAGACGTCCGTGACGGCTCCGCGCGTCACGAGACCGCGGGTGAGGTGCGTCGCAAGACAGGACCACGGGGCGGGTGATCCCCCTGACGGACGACTGCTCCTGGGGCGCATACCCGCCTCGACCCCTCCCTGAAGACGCCACAGTGGGGGTTTCCCTTCCTCGCCCCGGAGCAGCATGACGTCCACCGCCTCGCCCGTCATCGCCTGGACGGCGATCGCCGCCGGCGTCCTGGACGTCCGCGCGTCGCCGACCTTCGGCGCAGAGGCCGAGATCCTCCTCCTCCCCGCGCTGCCCGCCGAGGCGTTCTGCCTCACCTCGATCGGAGCGGCGCTGTGGCGACGTCTCGTCGAAGACGGGCCGCTCGCCCCCCACCACGTCTCTCCCGCGGAAAGAGCCCTCCTGGAAGAGATGGAGGAGCATGCGATCGTCGCCCGCGATCCGACGCACCGCGCCCGCGTGCACCGGATCGACCGACCGACGATGTCGTCGCCCTTCCACGAGCTGGTCCACGCGCTGGTGGCGCACGTCGCGGACGAACGCGGCATCCGGTGCGTCTTCATCAAGGGGCCGACGCTGCACCGGCAAGGACTGCGGACCCGCGAGCACTCCGGCGACGTCGACCTGTGGTGCGCGCCCGACCGATGGGATGATCTCGCCGACGCGCTGCAGGCGTGGGGATGGGAGCGGGAGCCCCACCCCTGGAGGGGCGCCCAGGCCCACCACACCATCACGATGAAACCGACGGGCTGGGGCTGCGAGATCGACGTCCATCGACGCATGCCGGGGCTCACCCTCGACGACGCCGATGCCTTCGCTCTCTTGATGAGGAATGCCGTCGCCGTGCGATTCGCGGGTGCCGAGGTGCTCGTGCCCCGGGCCGACGCGCACGCGGTGCTGGCGGCGCTGCACGCCGTCCGTCCGGAGATCGGTCGCCCGCGGCCCGCGGGAGCTCATGCCGTCGCCGTCGATCTGCTGACCCGCGCGACCGGATCGATCGCCGCCGCGCGGGAGATGGGTGCCGTCCCGGCGCTGCTCGACGAGCTGCGCGAGATCGATCCAGGAACGGACTTCTCACAGGATGCCGGGGGCACGCCGCGCGACTGGGAGTGGCGTCGTCAGCCGACACGGGCGCGCGCGTACTGGATCGCTCTGCGCGACGAGCCCCCGCTGGTCCTGCTCCGCTGCGCGGTGAGATCGCTGTGGGCGCCCGACGACGTCGCCCTCGCCTCGGCCCGCCGCCGGGGAGAGCCGACGACGAGCGTCGTTCGCGCCCGTTATCGACGCGTGAAGCGGGGAATCAGCGATCTCGCGCGGACGGTGCGTTCCCCCGCCGGCACCGAGGCCGACGGGACGAGGCGATGACCCCCGAGCGCGCGAAGCCGACGGGGATCGTGACGGGCACCGGCTCGGATCGACCGAGCCAGAGGGAGAAGGAATCCTGAACGCCAGCAGCACCGTCGTCGTCAACGGGCGGTTCCTCACCCACACCCCGACCGGTGTGCAGCGGTTCGCCCGCGAGGTCACGCGGGCGCTCGCGACGATGCGCCCCGTCACGGTCGTCGCACCCCCGGGCGATCTCATCGACGCCGATCTGGGCGCGGAGATCGTGCAGGTCGGCCGGCTGAGCGGACACGCGTGGGAGCAGGTCGCCCTGCCCCTCCACCTCCGCCGCAGCGGGTCCCCCCTCCTCCTGGGGTTGGCGAACACCGGCCCTGTCGCCTATCGCCCGCAGGTGGTGACGTGTCACGACATCATCTGGGCGCGGCATCCCGAGAGCTTCGCCCGGTCGTTCCGCCTCCTGTACGCGACGATGACGCCGCTGCTTCTGCGCCGGAGCGCCCACGTGCTGACCGTGAGCCCCTTCTCGCGCGGCGAACTCGTCCGGGAGTTCGGCATCGACCCCCGCCGCATCACCGTGGTCGCCAACGCCGTCTCGCCCGCGTTCCACGCCGACGGTCCGGCGCACGACGAGGGCGTCCCGTACGTCCTCGCCGTCTCGTCTCCGAACCGCCACAAGAACTTCGACGCCCTCGTCGCGGCGTTCGAGGCGGCCGACCTCACGCATATCCACCGGCTGCTCATCGTCGGTCAGCAGGCGCGCGCCTTTCACACGCAGGCGACGACGGCCGCTCCGCGGACGCGCGCGCTCGGCCGCGTCGACGACGACGAGCTCATGCGGCTCTACCGCGGCGCCACGGCGTTCGCCTTCCCCTCGTTGTACGAGGGTTTCGGCATCCCCCCGCTCGAAGCGCAGCGCATGGGCACCCCGGTCCTGGCCGCCCGGTCGAGCGCTCTGCCCGACGTGCTCGGCGACAGCGCACTCTGGGTCGACCCGCACGACATCGACGACATGCGCCGCGGGCTCGAGACGCTCGACGGCGATCCGGCTCTGCGCGCCGACCTCGCGCGACGGGGGCGTGAGAACGAGGCGCGCTTCTCCTGGGAGGCCTCCGCCCGCCGGGTCTCCGACGTCATCGACCGGGTCATGACGACGCGGCGGTGACGACGTCGCCCCTCACCCCCAGACGCGCTCCAGCGCGACGCGCTGAGACAGCGGTGTGAACCGACCGGCGAGGTAGCGCCCCCACCGCGCGCGATTGTCGGCCGCCCAGTGGTCCAGACGTCCCGCCCGCACCGCCTCGACGAGCCTGGGCATCCCGGTGTCCAGACGCACCGCCGGCGGCAGCTCGGGCATGGCCGGGATCGATCGGGCGAGGATGGGGATGCCGCATTCGTACGCATCGAGCACGGCGATCGCCACGGCCGCCTCCCACGCCGCCGTGTGCACGTAGACGTCGAGGCCGGCGAGCTCGGCGGCGACCCCTTCCGGCGACTGCCACCCGGTGACCTCGACGTCATCCGGCGCGTCCTCGGCCCCCTCTCCCCCGCCGATCCACTTCGCCCGCACGTTCACCCCCGGCAGCTCGGCCCGCAGACCGCGGACGACGGAGACGAACGCGTCGGGATCCTTCTGCGGCGCCCAGCGCCCCAGCATCCCCACGGTCACCGTGTCCGCCGCGCTCTCCGACCGGGGCGGCGCGGACGGAGCGCGACTCACCGACGGCACGTTGGGGATGACGAGGAGCCGATCCTCGGGATAGCCCAGGCCTGCGGCGGCGAGCGCCTCCCCGGGGCCGCCTGCCGCCAGGACGTCGGCGCGGGGGCGCAGGATCCTCTCGATCGCCCGGTACAGCATCCGGGCTGCGGCGCCGATGTCGCGACGCTCGAAGGCGAAGCAGTGCGGGGTGTACACGAGCCGCGCTCGTCCCGTCCCGAGCACCCGCGCGTAGACCCCGGGGAAGCTGGAGTGCGCATGTACGACGTCAGGGCGCACGTCGGCGACGATCCGGCGCAGAGACGACAGCGCGCGCAACGATGTGGTGACGTCCCAGGCGGCATGGCGGATCTCCCCCACCCCGTTCCCCTCCCGCCAGACCGGAGCCGGAGCGCCGTCGAAATGCGGGGAGGCCACGACGTGCGTCAGACCCGCGGGCGTGTTCGCGATGTAGCTGCGGACGGCGACGGGCACGCCACCGGTCGTGCGGTCCACGAGATGGAGGACGACACGAGGCGGGCGGGGCGGATCGATCGCGGGAAGCACCCCGAGACGGTAGAACCGCACTGCGAGCGTGCGGTCCCGCTCCGAGCGGGCGCCGCCCGGGTGACACGCACCCGTGGGCGCCGCCACCCCGAGCCGTCAAGGCCCGGCCAGGACAGCCGGCCCCTGTCTACCGTCGTCCCATGAGCCACGATCGCGACCAGTTCACCTTCGACAACCCGGTCACGCGCTACGCCCGCGTCGAACCGCCCGTGCAGCACCAGCCCGAGCCGGGGGTGCAGGCCGATATGACGCCCGTGCCCGACCTGGGCGAGAAGACCTATCGCGGCCTCGGACGCCTCACCGGACGCAAGGCCCTCATCACCGGCGGCGACTCGGGGATCGGCGGGGCCGTCGCGATCGCCTTCGCACGCGAGGGCGCCGACGTCGCGATCGTGCACCTGCCCGACGAGCAGCGCGACGCCGACCACATCCTCGACCAGATCCGGGATGCCGGCCGCACCGGCGTCTCGATCGCGACCGACATCACCGACCCGGGCGCGTGCCGCGACCTCGTCGCCCACGCGGCCGAGGCGCTCGGTGGACTGGACATCGTCGTGAACAACGCCGGAAAGCAGGTCATGGTCGAGAAGGTCGACGACCTCTCCGACGAGCAGTTCGAGCAGACGTTCCGCACGAACGTCTTCGCGCCGTTCTGGATCACCAAGGCCGCGCTCGCCCACCTCCCGGAGGGCGGCTCGATCATCAACACCGCGTCTCTCGAGGCCTATGTCCCGGCACCCGACCGCCTCGACTACGCCGCCACGAAGGCGGCGATCAACAACCTGTCGAAGGGCCTCGCGCAGCAGCTCGCCTCGCGCGGCATCCGCGTGAACGTGGTCGCGCCCGGCCCGACCTGGTCGGCGCTGCAGGTGAGCCAGGGGGTCTCCGACGACCAAATGGAGCACTTCGACGACGAGAGCACGTACCAGCGCGCGGGGCAGCCCGCCGAGATCGCGCCCGCGTTCGTCTTCCTGGCATCCGCCGAATCCAGCTACGTCTCGGGCGAGACGCTGAACGTCAACGGCGGCATGGTCACCCCCTGACCCGGCGTCGATGCGCGCCCCGGCCGTCCTTCACCCGACGGCCGGGGCGTTCGTCGTCTCACGGCGGAGATCCCGTCTCGTCGGGCGACGACGGCGCCCGGCGCGGTGAGGCCGCCCGTCCCGACGTCCGACGTTCTGCCCTCGCCGCGCGCTTGCGTAAAACGTTCGGATCCGCAAGCGACCCTTCCCCGACCGCGCGGTACGAAACGGTGAAGACATGTCCGAAGACACCGCCTCCGCTCCCGACGAGGCGCCCCTCACCCTGTACATGCTGCACGCGCTCGGAGCGAGCGCCCGGTCGTTCGACCGTGTGGCCGCGCGACTGGCCGGACGCGTCCGCGTCGTCGGCATCGACCTCCCCGGATTCGGCTCCGAGGCCCACTTCACTGAAACCGACCTCGCCCACACCGTCGCACACGTCGAGAAGGCGCTCGCGGCGCACGAGGGCGGCCGATGGCTGCTGGGCGGCCACAGCATGGGCGGCAAGATCACGGCTCTCGTGGCCTCCCGCGTCCTCCGCGGAGAGGCGGCCCTGTTCGGCCTGGCCGGCGTCGTCCTCATGGCCCCGTCGCCGCCCCGCCCCGAGCCCATGGACGAGGAGCGGCGTCAGCGCATGCTCTCGTGGGTCGCCGACGGACCGCTCTCCGATGAGGATGCCGAAACCTTCCTCGCCCAGAACGTCGCCGAGCCGCTCGACGCCGAGGCGCACGCGGTGGCCCTCGACGGCCTGCGCCGCACCTCTCCCGCGGCGTGGCGCGCGTGGCTCGAGACGGGCAGCACCGTCGACGCCTCGGCCGAAGCGGGCCTGCTCGACCTGCCGGCGCTCGTGCTGGCCGGTGAGGACGACGCCGATCTCGGCGCAGCGGCTCAGCCCGGCTTGCTGGCCTCGGTCTACCCGCGGGCCCGCTTCGTCGCCCTGCCCGACACGGGGCACCTCGTCCCCCTCGAGCGCGACGCCGAGGCGGCCGAAGCGATCGCCCGCTTCGTCGATGAGGAGGTGCGGGTCGGCCCTGTCGTCGCCGATGACTGGGCCCGCCTCATCGCCGGTGACCGCGTCGATGACCGAGTACGCGGCATCCTGGCCCGCCGGGCACTGCCCGACGACCGCGGCTACGCGCCCGCGGTGCTCGACCTGGCGCAGTTGACTCTTCTGCGCGAGATCGCCGACCTCGTGGTCCCGCAGGATGGCCTCGCGATCGACATCGCGGCCCGCGTCGACGCACAGTTGGCGCGCGGAGAGGGGGACGGATGGCGAAACGCCGACCTGCCGCCCGACCCCGAGGCGTACCGCGCCGGACTCGACACGCTCGCCGCCGTCTGGCCGACGGACCCCGTCGATCGCGAGAGCATCCTGCGCGCCGCGATCGACGGCGAGAGCACCGCCGAGGGTCCGTTCGACGCGGCGCGCCTGAAGGTGTGGCTCGAGGATGTGCGCAACGACCTCGTCCGTCAGTGGCTCGCGCACCCCGCGAGCATGGCGCGCGTCGGGTACGACGGGTTCGCCACCGGCGGCTCGCCCATCCGCGGCTACGTGGAGCTGCGGTTGGGACGCCGAGAAGACTGGGAGCCGTCCGGAGTCGGCGGCACGATCGCGACGGGAGACGCCGCATGAACCTCGAAGCCATGCGCACGTTCGCCGATGACGAGACGGTCGACGTCGTCGTCGTCGGGACCGGCGCCGGTGGTGCGCCCCTCACGGCCGAACTGGCCCGCAAGGGGCTCAGCGTCGTCGCCCTGGAGGCCGGGCGCCACTTCGCGCTCGACGACCTGACCCCCGACGAGACCGAAGCGGTCGAGATCAACTGGATGTCGGAACGCCTGAGCGGCGGCGACGACCCCACGGCGTTCGGACCGAACAACAGCGGTCGCGGCGTCGGCGGCTCGATGCTGCACTGGGGCGCCTTCACGCCGCGTCCCGACCGCCGTGATCTCGCCCTCCGCACGGAGTCGGGCGTGGGCCGCGACTGGCCGGTCGACCCCGACGAACTGTTGTCGTACGTCGAGCGCGTCGAGGGCGACATCGGCGTCTCGGGCCCGAGTCCCTACCCGTGGGACCCCGGCCGCACCTACGCCTACGCCCCCGCCAAGCGCAACGCGCCCGCGAACCTCGTGGCCAAGGGCTGCGACGCCCTGGGCGTGCGGTGGGCCGATGCCCCCGCCGCGGTGCTCACGCGTGCACGCCTGCAGGACCACCACGGCGAGCGCAGCGCCTGCGTCAACTGCGGAGAGTGCCATCAGGGATGCCGGGTGGATGCCAAAGCCTCCACCGCGAACACCTACCTGCCGGCGGCGGTCGCGGCCGGCGCCGAGATCCGCAGCGAGTCGATGGTGCACGGCATCGAGCTCGACGACCGCGGCCACGTCTCCGCGGTCGTGTACCGCAAGGACGGCGTGGATCGCCGTCAGCGCTGCCGGGCGCTCGTGCTCGCGGGCGGCGGGGTCGAGACCCCGCGTCTGCTGCTGCACACGGGACTGGCCAACGACAACGGTCAGGTGGGCCGCAACTTCCTCGCGCACGGCGCGACCCAGGTGTGGGGACGCTTCGACGAGCCGGTGCGCGGACACCGCGGCTATCCGTCGTCACTCATCTCCGAAGACATGATGCGCCCGGCGGACGCGGATTTCGCGGGCGGCTACCTCGTCCAGAGCCTCGGTGTCATGCCCGTGACCTTCTCGACGACGCTCGTGCGCGGCGGGGGCCTGTGGGGTCCCGAGCTCATGCAGCGGCTCGAGCAGGCGCGCTTCATGGCGGGCATCGGCATCAACGCCGACTGCCTGCCGGCCGACGACAACCGGTTGGTGCTGAGCGACGAGACCGACGAATTCGGCATCCCGCGGGCGCGCGTGAGTTTCACCGCCGGAGAGAACGAGAAGGCGATCGACAAGCACGCGACGGCGTTCATGTTGCGGGTGATGGAGGCCGCCGGCGCGCGCGAGACGATGGTGCTGGCCCGGACGGCCCACACGATCGGCACGTGCCGCATGTCGAGCGATCCCTCGGACGGCGTGGTGGATGCCGACGGCCGCTCCCACGAGATCCCCAACCTGTGGATCTGCGACAACTCCGTCTTCCCTTCGGCGATCGCCGCGAACCCCGCCCTGACGATCATGGCGCTGTCCCTGCGCACCGCCGACCGGTTCCTGGCATCCGCCGCCGCCTGACCCCTCCTTGCCGAGTGTCCAGGACACGCCGTACGCACCCCTCGCGACGCGGCGTGTCCTGGACACTCACCACCACGTGGCTCCGCACGGGAGAATGGATGCCATGAAGCTCGAGCACCTCGTCCGGTTCGCCGCCCTCGCCGAGGAGCTGCACTTCCCGCGCGCGGCCGACAAGCTCGGCATCCCCCTCGCCTCGCTCTACACGACGCTCGACAAGCTCGAGGAGGAGGTGGGCCAGCCGCTGGTGCAACGCACGGCGCCCACGCGCCTGCTCCCCGCGGGCGCCCTGCTGCTCGAAGAGGCCCACCGGCGCATCGCCGATGCGCCTCCGCCCGCGCCGAAGCAGAAGGCTCCCGGCGGTGGCAAGGCCAAGGCCAACAAGGGCAAGGGTCGCGCGCCGATCGTGAAGGGTCAGCCCAAGCCCTACAAGAAGCGCCAGGGCCGCTGACCCGCGGACCCCTCCTTCGCCCCTTCCGCGGCTGATCGATCTTCGGGTCGACCCGACGCTCACCGCTGCCTGCACCCAGGAACACTGCTCACACGGCATTCCTCGTCACGGGCGGGAGGACAGCGGCCTTGCAGCTCGACGAACGGCGGGCCCCTGGCGACCGGATCTAGAGCTCCGAGACCCGCCCGGCCTCCACGTGCCAGCGACGATCGGTCTCGACGGCCGCGAGCATGCGCCGGTCGTGGGTGACCAGCAGCAGCGTCCCGGTGTACGAGCCCAACGCCTGCTCCAACTGCTCGATCGCGGGAAGGTCGAGGTGGTTCGTCGGCTCGTCGAGCACGAGCACGTTGACCCCGCGCGCCTGCAGCAGCGCGAGCCCCGCGCGCGTCCGCTCCCCCGGCGACAGACCGTCGACCGGCCGGGTGACGTGATCGGCCTTGAGGCCGAACTTCGCCAGCAGAGTGCGGACCTCCCCGGCGTTCAGCTCCGGCACGAGCGCTTCGAACGTCTCCGCGAGCGGCCGCTCCCCCACCAGCAGCGACCGCGCCTGGTCGATCTCGCCGATCGCGACGCTCGTCCCGAGCGACGCCGTGCCCTCGTCGGGCGACTGTCGACCCAGGATGCCGCGCAGCAGCGTCGACTTCCCGGCACCGTTCGGCCCGGTGATGCCGATGCGCTCGCCGGCGTTGATCTGGACCGAGACGGGTCCGAGGGTGAAGTCGCCCTGTCGGAACACGGCCCCGGAGAGCGTCGACACGACCGAGCTCGACCGCGGGGCCGACCCGATCGTGAATTCGAGCTGCCACTCCTTACGGGGCTCCTCGACCTCGTCGAGTCGCGCGATGCGGCTCTCCATCTGCCGCACCTTCTGCGCCTGCTTCTCACTCGACTCGGTAGCGGCCTTGCGGCGGATCTTGTCGTTGTCGGGTGACTTCTTCATCGCGTTGCGCACGCCCTGGCTCGACCACTCGCGCTGCGTCCGGGCTCGAGAAACGAGATCGGCCTTCGTCTCGGCGTACTCCTCGTACTTCTCCCGCGCCTGTCGCCGCAGCGTCGCGCGCTCCTCGAGGTAGGCGTCGTACCCTCCGCCGTAGACGCGGTGCGTGTTCTGCGCCAGGTCGAGCTCGAGCACCCGAGTCACCGATCTGGCGAGGAACTCGCGGTCATGGCTGACCAGCACCACGCCGCCGCGCAGGCCCCGCACGAAGTCTTCGAGCCGCTCGAGGCCGTCGAGGTCGAGGTCGTTCGTGGGCTCGTCGAGGAGCGCGATGTCGAAGCGCGACAGCAGCAGCGCCGCGAGCCCCACGCGCGCCGCCTGACCCCCGGAGAGCCCGGTCATCCCGGCATCCGGTCCCACCTCCAGCCCGAGGTCGGCCAGAACCTGCGGCATCCGCTCGTCGAGGTCGGCGGCGCCGCTCGCGAGCCACCGCTCGAGGGCCGTGGCGTAGGCGTCGTCAGCGCCCACGGCCGTGGGGTCGCCGAGGGCCGCCGCCGTGGCATCCATTTCGCGGGTCGCCTCCGCGCACCCGGTGCGACGAGCGATGTACTGCGCGACCGTCTCACCCGCGACGCGCTCGTGCTCCTGCGGCAGCCACCCGACGAACGCATCGGCGGGCGCGAGGCTGACGGTTCCGGCGAGGGGCTCGTCGGCCCCGGCGAGCAGCCGCAGCAGGGTCGACTTGCCGGCCCCGTTGGCCCCGACGAGCCCGACCACGTCGCCGGGCGCGACCGTGAGGTCGACGCCCTCGAAGAGCGTGCGGTGGCCGTATCCCCCGGCGAGGTTCTGGGCGACGAGGGTGGCGGTCATCCCCCTATCCTCCCAGGCCGGCCGCCACGCACTGCGCCGTCACCGGTGGGCCGAAGGCCCCGCCGGCGCTCCGCGTCGGTCACGTCGCTCGACCACGACGACGATGAGCCCCAGGATGCCGAGACCGGCGACCGGGAGGGCCCTGGCGACGACCGCGGTGCGCACCGCCGGCACGACCGGCGCGTCCCGCGCCTCACCGCGCCCGCGGATGAGAGGTCGCGTACACGTCGCGCAGCGCGTCGACCGAGACGTGCGTGTAGATCTGGGTCGTCGCGACCGAGGCGTGGCCCAACAGCTCCTGCACGACCCGCACGTCGGCGCCGCCCTGCAGCAGATGCGTCGCGAACGAGTGCCGCAGGGTGTGCGGTGAGACGTGGGCGGTGAGCCCCGCGCCGTCGGCCGCGGCCTGGATGATCAGCCAAGCGCTCTGACGCGACAGCGGGGCGCCGCGCACGCCGAGGAAGAGGCGCGGCGTCGCGCGCCCCTTCGCGGCGAGGGCGGGTCGCACGCGCGTCAGGTAGGCATCGAGGGCAGCCCGGGCGTACGAGCCGACCGGCACGATGCGCTCCTTGTCGCCCTTGCCCCGCACGCGCAGCAGGTCCCCCTGAGCGACGTCGTCGACGTCGAGGTGGACGATCTCCGACACGCGGGCTCCCGTCGCGTAGAGCAGTTCGAGCAGCGCCCGATCGCGCACCGCAGCGGGGTCCGCGGCCGTGGCGTCCGCGGATCCGGGCACCGGTCCCGCGGCATCCAGCAGGGCGTCGACCTGCTGGATCGTCAGTGCCTTCGGCAGACGCCGGGGCGCCTTCGGCGGCCGCAGGCGTCCGCTGGGATCGGCCTCGGACCGCCCCTCGCGCACGAGGAAGCGGTGGAGTCCCCGCACGGACGACTGCATCCGCGCCAGGGACGATGCCGCGGGAGGAGGCTCGGCCGAGGCGCGCTCCGCGCCGAAGTCGGAGACCCGTTCCGGCGTCACCGCGTCGACGTCGACGATCCCGCGTGCGCGGAGCCACTCCACGTACACGTCCAGATCGCGGCGGTACGCGGCGACGGTGTGATCCGACAGGCCCCGCTCGAGCGCGATGTGACGCAGATACGTCTCGACGGCGCGCTCGAGCTCCACGTCAGGCCGACGCGGCCTCGCGGCGGAGGACCTCGGCGGCGGCGAGCGCCCCCGCGGCCAGGATGCCGTTGCGCAGGCGCCCGCCGATGACCCCGTCGATCACGTCGGCGAGCGGCACGCGCTCCACCCGCATGTCGGACTCCTCGTGCTCGCGCTCGTAGTCGGTCTCGACCGTGCGCAGGCCGCGCGCGAGGAAGAGATGCACGACCTCGTCATTGCCCCCGGGCGTGGTGTGCATCGACAACAGGTGCTGCCAGCGGTCGGCTTCGAGGTCGACCTCCTCGGTCAGCTCGCGCTTCGCGGTCTCGATCGGCGGCTCGCCCGCCACATCGAGCAGGCCAGCCGGGATCTCCCAGTCGCGCTCCTTGATGGGGTGGCGGTACTGCTGGATGAGCACGACCCGTCCCTCGTCGTCGATCGCCACGACGGCCGCGGCCCCCGGGTGCTCGACGTACTGGCGGGTCATCTCCCCGTCGCCGTAGCGCACGGTGTCGCTGCGGACGTCCCATACGGCACCCTCGTAGACCACCTCGGTCGAGACGACCTCGAGGTCGACCGGCTCGTCGCGCAGCTGCTCCACGTCAGTCCTCCTCGACGTCGAACAGTTCGCTCGAGCGGTGACGCTCGAGGGCCGCGCCGACGAGCCCGCGGAACAGCGGGTGCGGCTCGGTCGGACGCGAGCGCAGCTCGGGATGCGCCTGCGTGGCGATGTAGTACGGGTGCACGTCGCGCGGAAGCTCGACGAACTCCACGAGGTCGAGGTCGGGGTTGAGTCCCGAGAACACCAGGCCCGCGTCGCTGAGCTGCTGACGGTAGGCGTTGTTGAC
Organism: Microbacterium sp. NPDC089188; assembly: GCF_040685155.1. Taxonomy (NCBI): domain Bacteria; kingdom Bacillati; phylum Actinomycetota; class Actinomycetes; order Micrococcales; family Microbacteriaceae; genus Microbacterium; species Microbacterium sp. NPDC089188. The sequence goes on along the minus strand of NZ_JBFBHH010000002.1, from coordinate 8,046 downwards.
CTCGTAGCGGTGGCGGTGGCGCTCCGAGATGCTGTTCGCTCCGTAGACCTCCGCGGCGAGCGAGCCCTCCGCGAGGGCGGCCGGGTACAGCCCCAGACGCATCGTGCCGCCCAGGTCGCCGCTCTGGAGGATGTCGACCTGCTCGGCCATCGTCGCCACGACGGGGTGAGCGGTGTCGGGATCGAATTCGCTCGACGACGCGCCCTCGAGACCGGCGACGGTACGCGCGTACTCGATGACCATGCATTGCAGGCCGAGGCAGATGCCGAGAGTGGGGATGCCCTGCTCGCGAGCGAAGCGCAGCGCACCGAGCTTGCCCTCGATGCCGCGGATGCCGAACCCGCCCGGCACGATGATGCCGTCGACGGCTCCGAGGGCCTTGGCCGCCCCCTCGGGCGTCTCGCACAGGTCGGACGGGATCCACGTGATCTTGACGTGGGTCTCCTGCCCGAAGCCACCGGCCTTGATGGCCTCGGTGACCGACAGGTACGCGTCGGGGAGGTCGATGTACTTCCCGACGAGACCGATCGTGACCTCGTGCTTGGGGTTGTGCACCGCCTGCAGCACGCGGTTCCAGCGCGACCAGTCCACGTCGGCGGCCTTGGAGATCTCGAGAGCGTCGACGATGTACGCGTCGAGACCCTGGTCGTGCATCATCGACGGGATGTCGTAGATGCTCGGCACATCGATGGCGTTGACGACCGCGTCCTCGTCGACGTCGCACATGAGTGCGATCTTGCGCTTGTTCGACTCGGTGACGGGTCGGTCGCTGCGCAGCACGAGGGCGTCGGGCTGGATGCCGATGGAGCGCAGGGTCGCGACGGAGTGCTGCGTCGGCTTGGTCTTCTGCTCGCCCGAGGCGCCCATGAAGGGAACGAGCGAGACGTGCACGAAGAAGACGTTCTTGCGACCGAGCTCGTGACGGATCTGCCGCGCCGACTCGATGAACGGCTGCGACTCGATGTCGCCGACCGTGCCGCCGATCTCGGTGATGATGACGTCGGGCTGCGGGCTCTCGCTCGCCTGCAGGCGCATGCGGCGCTTGATCTCGTCGGTGATGTGCGGGATGACCTGCACGGTGTCGCCGAGGTACTCGCCGCGACGCTCGCGCGCGATGACCTGCGAGTAGATCTGGCCCGTCGTGACGTTGGCCGCCTGGCTGAGCTCGATGTCGAGGAAACGCTCGTAGTGGCCGATGTCGAGATCGGTCTCCGCGCCGTCGTCGGTCACGAAGACCTCGCCGTGCTGGAACGGGTTCATGGTGCCCGGATCCACGTTGAGATAAGGATCGAGCTTCTGCATGACCACGCGGAGTCCGCGGGCCGTGAGGAGGTTGCCGAGGCTTGCCGCCGTCAGGCCTTTACCCAGGGAGGAGACGACCCCTCCGGTCACGAAGATGTGCTTCGTCGTGAAGGTCGTGCTGTCTGAATGTCCCGCGTCCGAAGTCTGCATCACGGGCTTCGATCCTATCAGTCGGGTGTGGGGGTTCGCCTCAGAGTCTGGCAGCCCCTTCCGACATCCACGTCACGCCCGCGTGTCGATCGGGGGTCGAAGCACTCGGATCAGCGCGTCCGGCCGGTCTCGAGCAGTTCCCGCGCGTGCGTCAGAGCGGCATCCGAGTCGGAGAGTCCCGACAGCAGCCGCGCCATCTCCGCTTCGCGCTCCGCTCCGTCGAGCCGACGGACGCTGGATGCCGTGACCGCGCCGTCGTTCCCCTTGACGACGGTGAGGTGGTTGCCCGCGAACGCGGCGACCTGCGCGAGGTGCGTGACCGCGATCACCTGCGAGGATTCGGCCAGGCGCGCCAGACGTCGTCCGACCTCGATGGCCGCGGCGCCGCCGATCCCGGCATCCACTTCGTCGAAGACGAACGTCGGCACCGGGTCGACGCCGGCGATGACCACCTCGATGGCGAGCATCACACGGCTGAGCTCTCCTCCCGACGCCCCGCGCGACACCGGCCGCGGGTCGGCTCCGGGGTGCGGAGCGAGGAGGATCGAGACGTCGTCGCGGCCGTGCGCCGCGGGTGCGGCGGCAGCCACGTCGACGGTCAAGCGCGCATCGGGAAGGGCGAGGGCGTGCAGCTCCTCGGTCACCGCCGCACCGAGCCGCTCCGCCGCGTCCCGGCGGGCCGCGGTCAGGGCGTCGGCGGCCGCGTCGAGTTCGCAGGCGGCGGCGTCGCGCTGAGCGGTGAGACGCTCGACGCGATCGCCGTCGTCGTCCAGTTCGACGAGGCGGGCCGATCCCGTCGCCAGAAGCTCGATCGCGGCGTCCACGGAGCCGTGGGTGCGCGCCAGCGCCGCGAGCACGCCGCGGCGCTCGTCGACCGCCGCGAGCTCGTGGGGACCGGACTCGTCGAGGTCGGCGAGATAGCCCGACAGCGCGACGGAGGCATCGGTCGCGCGGTACCCCAGATCGGCGACCTGCTCGCCGATCGCCGCCAGGGCGGCGTCGCTTCCGGAGATGCGTTCGAGGGCGCGACGGGCCTCCGCCAGGAGTGACACGACGTCGGGCGCGCCGTCCTCGTTCGACAGCGCCGCGTGCGCGGTCACCGCGGCGACGCGCAGTTCCTCGGCGTTCGCGAGGCGCTCGGCGCGGCGCGCGAGCTCGTCCTCCTCGCCGGGGAGAGGAGCGGCCGCCTCGATCTCCGCAATCGCGGCACGCAGCTGCTCGGCTTCGCGAGCCCGGTCATCGCGGTCGCCGGTCAGCGCCGACAGCTCGGCGTCGAGGGTGCGCCAGGCGTCCCACGCGGCGCGATAGGCCGTCCGGGCCGCGGTCACGGTGTCTCCGCCGAAGCGGTCGAGCGCATCGCGCTGCGCCGAGGCCGACCGCAGCCGCAACTGGTCGGATTGCCCGTGCACCACGACGAGATCGTCGGCGAGGTCGGCGAGCACTCCCGCGGGAGCGGTCCGGCCGCCCACGGTGGCGCGACCCCGGCCCTCGCTCGACACGGTGCGCCCGAGGTACAGCTCCGCCGCCCCCTCGCCGACCGGCTCGACGTCGCCGCCCGCCTCGCGCACGCGAGCGGCCACGGGGCCGTCCTCCGGTACGAGCCACACGCCCTCGACCGCGGCCTGAGCGGCGCCCGAGCGCACCGCGCCCGAGTCCGCCCGCTGCCCCAGCAGCAGTCCGAGACCCGTGACCACCATCGTCTTGCCCGCGCCGGTCTCCCCCGTGATCGCCGTGAACCCACGCCCGATGGGCAGGGTCGCGTCGGCGATCACGCCGAGGTCTTTGAGCCGCATCTCCTCGATCACGCCGCACCTCCGGTGGCGCCGCGCCACCCGGTGACGGGAAGGCGGAACTTGCGGACCAGTCGATCCGTGAAGGCCGCCGGGTGCAGGCGGGCGAGACGCACCGGCCGCGACGATCGCCGCACGACGACTCGCGCCCCGGGCGGCAGCTCGTGAGAGCGACGACCGTCGCACCACAGGATGCCGCTTCCGCTCGTGCGCTCGAGCACCTCGACGGCGACCGTGGCGTCTGGGCTCACCACGAGGGGGCGAGCGAAGAGCGCGTGCGCTGACAGCGGCACCACGGCGATGGCTTCGACGGTGGGCCAGATGACCGGCCCCCCGGCCGAGAAGTTGTACGCGGTCGATCCGGTGGGCGACGCGACGACGACCCCGTCGCATCCGAATGACGACAGCGGTCGGCCGTCGACCTCCATGACCACCTCGAGCATGCGCTCCCGGCTGGCCTTCTCGACAGTGGCCTCGTTCAGTGCCCAGGTCTCGAAGATGACGCTGTCGTCGGCATCCAGCACCCGCACGGCGAGGGCGAGACGTTCCTCGACGGTGTAGTCCCGCGCGATCACGCGGCGGACGGCGTCGTCCATGTCGTCGCGCTCGATCTCGGCGAGGAACCCGACGTGCCCCATGTTGATGCCGAGGATGGGCGCCCGCCCTCCGCGCACGGTCTCGGCGGCGCGCAAGATGGTGCCGTCGCCGCCGAGGACGATCGCGAGTTCCACGTCGGCGATGTCGACGTCGACGCCGAGAGTCTCGACGCCCTCGAGCGAGAGCCGCTCGGCCAGTTCGGGTCGGTCCTCCGCCGAGACGACGGGGGTCGCCCCCGCCGCGCGCACGGCGGTGAGGATGCGTTCGGCGGCTTGGACGGTGTCGTCACGACGGGCGTGCACGACGAGGAGGATTCGGCGATCGCTGGGGGTCATCGGCTTCCGGTCAGTTCGGTCACGGTGCTCTCCCATTCTGAGGGGTCACCGCCCCGGACGGCCGAGAACCACGCGACATACTCCTGGTTGCCGTGCGTTCCGACGAGGGGCGACGCGATCAGGCCGGCCGTGCGCAGTCCCGTGTCCCACGCCGCCCACAGCACGCCGTGCACCGCGTCGGAGCGCAGGGCGGGGTCGGTGACCAGCCCGCCCTTCACCGCCGTGCGACCCACTTCGAACTGCGGTTTGATCAACAGGACCACGTCGGCGTCGGGGGCCGCGGTGTCCGCGACGGCCGGGAGCACGTGGTGCAGGGAGATGAACGACAGATCGCCGGTCACCACGCGCGGGCGCTCGTCGACTCCCGTCGCGGCGGCAAGGGAGTCGGCGGTCATGAACCGCACGTTATACCCCTCGACCGACACGACGTCGGGGTCGCCGGCCAGAACGGTGGACAACTGCCCGTGGCCGACATCGACCGCCATGACCGGTCGGGCACCGCGCTCGCGCAGCACCTGCGTGAACCCGCCCGTCGATGCCCCGAGGTCCAGGGCGGTGCGCCCCTCCACCTCGATCGGGAAGGCGTCGAGTCCCGCGATCAGCTTGTGCGCCGCGCGGCTGACGTAATGGTCGGCGCCGGCGACGGAGATCTCGTTGTCGTCCACGACCGGCGTCGACGGCTTGACCACCGGCCGCCCGTCGACGCTCACGACGCCCGAGGCGATGAGCTGCGCCGCGTGCGAGCGCGAACGGGCGAGTCCGCGGGCGGCGAGTGCCGCATCGAGGCGGGTCGTCACGGGCGCGACGCGGCCGACGAGTCGGTGGGGGCCGACGCGAGGCGCTGCGCCAGTTCGTCGTGCACGGCGGCGTAGGCGTCCGCGCGCACGTCCAGCGGCTGCTCCTCGATGAGGCGCAGCCGATCGATCAGATCGGTCGGGGCATCCGGGGCGGCATCGTCCGACATGGATGCCATGCTACCGACGTCAGCGCACCCGGAACGGGTCCGCGTACAGCTGCTCCGGCACGCGGAACCCGAAGATAGCCCGGCCCGAGTTCCAGATGGCGGCTGCTCCCGCGCGCAGGAGGTCGATCTGACGGTCGCCGGTCGACACGATGCGCAGGTCGACGCCGTCGATCTCGACGACCGCGTCGCCGACCCGCGTGCGGTCACCCTTGACGACGGTGGCCGGGTACGGCTCGAACAGCTGACGCAGGTCTTCGACGATGTAATCAGGGCGCTGGGAGGGCGGTGCCGCCAGCACCTGCTTGGGCCGGTCGATGCCGGTCAGCACGAGGACCGAGGGCATCTCGGCGACGCGCGCGCCCTGGATGTCCGTGTCGAGACGGTCGCCGATGAACAGCGGCGACGTCGCGCCCGTGCGGGCCACGGCTTCGTCGAAGATGGGGCGTTCCGGCTTGCCGGCGATGGTCGCCAGGCGCCCCACCGCCGTGTGGACGGCCGACACGAGCGTGCCGTTGCCCGGGGCGATGCCCCGCGCCTGAGGAATGGTCCAGTCGGTGTTCGTGGCCACCCAGGGGATGCCGCCCTCTTCCACCGGCGTCGCCAGCGCGTAGGCGGCCTCGGCGAGGTGCTTCCACCCCACCTCGGGCGCGAAGCCCTGCACGACCGCGGCCGGGGAATCGTCGGCGCTGCGGGTGACGACGAAGCCCGCCTTCTCCACCTCGACGACGAGTCCCTCCCCGCCGATGACGAGGAGCGTCGAGCCCGCCGGGACGAGGTCCTTCATCAGCCGCATCGCGGCCTGCGGGCTCGTGGTCACGTCCTCGGCCGCGACGCTCAACCCGAGCGAACTCAGGTGCTCCGCCACCGACGCGTCGGTGCGCGAAGCGTTGTTCGTGATGTACCCGAGACGGAGCCCCGCGGCCTGGGCGCGGTTGAGGCTGTCGACCGCGTGCGGGAGTGCACCCGGGCCCGCGTAGACCACGCCGTCGAGGTCGGAGAGCACGACGTCCACCCCGTCCAACGGGGTGGGCTGCGCGGCCGCGCGGCGGAAGATCATCGCGACCCCTCGGCCTCGTCGTCCGACGCGGTCCCCTCGTCATCCGGGACGACGTCCTCGTCCGACGCGGATGCTTCCTCGTCGGAGGTGGCAGAGCCCGGGTCCGTCGCAGCGGAGTGCTCGTCGGGCTCGGCGCCGGCCGTGTCATCGGACGCCTCCGAGGCGTCGTCGTCGTCGACGTCGTCGACGGGAATGACACCGGATGCCACGTCCACTCCGCCGTCGTCATCGATCAGGTCGATCTCCTCGACGACGATGACCTCGCGATCGGCCACTCCGGCAGCGGCGTCCAGCGCCTCTGCGGCGATGTCCGCGCGCCGTTGCCACTCCGCGGCCTCCGCGTCGCGCCCCAACTCCTCGAGGACGGCCGCACGCGCGGAGAAGAGAGCGGGGCTCCATTCGAACGCGCGGTCGGGATCGGCCTCGGGGATCTCCAGCTCCTGCAGGGCACGATCCGTCTGCCCGAGGTCGAGGCGGGCACCCGACATGGCGATCGCCAGCTGGACGCGCACGGGCACCGACAGAGTCGAACGGTCGACCGCCCGGCCTTCCTCGAGTGCGCGGTCGGCACGACCGACGCCGCGTTCGCTGTCGACGATCAGCGGCAGCTGCTCGTCGGAGCCCGTGATGCGGCGGTGCGTGCGCAGCTCGCGCAGGGCGAGCGCGAAGTCGCCCACCGCGTAGGCGGTGATCGCGACGGTCTCCCGGACGACGCCCACGCGACCCGCGCTGCGCGAAGCGGCGAGGGCGTGCTGGTGGGCGAGCGCGGGGTCCTCGTCGATGAGGCGGGCCGCCATCGCCAGATGCCGGGCGACGTTGTCGGCGTTGTCCTTGCTCAGGGTCTTGAGCTCGTTGCGCGCCGCGCCGGGCAGGTCGAAGGCCGTGATGTCGTCGGGCAGCTCGGGGCCACGTTCGCGCCGGTCCTGCGGCGGGCGGGTCGCGCGCGCATCGTCCCGGTCGAAGCGGCGGGGCGCTCCCGCGCCGGGGCGGCTGTCGCGCGACGGACGCCGATCGCCGCCGCCGAAGCCACGCTCACCGCCGTCACGACGCGCGGGACGGTCGCCGTCACGACGCGCGGGACGGTCGCCGTCACGACGGAACGGACGGTCACCGTCGTTCCGGTACGGACGCGCCTCCCCGTCACGATGGACAGGTCGGTCGCCGTCACGACGGACAGGACGGTCGCCGTCACGACGGACAGGACGGTCGCCGTCACGACGGACAGGACGGTCGCCATCACGACGCACGGGACGGTCGCCGTCACGACGCACAGGTCGGTCGCCGTCACGACGCACAGGACGGTCGCCGTCACGACGGAACGGGCGGTCACCGTCGTTCCGGTACGGACGCGCCTCCCCGTCACGACGCACAGGTCGGTCGCCGTCACGACGCACAGGACGGTCGCCGTCACGCCGGAACGGGCGGTCACCGTCGTTCCGGTACGGACGCGCCTCCCCGTCACGACGGACAGGTCGGTCGCCGTCACGACGCACGGGACGCTCGCCGTCACGACGGAACGGACGCGACTCGCCATCTCGGCGGACGGGTCGATCGCCGTCACGACGGAACGGACGGTCGCCGTCGCGCCGAGGACGTCCGGCGCTATCGCCGTCACGGCGGGGAGGCCGCTCTCCGCGAGACGGCGAACCGTCGCCGCGCGCAGACCGACCACGGTCGAATCCACGGTCGCTCGAGCGCCCGTCGTTACTCCTGCGCTCGCTGGAATCGTCGGTCGACATGATCGTCCTCCCCGGGAGAATGTGCCCGTAAATGCGAAATGGCCACCCAGCGTTGGGTGGCCATTTCGTTAAAGGAAGTCCGGCGGTGTCCTACTCTCCCACAGGGTCCCCC